>NZ_JASHJA010000004.1:0-520950 GCF_030733445.1 Bacillus sp. MMSF_3353
TCTAGCTCACTGACCAAAAATTTATATGCATCATCCAACAATTTTTTTTCGCTTGTATTCAGTGCTTTTTCCTTCTTTATACGGATTAAATCACGTATAACTTCAGCACCTTCTTGTATTTCACCCGTTTTTATTTTATCTGTGTTTACTTTATACCTTTGTTTCCAAGGCATTAATTCGCCTGATTCTCCATGCTGAAAAATGTGTATAATGCGCGTTAATGTAAGTATATCAATAACTGGGCGTATATTCGAACTCAATATTTTGCCCTTAGGAATCATGATTTGCATATTACTAAGGGACATTTTTATGACATAATAAAGTTGCTTTTTCCCTGAGAACTCTTTTTCTTCTATGGCTTCAATTATACCTGCTCCGTGCATTGGATAAACAATGTTATCGCCAATTTGAAACATATAACCCACCTCCATATGTGGTAACCTTCTCAAGCTTAACACATATGTTATTTTTTATCAAATATTCAATAATATCATGAGTTTATTTTTAGTGTCAATCACTTTTTTCTTCGGAAGTTAAATTAAGGAAAACAGCCGCAAAATAATAGAGAGCGTTCTAGATTTCAAATAAAAGAAAAGGGAATTCCCACGCGTATATTCTGAAATCTCTACTCATTAACGTAGATCAGTTTTTCCTTGAAAACGGCCAAATCGATCCCGTATTTTTTTCAATCTTATATGATACTCCAAAATCTCAATTCTTGCTTTTTCTGCTAGAGGGGCAATTGGTCGTAAGTCTTTTAACCCCCAATACTCAACCACTACATCAAGTACTTGATCAAAATATTGTAGTGGCCCATAGTTTGCTTCTTTTGCAATCACAGCCATTCTATTTTCAAAATCAGGCATGACGGCACCTGGCATTTTAAAATTCCTAATCACATTGGCAATATGGTAGCAATAATTTGGTTCCAATTCTAAATGTGTTCGAATAACGTCTCGATAAAACGCATAATGAAGTGTTTCATCTTTTGCAAGACGGCGTAATAATGTAGCAAGATCTGGATCATGCTTACTTGCCACCTTAGCTACATTATTGTAAAACACCATTGTTGCAAGTTCTTGTAGCGTCGTATACGTCATGGCTTCGATTGGTGTATGAAAATCAGGCTCAAATCCACACTCAACGACTGATTTTCTTAATTCATGTATACGTTTAGGGTTTACACTTCGAGTGAGTAGTAAATATGTCTCTAATAAATTCGAATGTTGATCCTCTTCTGAGGTCCAAGTATGAATAAAGTCTGTAATAACAGAAAGGGAACCTTTAAAAGTCGCAGATAAATACGTTGTAAACCATGGTAAATTCACTTCTGTTAATAAAGCTGTTTCAATGGCCGTAATTACACCAGAAGGGAGAGTAACTTGACTTTCATCCCAAGGAACTCTTTTAAAGTCCATTCCCTTATCCCATGGTAAAAACTCATGATAACCCCAGTCTATCTTCTGCGCTCTTATTTTATGTTGTTCATACAGTTCTTTTAAACGTGGTTCTAATCGGAAATCTAAATCATTTGTTAGCATATAAGTGCCCCCTTTTCTTACCATGAATATTCAGCTTATTTTTATCTCTAAAAATTTTCTACAAATAAATATTACTTTCCTTTTTTTAAATCAAACATAACAAACTTGTAACAAAACTCTTTAAGAGCGCTATATTTTCATAGGATTTTTTTATCAAAAGAGGGACCGTTACATCTATTTTCTTTTTTATAAAATAGATATTGAGGCAAACAATATGTTAGTTAGTCAAAATAAAAACTAACCTCAGTAAATACAGAATAACATTCATGGATAAAGATACTCGTCATGTTGTAAATTTTGGTGAGTGTAAAAAGGTGCATACCTATAAAGAATCGTTTTATAATAAAGATTGATAGTGTTTTATATACACTATCAATTTATTTAGACGTAAGATTATAATCCAATATATTAGATTAAGCGCTTGAAAAAAATATAGTTGATGAGATAGCCTTAAACGACAATTCCCAACAAACTTAATGCACATTGGCTATGATGAGTTAGACCAAATTTTGTGAAACAGTATACAAAAAAAGGGAAGAGGCGATAAACATGCAGTCAACGGAAGCGCATATGAAGGAAAAACAACGTAGAGAAAAAATAGAAATTATATTTAGTCACAGGGTAAAAGGGGAGAATTTTTTTCACGGTTCTTCCTATCAATGGAAAAACATTGTATATCAAAATTATAATAGGATACAACAAAAAGAGTTGGAAATTGAACAACTCATTTCGAAAATGGAAAAAGAAGGGATCCGTTTTACGCAGCACCGTTCACTCATACACTATCCCGTCATTGATTTCGTAAAATATATAGCTAAGATTTATAAGGAGCCCCTCGAAATAAAATAATCATATTTATAAAAGGTTTATTTCCGGGGATTTTTTTAACTTAAAACCAGGGGTACCGCCCCATTTCCATCAAGATAAAGTTTTATAACACCCCAAAACGAAATTTTTAGGTTTTATTGTGAAAAAAGCCTATTTATCGTTTTGGGGTGACCTGTTTTCTTAGGTTGATGGGGTACCGCCATCAACCTAAGATTACCCAAAGATCTAAAAAGCCATGCCATTGCTTCTCCACGAAGAGATCGTGGAATACATCAATCACAGCCTTTTCTATCGAACTTGTAGCAACTGCCCAGCTGATTCCATGGAGAATACGTAAAATCACTAAACATATAACCCCTGTTACCCAAGTATAAAAATACATTGTCTTTACAAATAATACTCAAACATTTTTGCAACCTTTTCTTTTATTTTTTCTTTTATAGATAATTGATTGACGTCAGAGGATGTTACTTGCTTTGAATTTTGTAAGTCTGCATTAATCACAGGTTTTATTTTCGAAATATAGATAGGGTCATGAATATAACAGTTCATTTCTTCATTTAAATGAAATGAGCGTGAATCAAAATTCACGGTCCCAACCATCAATACTTTTTCATCAATCAAAAATACTTTACCGTGTAACACCCCTTTTTTATAACCATATACTTCCATACCCTGTTTTAATGCTTTTCGGATATATGGATATGCTGCTTCTTTAACTAATAGTGCATCCGAATGAGGTGAGAATAGAATTTTGACACGGACTCCCCTCTTTCTTGCATCTACTAATGCGTTCCAAATAGTTCTGTCTTTTGGTATAAAATAAGGTGTTAATATAATAATGGATTCTTTTGCTTGTTGAAACAGCATTTTATAATCTTGCCCAAGTTTTCCTCCACTATAATATGCAGTAAATCGTTGCGAGGTTGCTCCCTTTTCCTTTTCCGCATTGTGTATCGGAATCGGTTTCTCTGAGTTTCTCTTCCAGTCTAATACAAATTGTTGTTCTAAATCTTGAACTCCTTCTCCTCGTATTTGAAGATGATAATCTCTCCAATAACCAAGTTTTTCTTTTTCCCCCAAATACTTCTTTCCGATGTTGAATCCACCAATGTAACCAACCTTTCCATCAATAACTGAAATACGACGATGATTCCGATGATCCAAAGAAGAAAAAAGATAAGGGAAAGCAGGTTTATTGTAATATGTAAAATGAACTCCTTTTTTAACTAATAATTCTCTTTCCTTTTTCTTTAGTAAAATTCCACCTAACCTGTCCAAAGCATAGTATACTTCTACACCTTCTTGACTTTTTTTCCGTAATAACTCTAGAAACTGATGGCTTACTTTATCATCAGCAATAGAAAAAAAGTTAACATGCACGTAATGCTTTGCTTTCTCTATATCTGAGAATAGTTGATTGTTTAACTGTTTCCCATCTGTATACAAAGTAATATCACTTTGACGCATAGGGTATTGACTAGAATTCTGGCTAAATACCCCATTTTTTTCGGCTATCGTTCTGTCAATTTCACCCCAAACAAACAGAACTAAACATCCACCGATAAATAAAAAGAGGAATACTCGGAAAATTCTTCCTATCTTTTTCAGCATATTTAATCTCCTTTATATATTATCGTTTTATTTCTGTTAGTTTTTGTTATTGGGACAAAACTATTCCATGCATCTATTAGCTAACAAAATCCTTCTTTGAATGATTAACTATAAAATTTCTCATTCGCATAACCCTAAAATTGGAAGTCGTACGATGATAACAAAATAGGCATTCTATATTTTGAAGTACATTTACAAGGAGGAATACTACATGACAGTAAGCACTAAACTTAAACAAACTATCGCTGGATTAAAGAGTGCTCAAGCATGCCTAGAAGGATTTGTTCTTGATACTGATAACAAGCAAGCAAAACAATTATATAAAGATGCAGCACAACAAACTCAAGAAATTATTGAATCTTTAAATCCTCGTCTTCAACAAATTGAACATGAAGAGCCTCAGTACAAGTAATAACATAATACCTTTCACATAGAATATCGTCCCCATGGAAGAGTGCTCAGCTTAAATAACGATTATCATAATGCTAATTACGATTAAAGGGTCTCACCATATTGCCATCAATTTAAGCATTCAAAATTACCCCAAAATAAAAAAATGAGTTCAACTCTCATGGACACCTATGAAAAGATAAAATTTTCGTTTTTGGGCATTTCAAAATATTAGCTTGATTGGCATAGGGGTACCGCCACATACCCATCAAGCTAAAGATGTATATTCCATGCACTTCTTTTCTTGATGCTCACATGCTTGATATTTTTATTTGTTTTTAAAGTTTGCTTTTGATTAAAAGGGAAAATACACGCTATAAAAATAAAACCCCAATTTCTCTATATTAAAATTGAGAAATTGGGGTTTAGTCACGTAATAATATTTTTTATTTAAAACAAGTAACTGATTAATAATCCTGCCGATAATAAAAAGCCAAAAATCGTATTTGTCATCGCTGTTGATTTCATTGCGATGCGCATATACCCGGGATCCTTTGCTCCTTTTTGGAAACTTCGAATGGCAGAAATTGGCTTTCTCAAACCTAGGAACATAACTAATGCCCAAGGGCTTATATAACCCATCAATACAATTACGGCGATCCATAAATAAGCAATGAAAAAGGCTACAGCTAGTGTTACTATTGCTTTTTCTCTCCCAAGGAGGATTACTAATGTCTTTCTTCCACCTTTAATATCTTCTTCGATATCTCGGATGTTATTCGACATG
Organism: Bacillus sp. MMSF_3353; assembly: GCF_030733445.1. Lineage (NCBI taxonomy): Bacteria > Bacillati > Bacillota > Bacilli > Caryophanales > Bacillaceae > Bacillus > Bacillus sp. MMSF_3353. Next base: position 5,161 of record NZ_JASHJA010000004.1, read on the forward strand.
TTGATTGCACCGACTAAAATTCCGATTGGAATGGAAATCAATACACTTTCAATCGTTATCGTATTCGTTTGAATAAAGAAAGCAATGAGTACAAAACATGTCCCCATTAACAATCCAGAAACTAATTCTCCAAATGGAGTGTACGCAATTGGTAATGGACCACCTGTATATAAGTAGCCAACCGCCATCCCAATTAAACCAATAACGACTAACCACCAGCTGCTATTCATACAAATATAAACTCCAATAATTGCTGCTACTACATACAATAAAAGCGCAACTGTTAACACATTTTTTGGTTTCAATCCGTGACGGACAATTCCGCCACCGATACCAACAGAATCAGCGGTATCTAATCCACGTTTGAAATCATAGTACTCATTAAATAAGTTCGTTGCTATTTGCAATGCTAAACATGCAACCATCATCGCAATAAATAAAAGCCAATGAATGTCTGTAACATAAAGTGATGCTACTGTTCCTAAAATTACAGGAGAAAACGTCGCCGTTAATGTATGCGGGCGCGTCATCTTCCATATTAATTTAGCGGAACTAATTTCTTTTTCTGTCCCCATAAATCTGTTCAATCTCCCTACATTTTAAGTATAAATTACTAGCAGTATCTTTCTATCTATTTTCTGCTTCACATCTATTATATCAAAAAAAGAATTGGCGATAGAACTTTAATGCTCTTGCTTGCACGATAACTTTGCATCAAAATATCGTTTTTTCTAATATGGGGTACAGTTGCATGCCCATCAACTTAAGAATTTCATAATACCCCCAAAACAAAAAAATTGTACATTTTCACCTGGATATGCTATTTTTCTCGTTTTGGGGTATTTTCTTTTCTTAGGTTGCTCGACTTGGAATAGCAATTGTACCTGCCGAACCGCCAAAAACTGCTAATAATTAAACAAACTTTTTACATAACAATTTAACTCCTCGTAGTTTTCTACTAAGGGTTAAATTGTTCAAAGGGTATTCCATTTGAGGTTTAATCAAATTATGTTCTCAAATGAAATTTTGAGGTACACATTCACGAACACCGGAATTTTTCAATGAGTTAAATAAAGCTGCACTGATTCTTAATAGGACGTTGTTATCAGTTCCATCTTCTAAATCATAGATTACAAAGTATGCATTATCGACTGTAAAAATACATTTTCGTTCTAATTTAAATCCAGGTGGTACAGTTGGAAATTCATCACTTGGTACAATTACAGGTGTATCACCTTCATCTCTGATAAGATTGAAAGTTTGCTCGTCAATTTCGTAGATATTAACTGGATCAATTTCTACACCTTTATCTGGAATTGTAATTTCATCTTCAACTAATAAGAAAAACGTTGGTTTCGAAAATTGAAAAGAGATCTTGCTCCAATTTCAAATGATGCCACTTTATATTCACCTCCTTTGCAACTTTTTTATCGATTTAAAGTTACCTTCATATGGTATATCAGATTAATAGATTTGGTTACGGCTTGTACTACGCAAATTACTAAATTAAGAGTTTTATCATATATGAATTATTGATAACTCCCGCTAACGAGAATTATGTAAATGAGCTGTCCAAACGGATGGCTTATTTTATTTTTGCTTAGCTTGATTTTTCCCCAAATGCTGGCGATACCCCATGCCAACTTAAGAAATTGGTAGTTCCCCAAAACGAAGAAAATTTTCGTTTTGAGGACACTTCAAAATATTAGCTTGAGGGCATGGGACTGAACCCCTAATGCTTTATTTTAATAATAATTCTTTTCATAAAATAAAACCCAGTTATCAGTCTAAACCATTTTTTATATCTAACAATAACAAGTGTGCTTCTTTACCTTTCAGATAGTCTCTATTATTCTAATTTCTTCATTTCTTTCAGCCATGCTATCTCCTTTTCTGAAGCATTTTCTATTTTATACAGTTCATAGCTCCCCTTTATCTCATCTATCACTACAAATTCAACTTCATTTCGAACATAGCTTTTAGTTTTTCCCTTTTTATAACCATTAACATTATCTAATATAGTTTCTCCACTATCTTTTTTATATAAATTATAGCTAACAGGCGGACGGCCAATTACATACTTATTATCAGAAAATCCGACTATATCATCCCTCCCTAATCCTGTCGAAACACTCCAAACAAAAATAATCTGAAATATAGAATAAACAACAATACCGCATATGAATAAAAATAGGATTGATTTAAAAAATAACTTTAAAGATATCCTGCCCAAAAACATTTCCTCCCACTTCACCTCGGGATAGCAAGAACAAAACGTGAATTTTGTACGCTAAGAAACCGAATTTTTATATTGTTGAAATCAATGCCATAAGAAAAAGGGTTACCGCAGTAACCCTTTTTCTTATAATACACGTCATTTAGGTAAGCTATGGATGAATACAGTCAATCTATGAAATTTCCCACAATCTTTTAACTTCCACCAATTCCTGCCCATTGAATTCCATTCTATATATATCTGGTTTTGATGTCTGTAGTAAAAAATTCAAATCATACTTACTGTCATAATACCCCATCATCAAAGTCATTACAGCTCCATGAGTGCCTAATACTACTTTCTGTCCTCGATAGGTGTTTAATAATTCTTTTAAAACTTTTATAGCACGTTTCTGACAGTCGACATTCGACTCTCCTCCCGTTAAAGCAAAGTCGGGATCTATGAATGACTTTTCTATCAAAGGGAATAATTCTTTATCCGACATTCGTTCCTCTTCAGCAATAAAAATTCTCTCTTTTAAGTCCTCAAATACTATAACTTCTTGTCCTATTTGCTTCGCTAACTGCTGAACAGTTAGAATTGAGCGATTGTATGGACTCGAGATAACAACGTCGATTCCCTCACCTTGTAATGCATCTGTTATTCGTTGAACATCTAATTTTCCTTTTTCAGTTAATCCTCTTATCTCTTCTTTTCCAAATTTCGGTGAATCCCCATGTCTCACCATATATATGAAAGTTTTCATAATTACCTCCAGTTTTTTAGTTTTTTTATTCCTTATATAGCTTATATTAATTAAAAAGAACTTTCCCAATGACCATAACTAATAATTACTATAAATCCTTCTGCATGCGATATCTTAAATACATTTCTTTACAATTCCGTGAACGTAAATGTATTAAAATAAAAGAACACGTAAAATGGAGAGCTAAAAAAGGCGAGTTCTGTTCTAGCTCTTTTTTCATCTTCTAATTAATAATTCGTTTGCATATTCACGAGCCCAATGATCGGCGTCTAATACTGTTTCCAAATCTGGATTTGCAATACTATGATGAGCTTCAAGAGTAGAATAAATTGTTTTTTCAATATCAAAAAATGAAATTTTTTTTGTAAATATAGCGCATTTGCAATTTCGTTCGCTGCATTTAAGACAGCAGGTGTTGTACCACCAATTTTTCCTGATTCATACGCATAATGTAAGCAAGGGAATTTTTTGAAATTTGGTTTTTCAAAGTGTAGACTAGCTATCTCTAGTAGATTTAATTTTTTATAGTTTGATTGTAATCTAATTGGATAATGGAATGCATATTGAATCGGCATTCTCATGTCAGGGGCACCGAGCTGTGCCATGATGGATCCGTCTATAAATTCAACTAAAGAATGAATAACGCTTTCCTTATGAATTAAAACATCAATTTTCTCATAAGGGATATCAAATAACCAACGTGCTTCCATGACTTCAAAGCCTTTGTTCATTAATGTAGCTGAATCAATGGTTAGTTTTGCTCCCATTAACCAGTTAGGATGCTTTAAGGCATCTTTAGCTTGTAAGATTTCCATTTCCTCACGCGTTTTATCTCGAAATGCACCACCTGAAGCAGTAACAATAAGCCTCTCAATTTCTTGAGTATTTTCCCCATTTAAACATTGAAAAATGGCAGAGTGCTCACTGTCTACTGGAATTAAGCGGCAGCCATTTTGTTTCGCTAAATCTGTCACAATATGCCCTGCCGCAACTAATGTTTCTTTGTTCGCAATTGCTATATCTTTTTTCGCTTTTAAAGCTTCAATTGTTGGAAGGAGACCAGAGACACCGACAACTGAAGATAATACAAGATTAGAATCAGGTTGAGTTGCAACTTCAATTAATCCATCTGTTCCATATGTGACTTTTGTGTCCGTAGAAATTCGCTTCCGAAGTGCATCTGCTAATTCTTTTGTGCTTACGCTTACAATCCGAGGGTGGAATGTATGTATTTGTTGTTCGAGAAGGTCAATATTGTGATTTGCTGTTAAACCAATAATTTTAAAATGTTCCGGATGAGAAGTGACTACATCTAATGCAGACGTACCAATTGAGCCAGTTGAACCAAGAATCGAAATATATTTTACCACGATAATTCCTCCAAAGTTGTATAATCCCTCTTTGCACACCTATCCTACGATTCTATAGAAAGAATCGTGTATATTTCATTTTAGGCATTATATTATATTGAAATTTTATTCAATCTTTCCTGTGATTGACTATTAGTTCTAACAAACAGACCCTTATATAGGAAAAATGCCCCTATTATTACAATCATACCAATATAAACAGACATCATCGTAGGAATTAAGAATGCACCGACGATAATAGTCATTCTTGCAATTAGGTCCGCCCCAATATCTGATAGACCCGCAAAGGCTGAATATGATCCTCTCTTGTCAGCCGGAATCAGATTAGCTTGTTCTGCATTTCTGATTGGTGAGTAGACAAGTTCACCAACAGTAGCAATAAAATTAAAAATAATTAATACGTACCAAGTGTTTGAAGATGTTACTGCCACATAGCCTATCCCATAGAGCACAAGACCTAAAAGTAACGCTTTTTTCGCACTTAGATGATCTGTAAATTTATTTATAATAAACGTTAAACATACTACTAAAAGCATATTTTGTATGTTAAGAATACTTAGCATCCTCACTCCTACTATTTCAAAGTTCCCAATGCTTATTGGATTGAATGTTTCTGAAAGTCGTACACCAATATAACTGTTTAAAGAAAACTCTGCTGCAAATATGCAGGTAGACCCTATTACAACTCTTAAAAATGCTATATCTTGAATAGCAATTTTATAACTTTGAATTAGATCAAGTACTATATTTCCCTGCCTTTTTTCTAAGCACTCCTTAACTTCTGCAACTAGCCAAATTTTATAAGCAATCGGTACTGTAGCAGAAACACAAGTCAGTAGTATAAACAACTCTTGTTGGTGATTAATGTATAAAAAACCACCTAATGCAGCACCAATTGCCATAGAAAGATTCATAAGCCAATAGTCAATTGTATAGACAGCCTTTCGATTTTCCGGTGTAGTTGAGTCTATGATGATAGCTTGCATGGATGGGCGCCCAAGACTGCTAGTTATTATAAAACCTACATAAGCGATTGCAAATAACCAAATCATCTTATCTGTCGGATATAAGCTTAAAGTCATAAATAAAAACATTAAAGTACTAGAAAAAGAAGTTAACAATAAGATTTTCTTTCGTTGAAATCGATCTGAAATGTAACCTCCAATTAAATTTGAAAAAAAACTTAAAATAACCGTTAAGATTAAAAATAACCCGGCCCATACTTTATTTATTTCTTGAGCAAAAAACAATGCCATGAAAGGCATTACTGCTGATGTAACAGCACGATTAAAAAATGATGTAATTAAGCGTACTTTTATATTTTGCTCAAATTCTTTCCAATTCATCGTATCTCCTCCCCTTGTCTAATGTTATATTAAACTAGACTTATCAAATTAAAAATGGACACCTTCAGAAAAACATGTCCACTTATAAAAGGAGATAGGAAAATGGATAAAACTTTACTGAATCTATGGCAATCATTTTCTTCTGGAAATATAAAAATACAAGACCTAGCAGATTTTTTAAATTTAAGTACAAAGCAAACAGTACGTTACTTACATAAATGGATGGATGAAGGTTGGCTAACTTTCATTTCTGGAAAAGGTAGAGGAAACCCCTCCTCTCTCCAATGGTTGAAAAATATAGAACAAATCTATGAGTCACAAGTAATGGAAATTATGGACCAACAGCCTGTTGAAAAAAGTAGTAAATATTTACTATATAATTGGTCTCCAAACAGTAAACTACGCTTAATGACTAAGTTTCATTCAAAATTTGGCTATATACATAATTCAGATGACAAATTAATTATTCCTAGAAGGAAGCCCTTTTTAACAACACATCCGCTTGAGGCTGCCGATGTACATAGTGCACACATTGTTGCGAATGTCTTTAATCGACTTGTTTATATGGATGAAAAGGGGAACATATTCCCTGAAATAGCTCACAGTTGGGATTTAACTCAATCTACGCTTAGACTATATTTAAAAAAGTCTATAAAATTTCATGATGGATCCATCTTAACAGCGTCTGATGTGAAATTATGTCTCTCAAAATTACGCAGTCATACATACTATAAAGACTTATGGGCACCCATAGAAAAAATAGAAGTTGTATCACCATTAATTATTGATATACATTACCCAAAGGGGTGTAGTTATTGTTTACAAATGTTATGTATGATAAATACAAGTATTTATAAAGAAAATAACGGTCAAATCATAGGAAGCGGTGGTTTTTATATAGGAGAGAATAGCCTGGAGAAAACATCATTGATAGCATTTCATGATTATTTTCAAGAAAGACCTTTGCTAGATACAGTAGAATTCATCCAGGTCCCTCTGGAATTTGATACTATTTATCAATCTTCCAAACACCATAAATGTAATTCTACTTTTCAAGTAGAAAGGAATTCCGGTTTTGGCGTTATAATTATGAATGCTTGGCGCGATTCTTCCATTCAGCACATAGATGTTCGTAATTACTTACATTCTATTATCGCTAACAATATAAATCATATTCATGAATATGATTCTCAAAAAATCCCAAATATTAAAAGCTGTTTAAAAGACATAGATCATCAAATCAATATCCCAAAAAGAAAACGTCCTGAATTTAAAGAACCACTTATTATAAAAGCTACTCAGTATACAGAAGCAACCACAAAATGGTTAATGAATATCTTAGAAAAAGAAAATATACCTTTTCAAGTTAAATGGGTTCCATTTGAAAACTATATTAGGGATGAAAAACTTAATGAACAAGTCGACCTTTTTATTCATGGTGAAGTATTCGAGATGAATCAAGAGATATCATTTTATTATTTTTTAACAGCTAGATATTCACCATTGGCTAAAGTTTTAAAAACAAATAAATCACTAAGAGACCGACTATCTAAATACAAACATACACATTTTGAAGAGTGGCCTTTACTAAATAAGAATCTTGAAAAAGAACTGATAGAGTCCTCTACTATGATTCCCTTATACTATGATACACGCCAAATTCCTTTTTCATCAGATTTAACAAATATTAAGATGAAATATTTTGGGTATGTGGATTTTTCTCAACTTTGGATAAGACCTTTCATTTAAAATTCGCAAGAAACCTAATCCAGTAGAAGCAGGCGATTTGTGTTTATGTGATCTTGGTTACTTCATTTTAGGAGACTTACAAACTATTCATGATAACGGGGCTACTACATCTCGCGGTTGAAGCTGCATACACAGATTTATACCAAGAACCCTGGGCCAGTTTTGAGCATTAGGCTTACTTTTCCCCAAAAACTTTTTTGGACTTATAGCTAGCTTTATTATCTTTATTTACAAGGAACTGGTTATGACAACTACATTCAATTTTTCAAAAGAAAATCCGTTGCTCAAATGCGAACAACGGACCTTCTTTATTTGAACCAATTTAAAACATCCTCGGTAATCTCTTCTGGCCTATCCCAATGCATTAGGTGCCCTGTATCTGTGTAAAGCTTAGTCGTAATATCAATACGCTTCTTAAATTAAGCAATCTGCAATTCTCTTATTTTTAAATAATTATGTGGAAGATCACAATACAATAATAAAATATCATTTTTAATTTCATGCGATTTCAACGTTTTATACACCGTATATTGAAACTTAATTACACTTCTAGCGGTATCGCCAGTATCATGCCATTTCACTTTATTATCTTCTTCTCGCATTAAGTCATAAACCGCACATTCTATTAATGGTGACCACCTGCTGTAAACCATTTTTTCTGATTGGATGAATGCTTCTTTACTGTCAAAAATGTATTCATCAAAATCTTTTTCGTAATGGGTGATTTCTTCCTCTAATGACCGCTTATCATTTAAGTTAATGGTTAGATTACATCTTCACGCCTATGAAATTAATATAGTTTAATAATTGTAATATACGTTTATCATATGTGTGATGTTTCAAAGTTCTATCCAGTCCATTTTTTGCTATTTGTTTTCTTTCTTGTACATGTTCCAAATAATACTCCGCTTTTTGTATAAACTCTCGTGCACTATTAAACGTTTCTATTTCAACACCAGGTATGTAATGCTTCGCTACATCTGGTCGTATATCAGTTAATTGAAAAGAACCTACGGCATTAATTTCAAACGTCCTATTATTTACTGAATAGGCTTGGATATTTGCAGCATTACAATTCAATTCCTGATCATTTGGTGAACGGTGTAAATTTATATTGATTTTAGTCGATACGTAAAATTGTAACGCATCTTCATACTTTGCAAGTGGCAAAAGTTGTATTTTATCCTTTAACCTTTCGTAATTCTTTAACTTCTCCCAACCGAATCCCACAATTTTTATGTTTTTTTCTGCTAAATACTCTGAAATAGAATCAACAAAGGTAAGTCTATTTTCAAATGCTGTGCCTATAAAACTAAGATCATACTTATATGTATCTTCTTTCTGAGAAGGTTTAAACACATCTTGATTTGCTGCTAACGGAAGATGAAACACATTATTACATCCTAACGCTCTATAAAACTTGATACAATTTAAATCTTGCGTAAATATGTAATCATAATACGGAACAAGATTTTGTGTTACATCCGTATAATAAGGATCATCTGTCAGCCAAAGTCCAGTAGTAAAACCTGCACTCTTTATTACTGGCATGACACTAATAATACCCTCGTTTAAACCACCGAGTACCAAAATAAAATCCGGTTTCATTTTTAATGCGGTTTCTATCGCTCGTTCTGGGTTCACCATAATTGTATTACTGTTTACTTTTTGTAAACTATTCAAAATTGCTGCTTCGATCATTGGGTAATAAAAAGGAATTCCTGATTGAATAAATAAAATTTTCTTAGGCGTATTGTCTTTCATGTCAGCCCCCCTATTTCTACATAATCAAAGTGCACGAAAATTAGCAGTCTTTATTCATTTTATGACATCTTACTTTACATGTATAAGCAACGTTTATGTCCATTATGTTGCACTTCCCTCATTTTAGAAGCTGTCACGAAAGGAATAAAATTAGGTTATATTCAGCCCAATTATTAAACATAGAGAATGAATACATAAAAAAAAAAAGAGCCTGCTCGTATAAGTTGGCTCTTTCTCTTTTACAATATCTAATACGCTATACAGCAAAAAAACTATGATTACGGTCAAATTACTTCCAAACAACACCTCGCCGCTCATATTCCATTCTATATTCAACAGCAGCTGCAATTTTAGGACTTGCGAATCTTTCCGTGATCCAAAGTCCTAAATCAACTCCTGAAGTAACTCCTCTTGCGTTAATAACATTCCCTTGATCCACAATTCTGTAAGGAAGCAGTTCTGCTCCATATTCACTCATTTCATTCTGCGCCAAATGATGCATTGTCGTCTTTTTATCATTCAATATACCGGATGCAGCTAGTAACATACCTCCAGTACAAACTCCAGCAACGATCGTTCCTTCATTGTGCATCTCTCTAATTATTTTAGTCAAAGTACCAAGCTCAGCTTCCTTTCGCGCCCCATGTTCAGCTTTATGATTCCAGCCACCACCAGGCACAATTAATAAATCTGGGCGATTATCCATTCGTAAAAAATCATGTAGTTTCACCGTAACTCCAAATGAAGTAGTAACTTCTTGTTTCTGTACACTTGATACGAGTTCAACCGTAAATGGAGCCCCTTCTTCTATCGCTCTTTTCAATACTTCAAAAGGTGCAAAGGAGACCAGTTCTCCAAAACCATCAAACAATACAATTTGTATTTTCATTTTTTGAACACCTCATATACTTTCTTTTTCGCATCCAAAATTAGAAGAATAAATGTTATCTACAAATTAACAATGATGATAGTCTTTCTCCTCTCACTCTATAAACTTCCAAATGTTTTTCCAATTCCCTCTCATCACTTATTACAAGTAGCGTTTTCTTCACAAAGTTCCAATTTAAACTACCGGATAACCATAATAATGAAGAAAGCCTTTTATAATCATTTGATGTTAAAATATTATGGGCCTTATACCCTTCTAAAAATGCTCTAGCAACTTTCGAACATACTTCATGCGACTCTATTCCTTCTGTCCGGGAATACCATTTTATTAAAAAGGCTAAACCTTCAATACGATCTACATATCCAATCGATTCAAAATCTACAATCCCTTTTACACATTGATTGGAGTTCCATATGACATTTAAAGGATTTAAATCAGTTTGTACTATATACTCTAGATCATTCGTATGTGCGCTTTCTATATGATACTTAGCGAGATCTATATACCCTCTTAATTCCTTACATGTACCACCTTTATTTTCTAATAATCTTATAAACTCACCATATCCATCTAAATGAGATTTCTTTTGAAAAATCGGGCTTTGAAACGTACTAGAAATATCATGTATCTTTCTTGCTTCCTTTCCAAAGACTTCTGCCATCGTTTCTGTACAATAAGTGACATGTTCCCCTTCCATCCAAGTAGACAATACAAACCGGTACTGTTCCTCATTCCAAGTGAGTAATGTAAAGGACTCTCCCGCCCTATTCTCCTTAATCTGCATAAATGGAATTCCATGCTCTCGTAAATAATACGTAAACCGCACTTGCTCTTTCAATTGTTCATTTGATAACGTCCCAAAGGCCGGATTGATTGTTCGATCGCTATTTATAAACCGTGCTGAGTACCGATCTCCATTTACGATGATTTTATAGTGTAGATCGGTATGCCAACTGTTCATATGTAGTTCTTCTTCAACTATTAATGTACGGATTTCTTTAAAATAGTTCATTAATACATCTTTAATTATATGTTTCATCCTTTTTTCCTTTCATGTGAAATTTTTTTTATTACAAACTACTTTTTATAACCACTATCTCGGTTATTATAAAAACCAAATTTTATTCATTATTAACTATCAATAGTGTTTTATATGTATAAATTTAATAAAAGGGGATGACTATTCTAACTATATCATCCTTACATAATATTCTACATTTGTTGAGATAGTTGTTGTAAACCAATGTAGTGGTGACTATCTATAGAAAAAAGAGCCAATCTCCTATACGATAGAAGATTGGCTCTTTCCTTTATTTACTCCCCTGTTTCAGAAAATCGCTTTATACGTTCTCCAATTTCATCACGAACACGTTGAAATTCAGACCACTCTTTTCCTGCTGGATCATCAAATCCCCAGTGTACACGATTAACGTGCGGAGGTGTGGAAGGACAAACAGAATCTGCATGACTACAAAGGGTAACAACTAAATCAGCGTTATTTAAAATATTTGAATCAATCATATCTGATGTTTGATTCGTTATATCAATATTTACTTCATTCATTGCTTTAATAGCATTTGGATTTACTCCGTGTGCTTCAATTCCTGCAGAATATACATTCCACTTATCACCTAAATATTGTTTGCCCCATGCTTCTGCCATTTGGCTTCGGCATGAATTTCCTGTGCATAAGAAATAGACTGTCTTTTTGTTTTCCATGTTGTTTTCCGCCTTTGTTTTTAAATTATACTGGTTGATCATTAAAATATTTACGCTTAAACCAAAAAGCGACGTTTACAAGTGCAATCATTACAGGTACTTCAACTAACGGCCCGATAACAGCTGCAAATGCTGCGCCTGAATGAATACCAAACACACCAACTGCTACAGCAATTGCTAACTCAAAGTTATTACTACCTGCTGTAAATGCTAACGTTGTAGTCACCGGATAGTTTGCACCAATTTTTCTTCCCATAAAGAAAGAAACAAAAAACATGACAATAAAATAGATTAATAACGGAATTGCTATTCTTACTACATCTAATGGTACGCTAACAATCATTTCCCCTTTTAAAGAGAACATAATGATGATTGTAAATAGTAGTGCCAGCAATGTAAGTGGACTAATCTTCGGTATAAACACCTTTTCATACCACTGTCTTCCTTTTAACTTAACGAGTACAAAGCGTGTCAACATACCTGCTATAAAAGGAATTCCCAAATAGATAAATACGGATTTCGCTACTTCTATCATTGTAATATCAACAATAGCCCCTTCAATCCCTAACCATTCTGGAATGACTGTTACAAACACGTATGCATAAACGGAGAAGAATAACATTTGAAATACTGAGTTAAAAGCTACTAAACCTGCAGCATACTCTTTATCCCCATCTGCAAGGTCGTTCCAAACAATTACCATTGCAATACAGCGTGCTAAACCAATCATAATGAGCCCGACCATGTATTCTGGCTTATCAGGAAGAAAAATAATTGCTAAAACAAACATAAGTACAGGTCCAATAATCCAGTTTTGTACTAAAGATAAAACCAATACTTTTACGTCTTTAAATACTCGGCCCATTTCCTCATAGCGAACTTTCGCTAATGGTGGATACATCATGACAATTAAACCAACAGCAAGTGGAATAGACGTCGTTCCAACTTGTAATGTATTTAGTCCGTCTACTACACTAGGAAACACAAACCCTAAACCAATCCCAACAGCCATAGCTAGAAAAATCCATAGTGTTAAATATCGATCTAGAAAAGATAAACGTTTCATTTTATTTTCCATCTCCTATTAACAACAAGAATTTTTTTCTACTACGTTAGAAGTCGTGCAACAAGAAGGCTCTTCAATTTTATGAACATCACTATGTGCTTTCGTATAAAAGAATTCCCACTCGTTCCCATCAGGATCTGTTACCCAAAACTTATCTTGAACCGCATAGCAACAAGTCGTATCCATCTCATCACGTGCAAAGAACCCTTCTTTTTCTAATCTTTCTTTATGCAATGTAATTTCTTCAGCTGTATCCACTTGGAAACCGAAATGATTTACCTGATTTCCCTTCACTTCATCTCGTACGTTCAGCGTGAAGTTAAGTCCTGGCGTCTCTAATAAAAATTTTGCATAATCCACTTTCACCTTAACTGGTGAAACACCAAATACCTTTTCGTAAAATTCAATAGACTTCTCTAAATCCGTAACATTTATACCAACGTGAACATATCTCATAGCTAATTCCTCCTCTTTATATTTCATTAATCAATTTTTTTTGATTAATGGTGCAAAATTTTAACAGCAACTACCTTTGCCTGTTTTTCTAAAGATACAGCATAATTCTTCTGATAATAAATTATTTACTTCCGCATCATTTAAATCATAATAACTCCACGTACCTTTTGTTTCTTTTACAATTAAACCTGCATCTAATAAGATCTTTAAATGATATGACAACTTAGATTGCGTCATTTCAAAAATCTCTGTTAAATCACATACACAAGTCTGGCCTCGCTGGCAAAGTTCATACATGATTTCTAGACGCTTCTGATCCGCCAACGCTTTAAACTTTTTCTCATAGAGCTGAAAATCTTGTGCCACTGTAGTTCACTCTCCCTTCATCAATTTTTTTTGATATTTATAGTATATACGCAGATGAGTTCTATATGCAACTAATTCATCAATTTTTTTTGATTTATCAAAAAAACTTCCTCTTCAAAATCTATACTTGAATACTTTTTCTTGCTCAATATAAAATAGCTTTCTTACAAATTAATACGATAATTTAATATTAACATGGTGCAGTTTCAGGGGTAAGTTATCAGAAAACATATGAAGTAAGCACTCTACAAATGATAATATATTAAATCTCGTTAAAACAAAAAGATATGTCCTAGTAGGATACCTAGGACATCCCCTTCATTTTATAATTTCTAGATTCTATACATCACTAACAATTGAATATACCTTCTGTCTAAAACATAGTATTATCATTAGCTGCCTCATTTGGAATCTCTTGAATTACATCCCAGTGTTCAACAATCTTACCATTCTTTATACGAAATATATCGACTATAGCAACTCCCTTATCTTGAGAATTAGTACGAGAATGTACATGAAGAGCAACTGTATCTCCTTCTACTACTACTCGTTTAATCTCTGCAGAAGAATTAGGATTTTTAACAAAGTCCTCCTTAAAGAAATCCATGAAGGCTTTTCGTCCGTCAGCAACAAAAGGATTATGTTGCTTATAATCTTCACTTACATATTTAGGGATAATATCGATATCATGTTTGTTAAAAACTTCATTATAGAAATCAACTACCATCTTTTTATTCTTTTCATTTTCTGTCGCTTCTTTCGATACCGATGCAACATTCTCACTCTTTATTGAGTGACCTTTGGTATTACCAGTTGAAGCTTGAAATATCAAAGTCGACACAATTCCTAAAATAAACACAGAAATAATTATTACTATTAAATTTTTCTCTAATTTCATTTATGCCTACCTCTTCTAATCGTATAAGTTATCTTCCATAACACGCTTGAGAAGTAGAAACCTTCCCAAAAATGTAATGTGAGGGGGAATGTTAGAAAATTACACTCCCCCTTATACAAGGCATGTTAGAAACTAATAACTCTAACTTAATACCTCATTAACAGTTGCACTGTCCACAATTTGAATAAACTTCTTAACCTTATCGTTCTCATCAAACTCATAAAGATGACAGAAATCTGCTATGAATGATTTCCCTGTTACTTTATATGTTCCACTATATTTTCCATACACGATAACAGTATTGTTATTAAAAGCATAAATTTCATCTTTAGCGTTATAGTTATCCCATTCCGTGCCAAGACGTTCATGTACATTTTTCACTACTGCATCAGGACCTGTATAAGTGCCCGCATATGGAAACCCAGCAGCTTCTGTCCAAGATACATTTTCACTTAAATACGTTTTGAAAGCATCCATTTTCCCCTCGCCAGTTAACACATACGTTTCATGTAATAGTTTTTGATATTTATTCATAGCATTAACCCCAAGGCATTTCTTTTGTTACAACTTTTGCACTTAATTCTAATACACCTTTATTTGCATAGTCTGGATATGCTGCTTCAAGTGTCGCTACAAAATCTTTTGAAGTTTTACTTTCCTCAGAAGCTTGAACCGCAGTTCTTAGGTAATCCATAGTTGCAATAATCGCTTGATTATCTAAGGATTTTTCAATTGATCCATGGCTAGGTACAATTATGTCAGCATTTAATGCTTGTAATACTTTCAAGTTCTCAATCCATGCCTCCATAGCCGCTTTTGAGCTAGTATCCGCTAAGAATACATGTATTTCGTTAAATACATCAATACCACCAATTAATACTTTTAGCTCTTTATTAAATAAGCTAGTTCTGTAATGATCTAAGCCTACTAGTTCAAATGTTAACCCCTGAAAATCAATCGTTTTTTCTTTAAACACTTGAGGTAATACTACGTTGCTTGGTGCGTTTTCTCCTAGGGCACCTTTCCAAACTTTTAATTTACCTAAGACAGAATGAACAATATGTTCAACAGTAGACTCTGTAGCATACGCTATAGCTTCTGGGTAAGTAGCCTTAATAACTTCTAATCCAAAGTAGTAATCAGGATCCCCATGAATAATAAAGATTTTATCTAAAGATAAGTCGTTTTTTTTCAGATACTCAACAATTTCTTTCGAATCAGATTGAGTAAATTTTGAGTTTATTAAAAATGCATGTCCCGCTTTCTCAACTAAGGTTGCAGTGACCATAAAACTTTTTTCGTCTGAACTAAACACCGTCAATTTCACATCTTTTTGATTTGTATCAATTGTTTTAAACATAGAATGTTATTCTCCTTTTGTTAAAGTTATTTTCTAGTTAACATATTTTTATCTTGTTCCGACAGAAGCTCCCTCTTCAATTTACCTGAAAGTGTGATAGCACCAGCAAATAGGCGAGAGATGAATGTCGGTTGGTGTAAGCTAACATGTTTGCTACTATAGTCAATAGAAACATTAAAATTGGACTCTTTTTAAAAATAAGTTGAAACTATGACTGTTATAAAAAGGTTTAAGTCCATCCACTTCTAGCCTTTTTTAAAACGTTAAATGTTATATACTGTAACTTAAAATTCATTAATATAAATTTTTAAAACGCGCTTCAATTTTATCCGGCGTCATTACCCCACCACCAATAGGGATAATTTGATTATCCTTTTGTAAAAGTAATGAAGGATAACTATTAACACCAAGCTGTCGCACTTTATTGAAATCGTTTTGGACATCTATTATTGTTTCTTGAGCGTTTAAACGTTCTAGTACTTGTTCAGGGTCCAAACCATGCTCGATTGCAATCTTACGATATGTTTCAGGATCACTCAGACTTTGGCCCTCATAATAAAACGCTTTTTGCATAGCCGCAGTGAATTCTAACAAACGGTCTGGTGCTAATGAGCGTAAAGCTGAAAAGCCAATTGCAGCATCTTTCGAATTCATTTTAAAAGTCCCTTCTTCCACCAATTTTTGATATGAAGGACCAAATTCTGCACCTGTAAGTTGATTAATTCTTTTATTCCCCTCTTCTATATATGAGAAATTTTTTATTGGTAAATCATCTAAAAATAATCCTCCACATAAAACTGTTAACGGCATTTCAGTGTGTTCTTTGTAAAATCCTTTAATACTTTCTGAAAATCCATAGCACCATCCACAATATGCGTCCCATACGTATATAAGATTATCTTGTTTCGTCTTCATTTAAATCCCCTACCTTTATTTTTATTAACCAGTCCAGCTATCACTTAAAATTCTCAGCTAACTTTTTGGTTTATATAAGTACATCTTTTTTATATCTTGTTCTTTTTTGAGTTACCTTACTATATTTTTCAAAACTAACCTTTCCCAAAAAGATTAGATAAGATTTCTAATGAAAGATAGCGCTGCACATCATTGCTCCAAAATAGAAGATACTAAAATTCGGAATATATCTTGATTTAAATATGTTAGTAACTTTCTACACCGGGCGATAATATGTGGACTACCATCCTTAATTAAATATATAAACCTTATTTTCACTTTAAATATCCATAAGTTGTAACTAACTCAATTACAACCTTATGTAACCATATTAGTTACAACTATAGTAGAAGTCAATTCTTTTTTAACAAAAACAATAAATTTCTACCCTAACGCTTTTAGAATTCTATTATTAAAAACTGACTTCTTGTTCTTAAATTTGTTAAAAAGCTTAGTAATTCCCTAAAAACATCACTAGTAAATATGGAACAACAAATTCAAGATAATTTACAAAACAAATAATATAAGTACCTCTTTCATGGCTTACCGACAGAGTACCAGTTCTAGTACATGTTTTTTTTCAAAGCATTACATTTTGTTTTTACCTTTAATAGAAACTACCTGATTAACTAAAACAGGAACTGTCCCACCATGACTTATAATTTTTTATCCCTGTACATTGTGCGGGAATTTTTTTCATAAAGAAAAGACACCCTAAAGTGCCTTCTTTCAATGTGAACCATCACAATTTCAATAGTAAGTATTGGACTCTCATCCAAATATACTTTTACCATGTTAAATTGTTTGATTCATTGAGGAATAGGGTTCAAATTTGGGTTAGCATCACATCGCTAACATACTAAGGTTTTATGCTACCCAAAAACAATGATTTTTACTCTGGGGATCTCAATTTTATTATTTGGGGATTTATGCTTTTCTTAGCTTGATAGCGATGTGGTAGGGCCCTATATTTGACTCTTTTTCTACACCTAGATATTCTAGAGTTCGTTCTAACATAAGTGCTGCCTGTTGACGTGTGAGTGTGCCATATGGCGTAAACTTAGTAGCTGAAACACCTCGGATAATTCCTGTATCGTATAGGGCTTGTACATCATAATACCGGCTGCGAACGTATTTACATCAAGAAGATTAATGGAGCAAATGATGATTGCCCTAAATTGGTTTGATAGCTGTTTTTGCAGAGTTTGAGCGTGATATTATTCTTTGAAATTCTCTTCTTAAAGATAATACGTAAATACAAACAAAACCAGCAAAACAACGTTCCTATGTCGTACTGGTTTTGTTGAAGTCCATTTTGAATTGTAGCTAGTTCAACGTAATTGCAAATTCTGAGTTCGGTGCCCCAGCAATTACAACCGTTCCATTCTTCGGCAGTTTTACTTTGTTATTGCCGCTCACGATGGTAAAGTTGACACATACTCCATTCTCATCATACACCGCGAACGCACCCTTCGATGGCAATGTCACGGTCATCCTTTTTCCTGCTGCCGCTTGCGGGATCGTAAACCATTTAGCATGCCCATTTGCTTGCAGAGTAACTTTGGATGATTGGCCAGCATCAAGTGGTTTTACGTTGTTTCCACTTACGTATAACAACCCGGCCATTTCCATATATTCATTGCCGCCTTCTGTATAGAAATGCGTTTCCGTCGTATCACGGCCATTCATCACGGGGATCTGGAGCTGATGCGCCGCGGTGTTCGGACCTGTAATTTTTCTGCCCTCCCAATAGCCCGCCAGGCCTTCCTTACGAATAATTTGTGTGGTAATAAGTTTCGGTTGTACGAGATATTCAATAGAACTAAATTTCTCATTCACGAGATAGAACTTGACACCTTCCCGCTTCGCCCATGCGGCAGCGGTTTTCTTCGATAGCACATTGTCTTCTAGTTTCTCGGCTAAATAGTGAGTCATCGCACCTTGCCCTAAGTCTGGTGTCGATTTATATGTGCTCTCCCTCAAATAAGTTCTTCCATTCTTCTCGGTGACAAAGTTGAGCTTAGAAGTACCCTTCTCATTAATAAAGCTTCCATCCACAGTATATACATATTTTTCTTCTCGATTAGATGGTAAGAACAGTTCTCCATTCTTCGTAATTTCAATTTTGAAATGAGTTTCGCTATTGCCATAAAAGCCCGCTTTCTTTGCCACGTCTTGAGGCATCTTGACCTTGACCGGCTTGCCAAAAGATTTGTTCGGCTTGATGTTCTTAATTGTCCCCTTCTCTTTAAGCACGGCGAGCAGCAATTCAGTTGCCAGCAGTTGATTTGTAGAGCTTCGTCCACCGGATGACAACACAGCCGCTGCCATTTTCTGTTCCGGAAGCACGACCAGTATAGCATGTTGCAGTGCCGTGTCGCCGCCCTTCGCCAAGCCTTTTATCCCATATTCACTGAATGGGTATAGTTTCACACTATCCCAGCCAAGACCATAGTTAAAAATATTATCTCCATCCCCCGGCCACATTCCTTTTTTATATTCCTCTTGCTCCATCGCCTTGACTACCTTATCAGAGAGGATCCCTTTTCCCTGTCCCATAAATAATTGTGAGAATCGTACCATATCTTCTGCCGTGGAAGAGACCCCTCCCGTACCAATCACATTCACCGATTCAATTGGAAGCTGCCCTTGGTACGCCGGAAAATAAAGTCCAGCCCGCTTTTCGTCTCTCCATTTGTCCTGCGGCGTTTTTGTATGATTCATCTTTAAGGGTTCTGTAAACCGTTGATGTAGAAATTCGGTAAAGCTCATACCGCTGACTCTTTCCACCAAAATTTCGGCCAGCGTAAAACCATCGTTGCAGTATACCGAGAACGCGCCAGGGTCTGCTTTCAGGCTCTGGTTGGACAATTGCTGCAACAAGAAATCATGGGAATAGGTATCATTATCGTTAAATAAAAATGCATTACTTAACGTGGAACCTTGCAAGCCGGAGGAGTGATTCAACAACATACGCGGGGTAATGCGTTTGTACCGCCCATCTTTCATCTTAAAATCAGGAACATAGTTAACCACAGGAGCATCCAAATCGACTTTTCCTTCGTCGACCAATTTCATTACAGCCGCTGTTGCATACATTTTACTGACTGAACCAATCCCGTATAGAGTATCTTTGGTTAGTGGCTGTTCCCCTTCCATATCGTTCTTTCCAGCCTGCCCCGACAAAGTAAGCTTGCCATTATCAATTAGCGCATACTGCACGCTAGTCGTCCCATGGGACTTCGTGAGTAGCGCAGCCTTCTCTGCTGCAATCTTCTTCAGCTCTTGGCTAGCTACTTCTACGTTAGATACAACTGTAGTCTTACTATCAGAAAATGCTTTCGCCCCTGTTGGTAGAATCATAGTTAGCGCTAATGTAGCGGCTAATACACCAGTTAGTTTATTTTTCATGAGGGAATTGCCTCCTTAGATAAGTGATCAATTTCATCATTTGTTTGTTTAACTATGAAAATATGATAAAATTTATCCGTTCTTCCTTTTGGCCTACTTGCTAAATTCAGCAAGTAAAATATTTTTAAAAGGATCAGGACTATCAGCATTAAGGCTGTTCAAATTGACAGCTAATGTATGCTTGCCTCCAAGTGTACCTCCAGCAAAAGTAACAAACCCTGGAATGCTACCTCCGTGTCCCCATATTGAGACACCGTTTGGAAGCTTAGTTTCATAGATTCCAAGACCATATCTGCCAAGTGCAGCTTCTCCTGTTGGAACTGTAGTAAGCATTTGTTTTAGTTGCTGTTCTTTTATTAATTTACCTCCAAGTAAGTAAGAGAAGAATTTGTTTAAATCATCAGCAGTAGAAATCATATCTCCAGCCGAGCTCCCCATACTTGGGTTATAATACGTAACATCTTTTGGCTCACTTGCTCCGTCTAGTTGGATATATCCACGGGCATGCTTGGTTCCTGGAATCACGCTTGAATTGCCAGGTAAGAATGTATTCGATAATTCAAGCGGTTCAATTATCCGATTTTCAATCTCTTCCGCATAGCTGTTCCCGGTTACTGTTTCAATAAGGATCCCTAGTAATACGTATCCTGTATTTGAATAAGACCAGCTCTTTCCTGGAGCAAAATCTGGGGGCATCGAAATCCCCATCTTTACTAATTCTTCAGCCCTATACGATTTTTTTGTATCCATAAGATTAAAACTTTTTGACCTTGTGTATTCAGCGATACCACTTGTGTGGTTCAATACTTGCCGGATAGTAATCTGTTTATCATCATATCCGTTTCCTTGAATGACACCAGGCAACCATTTTTCAATAGAGTCGTCTAGATTCAAGCGGTTCTCTTCGGCTAATTGAAGTACAACTGTTGCCGTGAACGTCTTCGTCACGCTACCAATGCGAAAGCGAAAATCTGTTTTCATTGGTTTCTTGCTGCTCAGATTCGCTACCCCAGCGGCATAACTCCATGTTTTTCCACCCTCAGAAGTTTTAGCAAGTATCCCCGGGAATCCAAGTTGCAATGTATCCCGCACTGCTTGCTTGACAGAATTACGATCTCGTTGAGTACTTGTTTGTACCGAACTAGATACACTTTGAGTAGGTTCTGCTTTTACAATTAAGGTTGGCGTTGTGTATAACAGAGAACTTCCAGCTATTAAAAGGGCCAGACTTGCACATGTAATTTGACTACATGTTTTCATAGGGCATCCCTCTCCTCTATTCATATTGTATAGGTGGTTTCTTGCTATTTCGTATTAACCACACAGCTACCATCTCCACCAATGAAAAAAGGTCAACATTGAATTCGTAATCATCTTCATATTTATTATTTTTACAAACGCCATTCTGTCCTGGGTAAATCCCTCTTTTTCCACATATATGTTAACCACATAAATTACTTCTTTTCCTTGAAACAGTCTTGTTACTGGTCTGTTTTTCATATATAAGTCATATCTGTTCCGCCTTTCACGCTTCTTTATATTTTTATCATACACAATGAAAATTTCTTTTTTCTTACCCATTTCTTACAAATTACTTACTTTCAAAATCGCTTTTATAATAGGATAGAAGGAGCATCTGTGCCGTAAAGTTCAGTAAATATATTAATCAAAAAGAAACACAGTTTTTTTTACTTCTATGTTTCTTTTTACCATCCTTTTAAATATCAAGAGTCGATTTACCCTTAACAGGATGAATTCTGGCTCTTTTCTAATGTAATTTTTTTCTTGCAATACAACACAAATGACATTGTGCTGCATGAAACACTCCTAACGTTGTTAAAATCACTTGTTTTTAAGCCAAAATTTATTTAAAACTTAGGGCGGATACTCCATATCCATCAGCTTAAGAAAAATAAACGCCCTCAAAACGAAAAAATAAGCTACCTTCTCAAAGTAACTACCTGTAGAAAAAGAAAATGTTCATTTAGGAGATATATTAAAACCTTAGCTTGATAGTAATGTGGTGCTACCCCACATCCATCAACTTAAGGAGAATAAACGCCACCAAAACAAAAAAAGCCCCAAATTTTTCTCGAAAATAAGGTGGGGCTTTTGAACCAGAAAAGTATATTTTTAACTATGAAAACTACAGTAAATTTTTCCTTTTTTCCTACTTGCTAAATTCAGCAAGTAAAATATTTTTAAAAGGATTAGGACTGTCAGTTCTACCCAAACTATTCCAATTGACAACCAACGTATGCTTGCCTCCAAGTGTACCTCCAACAAGAGTAGTAAACCCTAGAATGCCACCTGTGTGTCCCCATATCGAGACACCGCTTGGAAGCTTAGTTTCATAGATTCCAAGACCATATCCATCGATTCCTTCTCTTCCTGTAGGAACTGTAGTAAGCATTTGTTTTAGTTGTTGTTCTTTCAGTAATTTACCACCGAGCAAGTAAGAGAAGAATTTGTTTAAGTCGTCAGCAGTAGAAATCATATCTCCAGCAGAGCTACCTGCACTTGGGTTATAATAAGTAACGTCTTTTAGCTCACTTGCTCCGTCTGGTTGGTCATATCCACGGGCATGGTTAGTGCCTGGAATAACGCTTGAATTGCCAGGTAGGAATGTATTCGACAATTCAAGTGGTTCAATAATCCGATTTTCAATCTCTTCCGCATAGCTGTTTCTGGTTACTTTTTCAATAAGAATACCCAGTAATACGTATCCTGTGTTTGAATAAGACCAGCCCTCTCCTGGGTCAAAGTCTGGGGGCAAAGAAATCCCCATCTTCACTAACTCTTTAGCCGTATACGATTTTTTTGTATCCGTAAAATCAGCGTCTTTTGACCTTGAGTATTCAGCGATACCACTTGTATGGTTCAATATATGCCGGATAGTAATCTTGTTACCATCATATCCATTTCCTTGAATGACACCAGGCAACCATTTTTCGATGGAGTCGTCTAGATTCAGGCGGTTCTCTCCAGCTAATTGAAGTACAACTGTTGCGGTGAACGTCTTCGTCACACTGCCAATGCGAAAGCGAAAATCTGTTTTCATTGGTTTCTTGGTTCTCAGATCCGCTATCCCAGCGGCATAACCCCACGTTTTTCCACCCTCAGAAGTTTTAGCAAGTATCCCCGGGTATCCAAGTTGCAATGTATCCCGCATTGCTTGCTTGACGGAAGTACGATCTCGTTGAGTATTTGTTTGTAACGAACTAGATACATTTTGAGTGGGCTCTGCTTTTACAATTGAGGTTGGTGTTGTATATAACAGGGAACTTCCAGCTATTAAAAGGGCCAGACTTGCACATGTAATTTGACTACGTATTTTCATAAGGCATTCCTCTTCTCTATTCATATTATATCAGTGTTTGCTTACTGTTCCTTACTTCCTGACAAGACTTAGGGAAAGGCCCTCACGCATATAGATTAAAGCCCCAGTACAAAGGTATCTATCAATACCAACAATTTGAGCCATTTAAATCTCCATCCCTCCTATAACAAAATCATTCAAAGGTATGAAAGCATATTATGTACCCTTAGTTATTGTTAGGATTAACACAACATGAGACATAACCCCAACCCATATTTTACTTTATTTATCCATAATATGTATTGAGAAAGAATGTAAATTCGAATCCTTTCCGTCCCCCAACTATTGATCGTTTTTTTCACCTATTATAATTAGTTATTTAGAATTTCATAATAAAAAACTGTAAAAAAAATAACGAGTCCCTTAACGTACAGGAAGCGGTTGAAAAATATGTCTAAACGCACAATTTTCTTTTTTTTGATATGGTGACCCCATCGCAATCAAGCTAAGGTTTTGAAGTACCCACTAAATGAACTTTTTCTTTCTCTACAGGTAGTTACTTTGAGAAGGTAGCTCATTTTTTTGTTTTTGGGATGTTTACTTTTCTTAAGTTGATGGATGTGCGGTCGAACCCCTATGCATTTCATCAATCATT
Source organism: Bacillus sp. MMSF_3353 (assembly GCF_030733445.1). Taxonomy (NCBI): domain Bacteria; kingdom Bacillati; phylum Bacillota; class Bacilli; order Caryophanales; family Bacillaceae; genus Bacillus; species Bacillus sp. MMSF_3353. The sequence continues at coordinate 29,464 of NZ_JASHJA010000004.1, forward strand.
CCCTTGACTCTCCATTTATAGTACTGTATAGTACTAATATGAAAAAAAATACACTTACTAATAAAGATATTGCTCTGCAATCCGCTTTTACATTGTTTCTTACTAAAGGTTTTCTAGCAACAAGCATGGACGACATAGTCGCACATAGCAAAGTTTCAAAAACGAACATTTATTATTATTTTAAGAGCAAGGAGGAGCTGCTGCTCGCTATTGTTAATCAGTTGATAGCACATTACGAACAGCGAATTAATTATATTGTGTCTCAAACTGAGCTCACCGTTCAAGAGAAATTAGAAGCGGTACTCCACATTTTAAGCGATACTATTGAACAAAATAACTACCTTGGCGGTTGTCCTTTCCTGACTCTGTATACACAGACGCCTATTGACGCGGTTGAAATTAGAGATAGAATCAAGAGTTTTTTTGAAAAACAGCTGCATGGTGTTGAATTGATTTTAGCCCAAGGGATTGCACGACAAGAACTAAAGAAAGAGCTGCCCGTTAAACAAACAGCTATGTTGATTGTCTCCTCTATTGAGGGTGCTCTCTTCTTGGCTCAAGCTTCTAACAACCAAGATATGATCAAAAATTTATTTCCTACTTTAGCTTCCATGCTAAAGTAATATTTTTAGATACATTAGTACTATTTAGTCCTATAAAATAATAAAGGAGTGTTTTTATTATGAATATCTTCATGACTGGCGGAACTGGTTATATTGGACGTCATTTAATCGCTGAGTTAGCTTCTCAGCATCAGATTTATGTACTTGTACGTCAAAAAAATCGTCTTCTTACCATCATCAATCAACTGGCACCCGATCAACAGAACAACATTGTTCCTGTTATCGGTGATCTAACGCAGCCTCGATTAGGTTTAAGTGATGACAGCTACAAACAATTACTTGCAACTGATCTAATTATTCACGCAGGAGGTCCAATGAATATTGAGTTGAGCCTCATTGAAGCTGAACAGTCTTTCCTCACCCCTGCAAAATCCCTTGTTCGGCTAGCACAGGATATCCACGCTGAAAAAGAATTAAAGCATTTTATCCATGTCGCAGGCTTTATGAGTCCCTATCATGAACAAAATGCATTGTTGGATCTAGATCATTTGCTGGACAATCAACCGCCTTATGAAAAAATGAAGTTTTTAGCCGACTCTTATATACGAAAATCTCTTCATAACATGAGCATTCCCTTATCTACTGTTAATCCTAGTGTAATCGTCGGAGACTCCTTCTCAGGGAAAACAGAACAGATTGGAGGCCTTAGTATCTTAGTCGATGCCGTAAGGCGAAATCTTATGCCGCTTGTTCCAGGCGGCGACGATTATTGGTTACCAATGGTTCATATTGACCATGTGGCTTCGTTTATTTCAAAACTTGTTAACACAGAAGGGTTATCAAGCAATACCTACTATCTTTTAGATTCTAAGCAAGAAAGTCCGTCGATCCGAACTTTCATCAAACTCATGGCACACGAATTGCAGACAACAAAGCCGTTAGGAACTATACCGCTTCCGTTATTGAACACTGTGCTTAGAATGGGTGCTGATAAGATGCTTGGTATTCCTAAAGAATCCATGAGTTTTCTTGTTAAGTCGGAATTCCCTGTTTACAGTAAATTAGAAATAGAACAAAGGAACGGCAGAAATTCATTCGTAGTTCCGTCCACGCTCCCTTTTATCATTAGTGATTTGGATTATCGGTTAAATCATTTAGGCCTGAATCAAAATGAGCAGAAAGATTTTAGTCAACGAAGAAGGGCTAACTTAGTTTCGCTAGAGAAAGATAGGAATGAAACACCTATTATTTTTCTTCATGGGACGTTCAGCAATGCCGATGCCCTTTTGCCCCTCTCACAATTTTTAAGCGGTTTAAATACTTGGTTCGTAGATTTACCTGGATTTGGGCGTACCCCTTATCACCATAATCCTTCTGTGATAGAAGGCTATGTAGAGAGCATTTCCACTATGATCACTGAGTTGAACAGACCCGTTATATTAGTGGGGCATTCATTTGGCGGATTGATTGCGGCTCAAGTGATGGAACGGCTGCCCTCACTGATCAAACAACTCATTTTATTGCAGCCAGTACTGCATCCTATCCAACCTAAATATAGATTTCGACGTATTACAAGTTTCGTTCTAAAATATATGGAGCCCGCCCGTTTGGAAAAAGAGCTACTTCAAACCAATAGCTTTAGAACATCCAGTCAGTTATTGAGTAATTACGCTCATTCTGTGGTCCGTGATTTAAAATCCCCCCGTATACGCAAAACTAACGCTACGGTCATGTCTTGCTTAACTATATCAAAATCCATCCAGTTAAATCCCGAGACATGGGATAAGAGGAAAATTAAGATACTATGGGGAGCTTTGGACAAGGATCATCATGTCCCAAAGCAGTTTGAACACTTGGATATTACACGTATTCAGTACGGTCATCAGTTTCCTGTTGAATCTCCTGAACTAACTGCTCAATGGATTTCTCAAGCTGTAACAGTATAAAGGTTCTTTTGATAGTATTGATGGAGTGTGATTGTCAACACAAATTCAGACTTTTTTTAAGGGCTCGTTTTCTGAACTCAACTGAACTTAAATAACCTATAGTTCCATGAGCATGATGATGGTTAAACTGGTTCTGTTGCAAAGTTTGAAAAAAGCATAAACAGGTTGGTAAATGCAGAACAATGTTTAGGAAGTAGCTAGTAATTGTTGAAGTTCGTTGTACGTTGAAAAGGCGGAGTCTCTTTGAAGACTTCGCCTTTGTTTATATAGGGTATGAATGGTTTCATAAGCGTGCAGATTTATTTTTTACTTTCCAAATTCGATAGATGGGATTGCCATATTTATGACTCCATCGCATGATGGTTGTTGGTTTCACTGAAATACCACGTTCTTTCAGGATTTCAGATACATCACGATAACCGAAAGAAAAACGGCAGTAGTAGCCGACAACTACTAAAATAACATCTTACTTGAATTGTTTTCCTTTAAAATATCTCATGTCTGATTCCCCTAAATCCTGTTTTCTAGAGTGTAGCTTCATGTAGAAAATTTTGCAACTTTACGATTCACTTTAGAAAATAAAGCAAGGAGGCTACACAATGCAAAACACAGTAAAACTAGATGAAATTGACCATAAAATTATGAACTTGTTATATGAAAATGCGAGAATTTCTGTTTCAGAAATAGGACGTATTATATCCATGACGCAGCCTGCTGTAAAAGAGCGCATTAACAAACTTGAAAATCAAGGCGTTATAGCTGCATACCGAACGAAATTTGAGCCTTCTAAAATTAATAAGAACATTCAAGCATTCATTATGTTTAAAACGAGCCAATGCTCTGATTTCATCCAATTTTGTAATGCCGCTCCCGAAGTAACTGATTTATATCGAATTAGCGGGGAGTTTAATTATATGATGAAGGTCATGAGCAATTCGATGGATTCTCTCGCTACATTTTTAGACTCCTTAATGCAATTTGGATTATCGTCTCCTTTAATTGTTTTAAAGAGTGAGTTTGAGGAGAAATTGTCGTTCTGATAAAGAGATACGTATTATCCCCCGCTAACAGTAAAAGTTTTTCTTTTATGAGAAAAACCAACAAAATCAATGATTAGTAAACAAAAAAGAACATTGATATTTCAATGTTCTTTTTTGTTTCTCTACTTATTAATTAGATTCCTCTTCTAATAGAGTACCCTTACCCCTGATTCCTCTGCGCCTCTCTAAACTCCTCCTTCACCTTCTCTAACAGCCCTTCTTCCGTAATTAATCGATACGCCGTATTCGCTAGTGCTTTTGCGGATGTAATTAACGCTTTATCTCCAAGTTCTGAACGTGCTGCTTCTCTAAATTCATTCGTATGCGCAATTAAGTCATCTGGACCGATTTTAATGTACGGATGAATTGTTGGTACGACTTGACTTACGTTTCCTGCGTCTGTTGAGCCGATGCCAAATCTTTCTTTCCGATTTACGTCTTCACCTTGTAATTCTAGTTCTTCGGCTACGACGTCATTATATGTTTTTGTTACGAGTAGTTCATCGATTTCGTTTTGGAATTGATGGATTTTCACTTTTGTGCCTGTTGCTAACGCTGCTCCTTGTGCGATATTTTTTACTTTTTCTGTTACTTCTGCACATCTTTTTCGCGTTGCTGCACGGATGAAGAACCTTGCTGATGCGTAGTCAGGAATAATATTAGGTGCTTTTCCCCCCTCGGTAATAACGCCATGAATTTTCACATCTGATGGAAGTTGTTGGCGAAGTGCGTTAATACCGTTATAAAGTTGAATTATCGCATCTAATGCGTTAATCCCTTCTTCAGGTGAAGCTGCGGCGTGAGCTGTTTTTCCGTAAAAATGAAAATCAAGTGGATCGACTGCTAGTGAAGGGCTCGTTGGCGCTGTTTTTCCGCTCGGATGAATCATAAGTGCCGCATCAATATCTTTAAATAACCCCGCTTTTACATAACTCGCTTTCGCACTACCATTTGGTCCTCCTTCTTCGGCTGGAGTACCAAACACGACAACTTCTCCGCCAATTTCTTCAAGCGTTTCTGATAATGCGATCGCGGCCGCAACGCTAATTGTGCCAATTAAATTGTGACCACACGCATGACCAAGTCCTGGTAAAGCGTCATACTCAGCTAAAAATGCGATAACTGGCCCTTGTTTTCCTGAACTTTTTCGCGCGATAAATCCTGTTTCATGTCCAGCTATATTGTGCTGCAGCTGAAACCCTGCACTACCTAGTAATAAACTTAACGTTCTTGATGCGTAAAACTCTTGGTTACCAATCTCCGGATTCGCATGAATATCGTGACTTGTTTCTATGTACTTTTCCTTATTTCTTTCTATACTCTCTTCAATTGTTTTTCTTTGTGACGTTACTCCAGTCGCTCCCATTTCTCTTCCCCCTTATATTTTCACATAAAAAAGCCTCTTTCTAAAAGATAGAAAGAGGCTTCTGCATTTACAGTCAAAATGAGCTTCTTTCTTATCTTTCAAGTTACCTTGCTGGAATTGGCACAGTATTCATAAAAGAATCCGCTGCCGAGGTGTCATAGGGCCAGTCCCTCAACCTCTCGTGATAAGAATTTTCATAAGATTATATTAAATTATATTCATTCTATGTTCATTCCAATTAAAAGTCAAGGAATTCCTATCCGAATTTACCGAATATCTAAAAATCCTTTTAACACACCAATTGTTTCCGGTGCTTGTAATCTTGCACATACGTACGGAAATTCCATACTACCTTCAAACATCATTTGAGATGTGAGCGGTGCTCCTGCCCAAAAGATTTCATCATCGATTACGATAAACGGGAATGCTTTATTTTGTCTTTGTAACTTTACATTTTTTAACGGAACTGGTCCATCACTATACACTGTTATTTGCGCATTTGTACGCATTAACGCTTGCCAGACTCGCTTATCCACTTGCTTTGTACTTGGAAGTGAAATAATAATTTTTCGTTTTGCGGCTAAAATATCTTTCAATAACCCTTTCGGCTCTTCAAGATTCATTTCCATAAACCAGCGTAAACGTTTCGAAATTTTCCGCTCCCACAATTGTCTTGATGTCGTACGATCATACACATCTCCGTGACGTTCTATATGAGCTGTTAATTGTGATAACGCTTGTTTTCTCGAAAGGTTTTTACGCATATAATGACAATCTGATAATTGAATGAACTTCCCTCTTGCCCTTGTCACTGCAACGTTGACGAGGCGATGATTTTTATGGTCAAAGAATAACACGCCAGGTCGTTCTTGCGGATAACTATCAACCGTATCAAATATCATCATATCTCTTTCAGAACCTTGAAACTTATGAACCGTCGCCGCTAAAACTGGTATGTTTTGATATTTCGTTCTCTGCAACATTTCTCTAATACACGTTGATAAAAAGCGGGATTGTGCCCTGTAAGGTGTAACAACACCGATCGATTGAACACCATCTAACAGTCCGATTAACATCATTTGCATCGCTACTAAACCAGACATAATGTTAAATCGAGAACCAGAAGCAGCGTCCTTTAACGAAAAGGCTCCCATTAAGCTCGTATCAAATAAAACACTTGCCTCATTTGCGAACGGTTGCAATCGCGCAAGTTCTTTACGCTCTGAAACAGACGGATGGTCGTATACTCTATTTTTATAAATAAATGAGTTTGTAAACTTCGATATATCCGCATGCATACGCCTTTGTTCCTGCAACATAAATAGGTTCGGATGTGCTTCTGATTTATTGACAGAATCAACAATCCCAGCATGGTAAAACATATCTTCCCCAAGCCATTTTCGAACGAGTTCATGGTTCGCCATCGCAATTGGAGGTAACTGTAAAAAGTCCCCACAAACGACGATACGTTTTCCAAGTGAAGCTGCTAATGCAATTTGCGGAACATATGCCATACTCACTTCATCTACGACAACTAAATCAAATGTACGCTCATAAATAAGTGAATCAATGGCACATTTCGATAAAGTTGCGCCGATTACTTTTGCATTTTCAATATATTCTTTTTCTACTTCTTTAATTTTCGCTTTTTGCTTTCGAAGATCACTTTCAATCTCTTGTATACGCTTCTTATCAGCAGAAGTCGCTTTATATGATAAAATCTTTTCACGAAGATCTTGTCGTGTTTCCTCTAAATAGAGTCTTTCCTCTCCCCATGATCCGTTCGTCGTTTCAACTAACTTCGACGTAAGTAATGTTTCATGATTTCTTATATGTTCATGTTGACTATAACCGTAACGAACAATTTCACCAGGTGTCCATTTCTTTTTCTTCTCAATTTGCTTCGTTACTTCACTCATTAATACGTCTACTGCCGCATTACTATGAGCTAATACAAGTACCGATTTTCCTTTTTGATAATGCGCCGAAATAATACGTGATAAATTGTAAGACTTCCCTGTTCCAGGGGGTCCCCACACGTACGTTGTCGGATTGTAAAATGAACGATATGCCAATTCATTTTTCGGATTTTTCATCTTCTCAATATGTTTCGGACTGCTCGTCCCATCAACAAGACGCTTTATACGATTACGTTTTAGCTTATCTTTATGTGCCTCTTTCAATCGCTCTTGTAGTTGCTCTAACAATTGCCACGGTTCACTGTATAAAACAGCTTCTCGTATTTCACCTTGTATATAATCATTTAATTTCAGTTCTATTTCTAATCCATGTACAGATAATACTTCTCCTGTCGCTTCCTCACCATCAAACTCAATTCGAATTGGTGAACCTTCCGGTAAGCTTACTTCCGATATGAGCTGAAATACGTATACTGTACTTTCATAATCTGTATATAAAAAACGACCGTTCATGATAGAAATTTTACTACCACCTATCGTTTTCCAATGTTTAATTTCATACGCTAATGCATAATGCCACTCTTTCATCGTTGCCGATAATGAAGGAGTTTGAGTAGGTGTATTCATCGTATAATCTCCTTCCTTCTCCCCAAACATACTTTCTCACTATACCATATAACAAGCTAAAATTTGTAAGGTTTTTATCTTGCTTATTTTCTTAATTTTCAATAACATATTGTATATATTTTTCAGAAAGAAGGGATCACATGCCAGTTAGAAGAATTGAACACGTCGGTCTTATGGTCGCAAACTTAGAAGCATCTATTTCATTTTATGAAGAAGTAGTTGGCTTACAGCTCATTAAACGTATGGGTCACCCGAATCCCGACTTAAAACTCGCTTTTTTAGGTGTGGAAGAATCGAAGGAAACGATACTTGAATTAATTGAAGGCTACAACTCTTCTCTTCCGGCAGAAGGAAAAGTACATCACATTTGCTTTAAAGTGGATTCATTAGAAGATGAAATCGAAAGACTAAAGAAACACAAAGTAACCTTTTTACTAGGAGAAGAAATTGAAACATTACCAGATGGAACACGTTACATATTCTTCGCTGGTCCTGATGGAGAATGGATTGAGTTTTTTGAAACGGAGAGATAAAGTGGGACTTTAGGATAGAAAAAGAGCCGGAATTCCGGCCCTTGTTTTTAAATAGTAACAAGGAAACATATCTTCAATCCGAAAACTCACCTATATTAAAAAACAATCATTTTGTTAGGAGCAGAGAATGATTAATACAATCTATATTATTATTTTTTGGATCCTTATACTCTTTCCAATCCTTTATGTAATCAAGATAAAGCATTGGAATTTAAAAGTAGTTGCCGTATTTGTTGGAAGAATTCTATTAAGTATTGTCTATTTCATAAATGGAATGGTGTTAGGTCTGCAACGGAATTGGATAGAGTCCCCCTATGAAACAGAATGGGATTTCTTTATAAAGTCTTTATTACACAGTAAAACTGATGCATTTATACACTTGTTACTTCTCATTATTATCATTATTTTGGATCTAGTCATTACATTTTATTATATTAATAAAATGTAATAGGGTGTTTTTCCTATTTCTTTTCTTACTGAGGTAGCACCACATACCTAGAAAGTTAAGAGTATGCAAAGTCATTTTTAGGAAGGATTGTTTCTTTTATTGAAAAACTTTGTTTCTACATCATAGATAAAAGAGCGACCAATGCTAAAATAGCTGGAAGTCCTTGTTTCACAATAATTGATTTATTAGATGTGAAACCTCCAAAAATAGCTGCGATCACCACACAAATCACGAAAAATAATTGAACCATATAACCAATTGGGTTAAACCCAATTATAAGTCCCCAAATGAGACCAGCGGCTAAAAATCCATTATATAACCCTTGGTTTGCAAACATAACAGCTACGTTTTTATCTCCTTCTAAATGCTTCGGTAATTTGAAAGCACGTTTCGCTACTTTTGAATTAATAAAAAACATTTCGAGGATCATGATAAACAAATGTTCTAATGCTACAATCCCGACTAAAATAGCTGCGATTATTTCCATACCATTCTACCCCCTCTCTCCTTAATATCAGTTCTATATTATTTCAACTGTGAATTCTATCAACTAGGAAACGATTCCCTTCGTCGGCTGCTTGATCGATAGATAGAAGCATAGTTGGTACATAGCGAGCAATTCCAATCGAGATTGACTAATACCAACGCATTCTTCAAACTTCTCACCAATTCTTTCTAACTGAAAACAGTTGATATATCAATGATTGATGCGTCAATTAATATACATCTCTTTTTTTAGTTTTGCAAGTTTTTTTGCTCAAGTGGGTCTATTTTGTTTCAGCAGCTTTAAATTCATTCACAACAACAGTTCAAATTTCTAGAAATCCTAGTAAAGAAGAATTCAAAAAAAGAAGAGATTATCCCCTTCTTTTTTTTGAATTCTCCTTATTATTTACTATAACCACGATTCAGTTTCGTTAACTTTTCATTGATGGTAAAAATTCTTACTCTAATATCTTTAACACCAAATGTTTGAAGTCTGTTTTTGTGCATTTCTCCATATTTTTCAGCATCTTGTTTTTTTTCAAATACATAAATGCCTCCAGCTTCTTTCGTTTCTTGATTCTCCGTCCATATTTTCCAATGGAATCCTTCTTCTTCATTAATACTTTTTGCTAAATCCCAAAATGCTTTTTCCATTTCTTCACCAAAAGGACCTTCAAACGGGAAATCAACTTGTAATAAATATGCCATTTTCGCTCACTCCTAAGTTCAATATTTTCAATTCGAATGCATACAGTTTAACGGCTGTTTTCATAATTCAATAAAAGCTCCCAGATTGCGGTAGATATTTTTAAATATTATTTTTTTTGACTTGATTATAATAAAAGATGGACTTCGCGATTCGTTTATTAAATCTGGCATTTTCTCTATCCCTGCCAAATTTGATTGTGGTTCGATTATTTTATCCAGCGAAAGCCCATGTTCAATTAAAGTATTTATTAATGTGGCAACAGTTCTATGGTCAACTACCTCCACTGAGGTGACACGTTTCAGTGGGGGCTTGAGTTAGAACGCTAGGTCTTTTCATCTATCGCTAGACAGTTGACGCTCTAGCATTCATGCCACCTTATGGTAGCACCCCAAGTATGTTTTTGGTTGGTACTGGCAACGAACTATTGTTTTCCCACTTGCACCACCCTTTCGAAAAAGAGCAATTCTTCCTTATGGAAGAAGCCACCACTCAGATGAATCCGGCGTGTGCTACAAGCCCCGACAAGTCGAGTACACATGGATGGTTGACGCACCCACTAAGCTATGCGCGAAGCAACAGCCTTACGTTTTTGCACTTCTAATAGAATCGGCGTTTTCACTGTGAGATTGTCATCCAATTCTACAACTCTTGATTTTTGCAATGTATTCAGCGCACCATTAATATCAGCATGGATACATGTTCCTGCTTTACTTTGGTACAGACCACGAGTCATTCGTTTGCCACTAAAGTGATAATACGTCTTATCATCCTTAGTCCAAACTGGAACCGGATCTTTATCAAGAAAACTAGCTTTTGAAGTATAGCTTTCTTCTTGTTTTAAAAATCGTATACCTTCTTTTATACATTTATTCTCAATCGCTGCAATCAGTTTATGAAACGGGATTTGAACAATGCGTTCTGAGACACTACTCTTCTTCTAAAATAGCGTAATAATATTCATCCCACCATTCATTTCCATGGGGTATACACTTCCTGAAATATCCTTCTCTTCTCATTCCAATTTTCTCCATCACTCGATATGACGGGGTATTTTGTGGCTGACATGTAGCTATAATTCTATGTAATTTCATTTCCTTAAACCCATATTTTAATGTAGCTTGTGCTGCTTCAGAAGCATATCCTTTATTGAAATATTTAGGATTGAATACCCACCCAATCTCATAAGTATGCTCACCAAAATATTTATGAAAAACAATATGACCAATCAGAATATTTTCATCTACCAGTATCACAGGAAAGTTCTCTGCATTTTCACCTATATTTCTATTTACAAAGTTTCTTGTATCTTCTTCAGTAAAAACTCCTTCGGGTATGTATTTCATAACATTGCTATCTGATGTATACTCATGGACAGCTTGCCAATCTTTGAACTCAAAATTTCGTATTAATAATCTTTCTGCTCTTATAAACATTTACTTTTCTCCTCTCAAAAAATCGTCTCTTTATTTCAAATCCACATTCAACCCTTAAACTAAAAAGAACTTGTAGGAATCTCTGCAAGTTCTTTTTAGTTTAAGGTGAATATATGAGACAAACAAACTATCTTACAGATTCATTATAGAAACTACAGGAACAGTACTTTGACAAATATATCATATAACAAATATTAACATTTGTGTATTTTGAAAATTGTGTCAATTAAGAGTGGAAATAGCTTTTTCTTAACTATTCTTAATTTCGTTTAATATTAACTTCATTCTTATATGGTTTAAAATCGAATACATATTTTTCTGCTAGCCAAATATCATCAATGTTGACAGGCATTGTTTGAATGTCTGCATTATGAATAAATACAGTTAATTCTTTAGGTAATTCAATTTCATTTTCACACCTAAGTAAATATTCATTTACAGCCCCATTTACATAAAAATGTTGGATTGCTTTTCTTACTTACTCATTCATAAATGAATCCTTTCTTAACCCATTTTCAAATCATATCCCCCAGATTTGTGTGAAGATTTTGTTGAGTTTAAATTAAAGTCTACTTCTCCCTGATGTTTCCCCTTTTTATTAAGTCAAATCTACCATGTTGTGTATATAAAGCATAAAGATTATTGGATTTTGAATCAACATATACATCCCTTTTATTTAAAAATAAGAAAACTCCATATTCAATAAAAAATACAGGGTTTTTATAAATCAGTTTATTTTGTTTAAAATTATACTTAGTCGAAAGAAGTTCGTGAATGAAATATTACTTATCTAATTAAGAAGAATTTAGATTCCAGCCCAAACATCTTTTCCATATCGCCCTTCATCTTGCAAAGAATCCAACCAATCCCTTGCCTCTTGTTCCCTTACTTCATGAATTTCTTGATATGCTTGACAAAGGGTGTCTTCTACGTCAGAAGCCATTTTACTTCCATCACCACATATATAAAGACGCGCCCCATTATCTAATAACGAAATTAAATTGATTCTATCTTGTTTTATTAAATGCTGTACATATGTTTTAGGATGTCCTTCTAAGCGAGAAAAAGCTGTGTGTAACGAGATTAATCCATCTCTTTCATCATTTTCTAGTTCTGTACGATAGAGATAATCCTTTTCAGGATGACGACAACCAAAATATAGATGTGCTTGTCCTAAGTTAATACCTTTTTGCTTTTGAACACGACGCGCTTGCAAGAATCCACGGAATGGTGCAATTCCAGTACCTGGTCCAACCATGATAATTGGTGTTTCTGGATTTTCGGGTAATTGAAAGTTCGATTGTGGCGTTCGAATGAAACAGATAATCTCATCTTTATTATGACGCTGAGCTAAATAATTAGAAGCGACTCCTTCATATGTCCCTACCCCACTCCATGCAGGTGCATTAACAACCCCAACCGTAATGCTCAGACGATCCTGTGCAACGAGTGGAGAGCTTGAAATAGAATAGTAACGCGGTTTGAGCGCAGGAAGAAGTTCTAAAAAGCGTTCAAATCGGATTTCACAAGCCTCATACTTTTCAAGAAGATCCAACATTGACATACGTTTCTTTAATATTTGTTCATGATAAACTCCCTCTTCCAATAATGATTCCAATTCCTTTTTATGAGGAGGGCATGCTGTGAATGTCACCATTTCTCGTATTTGTGCTCGAGTGGCTGCTTCTTGCACTTCTACACTATAACTAAGAAGGTCAAATAAACTAACAGGACTGTCTAAAGGTATGTGATTTACACTTCGTCCACTTGCACTCAGTATGACTTGATCCTTCCCATTTAATCCAAAGCGTTTTAAAATTCGGTTGACATTTTTCTCACTATTAATTGGCAGCACACCAAGGTGGTCACCTTCTTGATACGTAGCGCCTTCTGGCAAGGATATCTCAATATGTCGCGTGCTTCTTTCACTGCTAGATGATTGAAGTTCACGATTTTCTAGTATAGACGCATAAACTGCTTCATATGTTCGCGCCAGAGGAGATCCTCCAAGACGACTAACAAATTGTAAACTTAATGTACTGCGTTCTCTCTCAATGTTTTTGTTAAGTTCCAATCCAAATGCCTTCATCGCATCAGACCACATACTTTGTTTCCATTGCTCGAGCTGTTCCTCGAAATCACCACTTGCATCCGCTTCTCCACGTGTAGAAAATCTTGTTGCTCCTTTTTGAGCCATTTGCTCATCAATGTATCTTGGAATTCGCTGATAAGTACTAGCCCAATTATGATCTCCACAACCAAAAACTGCGTATTGAACACCTTTTAGCTCATCCGGTTTTAATTCTTCCAACCATTGCACAAACTGCCCTGCATTACTTGGTGGTTTTCCATTATAAGAAGAAGTTACAATAAGAACCGCCCCTTCTTTTGGCAGACTTCCAATTCGATCGTTAAGAGCTACCACTTCCGTTTGAACACCTTCTAAACTAGCTGTATCTGCTAGTTCTCTGGCAATACCTTCTGCTACCCCTGTATCCGATCCATATAGAACAAGAAGCGAAAGATTATCGGCCCCAATAATAGAAGGAGTCTTCTGAACTTGCTGCTTGGTTTCATGGTTTTTCAGTTTCTCCTCTATAGGCGCAAGAACAGTAGTATGGCTAATAGTTTGATTTCGGGGTAGAATCCTAATTTTAAAATCACCAGGCTTTAACGTTAATGTTTGTTTTACATCCAGCTGATAGTCTTGATAATCAATGAATTCAAAATGTTGAAGAAGCATTCCCATTACAAGTGTAGCTTCATGAAGTGCAAACTGCATACCGATACATGCCCGTTGACCATTTCCAAATGGCTTATAAGCATGATGAGGAACCTTATCCAGATCTTCAAATCGTTCAGGTTGGAATTCTTCCACATTGTCTCCCCACGCGTCTTTATCCCTATGTAACTGTGGAATAAGAACAGAAATACGATCTTCTCCTTTCTTAATTGGATATTTCCCACCAATCACTGTATCTTCTTTTGCATAGAGACTGAATGCTGGAGCAGTAGGCCATAGACGTAGCGATTCATTTAAAATCATCCGTATATACTTAAGTTTCATAACTTGTTGGTATGTTGGAGTAGGATCTGTCAAAACCTGATCTACTTCTTCATAGGCTTTTTTCAATTTATCCGGATTCTTTAATAAAAAATAGATTGCAAAAGATAATAATCCACTTGTTGTTTCATGCCCAGCTATTAAAAAAGTGATAATTTGGAAACGAATATTTTCATCATCTAATTTTTCACCAGTTTCCGGATCCTGCACATTTAACATACGGGAAAGTAAATCATTTTCTTCCTGATTTCCACTACTTTTACGTTCAGCAATAATATTATCCACTAAAGAAAACATAGATTGAATATCATGCTGAAATTGACGTTTCGTTCTCCACATGAGTTTGTCTTCTATATCCAGCCGCTGTAATTGGTGCATCGCCTCATCTAGAGCACGGCTCATGCTAGTAATAAAAGGATGAGGGGTCTCACGATAAAAGCTATTAAATCGATAATTAAAACCACATAGACCAATTGTATCCAATGTAAGGCGAGTCATATCCTCCGGTACATCTACGCTTTCATTCGGATTAAGCCGTGCCCATTTTTGAACGAGTTGTACGGCAAGATCGACCATCATAGCATGATAATCTTTCATTGCTCGTTGGCTGAATGTAGGCATCAAAATATTATGAGCTTTTTTCCAGTTAGGCTCATGAGTCTCGCTTGTAAATAATCCGTCCCCAGCAAAGGCGCGAACTTTCGCTAAAGCACCCTCTATACTTTTATCAAATCTTGTTTCGTCACAGACTTCTGCTACCAGTTCATGCCCAGAAACGACAATGATGGTATCACTTAAAGTTTGAATTTGAAAAATGGGACCATACTCTTCCGCTATCTTGATAAAGGATAGGGTCGGTTTATCTTTATCGATTAATGGGAGATTCCCCAGCAATCCATATGTTTTCGGTTGAGGAATGGCAGATACTTTTTTATCCATTAAAAACACCCTTTCAAAAAAACATGTAATAAAATATCCCATTCAATAAAAAGAAGATAGCAATGAATCGCCTGGGATAAAGATATGTAATTGATTACCTTATTTTATCTTTTCCCTAACTATTCACGATTATGATATTGCTTATAAGGTTGTTAATCTAAGTTGTTTGTTGCTATTACATGTATAACTTGCAGAAAAAATACTAAATAAAAATGAAGCGTATTATGATAATGTTTATCAGAAATTGAGAGCTAAAGATTGTAGTATTGGGAAAACCAGTAGTTTCTAATGTCAATTCAAACAAATACGATAAGTAAGTATACTGTGTTGCTAATGAAAAAAGGATCTGATATGAATATCAGATCCTTTTTACTATATATAATTATTTCACTGGTTCTTTTCCAGATTTAAATACCAGCGCCTTAGCAGCAGAAATTTGCATTTCTTCATAGTCTAACTAAACAGTAAAAACTTATAGGAGTCATGATCTAAGGTTTTATTTTACTCTACCGATTTAACCTCTCGACAGCTTCCGCGCTTGTATCTACACGTTTAACGAAAAAAACTAATAGTAGTGCAACAATATTCATGCCAAGCGCTACATAGAATGAATATTGAATTCCAGATAATAAAGCCTTCTGAGTTAACATTGCCTTCGTAGCTTCTGTGAAGGTTGTTGGATCTACATCAGCCATTAGACTTTCAGCTTTTGTTTTTGTTACCGAATTCATAATCGTAACAAGGATAGCAGTACCAATTGAACCGGATACTTGTTGAGCTGTATTATTAACAGCTGTACCATGCGGATTTAAGCGAGTTGGCAATTGATTAAGGCCATTTGTCATAAGTGGCATCATCACCATCGCCATCCCAAACATCCGCAGTGTGTAAATAAGAATAATATGCGTGTGACTAGAGTCGAGTTGCAGGTTTGCTAGCATATAAGTTGAAACGGCTGTAATGGAAAGTCCTACTATACCAAGAATACGAGGGCCATATTTATCAAATAGTTTACCTGTAATTGGTGACATAATCCCCATTATTACCGCACCTGGAAGCATCATCAGCCCAGAGCTTAGCGGTGAAATACCGCGGACGTTTTGTACATAAGCTGGGGTTAAAATCATACCCGAAAACATGGCCACTGCATTAACAATCGCAATTACAGACGCAAGTGCGAACATTGGGTACTTGTAAACACGTAAATCCAATAACGGTTCATTCATTTTTAATTGACGGATAATGAAAGTAATTAGGGCAATAGCGCCTATGATTAAGGTTGTTAAAACAACTTTATTCGTCCAACCGTCGGAGCTTGCAGAACTGAATCCATATAACAAACCGCCAAAACCGACAGAAGATAATAGTAATGAGAGATAATCAAGTTTTGCATTTTTGTTTTGTCTCATGACATTCTCCGATTTCCAAACCCCTAACAGTAAGCTAATGATTGCTAACGGTAAAATCATCTCAAAAAGCAAACGCCAGTCATAATACTCTACAATATAACCCGATAGTGTCGGTCCAATTGCTGGAGCTGTAATCATAACTAACCCAAAAATCCCCATCGCTGTTCCCCTTTTTTCTCTTGGAAAGCTTACTAGCATAATATTCATTAACAAAGGCCCCATGACTGAAGAACCTGCTGCTTGAACCATCCGCCCAGTCAGTAATAAACTAAAGTTCGGCGCTAAAGCCGCTAAGCCCGTACCAAGAATAAAAATCAACATAGATGTAATAAATAAGCTCCTATTGGAGAAGCGGGTTATTAAAAATGCTGATGCCGGAATTAATATACCACTTACAAGCATATACCCTGTAGAAAGCCACTGAATCGTTGAATAATCTTTAATGTCTAAATCCTTCATTATCGATGGCAAGGCTACATTTAAAAGCGAGTTATTTAGAAATGAAACAAAGGCCCCAATAAAAAGGATTACAAGCATTAAATATGGTGGTTTTCTTTTATGTAATGTTTCACTCATATATTCATTTACCCCTTCATTATAAATTCCATTAATTCGTTTAAGCCGTTTGCAAATCTGCACAAGAATACATTGCCCTTGCAGTATTTTGCCAAACTCTTCGAATGGATATTCTCTTTTTAACAATTCTACTTGCCCAACATAATATCTGAAAATCTTTTTTATTGATCAAACGTTCATAAACGCGTTTGTTAACCGAAATTAAATTAGGTTACATTTTGAGGTGGAGTTGTCTTATTGCCCACAAATAGTAGGATAAATCAACAAGACCATACACCTATTCCTTTAAATACAGGCTTGTAAATCTAGTTATGTAACCATCCATAAAAAGGAATATTACATAGGCTAAGTCTAACATTACATTTTTAAAGTGAGGGGAATAAACTTATGTACCAATATTGGTATTTGAATTCAGAGGGCAACGGTGAGCAATATACGAACCAAATTGCAATGTCATCATTATATTTACAGCCCCAAATCACTAAGGCTGAGGGAATGAATGATTTGAAGATTCCTGAGAATTGGAGTTGTCGAGGCTATCCATTTGGTTGGGATTCGCCAGCCTATTATACGGGTTTCAATCCTCAAACTCCTCCCTTCTCTTTAGGTCAGCCAATCCATTATGCAGGGATGATGCCACAAGGACATCCCGCTAATTGGACGCCATTACAAGGCCATGTAGGTAATCTCCAAAAACCTCCCTTACCCTGGGCCCAACCATTCAATCATGCAGGGATGTTCGCACAAGGTCAGCTCGCCGCTTTACTATCGCCACCAGCTAAAGCTTTTAATTTTAATACCAATAATAACTGGGGTATTTTTGGAAACCCTCCAGGATGGGGAGGACAGGTAAGTCCTATGGGATGGGGGAATAACGGAGGTTACGGCCAGCCAGGAATGCTTGGAAACTTACTGACAGTAGGAAAAGGCACCATGAATGGAATCGGAATGCTTAGTAGTCTAATGGGTATGGGGAAGTTCTTCTTTTAGTGGATTAGAACGAGAGGATAGGTCCATAGCCCCGACTTAAAAACCAGTTCCTTTTCTCCATTGATTTCATCTTCTTAAACATGCTTTCAATACTCCCTCCAAATTCGTTTCCTCGTCTTTCAAATTATAAAAACATCTATTATCTTGTATCTAATAACTTTATAGAGGTGTGGTAGCACCAACAAAAAGCAAAAACCCGGTTCCTTTACGAAAGAACCGGGTTTTTAATTTTAATTTATTTGAAAAGTATTCAAATCTTTATAGAATCTTTTTCCTGTTCATCCAAAGTCGACTGAAAATCCGCATGTAATAGCATCTCATTTAACGAAAGAAACTTGTTAATTAATTACATAACGCTATTCTAACTTTCCTTGCGAAGCTTAGCGGATCATCAACGTCTTCAATATTAACGTAGATTAAATTTGGATCATCACATAACCACTCATTGTGTATAGACGAAACGATTATTCCTTGTTTAATAATTGTAGCAACAAATCCATTGACTTCTTTTTGTAAGAGCGCTACCCGTCCTAAACATAATGCCCGTCCAGTTTTTTGATCTCTTGATTCGAATGAGAAAGAACTTGTTACCCTAAAACGTTTCCCTAAGATTGTTGCCTTTATTTCATCCCGGTTTATCGTTGCCACGCATTTTCCACCGGCAAATCCTTCTTGACCACCAATAATTCTTGCAAACTGTTGACAAATTAATTCATCATTACACGCCATACCTTCCATCATCCCCCCCCTTTTACTATTAGGTTATGAATGAATACAAAGGTCTGAAACGGTAATGAATCTATTCTATTACAAAAAAGATTATCAGAACCTAATGAATTCTATTATATGGTAAGACATTTTTAGAAAGCATAAAAAATACACCCTAAGGTGCCATCCTGCGACTTGAAAATCCTATCTATGTATGGAGACCTATATAAAAAAAAAGCTTCTAACTGTAATGTATCGAGCTCTTATGGTATTAAGAATCTCCGTTATATTACTTTCTGATCAGTCTCGTTAAAGCCATCCCAAGAAATCCAACACCCATTCCTATGAGCCATCCAGTTTGAGCATTACCTAACATAGATCCCACTCCTCCACCAAGAAACATACAGCCAACAAATACTAATCCTCCAATTCCCCAATTCGGTCGTTCCATAGTTCAATCACACCCCTTCCATAAAACATATGCGATTAACTAGCCTAACTTTCTTGCATGGGATAGTTAATTATTTTGCATATGTTTAGCACTTTCAGGACATTCAAAAGATGCGGAGATTGAGTCATTTGAATAAATTACAGAAGGAGAATTTCATTTTTTCATATTAAATAACTTAAGAATGTGTTCCACAATTTATGACTCACCCCACCGCTATCCAGCTCAGAAAAGAAAGCAAAAACGAAAATTATATGCATCATTGACTACTGTTAATGAGACGTTATGTTAACCTCACATGAAGACCCTATTCATCCAAATTTACACAAAGTTGTCCTTGCTGATGGTACAATTAAAATCATGGAGGGATATTATGGGAATTTATTTTGTAATAACACTACTTCTTATAAACGGCACTGCAATATTCTTATTTTTCTTGTCTGTTTCACCAAAAACTAAGGCTAAAAACCTATCTTCAATAATGATCTGTTTAGGGATAAATTTAATCATAATTCCAGCGGCTTTTCTTATAGGTGGGATAGCTGATTATGCAGGTGTAGCGGCTAATTATGGGGCTTATTTCGCGGGTGAGTCGGCAACAGCTCCTCCTCTAGTTAGTCGTGCACTTTATTTTTTGGGAGGATTTCTCTTTATTCAGGGAATACCGCTGCTCATACTACTTGCAGCTTTTTGGAAGTTTGCTAGAGCAAAGAAAATAAAACAAGTATAGAAGGATGAGTGGATACTTTTTAGAGTAGGGATTCGCTTTTTTCTCGCTACCAATAATAGGATTTCATGTCATACAATGGAGTTAATATTAGAAAACTGTGAGGATGATTACGTTGATAAAATTTGTAATTTGTTATCCTGCAAGTCTGTTTGCTTTTATTTTTGGATGGTTCTTGATTTCATATATTTCTCATCCTAGCTTTATTCACCCGAACGTTGTATTAGGATTCATTAAAACGATCTTCACTTATGGTAGTATACCAGCTCTTATAGCTTGTCTAATCGGGGAAGTGTTATACAGGAAAATCAAGCGATGTAGAGAATTTCAATTTGGAATCCCTGTATTTATAGGACAAGCAGTTATCTATACACTTATACCATTTCTTTTGCTTTTTCCTTTTAATTTTTCCCATTTCTTTGATTTCGTTGCACCTGTAATTATGGGGTCCTTAGCTTTTTATTTAGTACGTCGAAAAATATAATTAACTTCAAGAGTGTGGCAAATAGAATCTGGAGTAGTAAAACCACACTGTATAACCAAACAGGGCTCAAATAACGCATCAATTCTTGCGAAATAAACAAGAAAAAGAATAGAGGGTTTGAGGAAGAAAATAAGTAATTGCGTGAAAAAGAAAATGTAAAGCTTACTGATTACTTCATAAAGTTATAAAATTAGGACCGCACATATTAGACCTATCTAAAATGTACGGTCCTTTTGTTTACTAGTGGTTCACTTATCTAACCTATAGATAAGTATGTGGTCCTTTTACCATTTAAATTTCTTTTTAAACTGCTTATATTTTCTATACGAACGTCTAACAATGTTTAACATAAAATACGGTACTTTAACAGGGAAAGGAAATTTATAAATGAAAGGCAAATAAATTGTAAAATATGCCTTTTCTATGTCTCTCCACTTACTATCTTCTTTTGTTTTTAAGAAATCAGATACATCGACTACATATCCTCTTCCGTTTTCCATCATCACATTTTTCCCGTGAACGTCACAAGGAGTTAATCCTTGTTCTCTTGCATACTCTAAAGCTTCATTGATATCAAAGATCACCTGCTTAGGAATTTTAATGCCCTTATGAATAGCATCGTATAAGGTAATTTCTTTTAAACGTTTCAATACTATGAAATTTTCTCCTTTATATATAAGCTTCGAATAAGAAGGATGGTTTCCAATTCTTCGGTATACTTCTGACTCTTTTTCAATTCCTTCTCCTTCTCGCGCGTAAACTTTCACTACCCAATCTTTGTATTCTTGATGCATAAATACTGCGGCATAATTACCCATCCCTAAACACTTCCAAAGTCTAGGAATATCTTTAACTACTACAGGCTCGAATTCACCCTCACTTCTAATGCTTACCTCTTTTAATAATTCGTCCTTTATCAATCCCACAAAACTGTTTATACTCATCATTTCCACTCCGGTTTTGCTAAAAGGGGGCCCACCCCATTGCCATCAACCTAAGCCTTTGAGATACCCCCATACCGAAATTTTCACCTTTTTACAGTTATTTATGAGAATTCAGCTCATTTTTTCGTTTTGGGGAACAATCAATTTCTTAAGTTGATGGGTATGTGATAATGCTTCCATTTGAACAAATTTTCCTTTTCCATACCGATCATACACCTTTTGTAGTGTAATAGTATCAGCATATCCCAGTTTAAGAGGTTACTCGCAAAATATTTAGAATTTTTTTGCGATAATCCTCCGAAATGTAATACGGACTTTAAATATTTTCATTTATAATTCTCTATTTGTCTATACTTTTCATACCGCTGTTGTATAAGCTCTTCCGAGGATAATAGTATCAATTTTTTTAGAGATGATTCGATTACAGATTCAATCACTTTTGCCTGTGATTTTATATCATTTTGTGCTCCACCTTTAATTTCAGGAATGATTTCATCAATAATTCCTAAATGTTTTAAATCTTTTGCTGAAATTTTCATATGTTCGGCAGCTTCTGGAGCATACTTAGCGTCCTTCCATAGGATAGATGCTGCTCCTTCTGGCGAAATTACCGAGTACCATGAATACTCTAACATATGGATATGGTTACCGACACTAATGCCAAGAGCTCCACCACTTGATGCCTCTCCAATTACAATACAAACAATTGGCACTTTAAGTGTAGCCATTTCAAATAGATTTCGAGCTATCGCTTCAGAAATTCCACGTTCTTCAGACCCTTTCCCTGGATAGGCGCCTATTGTATCAATAAATGTAATAATAGGGCGATTAAATTTATCAGCTTGTTTCATAAGTCTTAGCGCTTTTCTATAACCTTCTGGATGTGCCATTCCAAAATTTCTTTCTATATTTTCCTTTGTATTTCTACCTCTTTGATGACCAATAACCGTAACGGGCATCCCTTTAAATTTTGCAATACCACCTATCATTGCTTTATCATCACCATATAATCGATCACCATGAAGTTCGAGAAAGTTTGTAAACAATAAAGGTATATAGTCCAATGTCGTGGGCCGGTTACGTAGCCTTGCAATTTGAACTCGTTGAAAAGGTGTAATATTAGAATAAATTTTATCTTGCATTTTATTTAAACGTTTTTCTAATACATGAATTTCTGGCGATAAATCTACATTATTTTCTTTCATAATTTTCTTTAATTCATCAAATTTCTCTTTTAATTCAATAATAGGACGTTCAAAATCCAAACTCATTTTACCCTCCAAATGTTATGATTTACCTCACTCTAATCAAAAGGCTTAGAAATAGAATCAATAAATAATTCAAAACCATCCACAACTATTTTTTGTTCTGATTCTGATAAATTATTGAGAATACTTTGATAAAATGTAATGGATTGCTCTCTTAAGCAATTAACAGTTATGTGACCTTTTTCTGTGAGGTGCAGAAAAAGTTCTCTTCTATTTTTTTCATTTACTTCACGATAAATAAGCCCCTTTTTTACTAACTTATCTACCAATCTACTTACAGTTGAAGTCTCTAATCTAAGTTTATTGGATAGTTGCCAAACAGTTAATTTTTCCACCTCTAGTTCCTCTAACGCCATCATTTGAGAAGTTGGTAAAGGTTTTTCAAATGGTCCATTGGGCAAATTTTGAGATTCAAAAACCCCAGTTATTATAATCATTTTCTTAATATCTGTTCTTAGTTTTAAGGCATCTTCTCTTTTCAAATAGGTCACCCTCCTACAACTAATGTATCATACATCAATTGTATTATACATGAATATGTTTTTTTCACAAGCTTAACGTAAGCCAATATTACAACATGGACGAGATATTTATTCTTGTTAAAATGGTATAAGTGGATTGTTTTCTACAAATGGCAGAACATCAATTATGTATCAGGGGCCTTTATGGAGTACCGCTCATCGCAATCAAGCTAAGAAAATAAAACTACCCAAAAAACGAAAATTTTGTGATAACTTGTAACAAAAAACTCATAATTTTTTGGGGGAGTTCTAAATTCTTAAGTTGATGGGTATGGACTATATATCCTATCTATACAAATATTGTCTACATAACGCATTATTATCGGTAGCAAGGACAAGGAGGCATCTTCCCCTTACAAGGGAACCCCCTTTCTTTGTTCTATCGATCTATGCATTTTTTTATACATTCCTATCCCGGCACGGTTTTAGGATTCTTTTTTGTTGTTGTATAAATAAAAAACTGTATTACATCTTGCATCCTCCTAGGTGTCACTATATATGAACACTACGTATTTGACTTTCTCAATGACCAACATTACTTAACATAGTAAAATAGTATTCGGATGCGAATCCAATGTTATTAAAATTAAAGTGGTTATCAAGTCGGAGGAAGGCACCTTAAGGTGTCTTTTCTTTTTAAAATATATAAGCGTACTATCCCTTTCCTAACAGAGGCCTCCCCTCATGCTTCCTTACAGGGAGAATGATAAGGCTTTTTTTATTTACCCAATTACCGAGCTCTCAAATGTTTTAAATAGTTATAATACATGTATTGCTTCAATAACATATGATCATTCTTAAGAATGTCATTGAAATGTACCAATAGATATTAGTGCAGTAAAATAAATTGTGTTATGATGTGAGCAAATATAAAGCTATTTAACGGAGGGATTCATATGCCGCATGTTGTATTTCGTGGAATTACTATTGAACAATTAAAACGCATAAGCAAGCCATTAGTAGAAGAGCTCGCAGAGATTTGTGAGTGTGGTACGGATAATTTTACGTTGGAACTACCAAGTTCTACGTTTGTATTCAATGGAGAAGAAATAGAAGCGTTTCCTCTTATTGAAGTGAAATGGTTCGAGCGCGGACAGGAAATTCGTGATCGATTTGCCAAGGCCATTACTACATATGTAATGGATTTTGGACTTCCAGAAGTAGAGGTTGTATTTACGGTTTTCACAGAATCGGCGTATTATATTAACGGGAAGCATTGTGCAATTTAGAGCTATTTGAAAGGTTTTTGTACGGTTTATAAGGGGTAGAGCCACATTGCTATCAAGCTAAGAAAAGCGAATATCCAAACACAAAACATGAAAAAACTCCTAACAAATTTTGTTAGGAGTTTTTTCAAATATGCGATATTTTTTTAATCTTCACTATTGATTTCTATTGTACCTGTTCTAGCACTAACTTTTAAACTATTTAACAGATTATCAGGTGTTTTGATTTCCACTTCATATTCAAATGTAGATTGTGTTAAGTTGTCATCTTCTAATTCGAATTCTTTTTTCACATTAATAATTTCTCCTTTTGTATGAGATAAAGATATTTCACGAACTTGTTTCTCTGTGTAGTTTTCATTCTTTTTTGCATAATTGTAACCCATACCATAATATCCCCCAACAATAGCAATACCACTTACTAAAATAGCAATTATACTTATTATTATTTTCTTTTTATGTTTTAACATTTTCATCCACTCCTTCATGATTAATCATCTATTCCGAATCTTGCTTCAAGTGCATTTTCTGCTTGCTCTAATTGATCTTCTAGTATATCGTGTTCTCTTTCTTGCGTTTCATATTGTTCAACAGTTATCGTTCCAGCACGATAATCTGCTTCAAGCTGATTATCAGATAGATCTATTTTGTCATCTAATTGATCAATTTCTTTTTTTGCTGCTAAGTACGTATTTAAGTTTTCTTCTTTTGCTCCAACTGGTTTCGTATTATTTGCCTTTTCAACGATAGATGTGACTTCATTTTTAAAATCTTGTATTTGCTTCGTATCATTCGCAGCAGGCCCTATTTTGTGTGGTTCTTGTTGTAGTTGAGCACTTTCTTTTTGCAATGTATCATTTTCCACTTTCAGTTGTTGTACTTCTGTATTGTTATCAGCTTGAGTAGAACAAGCTGTTAAGAATAAACAAGACATTGCTCCAATCAACATCCACTTTCTCATTCTTTTTTCCTCCCTTTACATGTGCATCTTATCCTTGCCTTTATATTACTGAACAAACATTAAAGGAAGATTAATATACAAAAAAATAAAATGATATAATTAAATAGTTTCTAATCTTTCTTTAATGTTTTGGAATTATACTGATACATATTAATAAGAAGAAAAGGAGAATGGTAATGCGAGTTCTTATTGTCGAAGATGAACAAGACTTACAAAATATATTAGTAAAACGATTAAATGCAGAACATTATAGTGTCGATGCATGTGGGAATGGCGAAGATGCCTTGGATTATATAAACATGGCTACCTACGATTTGATTGTGCTTGACATTATGATTCCCGGAATAGATGGTTTACAAGTATTACAAAGATTACGCGCGGACAATCATACAACCCCTGTCTTGCTTCTTACAGCTAAAGATACAATTGATGATCGCGTAACAGGACTCGACTTAGGTGCGGACGATTATTTAGTAAAGCCGTTTGCTTTTGACGAACTGCTAGCAAGAATTCGAGTGTTAATGCGAAGAAATACAGGAAGCACATCTAATGTGTTTGAAATCGCTGACCTAGTGGTAGACTGCAATATGCATAAAGTAACAAGAGGAGGCCAAGTTATCACTCTTTCCAGTAAAGAATTTGCTATTTTAGAATATATGATTCGTAATAAAGACGTTGTGCTGACACGAGATAAAATTGAACAACATGTGTGGAATTACGACTATGAAGGTGGCTCGAATATTATTGATGTTTACGTCCGCTATCTTCGTAAAAAAATTGATAGCCAGTTTGAAACGAAGTTAATTCATACAATACGAGGAACTGGTTATGTATTGCGAGTAGAATCATGAAAAGACTATCAATTAAAATGAAAGTAACCCTGTGGTATACAGGGCTAATTGTAATTATTATGGCACTCGTGTTAGCTTTTATTTTAACTTCTTCAGATAAAGTTTTGCTTTTTAATATGAAAGATCAATTGAAGAGCACAGTAAAAGAAAGCATGGAAGATATTGAATATAAGCATGGACAATTAAAGATGGACGATGATTTTGAACCCTTAGAAGATGGAGTAAATATCATTATTTATAATAAACAAGGTGAGCTGCTGGCAGGAAATAGTCCAACAAGCTTTAATAAAAAGATATCGCTTAAATCCGATGAAATACAAACCATTAAAGACGGTAATAAAGAATGGATTGTATATGATTTTCTCCATAATGCAGGCGGCGATGAGCAAGTCTGGATTCGTGGAATAATGACTATGAGCCAATTATCATCAACGATGAATACGCTTATCGTGATAACACTCATCTCATTCCCATTACTTATTCTCATTGCCGCAGTGGGAGGGTATTTGATTACACAAAGAGCGTTTCGACCTGTGCAACAAATGAGTGATTCAGCTAGTAAAATTGGTGATGGTAAAGACCTTTCCAAGAGAATTCATTTACAAGGTTCACCGAAAGACGAAATGTATCATTTAGCACAAACCTTTGACAAAATGTTTGAGCGATTGGAGACATCATTCGAAAGTGAAAAACAATTTACATCTGACGCATCTCATGAATTAAGAACGCCAACATCTGTTATTATTTCACAATGCGAATACGCTTTATCACTGAGGAATAATTCGAAAGAAATGGAAGAATCGTTAGAAGTAATTTTAAAGCAATCACGTAAAATGTCCGCGCTAATCTCACAACTCTTATTATTAGCAAGAGCTGACCAAGGAAAGCATAATACTTTCCAATTTGAATGTATCAATATGAGTGAATTAACGGAAATCGTTGTAGAAGAGCTTTCATTAATGGTTCAAGAAGCTTCGATTGATATAACAACTCATATAGAGGAAGACCTGTTTATGAAAGCAGATCAAACATTGATGATGCGTTTATTAATGAATTTACTAACGAATGCGATTGCTTATAGCAAAGCGAACGGCACTGTGCATATGCAACTGTTCCGTGATGAAACCAACATAATAGGTAAAGTCTCCGATAATGGCATAGGCATCAGCGAGCAACATATTACGAAAATATGGGACCGCTTCTATCGAGTTGACGCAGCACGAACATCTTCAAGCACCGGAAACACAGGTTTAGGATTGTCGATGGTAAAATGGATTGTCGAACTACACGGAGGAGAAATTACAGTTGAAAGTAAATTAGGAGAAGGCAGTACGTTTACATTTAAACTACCAATGGAAAAACAAGCATAATTTATGCGCATCTGTAGCTTCCAAATAAAGATTGATTCAAAAGCTCTCTTCAATATTTATGTAAAAATAATTGACACATTTTAAACAACATCGATTTTATCATTTTGGACAACCTTTTCTGTTAAGTTGATATACATGTAGAAAAAACTATAGAAATAAAACCCCAGAAATCCAAAGGTCTCTGGGGCTTCATTATATATTTAGCTCTTTTTGCTTTTTGTTTTGTTTATGTTTATACAGCAATTTTCGGCTTATGAGAGAAATCAGTAATAAGATCAGTACTAGTGCGAAAAGTTGCATAAATGATAAATTAAAATATTTAGCACCTGTAACGATTAACAGTGTAGAAATCGTACCTTTTACAATGAAAAAAATAATGATCCATAATCCGCCTTTTTTCCAGTTCATTTTTATATTACCCTTTCCTACGTTTAAATTCTTTAATGGGACACCTTATTAAAAATCTATCATATTAATAAAAAAGTCATGTCTAATTAAATGCAATGATTCTATAATAAGTGAAAATGATATTCAATGTCAATTTTATTGACTATTTGAATACCTGTTTCTTCATCTCAATCTCTTTCTACTTTGTTTCTTATAAGCAATGAACTCTTGTTTTCAAACAAAAAAACCTCTTGAATTTGCATGCGAATTCAAGAGGTTTTTTTTCATATACATCAAGTAAGATTTCTTGCTTTGTTTATTCGTTTATGGTCTTAATACATAGCTATTAGTAAACAATAACTGGGTCATACGTGTTCAAACTATCATATACAGTTTTTGCAACGTTAGGAAGAAGGTTTACACACCCGCCTGATCCTCCTGTTAAATAAGCATTATTTCCCCAGTCTTTTCGCCAGCCTGCATCATGGAATCCTTGACCGCTATTTGTGAATGGAACCCAGTAATCTACTTTCACTGCATAATCAGCTTTACCTACTGCGCTTCCTTTAAGCGTGTATGGTGTTCGTTTATATAGAACGTACCACACACCTGGTGATGTATCTTCACTCGTGCTATGTTTACCCGTTACTACATTGGTTGTGACAACTAATTTCCCATCTTTATAAATCCAAATTTGTTGATCTGCAATAGAAACTTCTGCATATGTGTCTCCAATGCCATTATTCGATGTTGTTTTATAGCCGATCCCTTCCTTCTCCCAACCATTCCCGTGAATATTAGAAGCAGAAAGCGATTTCTCGCCTTTCTCAAAGGCTTGTTGAACTTGTTTTGTTTCTTTTTCCACATCTAGTGCCCAGCCGTATCCTTGTCCCTTTACTGAAATAACCGAGCCAGAATGTGTTTTAAAAGCAAAGTCTTTATGTAATGTAGATTTAGCCTTATTAATTTCAGCAACCTTATTCTTAATGTCGCTCGCATCGATTTTTACTTTCATATCCTTTGACATAGTAGCATTTTGAATTAGATCTTTCGCTTTTAATGAATACACTTCATCCTGCACTTTATAATCAACAGACTGCGTAAGAAGATTTTGTAATGCTTTCTCTTCTTTTTTGATGATTGGATCGTCTTCTTTAATAGGCTGTATGTATGCAGACTTCAGATGAATTTCGCTTTTATGCTTCTGCTTGTCGTAATCTTTTAGTAGATTTGTAACGTCATACTGTTTTCCATCAACGCTCTTCGAAATTACAACTTTCCCTTGTTCAAGCTTCGCCATAGCATCTTGAGGTGCTTTTAATTTTTCATTCATAGAAACGAGCTTTTCTTCTACAAGTTTTTTCATCGTTTCACTACGATACTGATCCGCTTTTTCCGGTAGCAATGAATAATCTTTTTCCTTTGCAGAAGGGAAAAATGTCCACTGACTTTTTAATAGTTTCTTAACTTGTGGCAAATCTTTTTCCGTCAGTTCCGTTTTTGTATCTTGTTCATCTAAAATTTCTTGTTGATCAATATAGACTTTATTTGCTAGCCCAGACGTTTTTAATTTCTGTATTGCCTGATCAGCGCTCAAACCACCGACTTTTGTATCGTTAATCGTAACATTCGAATTGAAGTGAGTTGCTTGATAATAACTCATTCCTCCAATAAGAAGTGCAATTAAACCGCCACCCGCTGCGATAAGCTTCCAATTTGTAAAGCGTTTTTTTGATCTTACCCGTTTTTTCTCAACTTCTTCAACAGATTCATTTACTGTATTGTTGTTCATTAATCTTTCCCCCGTATACATTAACGTCAATCGATTTTAAACCAAAACCATTGAATAGTGTACCTTATTTTTCCTGAAATTTCATTATTTTTAACAGATTTCATCTCATTTAATCGATTAAAGTTAGATTTTTTAATAGACAGATACATTAAGATGATAGATAAAGTGAAAAAAAGGACCATATCAATCGAGCTACTACGGGTCCCTCGCATTCGCCGAATTTTGAAGGGCGACACTACTTAACTTGGTAAAATAATTTCCGGATGGTTCAAATCAGAGGAAGGCACCATAGAATGTCTATTATTTATGAAAAATATCCACAAAAAAAGGACTACATGTAGACTCTTTTTTGTGAATATTTTAATGTCGCATTTTTTATAAATTCAAATGCAAACTATGCTTCCCGCTTTTCACCAGGTTTCACAACCTCTACTATCAGCCTAACGAATTTCACCTTATGACCTTTATCATCAACAATTTCAAGTTTCTTAAAACTATTAAATATGTTTGTACCACGCTTTGTTGATACGTTTAATCTTTACAGATGTTGAAGTTTTAGACTCATTCTTTGGTGTAATCCTATTATTAGAACATCCTGCAATGGTGAGACAGCATGTAGCCAATAAAACTAATAATATTAACTTCTTCAAATAGCCACTCCTATATAAGGAAAATATTATATTGAGAAAATTAAACATAACATCGAATCTTTGTAAAAACAATATATTTCCTAGCATTATTATTCAATGGCGGATTAATGGACACCTTAATGTTCATTAATCTGCTTATAAGCGGAGAACCTCATGCTCATCAAGTCAATGTCCAATTTCCATTTTATCCGATTCTCAATATTTATTCCAATATAAAAAGATAGCTATTTTGTTGAATACTAATTATCTCCAAAATGAACAATACGAGCTGAGTTCCTATAACCCTATATACGTTTATTCAACTAGTTTCTCCCCTGTAACAATCTGAAACAAAGTGGCTGCATGTTTCCCTTCTAATTGAGCGTACCGATTTTCCCCCGTCTTGATTTCTATTTTATCCTTATTAGGGCTTACCCAAATTTGATACGACACAGCTTTCGCCTCTATTTTCGGATTTTTAAATTGAAAAATAAAGTGATAATCAGCTGGACGAGACATTTCCACTTTTTTATTTTCAAAAGTAATATCATTTAATATTTTCTTTACTTGCAACACTTCATTATTATCTTTCACTACCTTAAGATCTTCATATTCATTATCACCAATATGTTTTTGCACTTGGATTCTTTGATCTTCATTGCCTGATATATTTGAACAGCCGGTTATTATGAGTATACAGATCGCAATAAAGACTAGAGACCAATTTCTAATTTTCATATTCATACCCTCTTTTCAATACAAAATATTTTAATTTGTAAAATAAAGGTAATTAATTTAAACTTAAAAATATACATAATAAAGAGAAAGGAGTATCGTTCCATGCAGTTACAAACATACACTTGGAAAAGTTATACGTTTCTCATTGTAAGTATATTCATTACTATTAATCTCTTTCTCTTCTCACCTATTTTAGACAGAGTTGGAGTAGAATATGTTGTACCTTTCGCCTATTTCATATTAGCTTCTGCTGTTATAGTAATAATATTAGCAGTTATCTCTTTTTGTAGCCGATCTGAGAAGAAAATTTTAGCCATTATCGGTTCATGTTTTACTCTATTTAACACAGTAATTATTTTATTTTTCCTTTGGTTTGGTTACCATTTCACTTAATTGAAATATAAATAAACTCCATAAGCCACAAATAAAATTAGTAACATAGAAATGCTAAGTACCGTATATATGGTCCATTTTGCATTTGTACTCATATACTCCCCCTTCTCACTTCATAATAATTCCATTATATAACAAAAAAGCATTGGATACCCAATGCTTTTCACACTTACGCAAATAAAGACGTATTCGCATATAACGCTGGTGAACCACCTGAATGTACGAATAAAATGTTGTCTTCTTTATTAAATGTACCTTTTTTAATTAAGTCGATTAGTCCCGCTACTGCTTTACCTGTATATACTGGATCGAGTAAAATACCTTCAGTTTTCGCAAGTAATTGAACAGCTTCCACCATTTCTGGTGTTGGTAACGCGTAACCTGGTCCTACATATTCATCAAAGCATGTAACAGTTTCGCGCGGGATAAAGTTCGGAATACCAACGTGAGCTGACGTTTCCTCTACAAGTTTTGCTACTTTCTCTTCTTGTTCTGCTTTTCCTCTACTTACGTTGATTCCGATTACAGGAATGTGACTTTGTGTTCCAGCAAAACCAGTAATTAAACCAGCGTGCATACCAGCACTACCACTTACGCAAACAACTGTACTGAAATCAATTCCTTGGTCAAATGATTGTGCCATAATTTCTTGCGCACAAGCAACGTATCCCATTGCACCAGTAGGATTTGATCCACCAACTGGTATTACATATGGTGTATTACCTTTTTCACTTACTTCTTTCGCTACTTTATGCATCTCTTCCATAAGATCTGCTCCGTTTGGTACAACAATTACATTTTCAGCACCTAGTAAATGATATAAGAAATAGTTTCCGTTAAAGTCTGGCTTCTCTTCTGGCTCAAGCCCTTCTTCTAATACA
The DNA here is from genome assembly GCF_030733445.1 of Bacillus sp. MMSF_3353. NCBI lineage: Bacteria > Bacillati > Bacillota > Bacilli > Caryophanales > Bacillaceae > Bacillus > Bacillus sp. MMSF_3353. The sequence continues at coordinate 61,840 of NZ_JASHJA010000004.1, forward strand.
AGGATACATTTCATTTTTTCTTTTACCGCAGCTGCCAGTGTTAGACGGCAATGATTTGACTGAATACCACCAGCTGTAATTAACGTATCTGCACCTTTTGCCTGTGCATCTGCAACTAGAAACTCTAACTTTCTCGTCTTATTACCACCAGCTGTTAAACCAAGTAAATCATCTCGTTTAAAATATATAGTCGGCCCACCAAGTGCTTCAGAAAAATTGTTTAATTTTTCAATTGGAGTATATGACTCTGTATATTTTTTTCTCGGGAATTTAGCTAAATTCATTAATAACGCTCCTTTTGTACTTCTTTCACAATGTATGTAACGATACTATTATTACATGTAAAAATGATGAAGTCATCTTTCTGGGTGAAAAATGTGTTGGAATTCGGTTTTTGTGAATGGAATTGTATTAATAATTTTAACTCCAATACGGTACGTGAAATTACATTAATAACTTTCACTTTATTTCGGTACATGAAGTTTATATGAACGATTTTTTCAAATATATCGTCCATAACTTGAAATATATCGACTTACCGATAAAAAACGACAACACAAAAGAGCCCACTTATTAAAAAGTAGGCCCTTACTAATCACTTATTTGCCGAAAATCGAAGAAGCTGTGTTAATCCTGGCTCTAAATTCATTTCGCCTTTATGACGTACGTGTACAACCTTGTTCCCGTCAAATTTCGGAGCATTCCCTGGATTATACGTCAACCATTCGTTCGTTCCTTCTACAGAGTACTCCATATACTCCGTTGCACCGACAATTACATTTTTACTATCGTCAGCTGTTACATTTGGTGCCATTTGTGCGACTTTCGCATCACTAATTAATAGCTTCTTTATATCCTTATCACGTTTATAATCGTAAGCTGTTACCATTACATCGTTACCATATGCTTTCACTTGTAATCCTTGTTTAAATGAATAGCCATCAGGAGCAGTCTTCTCTCCGCCATTTGGTCCAGCCGACATCCATCCAGTTTCAATACCGCCCGTATTTACAACTGTAAATCCTTTTTCATCTCCGCCTGCAATTTTCTTTTTTCCAGCCCAGTCCGGTAAGTTTAAATCCCAATGCGTGTGACTCGTGAAGAAAACAACTTGCGGGTAATCTTTTAATATATCGTACAATTTATCCACGTTTAAATAGTCATTTAAATACGGTGATTGTCTTGATCCAGATACTGTATCCGGTAAAACGTGATGAGAGAAAATGAAAATGGGCTTATTTTTATCTTTTTGGCTATATTCTTCTAAATTTTGTTTTAACCAACCTAATTGCTCATCACTCATAAATACTTCATCCCACATTTTTGAATCGTGGTATTTCATATATTTTTCAGTTCCTAAAAATAAAAGCGGATAACCGTCTAATTCTTTTTTATGATATACCTTTTCTTGCCCGCTAAATTGTAAGTAGCGGTTAAATAGCGTTTCTTCCGTTACACCATTTGGCCATGTACTTTGAGAGAGCTTTCCATCAGCTGTCCATTTACCAGCATAAAACTCATGATTCCCAACAGTTGACCATACATTCTCTGGATGCTTATTTTTGTTTAACACACGCTTCACATCATCGTATTGTGACTGTTGTCCAGTTGGCGTTATATCCCCATTCATAATAAGCGCTCTAGAAAGTGGCGTCACTTTGTTCATATCTTTTAACACATGATCAAAGTCTCCTAAATCCCCTTGAATGTCACTAATAACATTAAAAGTTGTAGCTGATTTTCGAACTTGCTCTTTCCCTTCTGCATACACTGAAAACGTCGGCAATAATGCCGCCATAACTGCTAACGAAGCAACTGTCTTTTTCATACAAATTCTCCCCCTAATAATAGAATGTACAAACTGCCATGTTCTGCTTTCTCTTAGATGCTTGTCCAATTCACATTATAGGGAGGGATTGTAAAGATAGATGACGTTAAAAGTTAAGTGTTTTTTAAGAGATTTTGTCGTTTTTTGCAAACCACAATTAGCGATTTACGCCAATCTAGCTTTCTAGCTTTTAACATTACATACATGTAAATTTTGATGTTAAATCTTTTCGTTTCATACGTTGTTTTTTATTACTTCTAATTTTCGGGAAAAATCCACTAATTAATAATGTTATAATCCATACCATTATTAGAATAAAATTTATTGTATTACCGGAATTCAAGCTGAAAACTCTCCAAAAATAGGCAGCACAAAAAACGAGGATAGCAGTACTAATAAGTAAAAATGTCCTAACTACTAATCCGATGTAGGATCTCTTCTCTTGCTTAAAAATGAAAGTTCTTCTACCTTTGTACAATCTAATCACAAATAGCAGCAAATATAAACCAAGTGTGGCTCCAATAACAATTGATGTAATAGAGTTGTTTTTTCTCTGCTCAGCTAGAGAGAAGTAACTTTCAGGTAATTTTCCAGTTTCATATTCAATCCATGCGTGGTAAATATCCTGTCGTAAGTCTATACCACCTTCACTATTCGTGAGGATTACCAATCCATCCTTTGTATTAGGAATGAAACCATAAAAAGAATGCCACCCTCGATTATCACCAGAATGATAAATTAATTTCCATTGATTAGATAGTTTTTTTTCAAATATACCTAAACCATTCTCCCCTAATACCGGCTTTTGCATTTCCGTAACACGTTCACTTTTGATGACACCATTCCCTTTATTATGTGCATCCATGCTTGCAAGTATCAATGTCATCATATCGGTAACATTTGTCTTAAGACCTGCAGCAGCCTGTTCGGTAAATTGGTAACTAGGGAGCTCCTCTCCAAAATATCCATAAGCTTTCGAAAGGTTATGGTTTTCAGGACGTTGTAAGAATGAACTAGATTTCATTCCTAAAGGTTTCATAATTTGTTCTTCCATATAACGATCAAACGGTATTCCGGTAACCTCTTCAATTACAAGTTGTAAAATTGTATATCCGCCACCAGAGTAAATTGTTTCTGAACCTGGTTTATTGGTAACCTCCACTGGTTCATTAAGCCATCCTTTTCCAGACAGAGACTCCTCAATAGAGTCAAGATGTTTCCCTGGTGTAACCCCGAGGTATCCTTTATGTGCAGACAGCCCTGCTGTATGGCTTAACAATCTTCTTATTGTGACTTCATTATTATTAAACTCTGAATTAGGTAATTTCCATTTGGTCAGATATTTTCCAACGGGATCATCTAGTGATAAATGCCCTTCATCTACAAGATGTAGGATTCCCCACGCTGTAAGGTTTTTAGATATGGAACCAGCTTGAAACAATGTATCGTCACTCACCGCTTTTTTTGTCTTTTTGTCTACATAACCGTAGTTAAGTGTATAAGCAATACGCCCCTCATGTACAATCCCTATTGCAACCCCTGGTACCTCATAATTCTCTTGCCATTTTGGTACCTGTTCATCCAGCTTTTTTTTGAAATCCTCTATACTCCTATCAATCAACGTGCCCGATTCTGCCCTCACCACATTTGTAAACCATGCTTCATTCGTAATAAATATGTAAATCATTAAACATAAAATACTTTTGCATATTATCGATGCTTTTTGTCTATTCTTCATCTGCTCCACCTTTTTTCAGAATATTCTATCCATCAATCAGAGTATCCCATTCTAATATCCTGTTCTATCGATTTTTATTACTTAACCTTACAAAATTGTAATAAAAATCAAAGATCTACTATTGTCCTTTATCTGAGGGCAATGAAATTCATTAACAAGATTGATATGAAGTTATATCTATTGTTTCAGTTAAGGCCCCTAAAATACTAATTTGGTTAATCAAATAGATATATTCCAAATTACAAAAATTTATAATAGAAAAGGTGGATTTTAGTTTTAATTAGAATTTGACCAAAGTATTGCTGCAAATATTTATTCTATAAAAAGAAGAACCCCACACATTTTGATTAAAACTTCAAAGTATCTCTAGATACATCTAAAAATTTAGCAACTTGTCCAATTGTGTACATTATGTTCTCCTTTATCATTGCTACTTAATTTATTACATTCATACTTCATATTCTTTACATTATCGAATTTCTCTTCCTATTAATACCTCCTTGTTCTCCCCCAAAAAAAGACACAGAGATTTCCCCCCATGCCTACTAATTCCTACTTCTTCACCGCATGCACATAATGCACCGTCTCAAAAGCTTTTAAATAATCGTTTCGTCCTTCAAAATATAATGTATGAATATCCTCTGGTGATAAGTGCTCATAAATGAGTAAGCCTACCTTCTCTAACAGTGCTTCCATTTCAGCATAAGAAAAACACGATTTCATCGGTTCTCCGCCTACTGCAGCCATTTTTACCATATTTTCAACTCGATTGGACAATCCTTTTTCCGTAAATAAGTTTTCATCCGGATAATCGAATACGATAGAGCTCCCCACTGGAACCATCTCGAATAAATTTTCTATTAAACTAGAAAGCTCCTCTTTCGTTAAATAGTACGTAACACCTAATAGGCTAAAGAAAGTCTTTTTATTTTCAAATCCTTCATTCCGTAACTGTTCACTGGAAAACCCTTTCGTGAAATCCATCGAAACAAAATGAAGGTTGTTTGGAGTTTCAAGTACTGCTTCTTTTATTCTCCCCCTCTTAAACCTTTGTGTAGAAGGATGATCTACTTCAAATATTTCTATTTCATTCTCTAATTCTCGGTGTCTAAAGCTGAACGTATCTAAGCCTGCACCGAGTATGACGTATTGTTTTTCGCCTAATGTAATTTCATGTAGCAATACTCTTTCACAATATGCCGCACGTGCCAAAGGTGTTGGTGATAATTGAACTTGTGTAATCCATTTTAATATTTCTTGTGGATTGTCTTGAAACTTTTGTGCAATGTCTGTATTGAAAAAATGGATTCCTTGGACCATATTTGTTTCAATATCGTTACGTTCTTTTTTTGAAATGAAATCTTTAGCTACATAATCATCAAAGATTTTAGGACTATCAAATTCACTATGGTACGCCCTTCCGAAAGCTGATACTAGCGACGTTACACTCGCTTCACCTTTTTTCACGCACATACACTCCTTCATTTTCACAACAAAAATAGGGTTCCCCTGGCCAGGAGAACCCTATTATACACTTTATTTTTATATTGGTAAATTATAGCATAAATAAGTTTTTTTGTCAAGTTTTCAGCCTACTACTACTCCGACATATTGTATATTCTCTAGCAGGAAAATTGTCAATTCACATCGAATGTCCCAAATGATAACAATACATATGGAGGCCAATATGAAACGATTAGTGATCATTACAGTAGGAAAAACACACAGCGGAAAAACTACATTTGCTAAAGAACTAGAAAAAGAGTTACCCCACGCTTTCGTTATGGATCAAGATAACCAAGCTGAATTCATTAACACGCATTATGAAAAATTACAGCCGGACGAAGGCCCAAATACATTTAAACACGGTCTTTCGAAATTCATTGTTGATTATGCAAAAGAACATACAAGTTTACATCTTATTATTTGCAACTCAAATAGAAGCCGAAACGGCCGGATGTATTTGCTAAATGAATTGTTTCAGAAAGAGGAATATGTACGTATACTCGTTCATTTTGACATTCCAAATGATGTACTTTATGAAAGAGTAGCTCGAAGCACGCGAAGTACCAATATTTTTAGAGGTGGATATTCTAATTTCAAAGAAGTACTCGATCGACAACAAGCTGAATTGCAACATGAAGATGTGGTCGATCCGATAGAAAACGAGGCTGATTATTTGTTTGTTATTCGTAATCGTAAGGATGTAAACTCTACTATAGAAGAAATTGTTCATCTAGCTAAAGATCTCTCCCCTACCCAAAAATAATAGACTATAAGAATTACATAATGATAGATTATTATGCAAATACTTCCTCTAGACATCCTACATGGTATATAATGATAAGATAATCTACTTCTATATGCTCAATTCTACACAAAACAACTCATGCATATGAAAGAAAAGAGGTACAAAAATATGAAAACAAAACAAACAATCGCTGCGTCTACACTAGCTTTAGCAATGATTGCTGGCGCAAATTCTGCTCATGCGGAAGTAACTGATGCTACTCCTCAGCAAAGTACAGGAGATCGATTAGCTGAAATTAAGCAACATAGACAAGAATTAGATGCGAAATTACAGCAGCACAAAGAAAACGTGGATCAAAAGTTGAATGAACTTAACCAAGTTAAGGAAAATGTTGACACGAAGGTTAATGAACTACATGAGCGTAAACAAGTTGCTGATGAAAAAATTAACGAAATAAAACAACGTAAAGAAGAGCTAGATGCAAAACTTCAGCAAGACAAGCAAATCGCCGAAGATAAAATCGCTGAAATAAAAGAGCATAAAAAACAAGTAGAAGAAAAAGTTGCTGAAGTGAAAGAACATAAGCAAAATATCGATAATAAAGTGAATGAGATTAAAGAACATAAACAAACTGTCGATGAAAAAGTGAATGAAATGAAGCAACATAAAGAGAACATCGATCAAAAGGTTAATGAACTTAAGGAAGTAAAAAAACAGGTAGATGAAAAATTAGCTGAGTTAAAGAAAGCAAAACAAACTGCTGAGGACAAACTTGCTGAGTTAAAAGAAAATAAGCCGCATACTGGAAATACGTTAGAGGAACTTAAGAAAATTAAAGGCAATTTAGATAGTCTTTCCGCTAACTTAGAACTAGCGAAACAAGATGTAAAAAACAAACTAGCTGAATTACAAAAAGCTAGAGAAGATTTACTAAATAAAATTAACGAAATTAAACAAGCGAAACAAACTGTTTCAGATGATTTAACAAAGAAAAAACAAGACTTAGATATTAAAATTAACGACTTTAAGCATACTGAGAAAAAAATTGAGGACAAATTAGCTGAGGTACATACAACGAAGCAAAATGTAGATAACAAAATTAATGAAGTATCTCAATCAAAACAAACAGAAACAAAGGCTGGTACTACAAACACAAACAATAACGCTAGAGAACTTCCTAACGCTGGTAGTGAGCAATCAAACAATATGGCTTTAGGTATGTTATCTGTATTAGGCGGCGTTTTATTAATTACACGAAATAAAATTAAAGCGTTATTCTCAAAATAAAGCAATTATACAAAAGACAACCGCACACTTGTGCGATTGTCTTTTTTCTTTATATTAACTTCCCATCTCTTAGCGTCAATATACGATCACATACATCAAGCATTCTTTCATCATGCGTAATCATAATTGCTGCTTTTTGGCTCTCTTTCACTTCACGTTTCATCATTTCTACAACTTCACGTGCGCGTTTTGAATCTAAGCTTGCTGTTGGTTCATCCGCTAATATTAAATCTGGGTTGTTCATGAACGCGCGAGCGATTGCTACCCTTTGTTTTTCCCCGCCAGATAGTTGATTTGGATAATGACTTTTTCTTTCTCCTAATCCAAATGCCGCTAATAAATGATCCGCACGCTTTTCTGAGTCTTGTTTGTTTTCTTTTTTAAGCTTTGCAATGTAAAGCAATTGTTCTTTTACATTTAGATATGGAACAAGATTTGCAAACTGGAAAATGAAGCCGATTTTTTTCAAACGAATGTCTGTCATTTCCTTTTCTGATAGCTTCGTAATATTTTGCTCACGAATGTAAATATCCCCTTTTGATGGTGATAATAACGCACCCGCGATTGATAATAACGTACTTTTCCCTGATCCAGAAGGACCGACGATTCCGATAAATTCTCCAGCTTTCACATCAAGCGACATCGGATGAAGGGCTGTTACTTCCGTATTCCCTTCTCCGTACACTTTACTTACTTTGTCTAATTTTAATAATGAAGTCATTACATCCCGCCTCCAATTGCTTCTAATGCATCAACTTTTAATACTTGGTATAACGAAATAAGTGTTCCTAAAATACTAATTACGATGAAGATTGCTGCATATTGTGCAATCATCGGTGTTGTTAATAAGAACGGCATACCCGCTGGTAAAATTTGTTCTAATCCTTGTACAAGAACAATACTGATTACCATCGCAACGACTGATAAGAATAACGCCTGCACGACTAAGCTATTTGCTAAATAAGAGTTCTTTGTACCGATTGCTTTTAATACACCTAATTGCTGTGTTTTTTGCAATGTAATGACGTAGAAGAATACACCGATTAGTAACGCAGCGATAACAAGTAAGAATGCAATGATCATCGTTAATGTTCCTTGCTCTTCTTTAAATCCTGGAATGCTTTGCAGTACTTCTTTTTTGTCGATAACATGTGCATTTTTAATTTCTTTATCTGTATTCAGTGCAATTGCACTATAATCTTTTTGGTTTGGTTGTGAAATAGATCCCCATACGTCTTCATTTACATAAACGACTGGTGTATGGCTAAACATTTGATCTTTCGTAAATCCAACGATTGTAAATTCTTTCTTTGAAACAGGATCAATAATTGTATCCCCAATATCGATTCCTTTTTCTTTAATAGATTCATCAGCAACCATTTCGTTATTTGCTGTGCCTAATTTCTCACCTTTTACAATGTTCGGTTCTAAAAATGAATCACGTTCACTTGAGGAAATAGCAACATCCACTTTTTTCGAACTATCTTTCTTTTCATACGTTGAAACTTTCACACGAAACGGAACGGCCTCTTTGTCGCCTACTTGATTGACTACGTTATCTACATCTTCTTTCTTAATTTGTGAACGAAGTAATTTATTTTCCGCATCATCTGCTAAAACGAACTTATTTGCCTCCATATTTTGAATCGATGAAGCATTATCATATGATAATCCATTTGCTAATCCTGAAATAACAAGAACTAAAAATGATAATAACACCATAATCAGTCCGATTAATCCGTATCTTAATTTTGATTGTTTTAATTCACGCAGAGCTAAAAACATTTCGCTCGCTCCTTCCTCTTTCTTTCTATGCACTTATCATAAAAAAGAAATATGAACGGAATATGAACAGAAGATTACAGAGGAGAAGATTTAATTTTCGGAAAGTATTGAAAATAATCAGAATCCTTGATACAATTCAGTCAAATAATCTTGACCGAGTAATTTTATTTGAGGAGTTGATCTTGTTGAAGCCCATGTTAACACTAACTACTTATAGCCAACTAAAAGCAATAAGCGATCCACTTCGTGTCAAAATGATGATGCATCTATGCGAACGTCCTTATACAGGACAACTACTATCTGATAAATTCGGCATTCCAAGGGCTAAAATTCATTATCATTTAAAAGAATTAGAAAAGAATGGTTTTATAGAAATTGTTTATACAGAAGAAAAGAATGGCATCATTCAAAAGTTTTATCAATCTGTCGCTAGGGGCTTCACCCCTGCCGCGGACCTATTACCTCATTTAGAAATATTAAGCGAATCAGGTCGCCAAATCTTTTTACAAATGACAGAAAGAACGAAAAGCCATATTCTCGCTGCACCAGAAGAAGCTTTTACATTACGAAAAGTAAGCGAAGACCCAGCAGAGTGGAATTACGTTTCATCTTGCTGGGAGTTTGATGCCACGCCAGAACAATTTCAAGTGTGGGTGAAAAAATTTCATGAATTAATGGCTGAATTAAATGATATCGCAAAAGACGCAGATAAAGATCCAAATAGTAAATCTTATTACATTTCTACTACTGCACTACAAATCGATGAAAAAGCAATGCAGCGCTTTGTGAAAAAAGAAGAAAAATCGTAATACGATTTTTTTACATAGACGGTCAAATTTATTTTACCGAATAATTTTTTTATAAAGGAGTAGATTAAATGGACATATTAAAAAACCGAAATTTCCTCTTACTTTTTTTAGGAAGAATTTTTACAAACATAGGAGATAGCTTATATTATGTAGCTGCGATGTGGCTCGTATATAAGCTGAGTGGTAATCCTTTTTATTCTGGATTGGCTGGTTTCCTTACATTATTACCTTCTGCATTACAATTCCTTACCGGCCCATTCGTTGATAGATGGGCAATAAAAAACACCCTCGTCATTACACAAGTTTTGCAATGCATGCTTATTTTAATCATTCCTATTACACACTACGTCGATCTATTAACAGTTCAACTACTACTCATCATCATGCCCATCGTAGCCTTTATCGAACAATTCGCCTATCCCGCACAATCAAAAGCTTTACCACTTCTACTTCATAAAACACAACTATTAAAAGGAAATTCACTCTTTTCATTTGCGTATCAAGGCATTGATTTAATTTGCACGACGCTTTCTGGCATATTAGTAGCACTACTTGGCGCAATCACTTTATATGTAATTGACTCTATTACATTCGCGATTACTGCCCTTTTGTTCTTTTCATTGAAAATGCCAAAGCAAGCAGAAACCAATACATCACTTTCAACTAAACAATATTTCACTGATTTAAAAGAAGGTTTTTCGATCGTCTTCCGTTCATTAATGGGCGTATTCTTAATCGGTTCAGTAGTCGCTAATTTTTCAATCGGTATGACGATGGCGATACTCCCTTCTTTCGCTGATTCTTTAGGAGGCGTGAAATCATATGGCTTCTTCTTAGCCGCTATATCAGCCGGCAGTTTAATTGGAGCATTATTCAGTTCATGGGTTGGTAAACGTAATGTTGGCCGTGTCTCTATTATTGGCTTTGCGACTGGTGCTATCTTTTGGTTTCTCTCCACGATCGTACCGTTTCAGTGGTTGTCTATTCTCTTATTCGGTCTAGCCTGGATTCCAATTGGTGCAACCAACATATTATTTGCGACAATTAGTCAAATTGTAATTCCAAATCAGTATATTGGACGCATAAACTCAGTCATGCGAAGTATGGGCACAATTGCTATGCCGTTCGGTTCTTTAATTGGTGGATATGCTGCAAATGTATTTAGTAGCCAACTCATTTTCGCGTTCGCTAGCATCGGGATTTTATTTATTTCTTTCGTATGGCTACTTCATCCAAAGTTACGGGCTTTGCCGAAAGCTGATGAAATTACAGCGGATACTTTTGAAGTTCGGTTTAAAGAAGAGCGCGGGAAAAGTACAGCTTTATAGCAGAAGTGGCAGTACGTGAAATTTATATCGGCGATTTTTCAAATATATCAGCGCAACTCGGATTATATCGGCGATTTTCATAATATATCGGCGCAACTCAAATTATATCAGCGATTTTCCGATTATATCGATTTATCGACAAAAAATGACAAAAAGAAGAGGCTGTTCCCAAGCAGCCTCTTCCATCTATTTCGGAAGCTCCACCTGAACAGTAGTCCCTTCCCCTTTCGTACTATATACTGAAACGTTTCCGTTATGCAGTTCAACAATTTTCTGCACAATCGATAATCCTAAACCACTACCTTCTACGTTTCTTGCCCTTGCAGTATCTACTTTGTAAAAACGATCAAATATACGATCCATTTCTTCTTTTTCCATACCGATTCCGTTGTCTGATATAGAGATCATCACGCTCGACTCTAATTCTTCTACAACAAATTCAATCGTTCCGCCGTCGTTTGAAAACTTAATGCTATTCGTAAAAATATTACTCCATACTTGATGAAGTAAGTTTTCATCACCTTGTATTGTAATATCCGGCACATCAAATTCAACGGCGATATCTTTTTCACGCCATTTCCATTCGAGCATAAAAATAACGTCTTTAATTTGCTTCTGCAAATTGAATTCTTTTATTTGTAATACTTTTTCTTCTTTATCTAGTGAAGCTAGCGTAAGTAACTGTTTACATAAACTAGACATTCGCTTACTTTCGCCCTCAATAATTTGTAAGTAATGGTTTCTTTCTTCCGCACTCATCTCTTCTGACTGTAACGTTTTTGAGAACCCTTGTATGGAAGAAAGCGGCGATTGAAATTCATGAGAAACATTTGAAACGAATTCTTGTCTCATCTCATCTAATTCTTTTATACTTTTCGTCATCTTTTGAAAATTAGTTGCTAATGTACCAATTTCATCTTTTCGATTTTCATCTAATTCGATATCATATTCACCACTTGCAATCTTTTGAGTCGCTTTCGTAAATGTTCGAATGGGACGAACGATATAACCTGCTGCAATCGCTATAAAGATAATACTTAATAGTACGATAAACCCAAGTAATACCGCTAAGAAAATTCGCATCTCGCCAAATTGGTTCTGAATGTCAGGACGAATAAATAAAGCGTACTGTTTATCACCGTGTTGCACTGGTACACCGACACTATTTATTAATTCATTATCGAAAAAACCTGTAATAAAGAGACGTGTTGGATACGTAGAAACACCATTAAACGTTTCGCCATTCAATACTTTATGAACGGTATCATCACTTATTATTGTCTTACGAAACGCGTTGCCGATACGTTTTCCATTCTTTTTATCATCGACAATATAAATTTCATATCCTAACTTCGCAATAGACTGTAAGTATGCCTCTTGATTTTCTTCACTTTGCTTTTCATATAACGATTTTACTTCTTTCGCATACATTAAAATCTTTTCACTATTGTACGGTTTTAACTTCACTTGATAGTACACATTTGTTAATAAAAAACCGATAATACTGCTAAGTAGCATGATTCCAACCGTCATAAAAACAAATCTAGAGTATAGTGATTTCATTTTATTTCAACTCCAACTTATAACCGAGTCCGCGTACTGTCGTAATTTGAAAATCATCTGTTCGTTTTGAAAAACGATCTCTCAGTCGCTTCACATGAACGTCAACTGTTCGTTCATCTCCTTCAAAATCCATTCCCCATACTAATTCAATTAATTCTTCTCTTGAAAAGGTTCTTCCAGGATAACTAGCAAGTTGTGATAATAATTCAAATTCCTTTAATGGAAGCAAAATCGTCTGACCGTTACACTTCACTTCAAACCCTTTTCGGTCAATTATCGTTCCGTGTAATGTAATAATATCAGCACTAAGCATTTGATAACGGCGCAATAGAGCTTTCATACGGAAAATTACTTCAGCTGGTTCAAATGGTTTTACAATATAATCGTCCGTACCAGAAATGAATCCTTTTTCTTTATCGACTAGCTGACCTTTCGCAGTTAATAAAATAACCGGTATATCATGATACTTCCGGATTTCTTCACATAACGTATAGCCATCAACAAACGGCATCATAATGTCTACTATCGCAAGATGAATATTTTCTTTCTCTAATACGCCTTGCGCTACCTTTCCATCTTCCGCTTCAAAAACTTTAAACCCCTCTTTTTGCAAATGGTAATGTAACAATTCTCTAATATGCTTATCATCATCAGCTAATAAAATATGTATCATCTTCATTAAACCCTCTCTTGTTCATCCTTCTACATCCTTACCTTAAGAAACAATTGGATTTTTTGCAAGAAAAAGAAAAACAAACCAACATTTTAAGATAAATAAAAAGAATCTATTTTGAAAAAAGATTATTCAAAATAGATTCTTACGTTTTAGTATTAAGATTATTTTAATGAAAAGTAATTTCTATGCTTTAGAAATATCAACGAATCCTTCTCCAAATACGTCACGAACATCGTGTATAGCAATGAACGCAGCCGGATCTGTAGTTTGAACAATCCGTTTTAGCTTGACTACTTCTTGCTTATTAATAACAACATAAAGAATTTCCTTCGGCGTTTTCGTGTAATAGCCATGACCTGAGTACACAGTAACCCCTCTGCCCATTAATGTAGTTACCTTTCCGGCAATTTCATTCGGGTTATCAGAAATAATCGTAATGGCTTTCTTCGGATTTAAACCTTCAATTACAAATTCCATCACTTTCGTTGCTACATATAGCATAATAATTGTTATCATCAGTTTTTCTGCACCAATGATGAAATAAGACGAAAACGCAACGATTAAATCGAAGAACAGTAAACCATAGCTAATGCTCCATCCTAAATATTTATGCGTCATCCTTGCTAAGATGGTAGTACCTGCTGTTGTTCCGCCAACACGAATAATAAGACCAATCCCGCACCCAATAAATATTCCTCCGAAAATGGCATTTACGAGCATTTCATCCGAAGCAATCGTCCAACCTTCTGTCAAATGAAGGAATAGCGAGTTCGTAACTACAGCGATAATCGTATAAATTGTTGTAATCTTATTTAAAAATTTATAACCAGCTATTAACAAAATCGCATTTAAAATTAAGTTAACTAAGCCTGGTGACCATTCAAATAAATAATACGTAATAATCGTGATACCAGTTACTCCACCCTCACCAAACTCGTTCGGGATAACAAACAAATTGACACCTAACGCAAAAAGAAATGCACCAATAATAATAAAAATAATGTCTGTCGTTCTTTTTTTCATACAGTACCTCACTTCTTATGTAAATATTTATTCTGTCATAAACTCTCACCATTATATCGTGGAATATTCAAATCGAACAGTGGTTTATTTTTATTTTAATATAGGGTAATAAATCAACTTCATCCTATATCCACATGTAATTAAAAAGTAAAACAACTGTATTTATTATGTACGACAAATAAAGTTTTGATTTCCCATGCAATTCACCCTAAAAAATGTATATCAACACTCTCACTCGCACAAACTTCAAATACAAAACAAATAGGCGAAGCTATAGAATAAACTTCGCATCAAGCGTGTGATCATAGAGATTCATATGAGATTTTATATTCATAATTTCCAGAAATAAATTTACTTATCCTTCTCCATATATTCTTTAATCTTTCGTTCTTCCCACTCTTTTCCGAATATCCCAACTGGAAAAGTTGTCAAACCATGTATAACGATACCGATTCCCCAACCTGCAAGTGGATATAAAAACCACAATTTACTGGAATCAGAGATTATATTTATAATAAAAAGCATTAAGTTCACTAGTATATACACCGTTAAATGAATGTAAAACGCTTTTAAATTCTCCACCCTTTTTTTAGCTCGTAAATAATTCTCATCTTGCTCCATATATAAACACCTCTTTCATTATTGTATTTTTTAAATTCGCTCCGATTTAAACATCATATTCTAATCAAAAATCTCTTATTCTCAAAAATTCACAAAATAAAAAAGATCGTCTTCATTTCAGGAAGATTGCAGGTGCTAGTGGATACCCTTTTTTGTTCGTAGTACGATACCTTGTGAAAAAATTGAAAAATCAAATTTCACAATAGAAATAAACCCTTTAAATCTGTATAATAAAATTAATAGCCATATTTTAATACAGAAAGGTTTTGGTAACATGCTAGGTATCGATATCAAAAAAACAGATGGAGAATTAATTATTTCATGGCAACTAGCTAAGATTCAAATTCCATTAAGTGAAATTATTGAAGTTACAGAAGATGAAACCTATGCTGGTGTAGAAGAAGAAGAAAACGTAATCCGAATTGGAACAGCATACGCTACAACAGACCGGATTTTAATCAGAACAGTAAAACAAAATTATCTATTATTTACGACCAATAGAGTCTCAATTTTGAATAAAATCAATGCATAAGCAATAGGATAAAACACTTGTCTATATGGGTTTATTCGATTCAACTGTATACCCGCATTTTAAAAATTATTATAGATACAATGATGTAAAAATAAACAAAAAGTACCCAGCAAATGATCATGTGTATGACAATTTGCTGGGTACTAAGGGATATATTTGTTAATTACAGAATTCTAATTAAGACCAAATCCATACATCATCATTATTTTCAGCGTTCGTCTTTGCTTCATAAACTCTTTCGATATGATCAACCGTGTTCCAGTTAATAGAAATACCGCCCCAGCCCACATACTTCATATCAATTTTTACTTTCTCACCTGTATGAAATACTTGTCCCTTCGTTAAGAAAACATCAATAATAACTTTCTTCCCGTTTAGTGATGGATACTCAACTACGACATATTTAGTAGAACCGTCTCCCCCATATTCCATCGTTCCTACTTTTGATACTTCCCCAATCACATAATCAGGAGAACCATCTTCTTTCATGTGCATACCTAATTTATTTGACGTATTTTCAACTGTATTTGCAATCATATATTCAGTAAAATTACGCATCATAGATCCAGTAGCTTTTACTTCATCTCCTACTTTCACATTTGAAAGGGAATCTATATATACACTTACAGGCTCCTCATATTGCTTAGATTTTACGACAATTACACCTTTATCTACTTCTACTACTCGTCCTTCTAACGTCGAGAAATTCGATTCAATAGAAGCCGCACTCACTTTTGACAGTTCTAATCCTGGTAAATTCGTTCCTGATAATGCTGCGATCCCTAAAGCACCTGCTAAAATTATTTTTTTCATACCCATATGTAACCTCTCCATTCATGATGATTATATTTTTTGATTGGATACGACCAACATGTAACCATTATAGTTACAGGTTATATAAAATAGCAACCATCTTTCTTATGCAATGTTGCATACTGTAACTTTTAAATATGAATCGATTATTCCTATATTCAACACGAGTGCTAAATTCTTGAATCACAGCAGGTAAACAGATTGATGATGAAGAAACTAATGTGATGCATCATATTTTTTCAATGCTACAGTTTGTATAATCGTAGTCCATTACATTATGTAGGAGCGGAGTTAACATGTTAATAAAACCAAAGAGGTTACAAGCAGGAGATATTGTGGCAACAGTAAGTGCTTCATGGGGAGGAGCGGGTGATTCTAAGCTAAGATGGCGTTATGAGCAAGGAGTAAAGAGATTAGAAGAAGTATTCGGGCTTACAGTTATCCCAATGCCAAATAGTTTAAAAGGTAGCGAATACCTTTATAACAATCCAGGGGCTCGTGCGGAAGATTTAATGACAGCATTTAAAGATACGCGTGTTAAAGCAATTATTACGAATATTGGCGGAGAAGATAGTATCCGTTTACTACCTTATATTGATTTTAATGTGATACGTGAAAATCCGAAAATCTTTATGGGGTACTCTGACGATACCGTTTCACACTTGTTTTGTCATAAAGCAGGAGTTTCCTCTTTTTACGGTCCAGCAATTTTAACTGATTTTGCCGAAAATGTAGAGATGGATCCATATACAGTTGAAATGGTAAATCGGACTCTCTTTTCAAATGAGACAATTGGCGAGATTCAACCAGCTCATGAATGGACGAGTGAGCGTTTAGAATGGATAGAGGTAAATAAAGATACAAGGCGTACGATGCAACAAAACAATGGCTATGAACTACTTCAAGGCTCTACTACCGTACAAGGACGCTTAATTGGTGGTTGTATAGAAGTATTGGAATTTGCAAAAGGAACGGAGCTTTGGCCTGAGAAAAAACATTGGGAAAATAGTATCCTTTTCTTTGAAACTTCTGAAGACCATCCAGAACCAAGCTATATAAAGTATTGGTTACGAAATTACGCAGCGCAAGGCATTCTCCAAAAAGCAAAGGGTATCATCTTTGGTAAACCAAAAGACGAAATGTATTATGAAGAATATAAACATGAAATACTGCAAGTTATGAAAGAACATAACTTAGAAGATTTGCCGATTCTTTATAATTTAAATTTTGGTCATACCGAGCCGAAGTTTATTTTACCTTACGGTGCGATGGCAGAAATTGATTGTGAAAATGGGGCTTTCTCTATTTTAGAGAGTGGCGTGGAATAAAGGAAAACTTTAAATAAGTATAGCCATAAGTTTTATAATTATGTTTTCCTGATCCTACAGGAAGAATAGCATATTTTTTCATTTTAGGGAGATTACTTATCTAATGATAAAGGGGGATTTACGTGTATGGAAGCAACATTTACAGTAAGTAAATGGGATGAAAAACTAATTGATGATACTAGAAAAGATTTCCCTATTAATATTGCCCATGTTGAATATGATATTGATGGTGAATTAAAAGGAAAAGCTTTTGTTGAATACTTATTATATTATTTAGACTCAAATATAAATGATGGTCACTTGGCTACTGCTAAAATTTCTGGATTTTTACACTTTGAAGGAATTTATAAGGGGCAACAAGGGACATTTACAGCTATAGAGCAAGGAATATTCGATAAAGGAAATCTAAATTCCCCAGGAACAATTATTAAAGCTACTGGTAACTTAGAAAATCTGAGAGGGTCCTATAATTATCAGTTTACAGGTCAAACCAGTAAACTGATTTTAGAGTTTGAATTTCAGCAAAATATCCTATAATTTAGTGGAAAGGACATTTCTTGTAATACTAGGAATGTCCTTTTTTTGTTGACGGGCTTATTCAACTATTCTTCTATTAGTTAAGAAAAGAACAGGGTATATTACATAACGTCTTATTATCAGTATCCAGCAATGCATAAAATTTTCGTTATGGGGGGAATTAAAAATCTAAGCTCGAGAGGCATGTGGCCCCCACCTATTCATTACTTTTCCTACTAACTAAAGAATAATCCCAGAAAAACTCCCCTGCATAACTTCTTTTTCAAGTTGATTCCTACATATAAACATCGCAATAATTTTTGTACGATTTTTTTCATCGGGCTCAAATTGTTCAATAGTTACGTCACAACGAATCGTATCACCGCTAAAAACAGGACGTACAAATTCAAAATCCATCTTGCGAGCTAGTACGTTATAATCACCGCCAATTTTTGTAGGCAACGTTGATGTTAACAGTCCTTGTACAACAAATCTCCCCTGCTCATCTGGTGTAACATGATGAACACCTTCATCTTTCGATACTTCCGTAAATAAAACAACATCCTCTTTCGTAAAAGTTCGCTCAAAGGTGATTTTTTCCCCTACTTGCAATTTCATCTATACCCCTCCTCAAAAACACTTTATAAATAAGAAAAACCGAAACTATAATCATTTCGGTTTTTCAATCTAAAGAAGTCTATATTTACTTTAAAGAATGTACAAACAACCCACTACGCAGTTTCGGTTCAAACCACGTTGACTTCGGCGGCATAATTTCTCCAGCGTCTGCGATTGATAGTAAAGCTTCCATTGATGTCGGATATAATGAAAACGCTGCTTTATATTCACCGCTATTTACAAGACGTTCTAGTTCTTCTAATCCGCGGATTCCTCCGACAAAGTCAATGCGTGAATCAGATCGCGGGTCGTGTATTTCAAGTACTTGGCTTAATAAATGATCTTGCAGAATAGATACATCTAAACCTTTAACGAGATCATTCGCATCAAACGTTTCCTCTTTCACTGTGAGTCTATACCATTTCTCGTTTACATACATACCAAATGTTTTTGGCTCATTTGGTTTATACGGAGAAACAGCTGCTTCTTCTACATAAAAGTATTGTGCAATTTGCTTTAAAAACTGTTCTTCTGATAAGCCGTTTAAATCTTTCACAACTCGGTTATAGTCCCAAATGGATAATTCATCGTGAGGGAATAATACAGATAGGAAGAAATTAAACTCTTCTTCTCCTGTGTAATTCGGATATTGTTCTCTTCGCATGAGCCCTACTTTTGCTGCTGATGCTGAGCGATGATGCCCATCTGCAATATAAAGATTAGAAATATCTTCAAATGCGTTTACTAAAGTAGCAATTACATCCTCATCAACTATTTTCCAGGCAACATGCTCCACGCCATCTTCTGCTGTAAATGTATAGATTGGCGCATGCTCTTCTTTCCAGCTTGCAATGATACGTTTCACATCTTCTTTCGTACGATACGTTAAAAAGATAGGCCCCGTATTTGCATCACACACATCTACGTGGCGAATACGATCTAATTCTTTTTCGTGACGCGTTCTTTCATGTTTTTTAATTGTATCATCTTCATACTCATCAATAGATGTACAAACGACAAGACCTGACTGCGTTCTTCCTTCCATCGTCAGTTCATAAATGTACAGTGATGGCTCTTCATCTTGTATGAATACTTCTTCTCGTATAAATCGATTTAAATTTTCACCCGCTTTTTCATATACACGATCATCGTACGGTGAAAGTGCCGGGTCTAAATCAATTTCTGCTTTATCAACGTGTAAGAAAGAATACGGATTCCCTTTTACAACCTCTCTTGCCTCTTTACTATTTAATACGTCATACGGTAAAGCTGCAACTTCCGCTGCTTTTTCTTCTACTGGACGAATGGCCCGAAACGGTCGGATTTTTGCCAAGTTTTCCTCTCTCCTTTACACAATCATTCGAACGGCTACAACACCTGTAATTTTGCTTATATTTTCCACAATGTTCTCTTTTATTATATCATCAATTCCGTTATCAATATCAATCATTGTATACGCCCAAGAATGTTTACTACGATTAATCATATCCGCAATATTAATATGATGTTCTGCTAAACATCCTGTAATTTGTCCTACCATGTTCGGAACGTTTTGATGCATGATTGTAATACGTTTCTTTCCGATATAAGGGAGTTCGACGTTTGGATAGTTTACTGAATTACGAATATTTCCTGTCTCTAAATATTCACGTAATTGGCGCGCTGCCATGATTGCACAATTTTCTTCTGATTCAGATGTAGATGCACCAAGGTGAGGCGTCGCTGTTACATTTTTCATCTTTATCACATTTTCATTCGGGAAGTCTGTTACGTAATGCGTAATAACATCTTCTTCTAACGCTTTTTGAAGAACATTTTCATCTACAAGTTCTCCTCTAGAGAAATTGAATAAACGCATACCTTTTTTCATCTTCTCTACAGCGTGTTCACCAATAATCCCCTTCGTTTGATTCGTAAGAGGAATATGAAGTGTAATATAATCACATGTTGCGAAAATTTCATCTAAACTAAATGCTCTTTGTACATGTGTAGAAAGGCGCCATGCTGTTTCAACTGAAATGTAAGGATCATATCCGACAACGTCCATCCCTAAAGCTAACGCATCGTTCGCAACTAAAGCACCGATTGCGCCGAGGCCAATTACACCTAGACGTTTCCCTGCAATTTCTGATCCAACGAATTGTTTTTTTCCTGATTCAACAAGCTGCGGTACTTCTTCACCCTCTAAATTTTTCGTCCAGCTTACACCGTTAATAATGTTACGTGAAGACATAATAAGGCTAGCGATAATAAGTTCCTTTACTGCATTGGCATTCGCTCCTGGTGTATTAAATACTACAATCCCTTTTTCTGTACATCGCTCGACAGGAATATTATTTACACCAGCACCAGCTCTTGCAATCGCCTTTAAGTCTTTTGAAAATTCTTCTTGGTGTAAAGAATAGCTACGAAGTAAAATACCATCTGGGTGGTCCATTCTATCCCCTACTTCATAACGCTCTCCGCTAAGTACTTGCAAACCCTTTTCCGCAATTTGATTTAACGTTTGAACACGAAACATATCCCCATCTCCCTATCTATTCTCAAGCTCAAATTCCTTCATATAATTTACTAATTGCTGTACACCGTGTACTGGCATCGCATTGTAAATACTTGCACGCATACCACCGACTGAGCGATGCCCTTTTAACGTAACAAGGCCGCGTTCTTTCGCTTTTTGTAAAAACTCATTGTTCAGCTCTTCTGACGGTGTTGTAAACGGAATGTTCATAAGTGATCGATACGTAGGATCAACTGGTGAAGTAAACAATTTTGATTCATCTAAGAAATTGTAAAGAAGTGAAGATTTCATTCTATTCTGTTCTTCAATCGCAGATACCCCGCCTTGCTCTTTCAACCACTCTAGTACAAGTTTCGTTACGTAAATACTAAAGGATGGCGGTGTATTATATAAGGAGTTATTTTTGCTGTAAGTTTCATAGTTTAACATTGTAGGACAAGAGCGATCTGCTCCCCCAATTAAATCTCTTTTTATAATTGCAATCGTTAAGCCCGCTGGTCCTAAATTCTTTTGCGCTCCCGCATATATAAGGCCGAACTTCGTAACATCATATTGTTCTGATAAAATATTTGAGGACATATCTGCAACGAGCGGTACTCTATCTAAACGTGGAATGTCCACATATTTCGTACCCTCAATTGTATTGTTCGTTGTAATATGTACATAATCTAGTTTTTCATCATTTGGTAAACCATCCAGTTTAGGAATTGTAGTAAACTTCTCTTTTTCAGAAGAAGCAAGCACTTGTACTTCCCCTATTTTTTCAGCTTCTTGCATCGCCTTTTTAGACCATGAGCCAGTTAATACGTACCCTGCTTTTTTGTACGTATTCATTACATTTAACGGTATCATAGAGAATTGTAATGACGCACCGCCTTGTAAAAACAGTACTTCATACTCATCAGGAATGTTCATTAATTCACGAATTAGGCTACTTGCTTCATCTATAATACTTTGAAAATAAGAAGATCGATGACTCATTTCCATAATAGACATGCCTGTCCCGTTATAATTTACAAGCTCCTTTTGCACTTTCTCTAAAACTGGCAAAGGGAGTATTGATGGTCCAGCTGAAAAATTATATACTCTCTCCATCACCCTGATAACCTCCCTATTTCTTATTTTTATTAATTTTTAAACTTTCTGAATTATAACCTGAAATATAATACGTGGTCAATTTGTTTTCTATTATTACGGCGTAAGACGCAATGGAATCGCTTGCATGTGCAAACTACTTTTTATAAACATACAAAAAAGTGTTAAGTACATAATCGTACTTAACACTCTAGTAATAAAGTATAATTGCTAATTGTCCGTGAAGAACCGATCAAAAATTTGATAAATAGCAGAAAGACCAATGAGCCAATAAATAGTGTCCACAAGCGCCGGCATAGAACCAAACCATTTCTCAACTACATTGTAATCTAACGCTACAAACAACCAATTCAAACCGCCAAGAATCACCAAAATTACTGTAAGGTAAGACAAAAATTTCATTATGATTGCCCCCTAGGTGATAAGATGGTGAAAGGCCTTTCACTAGAAATATATGTGGTAAAATTCAAAACTTACCTATTTAATAAAAATTATTTTCGGTACCAGCCGTTAATAACTGCCTCTGCTTCTTTACTATGTATTTGATACGCATGCGTACTATTATGAGAGCCAATAAACCAAATTGAAAAACCTTTAAAATACGGTTTCGTTTCTAATATATCTCGGTAAGCACGCCATCCGTTTAATTGTACGTCCTTTGAAAACACATTAGATACATCTGGATTCCACGGATTTTGTAGTCCAAGTTCACGTGCTGGAACGTTAAATCCACCAAAATAAACCGGTTTTCCTGTTGCATTATGTAATTGTTCTAACTGCTGCACAACATTTTGCCCACGATTATATACTGTTGTGGCAAATAAACTTTGCTTCACTTCTTCGTATGATGGATTTCTTTTTCCTGAAACTTCAAACCAACCATCAATACTAACAATATCCACCTTTTTTAAATATGGACGATTTATTTTTTCTATAAACTTCGCTTCATAAGATGGATCAAAGCTTGCTGTTAACCACCAATTCATTTGATACAAAACATTTCCTTTATATTGCTGACGGACGAAATCAATCGTATCGCTCCAATATCCTTCTGCATATTCCATATTCACGAAATTAGAGGCAATCTTGAGCCCGTACACATTGTATTTACTTGTAATCGAATTAAAAATATCTTGTAGAATAACCGTTTTCCAATTCCAGAAGAAATCATTAATATTACTCGGATTCCATTCCGTTTCCCCAACATTTCCTTGCTGAATATATGGGAACGGTTCCACAATAACTTGAATATTACGCTTTAATAATTCTTGAATTAAAAGAATAGCCTGTTGCTTTTGCGCTTGATTAATTACCATGTTCGTAGAAGTTACATTCGGAATATCTACCTGAATCGGTACATTTACTGTATTTAAATTTAAGCGCTCTACATCAGCTAACACTTTCGCCACATTTCCAACTTCCCATACCGTTACATTTCCTGATTTGATTTTTCCAGATTGAACAGTATTTACATCAGCCTGTACATTTCCTTGAAAACAAAAAGAAAACAACATAATAAACACTCCTAAAAAACTTATTAAACTCTTATTTTTCTTCACAACTTTCCCCCTATAATTTTTGGCATTCTTGCTTATTCTATACAATGTTTCACATATATTCCACAAGAATATTTAGTGAAATTTCATCAATAAAAATGCTATTCACCCTTTATCCATATCTTATTCATACTAACCTCCTAAAAATAGTAAGATAAATAAAAAAGGAGCGTATTTCCGCTCCTTTTTTATCTTTTTAAAATTGAAGTTATTGGATTTTTTCTGATAACCTAACCACATCTAATTTTTTATATAAATAAATTTTTATACTCATAAATGTATCAAAAAATTTTTATCTATATTCGCTTTTTGTTTGTATTACTTTTATATTTACTTCATTAGATTGTTTAATATCATCTTTAAATTCTTGTTTGACTTTTTCTATATCAGCTGCAGTACCACTAACTAGAATCCCATCGACTGGTTGTCCTGGACCTTGCACATAACGTTTTACTCCTATAAAGATAGCAATAACCACCACATAACTTATAATTTTTTTCACTAGAATACTCCTTTAATTAATGATTTATATCTGGATTATAGATGTGATTTTTTCATAAGTTAATGACTTCTATCTAACTATCTAACTTCTAATCTTACAATATTGTAAGATTAGAAGTTACAACGTGTATATTTTATGTCAGAAGACCCCCTCCTTAATTTGTTTAATGTTGGGATAGCGTTAGTAAATAGATGGGAGATACTGTCGAAAAAAGATAAAAATGACTCGATTATTTTTTGTAGATTATACACAAACATTTATGTAAAATGTTTATATATAATCAAACGAAAATACAATTTATCTACTTTTTATACAAAAACCAAACAAAATTGATGAATATTATTAATACCAATAACAACATGAACCAATACAGAAATCATACTTTCATAAGTGAAATACTAAAAAAGTGAAAATAAAACAATATGGATCCTTTAAAAAAGTTACAACCCTATGAAAAACAAGATTGTAACCAAAAATAGCTTGAAAAGAGGGAGAAAATTATGGAACAAAGGAAATATTCAGTAACACCTCAAGATCGAATGAATTATATACTTGGTCTTTATTCCGCAAATCAACAAATTAATGCCGTTCTTTATTTTCCTATAGGTATATCAAAAAAAGTACTTGAACAATCAGTAAGAATAACGTTACAATTACAGCCCGTTTTAAACAGCCGTTTTGTAGAAAGTGATATGCCTTACTGGGAGGAACATTCATCTAGTACTAACTCACCAATTTGTTTTTTTGCAGAAGGAGATGATCAAAATCTTGAAGTGATGGCAATAGATTTTATAAAGGAATCTGGAGATCCTATTCAAGGGCCTATGGTTCAGACAAAATTATTACGAGGCACTTCAACAAATATATTAGTTGTTAAATTATCTCATCTTTGTTCAGATGGTGCTGGAGTCAAGGAATATATTAATTTGCTGGGAGCAATTTATACTCACCTTTCTCTGGGACAGTCTAAGGATGAAATTATAAAGAGATTTAATGCAAAAAATGAGGGTTTTCGCGATCAATCACCTGTATTCAAATATACTGGAATAACAGACATAAAAAGTGCGTATCGTCCCAGCCAAGAACAACAAGCAGCATTATGGTCTTTTCCATCTCAACCTAACAAAAATACTTATCCAAAAATGGCCGTGCGACGGTTAAGCCGTGAGCAAACTCTACGTTTAACCCTATGGACAAAGGCACAACAAGCTACCTTAAATGATGCAATCCTGACTGCATACTTCCGCTCTTTATCACATTTCGCTGTGTATGCAGAACCTCGTACCGCAGAAAAAATGGTTGGTTTAACAATTGATTTACGCCGATATCTCCCTAATCATACAACTGGTTCAATTTGCAACTTATCCGGGATGGAAATGCCAGTGATTAAAATGGAAAATGATGACTCATTTAATCAAACTCTAGTTCGAGTCAAAGAATCAATGGATACAATAAAATCTCAAAATCCAGGTCTTTCTTCAGCCGCAGGAATGGAGTTACTGGCAAGTAAAAAGCTATCTCAAGTTAAGGAAATGTATAAACAGCAATATGAATGGGCTTTACAAATGGGAATGGCTTTACCGTTACTTACTAATTTCGGATCGATAGCTGATGAACCTATTAAGTTTGGTGAAGTTCAAGCTCAGGACGGGTATATAACATCACCAATTATGTATGCACCATTCTTTACAATGGGGGCAAGCTCTTATAATGAGAGACTTACATTTACAATTGGTTATCATTCGCCAGATACTACAAAAGAAAAGGTAGAGCAATTTTTAGAAAGTGTGGTCAATGAACTATCAAAATTGTAACGGGAGTATCACCCTAAGCTCAATAAGTTAAGTTTATAAATCTAGCCAAGAAGATTCCTTCCTCAAGGAACGCGAAGTGAGTATGTGAGAGATGAACTGGCTTCGGACATAGGATATAAGGAAGCCAGTTTAGTTGTTCGCCATACATGGGGTACCGGCCCATTCCCATTAACCTAAGAAAACAGATGTGAGATACTTTAAATATTAGCTTGATGCACATGGTTAGGCGCCCTCAAATGCTTGGATTAAAATCATTACAAACAGCTTAAAAAAAATGCTGCAATAGAAGTTATACATATAATCAAAAAAGGACAAACTATCCAAGGTGAATAGTTTGTCCAAAACCATAAACTCTATGGTTTAACAATATATAATTCAGTTCCGCTAAAAGTCTTTTATTCTCTTTTCATATCCTACTATTTTTGCATCCGAACGAACAATAGAGAATTAGAATAATGACTTAATACTTGCTAGAACAGTAAGTATTCCTATAACAATTACAAATACATTACTCATTTTCCCTTTGTATTTAGCCAGTACTGGTACTTTATTGATTGCATACATCGGTAATAGACATAAGATAGCAGCAACTAACGGACCGCTAAGGGCATCAATGATTCCAAGAATACTTGGATTTGTATAAGCAACATACCAGCATGTTAATACGACAAAAGTAAGAATCATTGTCTTAACTGTTTTCTCTCCTAAATCTTTCCCACGTTTTTTACCGGACTTAATAATCATGTCACGCATTACCTCATACGCTCCTATATAATGGCCAAGGAAAGACTTTGTAATAGCCACAAACGCAATGATAGGAGCCGCAATAGTAATTACTGGCGAATTAAGCTCATTAGCAAGATATGATAGGATTGACAAGTTCTGTTCTTTTGCCACCTTAAGATCATCTGGAGTCAAACTTAAAGTACTGCTCCAAACAAAGAACATAACAACAACGAATGTCATGATATAACAAACTTTTTGTATTTGAGCACACTTGGCATCAGTAGCATCTATTCCATACGTAGCTCTCTGTTTCATAACGAATGACGAAATCATAGGAGAATGATTAAACGAGAATACGATGATTGGTAGTATCATCCATATTGTTCCAAAATATCCTGTTCCAGTTGAAGCAGTAGAAACACTTGAAAAACTTAGCATTGACGTATTCCACTGTGGAATTAAAGATATTGCGATAAAAAGTAGAGAAACAATGAAAGGATATACTAGCATGCTCATTATCTTTACAGTAATATCTTGACCAAAATTTAGTATAGTGATAAGACCGAGTACTAATACAAGCGATAAAATGGCCCTTGGAGGCTCCGGCATGTGCAATTGATGCACAATAAAACTACTTGCAGTATTTGTAAGTGCAACCGAATACATCAGCACGATCGTATAAATTGAAACGAAATATACAATGTTAAAAATGATACTTGCCTTATTTCCGAAATACTCTCTTATTGTACCTGTAATCCCCTCATCGGCAGAATTAGAAGCGTATATCATTTTAGCAAGTGCCCTATGTGAGTAATACATAACAGGATATGCAAGTATGGTAATTAACAGCAATGATAATAAACCACCTGAACCTGCATTAATAGGTAAGAAGAGTACTCCTGCTCCAATTGCTGTTCCAAATAGACTCAATGCCCAGGTAGTATCCTGTTTATGCCACTTTTTAGGGTCTAGATATTTCTCATTTTTTACTGCAGTATTATCAACTTGAAATTCTATGTTTTTTGCAGTATTCCCATTCATATAATAATTCCTCCTAGTTTTCTATTCTTACTTCTCTATTTAAGGCATCGGAATATAGACCGTTCTTGAAAAATGAATTGCTTATAAAGTGCGCCACATCGTATATCCTTCTTCTAAGTTAATCAAAATCAAAAAATTGGCGAAGCATCAACCTGACGGGGTTGTTACAAATTATAAAATATCCCAATTATATAGTGATATATTTTATTAGTAATTCCCCCAATATACAGACATCCTTAGGCGAACAATAGAGAATAGATTGTTAACTTTTTCACAATATATCCGGTAATTGTTCATTGATTTGATTATTTCTCTCCAAAGATTTTATTTTTAATGGCAATCCCTGTAGGTGTAGCTGCAATTCCACCTAAACCTGTCTCTCTTAATTCGCGAGGCATCTGTCTTCCAACTCTATACATCGCTTCAATAACTTCGTCAGCATTGATGATATTGTTTACGCCGGCTAATGCGATGTCCGCTGCTGCTAAAGCATTTGCCGTTCCAATGGCGTTTCTCTTTACACAAGGAATTTCTACTAAACCAGCGACCGGATCACAAACTAAACCGAGTAAATTTTGTAATGCAATCGAAAAAGCTACAGAAGATTGCTGTGGCGTTCCACCTGCAGCTTCAACCGCAGCTGCAGCCGCCATCGCTGAGGCACTGCCTACTTCAGCTTGACATCCTCCGTACGCTCCTGAAATACAAGCGTTGTTTGCGACTATCGTTCCAAATAACGCTGAAGTAAATAGAAAATGAATCATATCTTCATGACTTAACTGCAACGTATCTTTAATACTAAATAGGACTCCCGGAATCGTCCCACTCGCACCTGCTGTTGGAGTTGCACAAATAGCTCCTAATGCAGCATTTACTTCATTAACACCGATAGCACTTTGGATCCCTAACACCATCAAATCTCCAGAAAGGGTTTTCCTATTTTCTCGATAGTTTTTAATTTTAACAGCATCACCTCCGGTTAAACCAGTTGGAGAAAATACACCGTCGCCCTCGATACTTTTATTTATAGCATTTTGCATAGTCGCTAAATTTCGTTCCATTTTACTCCAAACTTCTTCATAAGTAGATTTAGTTTGTTCAATTTCCTGTTCAATTGCTAATTCATAAATTGTCTTTTGGCTTTTATTAGCTGCATCCACAATTTCTTTTATGGCCATATACATATTTTTTCACTCCTTAATGTAACTAAAGAATAATGAGCTTAGCTATATTGCTTAAATTTCCTAATTCCTCCTGGACATTACCAGGCAATAGCGTATCCAAAGCGAATGCATATAAATATTTCCTGTTTTCTTCTAAACTATGAAAGTTGTTTATTTCCACATCATATTGTTTAAAGATCCTGCGTAAGACAAATTCAAAGTCAGCTCTTTCAGAAATCGCAATAATAACTGGCAATGGCCCCTGCAGATCTAAACTAAATCCGTCAATTTCAACATGTTTGATTTCAATTAATCCACCGCCAACCGAAATCCCCATCGTTCTAATACTTCGATTTTCATCCTCTAAATATACATCTGCCGTATTTGGATGGCCAGCAGGACTATCACCTGCTTCTTCAATAAAGGTAATTTCAATTCCTTTAGATTCTGCTATTTCAATAGCATCTGGCACTTTGCTGTCATCGGCAGCAAATCCTAATATCCCAGCAATAATTGCAAAATCAGTTCCGTGACCTTTATGGGTTTCAGCAAATGATTCATAATACCTTACCACGACTTTTTTTGGAAGACCTTGAAATAATTTATTGGCTACCGTTCCAATAGCCAAAGCACCTGCAGTATGTGAACTTGAAGGACCTATCATTATGGGCCCAATCACATCAAAACAACTTTTGTATTTAACAACCTTTTTTTCTTTAATAGATGCTACATTCATGTTCATATAAGCACCCCCATAATTTATTATTTTTAATTACAGTTGAATCTAAGTTATTAAAATGACTGATTCAAAACAAGATCTAATTGAATGCGCTTTCATTCTCGTGTCAAATACACTTTTCCTTTTGATCACATACCTTTCTTAGAGTAATCATGTGAGTATGTCCAAATTTAAAAGGTTACTTACAATGTCATTAGGATTTTTGCAAAAAAACTAGGTTTGATACTTTCTCTAGAGGTAATAAATTCTTTCTCGACGCCCTCATTATAGCTTGTATATTTATGAGTACAATATTTTTTTATTTTTAGAAAGATTGAATAAACAGAATCTTGAATGGGTAATAGATTACACTTAGCATGTAGCAATTGTGTCCTTTGTTTGAAGCTGTATTAGTTAGTAGAAAAGCAAAAATAACACAGAGTTCCTTTCATTAACACATTGATTATATTGGAAAATCATTATAATGATACTTATATTATCCTTTGTTGAAACATTTAATTTTGGACATGAAAGCTGTTGTAATAAATGATTAATATAGATAGCAAGTAATAAATTAATGAACTATAAAATCATTTTTGAATATTAACCATTAATTTTGTATTAATATTCATTGTCAGAAAAAAGGAACTTCTTTTTTATAATCTTAACTTAAAGTGATATTTTGGTAATATCCCACAATTTACACCATCCCCTTTACAGTTATGGAAACCCTAATTAGATTTAAAAAGAGAGAAGAGCTCATCGATGCTCCTCTCTTTTTTATTTACTTAAGATTACTATTCAAATTGCTTATTGCATCTTTAAGCTGACTTTTAAATTATAAACTTTAATTTCCATACTTCTTTACAAGCCGATAAATGAAAAAAGTATATGTTCCTTCAAAATTAAGTTATAAAAGAGTAATGTTTTCCTGTAACATATTATTCATCCTTCTATTCACAGACAGTACGCTTCCACACTAAATAAAATCTCTCCGTAAACGTCCAATAGCTCTAAAATATACAAAAATTGAAGAATATGAAAAAAACACTCTTATGAGTGCCCTTCTTAGCAACTAAGTCCGCTGCAACTATTATCATTACCCCGATGAATTTTGCCTGTAAGAGGAAATTTTAAGTTCATATTTAATTATTAAAATAAACCGCACCAAAGTTTTCATTAAATCTTTTACACCAAACAGAAACCGAACCATATTCACTTACATCTATCCCTTCAGGAATTTCATAGTTTTGGTCTCCTTTATTTCCCTTTAATTTTCCTAATTCAATATACTGATAGTTTTTCACGTCTTCATTATTTTTTAAGCGATTTGTAGGAACTAATACAACTCGTACATCTGGCCCATTAGATGTTGCAAAATCAGAAAGTCGTAAAACACGTTTTCCATCCGCTAATTGGTAAATTTTTGCCGTTCCAGTTGTTTCATGGACACCGTTTTGAAACTGACCTTCCCTTATTACTCGATCACTTTGTTGCCTTACTTCAGTTGATTGTATCTCTGCTTGTGGCAATGATTCATTTACGTGCTTATCAATAAATAATTTCTCTGGTCGGAACAATGACCATAAAATCCCCAATACAATTATCAAACCACCTATAAGCCATACATATTTTCTTTTCATAAAGTAAAAAACCTCCTGTAACATACTGTGTAGTAGTATGTTAACAAGAAGGTCTTTCATTTTTCTAACGTAAATGTTACAAAAGTCTTTCAGCCGTCTTATTTTTTTACTGATGTGATGGGAAGAGTGAACCAAAATTCACTTCCCTGCTTACCATCTGCGCGATTCCGTACACCAATTTCCCCTTTGTGCATTTCAATCAATGATTTTGCAATAGCTAATCCAAGTCCGGAACCTCCAGATTGTGAACTTCTTGATCGATCTGTTCTAAAAAAACGTTCAAATACGCGTAATTGATCATTTGGAGAAATTCCCATTCCTTCATCCCGCAAAGTGAATTGGACCTGTTGAGTTGGTTTATTTTCCACTACAGTCAATTCAATTGTTCCAGAGATAGGAGAATATCGAATTGCATTATGTAATAAATTACCTATGACCCTTTCTATTTTACAAGGCATAATCAAAAGTCGAGGTAATGTATCAGGGACATCCAATTGCACATGGATTTGTTTGTTTCCTAATAAGACAGAATGTGACTCTAATACATCTAATAGAACTTTATCTAAATGTGTGAAACTTGGGTGAAAATCTACTTGCTCAAACTCTAACTTTGAAAGATCAAATAAGTCGTTAATTAATCCATTTAATCTTTCTATTTCTTTTAAAACCGTTGCTAAGTATTGCTTTTTCATTTCAGGATCTTCAATCAGGTTATCTTGTAATGCTTCTATCATCATTTGCATGCTAGTCATAGGTGTTCGTAAGTCGTGTGAGATATTGGTAATTAGCTCCTTACGAGCGTTTTCCTGTTCCTCTAACTTAGTAAACCCTTCTTCTAATTTTTTTGCCATCTGTTGAAAGGCTGTTGCCAATTCTTTAAACTCACGTGGTTCTTGCCCAATTATATACATCGTTTCAAAGTGTCTATCACTAAATTGTTTCGTCAATTTTATTAAATTTTGTATAGATCTCATGATAGGACGTGTCATTAACCAATAAATAAACGTTGAAATAATGAATGCCACAAATGCAATTACTGTTAATAACCGCGTTTGTTCCGGTTCAAGTAACATTTTCGTATCACTATACCATATAGCAATTACCATAATACTAGTACTTAATAGATTCATGAGTAACAATTGAATACGTAATCTCATGTTTCATTTCCTCCATTTGGCTCAAAGCGATATCCTATACCCCAAACCGTATGAATCCAACGATTCTTTATCGTATGCTTCTCGAGCTTTTCACGTAAACGACTCACTAACACAGTAACTGTGTTTGATGCCCCTTCATGTCCAAAATCCCAAATTAATTCAAGAAGCTGCGAGCGAGAAAATACTTGTTTTGGATGCTTTGCCATGAGATAAAGTACCTCAAACTCTTTCACCGTTAACTCCACTTCCTTATTACAAACAAGTACATATCTTGTCTTTGGATATATTTTTAAATCTGGAAACTCTATCACTTCCAATAAGGATTCTTTCGCTTGTATTTGTACATGGCTTCCTCTTCTTAGTATAATTTGAACCCTTAATACTAATTCACGAGGGGAAAATGGTTTTGTTAAATAATCATCTGCCCCCATTGTTAAGCCTAAAATTCGATCCCTTTCCTCTCCCTTAGCAGTTAACATAATAATAGGTACATTTGATTGTTGACGAATTTCCTCGCATAATTCCCATCCATCTTTTTTTGGCATCATCAAATCTAATATAATTAAATCTGGTTGATGTGTAAGAAATAAATCCCAACCTTCTTTACCATTTACAGCGGTATAAACTTCATATTCTTCTCTTTCTAAATACCGTTTGCATACTTCTCGAATATTTTCTTCATCTTCTACGATTAAAATTCTTTTCTTCATATACTATCCTCACTTCTTTTTCACCAATAACAAAAATTTTTTTCTATTATCCAATAAAAATATCTTTATAGGTAAAGATATAAAAACTAATCACATAAATAAATCAGAATTCCACATTTCACCCTCGAAACGAATGAAAATTCAGAAAATAAATCATGTAATACAGATAGTAATCTTAACATTTGATTACTTATATGACTAGATAAGTATTTAAAATAGTAGTTTCTAAATCATATATAAATTAAAAGGAATGAGTCCGATTCAACATCGAACTCATTCCTTAATAGTAACCTAAATTTTTGCATCTAACTTTTCAGATACAATTCATTTCCGGTTCTCTTTTCAAACTTAGCAACAGAACTGTTACCTATTACTGAACTCTTGATAGATTCCATGCTATAGTATCAGTCCCATTCTCTCCATTACCATATTTCATATAATCGATTAAATATCCTACCTTTAACTTATTACCATTAGATAGTATGTTCCATTGCTTATGGTGTCCAGTGAAATTCTTTGGATATGCATGATTAAATTTAAAAGTACTTGCGTTCTGTTTTTGATCTAAATGGATATAACTATCTTGAAGTTTTAAATATGCATAATCTGAATAAATAGGATTTTGAAATTTAATTAATACCTCTTCATCCTTTTTAATTGGTTTTCCAGGTTTAGGTTGACCTACTCTTTCAATAATTACATTCACTTTTTCATCGCTAGATTTTTCAGCCCAAAGATACTCCCATTTATTCCCTGCATGATGACTTCCCAAATAAGCTGTATTTCCATATGAAGCCACGGTATAAGGAACTCCTTCTGTAACAAATTCACCTGAATTATCTACTACATAATCTTCAAATTCTTTATTAGCTTTAATTTCAGTATCAATCTTTTGTGTAGGCGTTAGATTGTGTGCGTCATTGATTTCAAATGTAACTTTTCTGTGCGCAGCAATTTCAGATTTAATAGGGTGTATATTTTCTCTAGACTCATATGTAAATCCATTTTCACGTTTAACCAGTGTTACTGTTTGTGACGGAGCATTCCATTTCTTACTATAAGTAGTAGGAATATCTTTACTCACTCCAAATAAACCAGGTAAAATTGTTGCCCTAATCTTTTGTGTCACAGAATCATAACTACCTTCTACTAATGTTGGGTGCTGTAGTTTTGCAAAAGCTCCGTGTACAGAGTCTTTATGTAAATAACCGCGATCTCCCTGTCCCGCTTTTAAATCGTTCAATGCATCAGTTCCATTATTAGCTGAAACCACTGATACGTTATTAGTACTTTTAGCCTTGTTTACAATATGATTTACTTTTTTCGTATCTATATTTACCTGTTGAAAAACTTCGTTATAGGATAAAACTGGCTTATCAGCAAGAGATTTGTCTTTAGGAGTATATACCCTAAACTTTGGTATATTTCCTATATCTGTTTCTAATTGTTCAGTAGCTGCATTTACTCTAGACTCATATCTCCCTGAATCCCCCAAATGCATAATTTCTTCACCTTTTTCAATAGATAAATCCATTGTACTTGTAGGTAAAACTTCAATCGAAAGAAGTTCCCCTTGTTCAACAGCTTTCAATTCATCCAAAGATAAGACAATATTCGCATCTGCTTGTCCTTCTAAACTGTCAATTACTACTTCTGTTTTATTCCGTCCACCTTTTTCTGTACTTAAATAGTTTGCTTTATAACGATCTTGTGTTGCCTTTACAGTATTAATAATTTTGTTTCCTAAACGAATATTAAAATGAGGCGAAACATTTTCAGCGGATGCTGTTCCTACATTCTTATATTCCAAATGTACACGTAATTTTGCTGCGTTCGCTGTATCCACAGTTGTTGCAGTAGACCAATCAAAATTATTTGTATAACTCTCCGTTTCCGTAGTTGTTTTTGAATATCCGTATCCCACATTTGCTGAAACACTTCCGGAAGGAACAGGACCGGCTGCTGAGCCTTCTACACCACCTGAACCACTTAAACCTACATTAAATGAATGTTGTGTAGATACACTTTTTTCCCATCCTCTACTAACTGATCCACCATTATTATCCGTAATGGTTGCAATAGGAATTACTTCAATTCGTTTGACACCAATTTGCAAATTCGGCATGTTGGCAACTATCGGATTGAAATTAGTATCAGAATCGTTGTTATAATTCTCAACCTCATACATATCAGTAAAAGGATCACCATCCGTATTTGCATTCATAGGATTCGATATAAATTTTGGTTTCCCTTTATCCTTCTCGGGATCCCATGCTTTCGCTTCATTTTTTCCAGTTTGTGAATTGAATTCAATTTTATATCCATTAATCTCTAAGTCGTTGGAAATACCATCTTTATCCCAATCGTTGTTTGCCATTTCAATGTTTTGTGTAATGAGTGAACCTATTTCTCCATCAGATCCGAGCGTGAAATTCTTATCTTCTTTTTTTACATCTGCATTCTCTTTGAATATTTCAACTGTACCTCCTGGATTCGGTTGTTTTACATCTGCTAAAGCAGGAGATGCTAAAGTCAGTGCCATTGATACACTACCTAATACACTAATTGCTGGCTTCAATTGTTTCATTGTTATTTTTCCTCCTTTGTTTCTAGATCCATTAGAACACCTACTAGTAAGATTAATTTCATCATATATAACAAATCTTTCTTTTCTCTCTCATAACTGTTAAAAAAGTCTCTCGTAAATATTACAAAACACTTACAGAGTTTTTAAAAGCCATAAAATCTATATATGAAACATCAAAAAGCCGTAATATGAAGAATCGATTACAATATATACAAAAAAGCAGCTAGCCAAAGCTAACTGCTCACTAACTTACAAAATTTCAGTAAAAGAATGTATTAATTTTGAAGTGTGCAAATTGGGAGAGTGACTTCAACTATAGTCCCCTTATTCACTTCACTCTCAATAAATACCTTCCCCTGGTGTGTTTCAATAATTTTATAACAGATCATTAATCCTAAGCCGATTCCCTCTTCCTTAATACTGTAAAAAGGTTCTCCTAAATATGGTATACGTTCTTTTGGAATCCCACATCCTTGATCGATAAAGCGAATCCTTATTTGATTATTATCAAGTTTATCAAATTGAATCAAAATTTCTCCTCCTGTTGGCATGGATTCAATTGCATTTTTTATAATATTAACAAATACTTGTTTTAATTGATTTCCTTCACATGGAATCAGTGGAATACCAGGTGTAAAATCAATTCTAATTTTTATATTATTCATCATTGCTTGAGGTTGCAGTAGCATTAAAACTTGATCCATTAGCACACTAATATCATTAGGTTGTATCTTTACCACCTGTGGTTTGGCTACCGCCATAAATTCATTAGTAATACTTTCTATACGCTCAATCTCTGATGATACTATATTTATATAACCCCGATTATTCTCAGTTTCCGTTGATTTTAGTAATTGCATAAACCCTTTCATTGCGGTTAATGGATTATTAATTTCATGAGCCATTGCAGTCGCTAATTGTCCTACGACAGCAAGTTTTTCAGATTTCCGTAGTAATTCTTCTGTTTTTAGCCGTTCAGTGATATCACGAGAAATACTTAGGAAAACTTTTTTACCATTTAAGTTAAAAACACGGACACTAAACTCAGTTGTTATTATTTTTCCTGTTGGAAAAACATATTCATCTTGCAAAGTGAAGGAAGTTTGTCCCTCTCTAATTTTTTCTAACAACCTTACAATCATTTTAGAATCTTGTGGTACTACATTTGGAAATGGTAACGAGAGCAGCTCTTCTCTACTATATCCAAATCTTTTACAACCAACAGGGTTTACCTCAATGAATCGACTTGGAACATGATTTTCATTCAGCTCTACTACATATACTGCATCAGTTGCTTGTTCGATTAGTGCACGGTACTTCATTTCACTATCTTTTAATTGTTGGTGTAATCGCTGTCGTTCTCTTTCTGCTTGTTTTCTTTCAGAGATGTCTCTACATATTGCAGATAAAGCTATCACATTTCCTCTTACGTCTAGTATAGGAGAAACTGTCAGACTGACATCAAGAAGACTTCCATCGTTACGTCGTCTAACAGTTTCTAATCTGGTAACTACGGATTCTCCCGTTAGAATTTTCTGAATATTTTTAAGTGATTCTTCCATTAAGAAATCTGGTACACAGGGTAATCTCTTACCTATGATTTCTTGTAATGACCATCCAAATATCTTTTCATAAGCTTTATTTGCTTGTAAAATATGCCCTTCTCGATCAGAAATGGTAATAGCATCTACATTATGCTTTATAAATGATTCTAGTAATTCTTTGGTAGCTCTTAATTCTGATTCTACCTTTTTCCTTTCGGTTATATCGACTATAGAACCAACAACTTCCATAACTTGTCCATTTCGTTTAATCGGCCTAAGTGCAATAAGAATAATCGTTTTATCATCTGGCCAGGGTAATTCGAATATAATTTCTTTCCCTTCCCATGCCTGAAGATAATACTTCATCAATTGTGGAACTAAATGTGGTGGAACAATAGAAGCATCAATAGTCCGTAAGCTTTTCCCTACCACCTGTTCAGAATAAAATCCTTTTTGATAATAAAACTGTCCATCACATAAAGTGTGTATAAAGTGCTTACCCACTTTTTTAAATTTAAAAATCCCTCCTTGAAGCTCATGTACGGTATCTGTGAGTTCTTGCTTGGATTTTTTTAATTCCCGATTCATTTTAGATAAGTCCTGTGTTAAATAATATAATCTCTGGTAGGCTTCCATAAGAAATAGCCCAATTAAAAGCCCTAAAGCTATATATAATAAGCCTCCAGTGTAAAGTAACTTAGTATTAAAGAATACACCAACTAACCACTTTATTCCGACAAAAACCAAAAAATATAAAGATGCACTTTTAAAAGGATGAAGGTTTTTAAAATATGTTTTAAAAGTAACAAATAGGATACCCAAACCTAAATAAGCAATCACAGGAGGTTCCCAGTAACCTCCAATGTAAAAGATACGCATTATAATAATGCTAATTAATGTAATCCAACCAGCAATGCGACCAAAGTAAATAAAAGATAGAATAAGAGGAACCACTCGAAGATCGTAGGAAAATCCCATGTATGGAAAAGAAAAGAGCATCAAAGTAACTGCAATAATCCCTCCATAGAATTTTTCGAAATATCGCCTGGAATGAATCAAAAACACTTGAATAAATATCGCTGCGCTAACTAATAAAGAAAAAATAGAAAGATTGATAAAATAGTCTTTAATAATCATGTAATGTCCCTCCTTGCATTAAAGATATATTCGACAAAAAAACTGAAAATCCTACAAATAGTACAAACAGTTCAGGTGTAAAAAATATAATTCCCTACATGACAGTACATGTAAATAGTATCATTTTGATTCAAATCGAAAACCAGAGAATCTTCCATTTGAACCTTCAAACACCCCAAAAATAAGGTATTTATTCTCTCTTTTTATTTAAATGTTTTTTATAAATTAATCAATTCCTTCACTATTACAATTCTTCAAATTCCTCAATTTCGGCTTTTCGCTTTAAAAATATTGCAATATCTTTATTACAAGTTACTCTTTTAATGTATTTGCAATCTTTTGGTTAAGCCATACACATAAAGCAACCAGCACCTTGATTCAATATTCACTTTTTTGCTGTACAAATTCTTTTGCTTTAGCTAGGTGTTCTAGGAAATAAGGAGCCTTATGCCGTTCAATTTTTCACTTAACTTGGTGTCTAGTTTAGTGTACCATCCCCATGCCCATCAACTTAAGAAAATAGATTCACCCCAAAACGAAAATTCTATCCATTGTTGTCTATTAATAACGAGAATTATGTAAATGAGCTGTCCATATGGGCAGCCTATTGTATTTTTTGCTTAGGGTGTTTTTATGTAGTGCTTGATGAAAAAGTAAGAAATAATCTTTAATTATGTACATCGCTTTATATTCACTTAGTTCTTTTGGTTTCTTACGTAACAGGAGTTCTCTCATTTTAAACATAGTAGAAGAACATAATAGGATACTAATGAGTTGTCCATAAAGGTGGCATTCTAATCGCTCTTGTTTTTGATGCATATTCATAAAAAGCACGTCACCCTTTCTCATTAACATAAGAGAATAGTAACGTGCTTTTAAGTTTAAGAATAGTCTAAATCCTTAAGTTGATGGGTACGGGGGGGTACTCCTATTAAAGAAAATTCCCATTCTAAAATAGAAGATACTTGTAAATTTAGTACGAAACTCAGTTGAACTCCTGTTACTTAATTGTCCCCATCCCACCAATTTTCACATTTACCTTGACGTTTACATCGCCCTTTGCTAATTCATTATTCCATTTATTTTGGACTTTTTTCCATTCTGGATATGTGTAAGTTCTTGCATATCTCCCAAGCCCAATAGGATCAATATTGGCAGTTTGTATTTTCTTTATTAATTGCTTGAAATCAGCTTCCAGCTTAGTTTCAATCGCCTTTTGTAATTTTACACCATCCTTTCTTGTATTGAACGAAAAAAGCTGTTCTGTAATGCCGACCTTCATCTTTATATCTGTATTAAATATAAATTTATTATCATATCTTGCCTTTGTCTTTACTTTAATGTTATAGGCAGCAAAGCTTATCCAATCTTTATCCTGGCTATCCGACTTTAGTTTAATTGGGATTGTAAATGAAAAATCACCTGTAGTTCCTTGTTGCAAAATGCGTAATAGTTTGTTTTCATCAGGTTTTAGCGTTAATTTATGCCTTCCTTTTTCATCTAACAAAGCTGTACCTGCCACAAATATTTTATTCGTTTTTTTCATTTCAGTAATATTCGCTGTTACCCCTTTGTCTGCCATTTGTTCATGTAGTTCTTGAAGATTTGTTTTTACTGTGATATTTCTTAAAGAGGCTGTATCAACTAGTTTTGTTAAATATAGAGGAAGACGCGGCTTATCTTTTGGGTTATAAAAGATGACGTCCGAAACAGGTCCATCAACAGCAACAACCCTTGTAGTAACTGTATTTTTGGGGTCTCGTTGAAATGGATCGAGATATTTCATCCAATTTTTTTGTTTCAATAGCCGTTTTCCAACTAAAATCACCTGTGTTTTACTTCCCGAGGTAAGTGCCATAACAGTAGCATCAAATTTGTCTCTAGAATTTCGAATCGTAGCAGATTTCACACCCGTAACTTCTTCTTTTACCTTGGCTTCTTTATTAAAAACAGGACTTGACATGTACACCAATAGATTATTATTACGATCTAAATCGATACCAAGCACAAGAGTAAGGGAAACATCTTCAATATTTGTTTGATCAAAGCATCCAGTCATCATGAACACCGATAACAAAATACAACATAGTACTTTTCTTTTCAATGTATCTTCCCCCAATGAGACTTCTCATATAGCCAGCCATACATCCATAAAATGATAGGTAATATATAGGTTAACCCAATCCCAGCATTCGATAACACCTGTAGTCCCGTTTCGGCTTGATTCCAACTAGGACTAATCCAGAATACGAAGCCGATAATGAGTAATAAGAGAATAACTACATGAGAGCTGTGATCTTGTTTCCCAAGTAATCGGCTTGAACAAAATACAGAACAGAATATTGCAGGAATCCAGCATGTAGAAACAACGGGCAAGTAAGTAGCCAATAAAATCATGTCAAAACGTTCTAAAAACCGAAATTCAATTACTTTAAGTAAATTTAGTACCGGTTGGTTAAATTGCGTAATGCTATCAGGGCTAAAATAGGCAAAGCAAACAATAGTAGCGAATAAATAAAATAACATCGTTAAAGTGTTTGCAATAACCATTCCATGGACTGCATACTGTTTTTTTCGTAAAAAGGGATATAAAAAGAACGCAATGTCAAATCCTAAATAAGCATAGATAGTGGTCGGCACAGCCGTTAATATAGGCTTCCACCCCTCTTTTAAGAGCGGAAAGAATGGCATCCAACTTCCGTTCTCTTTAAGAGGTACCAAAAAAAATAACGGAATCCAAAGCAACATATAAAAAGTAAGTTCGGAGTACCGCCCTATAATACGAGGGCCGTTACGTGCGACAAGAAAGGTAGGAATCGAAAACAAAAAGATAACTAGATAATCAGGCGTTTTTGGAAGAAGCCATCCCTTAAGATAAAGCATAGCGTTCACAAGAACAGTACAAGAATAAAAAGCGAAGTACATCATGTAAATAACAACAAGTGTTTTCCCTATTATTTTCCCGAAAAATCGTATAAGAATTTCGTAAAGTGTGTCCTCGGGATATTTTGCAGCTGTTTTCACAATAAAAACACCTGATATTGTGGAGAATATCCAGCCAATCAATATAGCTATCCATCCATCTGTTCCAGCTTTTTCTGCAAGCACACGTGGAAGAGATAGAACGCCAGTGCCGACCTGCATTCCATTGATTAAAACAATATACTGAATAAGAGTGATGTCATTATAGGCATATTTTTTCATAATTTCACCTTTTGTTATGATTCTTACCTTGTCGAATAGATTGAATAGCTCCTGTACCCTTAGGACGCCTTCTGATTGCCCATAAAGGAAAGCGTATAAAAGTATCTTTCATATCTGCAAAGCGAAACGGTGCTAACGGTGTTCCATAAGGAGTTCCTAGCGATTCAAGACTGATAAGATGTCCAATTAATGTCATCCACCCGATAACCAGTCCTACAATTCCAAATAATGCAGCTAAGATCATCATGGGGAATCGTAAAAGTCTAACTGCAGATCCCATATCATAGTTAGGGATAATAAAAGAAGAGATGGCTGTAACAGCAACAACAATAATCATAATGTTACTTACAATTCCGGCCTGAACAGCTGCTTGTCCAATGATAATACCTCCTACCATTCCAACTGTCTGACCAATCGGGGTAGGCAGGCGTAAGGCCCCTTCTCTCATCATTTCCAGCGTTATTTCCATAAGTAATGCTTCCATTACTGGAGCAAAAGGTACGCTTGTTCTTGACTCTGCAATAGATAAATAAAGCTCTACAGGAATAACTTCGAAATTAAAGGAAATAAACGCAACATAACTCGCTGGCAAAAATAGAGCAACCAAAAAGGCGATAAAACGAAGTATACGAATAAACGAAGCAACTAGCCATCTTGTACCGTAATCATCCACCCCTTGAAAAAAAGAGATGAAATTTGTTGGAGCAATTAATACATTTGGCGAATGATCCACTACAGTCACAAATCTGCCCTGTAGAATGTGCGATACGGCTAAATCAGGTCTTTCTGTTAACATAAATTGTGGAAATGGTGAGTACGGGTTATCTTCAATGAATTCAATAAGTTCACCTGTACTAGTAACAGCATCAACTGTTATACTTTGAATCCGTGTTTCTAATTCCTTTAGCACATCCTCAGAAGTTACATCTTTTAAATATAAAATAGAAATCTTTGTTTTGCTTCGTAAACCAATTGTTATCTCTTTTATCATTAATTGGCGATGTGGAATATACCTTCGAATCATTGTGATATTTTGAGCTCCGGTTTCTACAAATCCTTGATGCCCACCTTTTAGAGATATTTCGTTATGAGCATCTTCAATACTTCTTTGCGGCCATCCTTTTGTGTCCAATTGATACGCTGTAGTTCGACCGTGAATTAATAAAACACTATCCCCTTCTAAAATAGCATTTTCACTCTGACTCCACGTATTAATAATTTTAATTTGTCCTAATGTAATGGGAAGTTCTGTATTGGTATCAAAATCACTATTCATCAAAGGACTTAGAACATGATTTTGAATCAATTCTTTATCTGTTAATCCAGACAAATATACTAAAGCGGCTTCTAGTCCAGCTTCTGTCATTTGAAACCGTCGAATCACTAGATCAGGTGATTGATGAAATACATTCTGAAGCTCAGCTATATTCTTCGATAAACTAGCTTCTAAGAGAGAGTCTTCTATATTTTTTTGGGGAACAGGAGTATCGTCTCGTATTGAACATGATTTAGGATTTTCTCTATATTTTAACCATTTCAGAAATTTAGTCATGGCTTCCTCACCTTCTATGCACCTTCTATAGTATGTTTAGTATGCATATATGAAGAAAAAATATCCTAATAATTAGAGAGATAACGCCAGACTTATTACTATAAAGTTTTTGGTGCATATTTCATAAAGGCAGGTTGCAATTCTCATTAACATAAGAAAATAGTAACCTGCTTTTAACTTCAAGAATAGTGTAAATCCTTAAGT
The DNA here is from genome assembly GCF_030733445.1 of Bacillus sp. MMSF_3353. Classification (NCBI taxonomy): domain Bacteria; kingdom Bacillati; phylum Bacillota; class Bacilli; order Caryophanales; family Bacillaceae; genus Bacillus; species Bacillus sp. MMSF_3353. The sequence continues at coordinate 105,430 of NZ_JASHJA010000004.1, forward strand.
TGATGGATGTGGGGTACCGCCACGTGCCCATCAAGCTAAGATTTTGAGATACCCCCCATGCCCATCAACTTAAGAAAATAGATTCACCCCAAAACGAAAAAATGAGCTTTTCTGTTAAAAGTTAGCACAAAATTTCGTTCTGGGGGTATTTGTTTTTCTTAGCTTGATAGCGATGTGTACCATCCCCAATTAATGCATTTTTTGGGTTCAGTTCATTATATTTTCTACTTTGTCTTTATACACAACATATTCTTTCCCATCCACTACTGCTACCACCGCAAATTCATCATTTGGATTGAATGAAAGCCAGTCAGCCCACATGCTTGTATTAGCACCTCCACTCCACATATGATGAACAGTGTTTTTAGTTAAATTCATAACTTTATAAGACGCATTTGGTGCATTTGTTCCAGTCTTTATTTCAAAAGTGTATGCGTTATGGATTTTTTTATAAAAGTAAAAAACGTTTGATGGACGAAGTAGATTCATAAAATCCTGTTCTTTCTTCTCTGCAATTTTTATGCCTTCTAGTAATGTGACAACATCTGTTCTTAATGTTTTCCAACTATCTTTAGCTGAATTCAAGTTAGGCTTTAAAAATTTATATCTATTTTGATCAGCTTTTTCATCAGCTTTATCAATATGCCCCAGTACGCCCGAATATTGAGAGTCTAAATCATCCCATTGTGTGGACATATAAGTAAGAGCAGTAATAGCACTATCAATCGTACTATGCATATCACTAATATTATGAAATGCAACTCCGACTACACGATTTAATGTAATTTTATAATCAACAGTTTTACGTAATTCTGCTAAAGCAGGCTCTAATCGACCTAAATTATCTCTAGCAGTACCTATCATTATGCCACCAGAAATAAGCGTGGGGATAAAAGGTATTTTCACCATTATTAATCCATCAGATTCTAATTTCTTATAATAGTTTACTTGTCCTAAAACTTCATCTAAACGCTTTTGATCAGTCTCCACATCAGCTCCTTGGTTTTTTAAAATCGATTGCAAGGTCTCTTTATGGCTTCCAAATACTCTAACATCTTCTCCAATAGCGTTTTTAAATTTAGTTAATTCTTCTATTAATACTTTTGCAGACTTCTGGTTTCGTTGAATTCCCCCCCTTAAATCAGTAATCCCCTTTTTTAAAGTATCCCCATTTCCATTGTTGATCGCCTCTACTAATGTTTCATAATAATTTTCAAACTTTGTATCGTATTCAATAATGCCGGTCAATGTATCTAAAAGCTGTTTTTTTACTTTTGTATTCCATGTAACAGCATGTGCTCTTGCATTCTTTTGATCCTGTACAATTTTACTAGGTAAATCTGCATACCCATTAATAGAAATTCCTTCAAAACTCACATCCGGATTATTAATTAGCAAATAAGAATATTCATTCATAGCTTTTGCAAATAACCCAGCATCTTGTACAGTTTTTTTCATCTTTTCTTCATTTGCTGAAAGAGACATATCTTCAGTGTTCGTTTGTTCAGTTTCAATTGCAAAGGTTGCTACTGGTGTGACTGCATAGGTAGTTGTCATAATTAAAAATGCTGATACAGCCAGTATTTTATAAGGTTTTTTTTTCATCTTTTCTTATTCCTCCTGTATAGAGTATGATTTCAAGTCCTATTCTTATTAAAAGACGATGTAGTTGCATAGATTCGATATTATTAAGCGAATCTATATAAACTGTCCCCTATTAATCGATTCTGTTACAAATTTTTAAAAACAAGCAAACTACATGGCTATCTTTTTATTTGGATAAAACTTATATATAAGTGAAAGGCGAAGTCTTTAATGAGACTCCGCCTTTTTAATATATAAGGATTTATTAATTATCGCTTTACTGTTTAACAGTGTAATCATAGACTCTCTATGTTATGGTTCACTTTGCAACAGAATTAATATTTCCCTATTTTTGTGGAGTAACAGTTTCCACTTTTAATTCCTTTATCCCTTCTTTTAATGTAACAGCATCTGTTCTTAATGTTTTCCAACTGTCTTTCGCTGCATTTAAATTAGGTTTTAAGAATTTAAATTTATTTTGATCCGCTTTTTGAGCTGCATTCTCAATATGCCCTAGAACGCCCGAATATTGAGAATCTAAATCATGCCACTGCGTGGACATATAAGTAAGAGCGTTAATAGCATCATCAAGTGCCTTGTGCATTTCATTAATATTACTATAAGCAACTCCAACTACACGATTTAATGTTACTTTATAATCCACGGTCTGACGTAATTCTGCTAATAAAGGCTCTAACTTACCTAAATTATCTCTTGCTACTCCTACTATAATACCGCCAATTATCGGTAGACCCAAAATAGCACCCTTCATTACATTAAACCCATCAGATTCTAATTGTTTATAATAGTTTACTGATCCTAATACTTCTTCTAGACGCTTTTGATCGGCTTCAACATCTGCACCTTGGTTTTTTAAAATCGACTGCAAGAGATCTTTATTGCTTCCAAATGCTCTAACATCTTGTCCAATAGAGTCTCTTAATTTAGTTAATTCTTCTATTAGTTGTTGTGCAACCTTTTGATTTTGTTGAATTTCACCTCGTAAATCTGTAATCCCTTCTTTTAAAGTTTCTCCATCCCCTGTATTAATCGCTTCTACCATTGTTTCATAATAATTGTCAAATGTTGTATCATATTCAACAATACCAGTCAATGTATCTAAAAGCTGTTTTTTTACTTTTGTATCCCAAGTAACAGCATGAGCTCTTGCATTCTTTTGATCTTGTACAATTCTACCAGGTAAATCCACATATCCATTAATAGTAATTCCTTCAAAGTTCACATCTGGATTTTTAATTAACATATAAGAATAGGCATTCATAGATTTTGCAAATAAACCGGCCTTTTGCAAGGTCTCTTTCATTCTCGCTTCATTTGCAGAAAGAGCCGTATCTCCATTGTTCGTTTGTTCAATTTCACTTGCAAAAGTTGTTACTGGTGAAACTACATTAGCGGTTGTAATAGTTAATAACGTCGATACAGCGAGTAATTTGTAAGGGATTTTTTTTATCATTTCATTTTCCTCCAATTTAGGTTTTAATTTTCAGTTCTATTCCTGTTTAAAAGCAATATCTTTTGAAATGAATTCTGCATCTTTATGAATATCATTCCAACTTTCTTTAGCAGCTTTTAAATCATCCGGTATTAAAGAGAATTTGTGGTCTTGCATAGAATCGATATTATCCAGTAAATCTGTATAATTTGCGCCCATTGTATTCCATTGCTTTTGAATATTTGTTAGAGACAAGATCGCTTGATCTACAGTCTGATATAGATATGCCAATGTTTCTTTCGCGTTAGTAAGCGAAAGAACTGCTTGATTAGCACGATCTGCTTTCATACTTAATTCTCCGATTTTGTTAGAAATTTCGTTATAGGAGTCCATATGCTTAGATGCCGTGACACCCGCCGCAGTTCCTAGACCGATACCAGCTGCTCCAAGAGCTGAAAGTCCACCAACAACAGCTGGTGTTGCTGTACCACCAGTTACAACAATTACAACTGCTCCTCCAATAGCTGCAATAACTAAAATAGCTGCTCCCAATCCACCACCAATTGACCATGCTAATACATCATCAAAATGTTTTTTCTGAGTAGAACGAAGTTGCTCAATTTCAGCTTGAAGTTGCGGAATCGTTGCCTGTTGACCTGCTAATATTGCAGTTAATCCACCTTTGCCATCTGGACCACCAACATTATTTTTAAAATCTGTAGAATTTTGATATAGTTTCCCTTTGAAGTCTTGTAGCATCTTAATTACATCTGTAACCTCTTTTGAATTTGTATTAATTGTGGTAATTAAATCACTTATGCCCTCTTTTAGACCTGCCTTATCTTTCTTTTGTACAGTATCTACTAAAGTGTCGTAATAATTTTGAAATTGTTCATCGTAATTTACAATATTACGAGCTGTTTTTTGAATCTGTGGCTTCGCTTTATCTAACCAATAATTCGCATTGATTCGTGACAGTTCTTGATTAAGGTGAATATTTTTGAGCAACTCCCCTCCTTCTGATCCTAAATCGATATTAGATAAATTTACATTCGGTTGCTTAATCATTGTTTTTGCGTACAAATCCATTACAAGAATATGAGACCCTGTTTCAGCCAATGCTTTCTTCAGTCCCTCGGGACCTAAAGCATAATTGCCTACTTTTTGTTCTTGAGCGGTCGTTTCTTGTGCAAATGCATGAATAGTGTTACCAGTAGTAGCAGTTATAACCGTTGCCAGAGTGGCTAAAGTTAGCACTTTGAATGGGAATTTTTTCATAACTATTCTCCTTCTTTCGCTAGATTCTTATAATCTTTATAGTTTTTTTGAAAAACGTAATATCAAAATTTATATACCTGTTCTTCAAGGTAACTTATTACATTTTTTAATTGTCTTAATGTATCTTTTTGAGACTGCTCGTTAGTTGCATCAACATTAGTAGATAATTTTGTAATGTTATTTTTTATTAGATCCAAATCTTCTTTATAGCGCTTTAGTAGGTCAAGTTCTACATCTACTTGGTTTGCAAACGTATGCAAATCATTTTGTGAAAGAAGAAGCATTGATTTTTGTAAATCTGCTATTGATAGTTTCGTTGTTAAATCATATATTTTTTGGTTTTGTTTCTCTAAGTCATCTAAATATGCTCGCTGCTCTGCTGTTAGTTTATTTACTTCTGCGAAGACACCAAATGTTTTCTTAATCTTTTCAGTATCAATGGCTTTCATCAGGTCATATTCTTGCGTTTTTGCGGCTGCAGCTGCAGCTATTTCACCTTGTTTGCTTTTCTCAATTGCTTCACGAGCTGCTTTTTTGGCCGATTCAATCTCTAGAGCAGTTTTACCTTGTTCTGTCGCTTCTTGCGCCGCTTTTTTCTCCGCTTCTAGAATAGAGTTGTTAATTTCTTTTCCTTTGTTATACGCTGCCATCCCTGCTTGAGCAGCCGGTTCAATAATTTCTTTTGAAAGACTATAAACTTCTTTGAATATAGCAAATCCCTGCTCATTTAAAGCTCCTGGTATTAATGCAATTTGTTGTAAATCATTTTGAATTGCTTTTTTGGTATTTAATATTTCATTTTTTAACTGATCTATTTTTCCTGTTCCATCTGTACCTAATATGCCTTGCGCAGTTGCCACATTAGTATCGAAATCTTTTAATTTTTTATCAAGCTGTAATTTAAGATCTGTTAATTCATTAATTTGTCGTTGCGCATTTTCTTGATTCGTCATAGCCATTTCTTGAAGAACTTCAAGTCTATCCGAAAACCCTTCTCTATCTTCTTTATTGTCTACATACGATTTTAATGTCGGGTAATAGCTATTAAATTTCGTTACAAATCCTTTACTTTTTGAATTTAATAGAATTAACTGTGGATAGAGTTCCGATGACCATTCCTTCATATCTTGTTTAATTAGGAATTGATTGGTATTTAAAGCTGGGACTTCCTCTAGCTGTACATTAGGACTCATTAAAGATTGATCAATATACGTTTGGATTAATTTAGATTGCGCACCTAATTTTCGTAATGATGAAGAAATATCCATGCTTTCCTGTTGAGTTTCTGCTTGAACGATTGGTGCTGCGAGAGTATTGATAGGAATAGTTGCTCCAGTTACAATGGATGTTATTAAAAATCCTGTCATTATTTTATTTTTCATTCCGTACACTCCTTTACCATTGTTTTTTATAACTTGATTCATATAACTTGTACGCCCTAGCGCTAGGCTCTCTCCTTGCACACGCATGGGGAATGGGAAGTCTTTCGGATAGGGTGTTATCGTTATTATTTACTTCTAAGAGGATCTAAGGATTTTACTTCCCTCTCATTTAGATACTCTATTTTTCAAATAGTAAACGATAAAAATTCATCAGCTATATTTGAATTAGCTGCCCAATAAGTAGTAAAATATTATTTCCCCCTTAGAGCTGCTGTTTAACTTACAGATCCGTGAAGATAGATAACCATTGCTTCTAGAGTTAATCCTGTCATGACCTTTTTTTAATATCAATTTCATAATATGGTTTTTAGTTTTGTCAGCAATAGCCTTACAAGACTACAAAAGATGAAATTATACTGTACATTGCTTATACTTTTATTGCGGAATAAATTCACTTTTGCTATGTAGAAACTTAAAACCCATTTTTACAAAAATACTACTTTTGAGATTCTAAATACCTTAAAAATAAACTGATTATTAAGAAAATTATTCACAACATAATGTTACTTGCAAATTTAATAACCTCTATCTCTATTAGCTTGCTCTTCTCCCTTCTGTGTGGTCATACCAGTTATGTTGTTCATTAAAACATTAAATTTCCAATGCGTAAATAGCAAAATTTTGTCGATTGAGCTCGATAATTTAACTATTAAGTAAAAATACGAGTCTAATTAATTATACCAATATAATTAATTAGGAATTACAGCTCTGTAATTGTAATGATTACAAATTAAAGTGTATACGGTTAGTAAATAACCATTTTAGCTCAACCAAGCAATTTTATTTTTTAAAAAATACTTATAGAATAATTTAATAGGTTTTTTTATACTTTTTCCCCTTTATTTGGTTATGTATAATTGCATATACTATAGATATATCAAGTGATATATGTTATATTGTTAAACTTTATGTAATAGTCCCTAATATCACCATTATTAAATACTTAACATGAAGATATTAATCTATAAACTTATTCCTCGTTATAACCATGGGTTTTAAAATATAAAAAAAGCCGCAAAGCTTTCTCGAAAAGAACCTTGGCGGCCTTCTGTTTTTTTGTCTCCTTAGAAAAATAACGGATAGTGTACTCTTTAAAATTAACAACATGTTATAAATCTTACCCTTGTCCTTTGGCTTCACTAAATGTTTCATGGACTCTTCAAGATCTATTTGAATACATATTCCTTTTCTAGATCAATCACATACCCTTTCTAGAGTAAAAGAAACAGTATGCTCAAGTTTTAGATTTACTTGCGCGTATATTAAAGTTTTTTCACAAAAAACTGATACTAAGCTTATATTACGGTATATTTTTCACGATACTGTCTAGGTGTCATGTTAGTTGTTTTTTTGAAAACCCTTGTAAAATAACTTTGGTCGTTAAAATTAAGCCAGGCACAAATATCTGATAGTGGATATGTAGTGAGTGTTAATAATTTTTTTGCTTCTTCCACTCGTTCCCTTTGAATAAATTCACTTAAAGGAATCCCCACTTCTTTTTTAAATAATTTAGATAAATAAGTAGGGGTAATATCCAAATGATTAGCGAGTTCATTGAGAGATATTCCATCGTAAACATTTTTACTAATATGATTCATACATGTAGTAACCGCATTTGAAAATTTTTGCGCATTGAATTCTTTCACCCGATCTGCAAAAGTACGTAAAGCATCTCCTGACAATCGCCTTACAGAGTCCACGTTCTCTAGTTGTTCCATGGTTTGGATATACAAAATACTAAGAGCAAAAGCAATGTCTGGTGGGAGATTACCTTCTATCGCATATCGAGTTGCTAAAGTAATCGCAATAATCCCATGGTTTTTTTGGTTTCTGAGTGGATCCGCTGTTAAAATTAATTCCGTATCTTCCTGCGAAACTGCATACATATATTGCAACAACTTCTTTTTATTTCCCTCTTTGATTGCTGAAAAATAATTATGTACTAATGCCATGTTGTGAGTTTTTGGTTTATTTTGTTGACGTTTTAAAATATATAGATCAGGTTTCACAATTTTATAGGGAACTTCCTCTAACACTTTATTTTTTTCTACCACAATATCAACATCTAACTTTTCATTGAAAATCATGTAATGCAATAAAATTCCCATATCAATTAAAGAAGTTTTTTTAACCTCAGGTAGGGATTGAAAATAGGTTAGTCTTTCTTGAATATTATCATTTGAGTTAAATTCTTTTCGAAGTTTAAAGGTTACATCATCCGATCCCTTTGGATGTATAGTGGGGCCAATTATTATAGTCCCTTTTATATAATCATGATTTTCTATATGAATTAGGATGAAATTTTCAAGATAACTGTTACATCTGAAAAGGGGCAAATTATAGGGATCATTTTCTTGATAAATGTCACTAAGATATTCTTCTTTAGAAGAATAAAAAGGACTACAAATATCCTCAGAATTAGAATGATATAATATTTTTTTGTCTGTGGATAAAATGTGAACAGGTACATTAAAGGCTTTATGTGCGAGATCACACAAGTGTTGTATATCGATTGAATTATTCATTACCTTCTCCTCTTAATTAGATTACTGATAAATTTTTACATCGTTCCTGTATAAATTCATAAATTATTTTCCGTCAGGTATAACTCAAGACAAAATATTACTATAAAATATCAAATTAGTACAATTCACGACAAAATATTACTATATTTTTTTTATGAAAATCATATATTATTTATTTGTAAGTAGCATCTAAATATCAGAGTAGTTAGGAAAAGTGTGAAAGAAATAGATTCTTTTCTTATAATTTTCTAAACGACAATGAAATGAGCTGAGGTCGTTTCTTAATTCTCCAAGATCTAATCATAGAACTTGGGAAAACAGTGAAGAACCTACAAAATACAGAAACAAGGGATGATTGGAGTATACAACTCTAGTAAGTAATAGCTTCTTGCTAATCCTGCGAAAAATCTAGCCTTTGCGGATACATTGCCAGACGAACTAGAATATGCCCCAGGTACATTACAAATAGTAGGCTAAACAGTGACAGATACAATTCGATACAGACAAAAGTAAATTTAATGTAGGAAAAGAAAACGAAGAATTTTGGGATGTGACACATACAGAGTGGCATACAATGGTACTCCATGCGAGGGACAAGCTGGAAAAAAGATTAAAAATACAGTGAAAGTCCAAGGAGATACTGTATCACAGTAAGAACTAACAGCCAAAAATTCAATCACTTGGACAAACTGAGATTAAAAAAGTGGATGCTGCAAATTCGAATATAAAACTGATAAACTGCTGTATTCCAAATTTTTGACAAAGATAATAAAGAAGTCGAAAATTTAACAGCAGATGAAAATGATAAAGCTATTTCTGAACCACTGTGCTTCGGAAAATTCACGTTGGAAGAAATTCAAGCACCAAATAGGTCTACGTTATTTAAAGATCTAATTGAGGAAAAGGTCTTATCATCAGTACAAAAATAAAAATAGAAAACACAAAAAGCGAATGGAATATTAAAAATACTGACGATATAGTGCCAACTATTTTTATCTAATTGGCACTATATTACTGGTCGCAACATTAGTTTTAGTTTCCGCAAAAGCGGAAGAAATAAATAGATTCAAAAATTATTAGGGATAGCAGCGGTGACACAACATATAAATATTTTTTTATATGTTGTTAATCTTTGTAGTATCAATCTTTATGCTACCTAGCTTTATTACTCCATCACATAAACATATTATTTATTTTCTAAGTACAATGGCTATTACTTAACAAAAACAACACCCCTAATTAAGAGATGCAGTCACATAGATCCAAATTAATAGTAGACATTAGACACTTATTTCACAGTAAATTGACCTCAAAATAATAGTTACTGCAATATCAGGATTTGTTTATTCTATAACAAAAGAAATGTCACTTAAGCATTCTTTGTATGCTACTTTTAATTAATATATATGACACCCTTAATTTTCCACTCTATTTTTAGTTAAGAATCAAAATACTGAAGCCAATGAAATTGTATTACATTGGCTTCAGTATTTCAGATTTAAAATTACGAATAAAAACAAAACAACGTTTAAACACCCTGTTTTCAATCGTGTGAAATTTAATCCTTATCGATACATATGACATTCACACGACCGTTAAAAACCCTTAAAAAGCAATCTGAGAGTCCGTTTTTTCTGATTAACAATCATTTTTTAAAAATTTATGTGAAAAATCAATATTTAGTAAATCTTATTATCCGAGACACAATTATTGCCGTAATCAAGATAATAATAGCGGTTATCAAGCCAGATTCTCCAATCCAAATCTCAGTTTGATACCCTGTACTTGCACGTGCGAAAGGTCCTTGAATAATGGCATTCCAAGTAGTATGGATGATAACCGAAGGCCAAACGCTACCTGTGATAAGTCGTAAATAAGCTGTAATATAACCGAATGGTACAATACAAAGATAGATGCCCAGTACTGAAAGAACGACAGATGGTCCCTCTACATATAGACCAGCAATAACTATTGGAACATGCCACGTTGCCCAAATCAATCCACTAATAAGGATAGGCCGTGAAAACTCTGCATCGACTAGCCTTGTGAGCATATAACCTCGCCAACCCATTTCTTCTCCCAAAACTGGGATTAAGTTAAGCAAACTTCCGAAAATGCCGCTCAATACTACTAGATAAATGAAACTGAATGGTGCCGTTACATACTGAAGCCCAAGTAAATTGTAGATCGGTTCTAACATACCACCTTCGGGATGCTGAAACCCCGCAATTCCGCTCAACCAGGCGATAGAATAAGTAATTCCACAAATAATCATAGGGATTAGCAGAGCAAAACCAATCCCCTTCCATATCTTTAAGTTACCGAGACTAAAAGATACATCTTTAAACCCTTCTTTCAGTATTATGCGAGTCAAAATTGAAGATAATGCTGGGGTAAACATATATACCACAATAAGCGGCATACTTTTCGTAATTATTACTACTACATTTAGGATAATTGAAGTAATGATTAAGATACTCAGAAAAAGTTGAAGTCCTACTTTAGCACGTTGGATTTTATCTTTATTGTGGAACGATTTTGCGTGTAATATCATTGTAATCCGCCCTTCCCCTATAATTCACTTGTTTATCGAATATACTTCTTGTCATTTCCACAGACACAACTTAGAATAAAAATATTTTTGTATACAAATTCATTCATCTTTAAAATCCCTCCCCAATTTATAATCTAGTCTTACTTACGACTCATCAATGTAATTATTATTTATAAGTTGTCATAGCCGATAGTACAAAAGTGTAATGATTAGTCTATGACCTGTGTCAATTAACCTTATGACAATATGTAACTAGAAAATATGATATGGGATAGATAACAATTGAATTAAGGCAATTGATTCGTGCAAGTACATGAATCAATCTTGCTTTTACAAATAATTCAATTGAGGTGGAAAAAATGAATAAGAAAAGAATAATTGCAATGGTTAGTACAGCTTTATTAGTCACAGGATGTGTAGAAGTAGGAAAGGCTCAAACAGTAGCAGTCGAAAATTCAGATCAATCAATCCAAAAAAATATAGTTAAATCCATACAATCACAGGCTTACCCATTAAAAACGATAGAGCCGTCAAAAAAATTTGAGGATTTAAAACCACTTAAGAAAATGATTGGGAGCGCACAATATGTAGGATTAGGAGAGACTACTCATGGAAGCTCTGAAATTTTCACTATGAAGTTTCGCCTTGTGAAATATTTGGTTACTGAGATGGGTTTTACAAATTTCACAATGGAAGAAGATTGGGGAAACGGCTTAAAACTAAATGAATATATCCAAACAGGAAAAGGAAACCCTAGGGAATTTTTAAATTATTTATATCCTACTGATGAAATTATAGCCATGATTGAGTGGATGAAAGATTATAATGCTAATCCATCCAATAAAAAAAAGATACAATTTATTGGGCTTGACTTAAAGGAGATGGACCAAGGTTGCTTTAATAAAGTAATTGATTATGTAAGGCTGCATCGACCAGATTTGCTGGCAGAAGTAGAAGAAAATTATAAAGAATTGTCGGCTTTTAATGGAAGTACAAAGGAATATATGGACCTCGCTCCTGAAATAAAAGAAAAGTTCAAAGCAAACGCTGAGAGAGTAGCCCAATTACTAAAAGATGAGAATGGGCAAGCCAACACAGAAATGGCTTCACCCGAGTACATCTGGGCGAAAGCAACGGCAAGTGCAATAGAGAAATATACAACAATGCTAATTCCTAACGACTATCCAAGTATGTTAAAGCTACATGAGCAATACTTGGCCGATCATGCAATGTGGTCACAAGAGACATTGGGTGGTAAAACGATGGTATGGGGACACAATATTCATATAGCTAAAGGAATTATCGATGAGGAATTATACCCTTATGCTGCAGGGCAGAATTTGAAGGAACGTTTAGACAATAATTATGTCACAATTGGCAGTACAACTACGGAGGGGAATTTCACCTTATACAACGACACCGGAGATAAGATTATAACAGATCCGATTCCACAAGATGTAAATAGTTTCAATTATACCCTCGGAAAAGTACCATATAAAATGTTTTTATTGGATAACCGTCACCTTAAAGGACCGGCAGAGAAATGGGTTAAAGCAAAAAGACCATTACTAAGTATAGGGGCACGACTCTTACCGAACCAATTGGCATACTTTGATAAGTCATTGCTTGAGCAATTTGATATTATTTTTCACATTCGAAAAACAAGTCCATCTCATATTAAATAAAGTGAAACTTTAATCAGTGGGGATTTTCTTCATCCCCCACTGATTATTAGTTGAACCAATCGGACTTTTATGGGCAGTTGATCCCCCACCTAAATTCTTTGCTTTTGCTGCATTTTCAGGTGGGGGTCTTACTGCCCATTAAAGCGGGATAAAAGTACAAAACAATCCCTTCTTGCATCTGCAAGAACGGGATTGTTTTATGGTGATTCATATAAGCATCTTTTTTAACCAGAAGTAGGTTACTCTCCCCTTTTTAGCATCATTTAGAAATGTCATATGACACTTTTACACTAGTGAGAATGACAAAAAAAGCAGTACAATTCGGTTATTACATAGATAGGAGCGAGAACTTTATGAAATCAAGATTCATCCAGAATGGTTATTTTTTATTGCTAACTTTCGTTACAGGATTGTTTTATTTTTGTTTTTATCTAATAGCTCTGCTATTCAGTTTCACCCTTTCATTTACGGTAATTGGGATTCCACTAGTTATACGTGTACTACAGACTACTACACCTTTTATCCAATTCGAGCGCATACAGACGAAAATTTATACAGATATTTCAACAGACTCTTATGATAAAAGTATAACAATAGATACATCGAACTGGACTCAGGTGAAATTAGTGCTTACTGATCGTCGCACTTGGTCTGCTGTCTATTGGTTAATGCAGAAATTTGCGATTGGCATTTTTAGTCTCATTAGTGCAACCATTTTTTATGTAATGCCACTTATGTTCCTGTTAGCACCACTACTGTATCGCTACATTGAAATGAATATCATATTCATACAGATAGATACGTTTGCCAAGTCACTCTTTGTAATGTTTATGGGTATAGTATTTACCGCCATAAGTATTAGAATAGTAGATGGTTTAACAAAGAAAATTGGGGGCTATACACGTAGCATGATCCGGCAACTAAATCAATAAAGGTTTGCCTTCTGTAAGAGAATTGCAGTGTAAAATTAAAAAGTATAACAATGTATGAAGGATTAATTTATAATATAGGAAGTAAAAAGGTAGGCTACTTAGGGGGTAAATGACTTGTTAGATATGGTTAAGTATTGGTTTTGGTACGATTGGATTATGTTAGGAGTCCGTATACTTGTTAGTGTCTCTATCGCCATAACCACATTAGATTTTCAGGATAGTTTAACATTGCCAATTTGGATTATTATTCTTTGGGAAATTATTGCCTTCTCTGTTCCATGGGTAGCCTTACTATTCAATTATAAATATTATTTGTTCACAGAAATACTGCTATATGGTGGACTGTGTATATATTTAACTTCTTTATTTCCGGGAGCTAACGTTACATTTCTTATATCGGTTTTTCTGATTGCTGCGAATAGTCAGCATTTGTCCTATTATTGGACAGCTCCAACAACAGTTTTTATAACAACTGGAATTTTCTATGCGGTTGCGCCAAGTAATAGCTATTGGATTATGGTTACCAACTATGGACTTGCTTATGTAATGGGCTTCGCTTTCCATTTATTAATCGTCAATCATAAGCAAAATGAAGCGATTCGTAAACAAAACGCGGTACTTGAGCAATATATGTCTCAGATTGAACGCATTACACTGGCAGAAGAACGGAACAGACTGTCGAGTGAGCTTCATGATACAGTTGGTCACGCTTATACTTCTATTATTATGGGGATGGAAACATTGCGTACCGAACTTGCTACTGAAATGGGTATACAGAGGCTAGATTCTCTGCTTGAAATGGGACGGAAAAGCATCGAGGACGTGAGAGGTTACCTACATCAAATGGATTCTCCGTGTCAATCGCCTTCCTTAATCCAATCTCTACAAAATCTTGGAGCCGAATTTCAGGAGCACGCTCAGGTAAATGTAAGTTTTAGGATATTCGGAGAGGAATATGAATTGTCTCGGCAAGCGAAGATAGCCTTCATTCGTTGCTTACAAGAGTCCCTTACGAATGCAGTACGTCATGGACAGGGAACTGAAATTATAGTTTCATTGCAGTTTGAACAACAATATACGAGATTAGAAGTTCAAGATAATGGAAAAGGAAATGTAGAATGGCAGGAAGGCTTCGGTATGAATGCGATGAAAGAACGGGCAATGAACTTGCAAGGTCAATTGTCTGTATATACAAAGCCAGAGGAAGGAATGCTTGTTACATGTACCATACCACGACAAACTGAAATAAAAGATGGACTTATTCGTTTATTAATTGTAGACGATCAGCCATTTGTTCGAGAAAGTTTGAGGACACTACTCGATAGATATGAAGATTTAAATGTAGTCGGTTTGGCTGAGGATGGCAATCAAGCCATCGATTTGTGTGGGCGCCTTCAACCCCATGTTATACTTATGGATTTAGATATGCAGCACATGGATGGAGTCGAAGCAACCAAAAAGATTAAGCAACAATGGCCACATATCCGCGTATTGATCTTTACAACGTTTCAGGATACCGAACAGGCGTTAGAATCGCTTCGCAACGGTGCGGATGGTTTCTTACTTAAATCTATTGAAACGTTGGAGCTAGCTAATACGATACGTCTTATTCACAAAGGTGGGACACTAATTGACCAGGGAATGTCTCACAAAATATTTGAGAAGTTTGATGTGCAAAAAGAGACACCACAATCAAAAGCAACCGCTTATGAGCTAACAGCTAGGGAGATAGAAATATTGCAGCTAGTAGCAAAAGGCCTTCGATACACTACCATAGCATCAAGGTTATATTTATCGAGTGGTACGGTCAGAAATTATGCTTCCACAGCTTATACAAAGCTAGGAGTCCGTAACAAAGAAGAAGCTGTTCAAAAGGCTCTAGAAATTGGAATTATTGAATAACAAAATGTTTCGCGGTGTATAAAAATGAGCAACTGTAACAGAGTAAATAAGGCCCGTTATCGTATAAGTAAATGTTAAAACACTTACTGTTTTGTCATAATAAAATTATTGAATCTTATCCTATAAAATAGCCTACTATCCACTTAACTGATAGTAGGCTTTTAAAATCATTTAAGAACTGGGTTATATTCTAATTTATAATTTTTAATCAGTGGAAATATTATCACTTCGGCTCTAAAGTTAACACTTTCCCCTCTATCCCCTCCGTATTCAATGTAGTCGTATGATACGTTCCATTTACCCAATCATCTATTTGATCATGGTACCAATCGCTTCTAAAATGTCCAGATTGTCCCGGTCCTACAATATGATAACCGTTTGACATATCTTTTGTATCAATAACAAATCTCCAAGAAGCTCCGTGATTTACAATACCATTTTCTCCGTAACTCGCTGCTTGAACGGTAACTTGGCTTCCGCCGATTGGAATTGGTTTTTCACGATTAAATGCAAGTAGTGCTAGCATACTAGATGATTTTGAAATTGGATGTGTGAACGCCAGTTGATGGTAATCGCCCCACTTCCACTCCGCAACATCAGGGCCATATTCCTTCTGCAGTTTCTTCATTACATTTTCGTACGATGTATGCACAACTTTTGTGAAGCCTCCGTACTTCGTAAACCAAGCGCCGTTTTCTCCCGCTACTTCTTTTCGAATCAATTCATCAACAACTTGTGACTTCCCTTCAAATAACTCCATCACATCTTTCGGTATTTCTTTTGAAAATAACGTATTCGAAATCTCTTTCATTAACAAATGGAATAGTAATGGTGCCGCTTCATCTTTACTATCGTAAAAATTCCACTTTGTTAATTGTTTTACGCCTTCTTTCTCTACTTCATTTAAAGATGCTTTATTTAACTCTTTTAAAAATATAAGGGCAAATTCTTTCCCGTATAAATTTTTTTGATCCATCTGTAACTCTTCTAAATCTTTCACCGTATACTTTTCTTTCTCTTGTAAAAATTCTTGAATACGCATTTGCCTATATGGCTGTGCCCACGTATTACTAATATGGTACGGATAATTATCATCCACAATTTTATTATTCGCAGTTGAAATAAACCCTTGTTTTGGATTTATTACTTTTGGAAGTTGATCATATGGGATATACCCTTCCCATTCATATTCATTTGTCCACCCTGGCACTGGCAAACTTCCATCACCTTTTTTACGCACTGGTATATTTCCATTCGCTTTATACGCAATTGTGCCGTCATTTGATGCAAATACAAAGTTTTGAGTTGGAGTATGAAAATCTTGAAGTGCCGTTTCAAACTCATTCCAATCTTTCGCTTTATTCATATTTAATACAGCCTTTAATTCAGCGGAAGGCTCCAAAGCAGTCCATTTCAAAGCGAATACAGTTTTCGTTTTCTCTTTCCCTTTATCCGCAAACTCTGAAATAACTGGACCATGCCTCGTAACCGTCACATTATACGGAATTGTTTTCCCGCCTTTTACTTTAATAGATTCATCAACAACTGTAGCTTTTTCCCACTTATCGTTATACAAAAATTCATTTTCATTATTAGGATTTCGCTTCTCAATATATAAATCTTGCACATCAGGACCTGTATTCGTAACGCCCCATGCTATTTTGTCATTGTGACCTAATATAACACCCGGTACTCCAGCGAAAATAACACCACTCACATGTAAATCTTTCATTTCGAGTTGCGATTGATACCAAATTGAAGGCGTCGCAAGAGATAAATGAGGATCATCCGCTAAGATTGGCTTACCAGACGCACTTTTCTCACCGCTTATGACCCAATTATTACTACCATTAAACTCTGGAGGAATGATCGTTTTTGCAAAACTTTGTGCTACGTCCACATTTGTATTTTTCAGTTCAGCTAGCAATCTAGGCGCATCTTTCGGATATGTAGGAAATAGCTCATTTGCTTGCTCTTTCGGCAAATTTTTCAGCGCCCAATATCGAAACGCCTGTCCGTGCCAATGTCCACCTAAATCAAACGCCATATACTTTCCAATCGTTAACGTATCAACAATAGACCATTCAGCAGGCTCATATCCTAATATAGTAAACTCAACTGGCAATTTCTTTTCCTCTTTCGCCTCGCGTATAAAAGCGTTCACCCCATCAGCAAATGACTGCAGGGCATATTTCGCTTCCCCGTCATATTGACTAACAGACGCTTCGGCTGCTCGTCGTAAACCGAGTGTTCGAAACAATTTATCTCGATCAACAGCTGCTTCCCCTACAACTTCACTCAACATCCCAGAAGCTTGCCTTCTACTTAAATCCATTTGAAACAAACGATCTTGCGCTTGTACATACCCTTGCGAAAAATATAAATCATGTACATTTTCCGCTTTAATATGAGGTACCCCTTTACTATCTCGCTTTACTTGAACAGCATGTTGTAAATCCTCTAGCTTTATCGTCCCATCTATCTTTGGCACAGAACTAAGCGTATATATGTTCAAAAAAATCACTGTACAAATAACTACCAAAAGAACGATACTACTAGACCAAATAAAAATTTTCTTCCCTCTAGTTCGTTTCTTCTTTATGACGACTTCCATATAACCCCTCCTTTCTCAAACTATTCGCTTCTATTTTGAAAGAACCTTTTAGAATAGGAAAAATCCATCTTTTCTTATGCTATGGATCATGTAAACAGACTTCTCCTTCCTTTCTTCCACTGAAATCTCCCCGCCCTTTCTTACACCAATTCCTCAAAATCCCCTTCACATAAGCAAACGTTCGCTTATTCTGTTCAAACGCAACTTTAAGTGCCTTTAGTACTGTCTCTCCTGAAGCTTTTTGTATCCACTCTTTTAATTCCTTCACGATATATGGAGATAGACTACTTATATTTTGTTTGTAAAACTTATAAACTTCACTATGCGACGTATCCTCTTCTGTCTCTTCTATCTCTTCTTCCTTCTCCTCAACAACTTCTTGTAAACTACTATTATCCTCTTCTTTCGGCATACCAAAATGCTGCAATAACAATGGAATCTTCCATTCTTCTTCAAGACATTTACGTAAAAACATATGTATGAACTCTTTATTTTTTACAGTCTTTAACTCACGTAACACACACTTCTCTACATTTGTATTTAAAATAGGGTTATAGTGTAGCCAATTTAGTATGTATAACTCTTTCGTTTCCGCATCGTATAAAATCTTTCCGTATTCAACAAATCTATTTAACAGCTTCTCAACAGTTTCCATACTGTAGCCTGTTTCCAGTTCTGCCACACGCTTCGGTAATACGTAAATTCCACATTGCTTTGTTTTCGTACCAGTTAACAAATATATATAAAAATAACGCTCCTCTGGCGTTAAATCTAATATGAATTCATCTTGCCAAAAGTCCACCTGCACATTACGGTACACCGCCATATATTTCCCTCCTCCTTTTATTCATAAAAAGGCAGAATTCACCCCTTCAATATACATATAGGAATGAGGGCTTTGTTTTTGCATTTGAATTCCAAATTTTTTTAACTACTACAACGCCGGTTTTATTTTTTCGCGCTTTTTTGTTCTTATAGTTGTTTTTGTTTTGTTTTTTCTTAGTGATTTATTACTTGGTAGGTGCTTATGAGGGGCTTGGAAGGGGCTTCATAGGGGCTAAAATAAAAAGGAGCTGTTCCAAATTTTCATTTTGGATAGCTCCTTTAACATCCTTATTACTTTTTCTTGCATCAGTACAAACTTTTACATACCATTTTTATTTTTGCATAGAGTCTAACATCTTCACTAAAAAAGCAGCTGCCTCGCCACGAGTTGTTGTACCTTTAGGATTAAACTCATTATTTCCAACACCAGTAACTACCTTTAAGCTGTATAATCGTTGAACAGGCTGTTTATATGTGATCAAATGTTTATCCCTAAATGGTAATGCGACTAATTCACCTGTAACACCTTTATACTGTAATGCGTTGTCAATCATGATAGATGCTTCTTCACGAGTAATTGGCGCATTTGGGTCAAAAATCCCTCCGCCACGACCGTTAATAATTCCTGCACTTGCACTACGTTTAATACCGTCATGAAGTGATGAATGCGCTTCGTTAATATCTACAAATGACTTATTTCCTTCTGGTAGTTTAAGAGCATTTGAGATTAATGTCGCAAACTCAGCTCTCGTTACATTACGATAAGGCGCAAATACACCATTTCCTTCTCCATTCATAATACCTAGACTGTGTAGTTTACGAATATGTCCCTCAAACCATCCACCTGTAATATCATCTTTTGGCTTCTGTACTTCTTCTTTTGGTACATTGTAGTTAATTTTAATCCAACTTGGATTATAGAAAATCCACTCTCCATTTCCTATTTTATACCAACCATTTTTAACTGCTAACACTTTGTAACGATCTCCGTTTGAAGCTTTACGAACAATATGATGCTCAAGTCCTACGCCACTACGTACGTTTATACCGTCACCATTCACTACAAGCTCCATATTAGGTTCAGCTGGATTATATTCATTTGAATCAAATAGCTCATCTCTTTCTTGTAAAGGCGAGTCAATTTGCGCATTAACATTTGCATACCATTGAATACTTTGTACGAAGCCAGTCCAATTCCCACGCGAAATTAAAATATCAGGACAGTTTTTTCCGCTCCATTGTTGATGCCTGTAAATGTGATCCGCACTAATACCTTCTTTGTTCATTAAATAACCTGCAAGTCTCTTTGCATTCTCTAACGCTTTATTGTAATCTCCATCTTGGTTAACTGAAATTTCGATACCGATAGACTCTCTATTTCCTGAGCCATCGCCATCTCCTGCATGCCATCCATTTTCATTTGTTGGTAAGTGCTGATAAATTTGTTTGTCGTCTACAGTAAAATGCCATGAAGCTGTTCGGAACGTACCTTCCGTTGCTTGTTTATACAAATATTTCGCATGATTTTCAGCATTCGCACCACGGGCTGTGTTTGCAGTCTCGTGAATTGTAATGTAGCGTGCTTTCATCGGATTAGCAGGGCGAATATCAGGATTTCCTGCTGGAACAATCCACTCTACAAATGGAGTACCTGCAAGTGTTCCATATTTCTTTGTAGTCATCGATGCACTATACTGAATAGCTCTTGGCTTTTCAACCGGCTTCATTTCGCGAGTAGAACCATCATTTCGGCCGTCTACATGTTCAAATGCCTTTTCAATGTTTGAAATAGCTTCATCTTCTGCTACTTGACCTTTTTTAGCTTCCTTCATTTTATTTAGTTCTTCTGTTTCATCATGTTTATGCTTATATTCTTCTAGAAGTATTTTCTCGTTTTCTGATACTTCTGCTTCGTTAATTTGCATGTGATCAGGAGTTTCTAGATTGAAATGAGAATAACTTAATCCACTCGTTCCACGTTCCCCTTGTGCGATACGAAGTTGATCCGTTTGAAGGTTTTTGCTCTCTTCTGCTGATATCGCTAAAGGTGCACTCCCTAACATTACTAAACTTGTTGATAGTGCAATTACTCTTTTTTTTATAATTTTTTTCATTGCTGTAATCGATACCCTACACTGTTCGTGTAAGTATCTCAACCTCCCTTTATTTTCTCATTAGTGAAAGACTATGAATCTACTATGTATAAAAATATGTTTATTTCGCCTTTTTATAAACACTTCATTTTACCCCCAGCAGGTGAATGATAGTTTCTATAAAATCCCTTAACAGACATTATTTTATAACCAATTGCAATTGCCGTCAAAAACACTTATCCCCTTACACACTACTACTTCTCAAAAAATAGATTAGGATACCTTTTACTGATTTTCTTCACCAAGAAGGACCTTTACGTTTTTTCATAAATACTATGTATCTATTAATTAGATCCTGATTTAATGTAATTTCCCTATTTGAAAATACTAAGCTTTTCAATTTTTCGTTATAATATAGTTGTCATCTTTTTACATTGAAAGGAGTTTTTATATGGAAGAAATTGCTCATATTTTACTCACTAATATTGATACATTAAATGAAGAAGACCAAAAAATTGTAAAGAAACTAGTTAATAAGTTAAAATCTTTTGCTCATGCACCACTAAATAAAAATCACTGCTTACGTATGAAACCTTTTATTGAATCTGAAGGAATAACTAGACTCGTTGCCAATACAGTACACTCTTACCAATTAGATTTAATGCCAAACAATCAATTTGCTATGTATGATGTTATTGGCTATTACTACAGCATAGCATTATTAACATGTTGTGTAGTATTTGAAAAAGGCGATTTCAAACACATCTACTCTGTATTAGAAAATGAAGTGACAAAAGAAAACGAAAAGAATGTTCTAGTATCAGAGCGTGGCGGGGAAAATTACTACGTTATGGCACGCATACTTAAATTTTTCAAGAAAGATGCTAAAGACATAGAAAGTTTATTTTCACAATTAATTATTCTAGATTAATTAATTGTGAAATATCACTACATACGAAACAAGGAGGATGAGTATGAGTATGCTACGAATAGAAAATATGGAAGATGATGAAGTTTTCCAATTTCTAGCTGGCACTTTCCATCAAGATACTTTCTACGAAGAAGCACTTAAAGAATTATTAGAAGAGGCACACAAGGAATATTTACAAGACTCTATTGTTTTTCTATCTAAATTTCTAAAAAATGATTATAGCATTGAAGAAAAACAAGCGTACATTCGATATTCAGCAGATGGGATATATTTTGAAGGGCTAGAAATCACACCGGTAGAATGGCTTGAAAACATAGTTGAAATATTAAAACAAACCATACAAGTTTATTAGATTATACATTAAAGGGGATGACCTAATTGTTAAATACGATCGTTTATGATAAAGCGAAGTACCATTATCAAGGTGATTTCCCTGAGGACTTACCAATTGATCAAGCTTTTGTACATACTGGTATGTTTTTAGGATGGATACTTGAACATAATTTATTTAGTGAAGAATTTGAAGAAGAGTCTCAAGACGAAATTAATCAGTTTAAACTTAAACAAATGACTGGCACAGAAATTTATATGAACTGGGATGGCGTTTTAGCAGACGACATGTTAAATGATGAGGGCAACCAATTCGCAAAGTACTACTTTAACCATGACGAGGACTGGAAATATATAAATGATTACAGTGATGTTTTTATAGACGAAGGCGAAACTCTCTACCATGTGCAAGATACTTGGGAAAACTATTTCAAATTAAAAAACGTTATTGATAATAGCTATAATTTTTGGAAAGACAACTTACAAAATAAATAATTATAATAAGTCGATTTCTTATTTTAATAAGGAATCGACTTTCTTAATATCTAATTTGCTGATTAACACCTCGCCCAAAGATCATTTTACTAACGATACTATTATCGATATCGAATTTTCTATAACGGAACGTTCTGGACGTGATTTCATTAACACTGTTAATCCAATTAAGGACGTGACTAATGTTTGCGCTAATGCTTTAGCGTTCAAATCACTTTGCAGTTCACCTGATCGTATTCCCTTCGTAATTAATTCTTGAAAAATAACTGCAAGATACATTTGATGTTCTCTAGTCAGTACTTCAAATTTTTCATTATGAGGAGCAAGTTCAACCATTGTGTTAATACAAAAACAACCTTTACTGAACTCTTTTTTATATTCCTCTTCCACCATATTTTCAAAAAACGTCCGAATTGCTCCTTTTACAGATTGTTCGTTTTGAAGTTTTGTTCGTATATTAGCCGCATGTAAATTTGTGTATCTCCTTAATGCCGCTTCAAATAAACCCTCTTTATCACCAAAGGCTGAATATAAACTCGGCTTTTGTATTTCCATTTTTGCAGTTAAATCGCTTAATGAAGTAGCTGCGTATCCCTTCTCCCAAAAAAGTTGCATAGCAGCATCCAAAGCTTTTTCTTCATCAAATTCGCGTAGTCGTGCCATTTAAAACCATATCCTTTCTATATCTAGTTATTAAGATTACACATCGTCATTTATGTACCAATCAGTATGTTATATATCGTATTAGATTATAAACGACATGTCAAAAAAATTATAATTAACTCAAAATAAACTTGACATATATGTTTCTTCGAGATTATATTTTACTTACAAATAACATACCGTTCGGTACATTATTTGTAAGTAATGCAAAAAGGAGCTGTTTTTATGAATAGTAAAGAAAAAATGATGCCCATTCTAAAACATACTCACACTCAGATACATCCACCTGTTCATGCAACCATGTCTCGCTATATGACTCTATTATTCGCAATCGCTTGTGGGATGGCTGTAGCAAATATATACTTCGCTCATCCACTACTTGATTCATTGTCAAATGAATTTAAGATTAGTCATTCAACTATCGGTATTGTGATTACTATTACTCAAGTTTGTTATGCACTCGGTTTACTTTTATTAGTTCCACTTGGTGATTTATTAAACCAAAAGAAAATAATAATTCTCCAAATGCTTTTATCTGTTTTCGCTTTAATTATAATCGGGTGCGCTTCCTCAAGCACCGTACTTTTTATAGGTATGGCCTTAGTAGGTATTCTTGCAACGGTTACGCAAACACTCGTCGCATATGCATCAATTTTAGCTAATCCAGCAGAACGTGGACGCATAGTAGGTTTCGTTACAAGTGGCGTTGTAATAGGTATTCTCCTTGCTCGTACATTTGCAGGCACATTAACAGATTTAGCTGGATGGCGATCCGTTTATCTCACCTCCGCTATTCTTTTACTCTTCGTAACTGTTTTGTTACACCGGAACTTACCAACTCTTAAACTTAAAAAAGTGACAACTATGTCTTACCGAAAATTAATACACTCTGTTCTCTTATTATTTGTAGAAGAACGACTTTTACGCGTTCGCGGAATACTAGCATTTCTCATTTTTACTTCATTCAGTATTTTATGGACTTCTTTAGTATTACCTCTAAGTGCTACACCACATAATCTATCTCATACAGCTATTGGCGCATTCGGCCTTGCTGGAGTTGCAGGTGCATTAGCTGCTACTAAAGCTGGACAATTAGCTGATAAAGGATTCGGACAAAGAACAACTGGCATAGCCTTATCATTATTAGTACTTTCATGGCTCCTAATTAAATCTATTAACCATTCTCTATTATTACTACTTTTCGGAATTATCCTTTTAGATTTAGCGGTGCAAGCTGTACATGTCACCAATCAAAGTATGCTTTTCACAGTGCGTCCTGAAGCGAGAAGTCGACTCACTGCCAGTTACATGATTTTTTACTCTATCGGTAGTGCAACAGGTGCAATTCTTTCAACAAATACGTATGCAAAATATGGTTGGGATGGAGTATGCATATTAGGTGTATCTGTTAGTGCTTGTGCTCTTTTATTTTGGATAATAACCTTACGGCGATCATAACAGCTAAAAGAAGAATAATTCATTTATGTTTCATACGTGTTTTTCTACAAGACTATAGAATAGCATTTACTTTTTAACACAAATCAACGGCATTTTCATATAAAAAATGCCGTTGATTCTAAATTTTCACATATGCGATTCATCATTTTATAATACTAAATCCTATACTAGCGAAGTACATCTATTACAAATTCCCTTTAACGTTTTCGACAATCTCGTTTATCGTATTCCGATCAAACTTATCACTAATTTCGTATGGCTCACGATCTCCTACTAATTGTACGCCTACAATATCATTGCGGTCTTTACCATATTGCACTTCAATAATAGACCCACGCTCTATTTGTTTCCAAACGAGACCTGCTTCATCTTTATTATCTAAAATAATACAATCCTCAATATTTTCATCAATTCCAATTAACTTATTGTCATCCATATATCCAACCTCGTATTGTTGACGTTCTTTCGCTTTGCCGCTTACTACTATACCTTTGCTTCCATACGAGTAATCCGTATAATCCTTTTTCTCCGATTGTACCGCTTTCGGCTCTTTTGCTTCAGTTTTTTCAGTATTTCCACAACCCGCAATAATACCAATTGGCATTATTGCAGTTAATACTACTCTAGTAAATTTCTTTATCACTTATAACCAACCTCACATGTTTAATTTTAAATTCTATTTATTCCCTTTTCGAATAATAACATGATAATACCGAGAAAGAGCCAAAGGTAAAATATTATTTTCATCCCAACAATCTATGTAAAAAGCTATACTTCTGTATTTCCTTCCCGTCTACTTTCATATAGTACCCTTACAATTATAGATAGCTAGACTTTCAAAATCACTAACTGAATTATCGATAAATTATAGAAAGTAGACATCCTACTCACATAAGATTTAAAATTAGGAAGTATGGAAAACATGATAAAAAAGTTAAACTAGATGATCGCAATTAAACTGATTTTTATATGAAGGAAGGAAGTGCACAGCTATGGATTTAAAAACAGTTATGCAAGAGCTTGAATCCCTCGGTAAGGAAAGAACGAAAAAAATATACATATCTAACGGTGCGCACGAGCCAGTTTTCGGCGTAGCTACAGGCGCTATGAAACCAATCGCTAAAAAAATAAAATTAAACCAAGAGTTAGCTGAAGAACTGTATGCGACAGGCAACTACGATGCTATGTATTTTGCAGGCATTATTGCAGATCCGAAAGCTATGAGTGAGTCTGATTTTGATCGCTGGATAGACGGAGCATATTTTTATATGTTGTCCGATTATGTGGTGGCAGTAACTTTATCAGAATCAAATATTGCACAAGATGTTGCTGATAAATGGATTGCAAGTGGAGACGAGCTACGAATGTCAGCGGGCTGGAGTTGCTACTGCTGGCTTTTAGGAAATCGCAAAGACAATGAGTTTTCTGAAAGCAAAATTTCCACTATGCTTGAAATGGTAAAAAATACGATCCATGATTCACCAGAACGAACAAAATCCGCTATGAATAATTTTCTAAACACTGTAGCAATTTCATATGTGCCACTACACGAAAAGGCAGTCGAGATTGCAAAAGAAGTTGGTATAGTTGAAGTAAAACGTGATAATAAAAAAAGCAGTTTGCTAAATGCTTCCGAAAGTATTCAGAAAGAACTTGATAGAGGCAGACTTGGTTTCAAACGTAAGTATGTAAGATGTTAAAAAAGAAAAAGGTGGTATCAATCTTTCTTGATTGATACCACCTTTTTCTTTGACTACTGAACTCTCTTCTTAGAAAACATTCATTTACCTCTGGACAACTTATATGTTAGAAACTTCTTCTTTTAATTTATAAACCCTATCTCTTTTCTCATCGCTTTTGACAAAAATAAGCTTTCCTTCTTTAACAAAATCTTCTAATACTAAGCATACTTGTCCATATGCTTTCGGCTTATTCGTTGTGAATCTTTCATCTGATATTTTGCCGGATCGTATTAATTGTTCACATAGCTCAAGTGTACTTATTTCTTCAGAATCCACTAATTCCAATATATCTTTTTGCAATGGCGATAAAGGTACTGGTATATCAGCTACCTCCACCTTTTCTGGTTTATTTTCTTCTTCAAATAAATCTTCAAATGAAATTTGATTCATTACTTCTTTTCCTTTCTAACGATTGATTTGTATAACATGAACTGAATTCTATAGCGTAGTTATTATTATGTAGTACTTACCTTATTACGTAAATGTCAAACTCATGTACATCGTTTCATATAGTATGTTTCGATTATACCAAATATACGTTCTGTTTTCTATTACAGATTGGAAAGCAGAATGTTTTACTGTATATACCATTATTAAATAGAGCTGAATATCCATTATCCAAATATTACATTTTCAGTTATATTATCAAAAAATTATCCATATTGCGGAAATAAATGACAAATAATTATAATTTACATGTTATAATTACGATGCATGCATTTAGTTATATTAAATGTGTAATACGTATATTTAATAAAGTTAAATTAAACTGGGGAGGCTTGCGCAAATGGGCAAGAAAACAAGCAAAGCTAAAAAATTTTTCGGTTTCATAATCACTGCAGCATTAGCAACTACAACGATGGTAGGTACAGTAAATGCAGAAACAACTACGAAAACAAACGGTAATGAAAATAGCTATAAGGTAGCTAGCAATGCGAACGTTGTATTTACAGATGTACCAAAGGACCACTGGTCAAAAGATGCTATCGATTACTTAGCGTCAGCAGGAATTTATAAAGGATACGGAAATGGGAAATTTGGTTTTGGGGACAATGTTACTAGAGGACAGGTAGCTTCTTTAGTCAATCGACATTTAGGTTTAATAGCAGATGATAAACAGGCGAATATGTTTAGTGACATTACAAATCATATGTTTGAAAAGGATATTAAAGCCATTGCGCAAGCTGGAATTATGAAAGGTGATGGATCAGGTACATTTCGTCCAGATGATGTATTAACTCGATATGAAATGGCAGTAGTGTTACAAAAAGCATTTCATTTAGAATCAAAAGGACAAGGGAGCTTTAAAGATGTACCAAAAGGTCATTGGGCCTATGAATCTGTAAATGCAGTGCGTAGTAACCGTATAGCACAAGGTGACGAATCAGGTAATTTTAATGGCAACATGATTGTGAAGCGTGAGCAATATGCACAATTTTTCTATAATGCAATAGCCAAGAACCGATCTTATAATTTCAACATCAATACAAAAGAAGAAATGAAACAAATGTTAACAACAGCTTTACAGAATGGGACGTTTGGTCCATTTAAATTAGATGCACTAGGTAAAGATATATCTGAAGTGAAAAAAGAATTTGGAGCGCCTGATGTTTGGAAGCAAGCATCATGTACAGAATGTGATGCACCTAATATAGCGGTATACGGCGATTATAATATTGACATGTACCCTTCGGACGCTAGATATATTTCAGTGAAAATGGATATCACTATTAATGAATTAAAAGAGTGGTTTGGTGAGCCAGATGGAATCGGAGAGGATATGACTAGTGAAGGCTTTATATATAATCGAGGAAGCTATTCTCTTTATTTCAGCTTCTCTGATGGTTATATTCAACGCGCTGAAATATCTAAAAATAAATTCAATTAATAAGTTACAAGCAATATAAAATATATAAAGCATAAAAAATCCTTCAAGAACGTGCTTTTTCTTGAGGGATTTTATTTGTCTCTATCTATTTAATATAATCCAAAACTATATAACTCCTACTGTTTAAACTTTATTTTTCTTGATGCTCCGCATCCCATTCACTTAAATACGTTGCATATTCTAATTCATCTGGATCATCATGTAACATAGAAATAAACTCTAATTTATTTCCATCACAATCTAGAAAATATACACTTGCAGCTGGCATCCACCTTTGGACAATTGGTTCTCGATTTCCTTTCCCTTGACTCCCTACTACCTCTATTCCACGCTTCTCTAGCCATAATTTAGAAATCTTTAAAAACTCTAAATCTACACGAAAAGCGAAGTGTTTCGTCTCAAACTCTTCATTCGTATGTACTTCCCATAATCCGAGCATTTGCTCTTTATTTTCGCCTATCCAAAAGAACGCAACTCGTCTTTTCGATAGTTTTTTTGCTACTGTTAAGCCTAACTTATTTTGATAGAAATCTATCGCCTTTTCTAAATTTCTTACATGTAAATGAGTTTCATATATGCTTTGTATCATTATATATTTCCCTCTCCTCTACATTCTGATTTTTAAAATATATTTTGTTTTTATCATACAAATATTTATATTTTTAAGCATCCTACTTTTGTATAATTGTTCTGTCCTACAAATGTATAGGTATCCATCTTTAACTAATGCCTCAACGCCGGAATTCAATACAATGGAACTAGTGAGCTTTTATGAAAAATTGGCTCTCACCTACTTTTCTCCCATTAGAAGCTTTGCTGCCCACAAATAGCAGGATAAAAATTCTATTTACATTCATAAATTTTTATAATGTAATAAGATTAACATCTTAATAATAGAGGAGGAGCCATTCTGGATAAAACAAAAGTTATGGCTTATTTTAGTGCAACGGGTAATATATTCCCTGTTGAAGCAATTACCGACGCCCTAAGTATCGAGCCTACAAGAACTTATAAAAAAGGTGATGTTGTTGCAAAACGTGATAATCCGAATCTTGTATCCACCAAAACCCTATATAGAAAAGAAACTAATTGGACTTTCAGCACCGGCTATCAAGAATCATACGATATAAATAATCAGTTGCAAGTTATTCTAAAATCCCTTGAAGGAAAAACAGAGCAATTAAAACATCTCAAGAAGAAGTATAGTTTAGAGTTTCTTTTTATGGTAGTAATGCAAGTGGAGAATAACGAATCACCCGCGATGTATTTACAAAAAAACATTATTGATTTTGTTAGTTCCATTCAAGCAGAAATTCATTTTGATCTATATATTTGTTAAAAATAAAAACGCTATTGATATTGGAATCAATAGCGTTTTCTTATGTGACTTTATGTTTTATCTTGTTTGTACCCAAAAGCAAATTCTTTTTATATAACGTATTACTTCAATTTCCCCTCAAAGACAATCTTTCTACCGCACGGTTCAACTTCTGTTTTGCCGTTTTTCTTCACTTCATGAAAGATTGGTTCTTCCATACGACGAGACGGTGCATAGCCTTCTTGTTCCATACGTGCTAAGCAGTCTGTAATTGTTTCGTTTTCGAGTACTTCAAATTTCTTTTTATTAGGTTGTTTTGTCATGCCCTAACCTACTTTCTATTTTTCTTGATGCGAATTGATTCTTCATGTAGACCATATATACCATTGCGAGAATTCCCATTATAATCATAACCGCAATAAAAAAGCTTGTATACTGTATTTTTTCTATAAATACGCCTCCTAATACAGGTCCCATAATACTTCCTAAACTAAAGGCGATTCCAGATAATATATTACCTGCTGGTAGTAAATGTCTCGGTAATAAATCTGTCATAAATCCAAGACCTAGTGAGAAGCATGATCCAATGACCATACCCGCTAACAGCATACAGGCAAAGACGATCCAGTAATAGTGATCAAATACTGCTGCAAGTAGGAAAATGCCCGTACTTACGCTGAACGTCCACGTTAAAATACGATCTCTTCCGTATTTATCACTTAATATACCGAGTGGAATTTGTGTAATAATGCCCCCAACTGCGAACGCTGGTAATAAGAAGGATACATCTGATACAGACCATCCTTTACGAAGCGCGTATACTGGTAAGTTACTATTTAACATTGCTTCTAGTACGCCATATGCAAGTGGTCCTAGTAATGCAATCCACCCTAATCCAACAACTTGTTTATAACGAGAAAATGATGATTCACTCTTCACTTCTCTTTCATCTTGCGCCGGGAATGCATTTTTCGTTGGAAGTAATAATAGCCAACCTATTAAGCAAAGTATAGTAGATATAATAAATGGCGTTGCAAGACCGTACTGCACAGTGCTTGCTAAATACGGACCAACGGCAAAACCAATTCCGAAGAATACACCGTATATCGATACTTGTCTCCCTATTTTACTCGGGTCTGATGTTGTCGTAATCCATGTTTGTGTTCCGACATGAAGCATATGATCTCCGACTCCAACTAGAAATCTAAGAATAAACCATACCCAAAATGAAAAAGTTTGTGTAAAAAAGAATAATGAAATAATAACGAGAAACCCACCAATAACGATAATTGGCTTCATTCCAAACTTTTGCATCGGTTTTTCAAGAAACGGTGAAATAACTAATATCCCAATGTATAATGCCGTCGCATGAATACCGTTAATACTTGAACTTACCCCTTCTTGTTCAAAAATCATTGCAATGGCCGGTAAAAGCATCCCTTGTGACAAACCCGAGATTGCTACAATTCCAACCATAATCCAAAAAGTAAAACGCATCGACATCCTTTTCCCTCTCCTTCTCACGCTTTCCACTTTTCATTATAAACTGTTTCTCCAAATGCGTGTACGAATATTATGAATAAAAAAGAAGCTAAAAGAATGAATCCTTTAGCTTCTTATCCTTCCCATACTTGCGCTTTCACATTGTTATGGAATTGCTTGAAATACGGATGTTTATAAAAAGCAGTTTCATACACGTATTGCTGTGCATGAGCAATTGGTGGCTGCGGGTATTGCATTTGTAAAGGAACTACAGCTGGTGAAACTTGCATATACATCGGAGCTATCATTATTTTTGTATATAAGTGATGATTATATGGCGAATGCGCAATTAAGAACGGCTGATGCATGGATAATCTCCCCTTTTACCTACAATGTTATAGTATATGCAATACTTATCATTTCGGGGATTATTTCTCTTCTAACCAATCCTCTACATGTTTTATAAATACATCTAAACAATCAATAAACGGCGAATGACCGCAATCCTCTAACACTTTCAACTCTGCATTCGGCAAATGTTTTGCTAATTCCTCACCGACTACTTGCGGTACGACATAATCTCTGTCACCTTGTATGACGAGTGTTGGAGCTTTAATATGATGAATTTGCTTATTTCCCTCTACAACCCCGTTATGTTCATCCGAAATGTTAAATGTAATTAGTGCATAATTCACATCTACGAAATTACGTTGCGTTAACATATCGTCTAAATACTTTTCGTAACGATCCGGTTCCGGTTGATTATGTGTATATATTAATAGATTCCATACTGTACGGTAATATAATTTATTCATATTTTTTATCGCATCTAGCACTGGAGCAATTTGTACGGGATCTTGCGCGATTTCTTCTTTCGTCTTTACTAAACTTGATACGATCGGTTGCCCGTTAATATCTTTTTTAAAAATTGGATATCCCTTCATGCCTACTGATTCTACTAAAATTAACTTTTCAACAAAAGTTGGATGATTCGCTGTAAATTGCATCGCAACACCACCACCCATTGACCAGCCCATTAATGAAAATTTCTCTAGTTTTAATTGATCAATAAATAGTTTTACATCTCTTGCAAAGTCTTGTAATGAATCTATCGATTGATTATATGTTGATTGTCCAAATCCTCTTAAATCAAGAGCGTAAATATGGTATCGGTCTTGCAGCTTTTCAATTACTAAATCCCAATGTTGTGACGATGTCATGTTTCCGTGAATGAGTACAAGAATTTCTGCATTTTGCCTTCCAACTTCCTGATACGCAATCGTTTCTCCGTTCGATAGTGAAACAAACTCCATTGTTGCAGGCTTAATCATCACAAGTTCCCCCATTCTTTTTAATAGAAAGAAAATTCTTTACTTACTTAAAGAATAGCATGCAGAATATACGTTCGCAACATAAAACCTATACGAAATTTTTACATAAATCAACATGTCTATTACTAGACAATTATAATGAAAAAGTATATAGTTAGCTAGGTAACTAATTTGAAAGGATCAAAATACATGGACGAAAAACAACATTTTTTTCACATTGTCAGCCAGACTTCTCGAAAATTCACAAAGAAATTTAATGAACGCGTATCTCCAACTGGGCTATTCAGTGCGCAATGGGCTGTTATTTTCCGCATTAATCAAACCGGTTCTTGTACGCAAACAGAATTGTGCCAGTACTTAAATGTTGAATCACCAACGATGACTCGTACGTTAACACGTATGGAAACGATGGGCTGGATTATTCGTACAGAAGGAAAAGATCGTCGTGAGAAGCTCATTTCTTTATCAGAGACAGCGATAAAAATGATTCCGGTATGGCAAGAAGAAGTTGATACTTTCGAAGAAAAAACACTAGAAGATATTAACGAAGATGATTTACATCAAGCATTTGAAGTGTTACAACAAATTATTAAAAATTTAGATTAAATTGGAGGGATGACGATGCAAAGTGAGAAACTTTGGACGAAGGATTTCCTCGGAACTTGTTTTAGTAGTCTATTTCTCTTCTTAACATTTTACATGCTTATGACTACTCTGCCTGTCTATGTAATAGACGGCCTAAAAGGAAAACCTGAGGAAATTGGTTTAGTTGCAACTGTTTTTCTTATTTCATCTGTTTTATGTAGACCATTTACAGGTAAATGGCTCGATGATTTAGGAAGAAAGAAAATATTATTTATTTCACTTTCATTATTTTTAGCTGCTACTGTTATGTATTTCGGTGCGCAAAGTTTATTTTTATTACTTGCCCTTCGCTTCTTACATGGTATTGGGTTCGGTATGGCAACGACAGCAACTGGTACGATTGTCACAGATGTTGCGCCAGCTCATAGACGAGGCGAAGCACTTGCCTATTTCGGCGTATTCATGAGTCTGCCGATGGTAATTGGTCCTTTTTTAGGTTTAACAATTATTTCTCATTTTTCATTTACTGTACTATTTATCGTTTGTTCCGTATTTTCATTGCTTGCATTTTTATTAGGACTACTTGTAAATATTCCGCATGAAGCACCAGTGAACAAACAAAAACGAGAAAAAATGAAATGGAAGGACTTAATTGAACCATCCTCTATTCCGATCGCTCTGACAGGATTTGTTTTAGCCTTTTCTTATAGTGGCATTTTATCCTTTATTCCTATTTATGCGAAAGAGATCGGTTTAGGAGAAGTTGCTAGTTACTTCTTTATTGTATACGCACTTGTTGTTGTAATTTCTCGTCCATTTACAGGAAAGATTTTTGATCGCTTCGGTGAAAATGTACTTGTTTACCCTGCTATCATTATTTTCACAATTGGGATGTTTATTTTAAGCCAAGCACAAACTTCATTTTGGTTCCTTGGCGCAGGTATGCTAATCGGTTTAGGCTACGGGACATTAATTCCTAGCTTCCAAACGATTGCGATTTCTGCCGCTCCAAACCACCGACGTGGTTCTGCGACAGCTACTTACTTCTCATTCTTTGATAGTGGTATTGGCTTTGGTTCTTTCATTTTAGGTATCGTCGCAGCGAAATCCAGTTACCATAATATGTATTTTATCGCAGCTATTATCGTTGCCTTCACTTTACTTCTATATTATGGATTACACGGACGAAAACAAAAATTCAAGAAACAACATACAGATGGAAAAATTTCCGCTTAACATGAATAAGGAAAGTAAACTTCCCCGTTTACTTTCCTTATTTTGTATTTCTTTTAATAGAAGCGTATACTTATAATAGAAATAAAAAAGGAGGGACCGATATGAAACTTAAAAAATCTCCCCTACTCTTACTCATAATCACATTCATATTTGTAATTACAGGGCTCGGTTTTACATACTTCAAACATAATAAAACAATCCCATCAAAAAATAACGTGACGAAAAAAAATTGGTTAGATGATCCTTACTTACGTTGGTCGTACACACATATGAAAGAATTCACTTTAATTAACGAGGTAAATAATAACCCGGATCACGTTTCCCACTTCTCTACCGCATCACAA
Source organism: Bacillus sp. MMSF_3353 (assembly GCF_030733445.1). NCBI lineage: Bacteria > Bacillati > Bacillota > Bacilli > Caryophanales > Bacillaceae > Bacillus > Bacillus sp. MMSF_3353. Next base: position 140,120 of record NZ_JASHJA010000004.1, read on the forward strand.
AACTTAGACGATTTTGCTGTGGAGCGTAGATTTGGAAATACAACTCCTCTAAAAAAACTTTTAGACGATAACAAAACGGATGCTTTTGTCGTTGTACACAATGGACAACTTGTTTATGAACGATATTTCAACGGGTATAACGAGAGTGAACCTCATGGCATGGCGTCATTAGCAAAGGTTTTTACCGGTGCAATTATACAATCTCTCGCTGAAGAAAATCGTATTGACTTAGAAAAAACAGCTGACGCATATATAAAAGAATTAAAAAATACACCGTTCGGTAATGCCACACTTCAGCAATTAATGGACATGCAAGTTTCTGTAGAATACCCTACTCACGGATACGAACATCCAGCGTTAGAAAATCAAGATGCACAACTATATTTAGCGAGCAATATTTTACCTAGAGGTAAAAACTACGACGGTCCGATGAAAATTTATGATATGTTACGAGAAGCAGAAGAAACTGCAACGCCTGGTTCCGATTTTTCTTACGATAACGGATCAGCCGAAACACTCGCTTGGGTTATTCGAACTATCACGGGTAAATCATTAGCTGAAAATGTTAGCGAACGCATATGGTCTCAAATTGGTATGGAAGAAAATGCTTATTATGTCACCGATGAAACAAAAGTTGAACAAGCTAGCGCTGGTTTAAATGCAACTGCTAGAGATATGGCTAGATTCGGGCAATTACTATTAAACAACGGGGAATATAATGGAAAACAAATTCTCCCTTCTTCTATTACTAAAGATATAAAAAATGTCCAAGAAGGTGAACTTGCAGTTGGCCCTGGAGCTTCCATTTCTTATCATAATCAATGGTGGATTCCGCACAATGAACAAGGTGCTTTTGAAGTGTTAGGTAGTTACGGACAAACACTTTACATCGATCCGAAAGCAAATATGGTCATTGTCCACTTCTCTTCTAACGCTACGCCAAGTAATGAAATACATTCAGTCTACTCAAATATGTATATTGATATTGCACATCATTTAGAGAAGCTTCCACAGTAGTGGAAGCTTCTTCTTATTGGGGTATTTATTTTAATAAATCCCCTCATCACGATTATTCTTTTCTTATTCATACGTGAATTTTTTATTAGCAATCCAATAATTTGTCACGAAGAGTGTCAATAAGATCCAAATAATCGTTAGTAGTACATTGACCATTGCAGTTGCATTCACTCCCCCTGTGACTAACGTTTCCATTGCGTGTTTACTCATACTGGCTGGATTAACTTGATCTATTATTGGACTCAAACCGACGATTATTCTACAAGCTAAAAGAACAACAATTGAAATTAGTGCAATAATACCTTGACTGTGAAAAATAGCACTTATCATTGTTGTGAAAGATACGATAAAAAGAACCCAAATTAAATAAAATAGTAATCCAGTAATCATGTGCGAAAACGGAACAACAGTAAAAAGATAGTTTGTATATAGATAAGAGGTAAAGTATCCAATCATTACACTAAGCGCTACTATTACATAATTTGATACTATTTTCCCCACTATATATGAAGTAACCGTAACAGGTCTCGTTAAAATAAAGGCCAACATACCGTTAGCTTTATCTGTTTGAATAGCACCCATCATAGAAATCACTAGAATCATAAGTCCGAGCTGATCAAACTGAGACCCCAAAGTACTCGCTAATACTTCGCCTCCTTTTTGTGATGTCATACTTGGATCGATGGTAATTCCCTGCCCTCCACCTAATGCTCCTAAAATGGATGGTAAGTAATGCGTTACTATTGGCTGTGTTGCCCCTAAAAATATAAAAACAATTGGTAGCCAAATGATCTTAAAATCACGTAACATTTGAACACATTCTTTTTTTATCAATATCATTGAGTTATTCATTTTTGCACCACCAATTTCAAGAAAATTTCTTCTAAAGTATCGTTGTTTATTTCAAACTTAACGATGTCCACTTTATGTTCGAGTGCATTTTGCAGTAACATATTTTTATTTATTTTGATACTTTCAACCTTCACTTTGACTTTAAGTCCAATCACTTCTACATCCTTCACATAAGGCAAATTTTTTACAACGTCAATCCACTCTCGATCTTTAGCTGTAATTTCAATGATTAATTTATTTTCGCTATTACGGTGTAAAAGCTCAGTAATTGTTGTATCTTCTATCTTTGTTCCATCTTTAATCATGACAAATCGTTCACAGATTTCTTCTGCATCACTCAATATATGGGTTGATAATAAAATAGTCGTATCTTTTTTTATTTCTTCAATGAGATTTAATACTTCCCTTCTACCTATTGGATCTAATGCGGATACTGGCTCATCCATGACAATAAGCGCCGGTTTATGCAGTAATGCTTGTGCAATACCGAGTCTTTGTTTCATTCCACCAGAAAAGGTACTCACCTTCGAATCTTCTTCCCCACTTAATCCAACTTTCTCCAAAATTTTTGGTATCGACTTTGACAATGCTTCTTTTTTCATCCCTGAAAGTTGCCCCATAAACATAAGGGTTTCTCGCGCTGTCATCCAATGAAAAAAATTAGGGTATTGCGGTAAGTAGCCAATTTCCCTTTTCATTTTTGATATTTTTATCCCATTCAATAACACTTCACCCACATCTGGATTAATAATATCCGAAATCACTTTTATTAATGTAGATTTCCCTGCTCCATTTGGTCCGATTAACCCTACACATTCCCCTGATTGCAGTTCCATTGAGAAAGTATTGACAGCAATTTTCCCTTTAAATGATTTTGTTACATTTCTAATCTCTAATTTCATAATTTCTCACTGTCCTTTCTCCCTATAACAAAGTATAGAATAGGTCCCAATACGTTAACAAAAAGAATAATTAGCGCCCATACAAGTACATTTTTTCTTGTTTTTCTATGTCGGTATAAATCAATTAGTGCAATGAAAACTAAAAGTACCCCGACTGCAATAACTGGCAATATGATTGGGAGAAACGCCATAATATCCATGTCTTTAAGATCATTCCATCCATAATGTAGTTGCATTTTTATCATTCCTTCCTAAACTCATTATCATTATTGATAATAATAATGATAAATCAAGAGCAGATGCATTGCAAACATTATTCTCATTATTTATAATGAGAATAAATAATGAATAAGGTGATATATAGTGAGTAATAAAGTTGAAATCTTAATGCATCCAGTAAGAATGAAAATTTGCCAAGTATTAATGAGAAATAAAGAAGATGGACTAACACCATTAGAAATGGTAAAAATCATTAAAAATGTACCACAAGCAACTCTATATAGACATCTACAAACTATGGTTGATTCTGATATCGTCCATGTAATTAACGAAAAAAAGGTAAAATCTGTTTCTGAAAAATATTACGCAATCAATGAAGAAGATGCAAAAATTGAAGGAAGTGAGTGGAAAGGATTATGTGATGAGGAAAAGTTAAATTACATTTCCTATTACCAATTATCACTTATGACACAATATCAAAGTTACCTTAAAAAATTAGAGGAACAAAACAGTCAAGAAGATAATGCTACTTTTTCTGTAGTGGAATTAAAGCTAGATGAAGAACACTTTATGAACTTTCAAAACGAACTTAATGAATTAATGAATAAATACTACCATACCCAAAGTAAAGGTGACGAAAAAGAGGCTCCTGTTCGGACCGTCGCTATTACAATTATTCCAGAAACGTAAACTAACTCAATATAAATAATACAAGCCGATGTTTCCTATGTTAAGGAAACATCGGCTATTTTCATTTCAAAAATTGTTTAGCTTCTGTTTTAACTTCTGCTGTAAGGCTAGCGAAAAAACTGATCTAGAATTCGAATGTGCTTAAAGCCCCTGTCTTTCTTTTATTAAATGAATTCTTTTCTTTCTTTTCTCATGCTACTGTCATACCGTCCACACTCTCTCCAAACACTTTTTAAAAAGAAGCATGGGTAAACTAATAAATATAAATTAGGAATCCACCAAGAAATATCGAAATCTAAACGGATTGTCCAAAATGCTAGAGCTTGTATTCCTGAACAAAAAGTTAAAATTAATGATAAGAACGCCAAGTGGCTCCAAATATGTTTTTTTTTAGAATGTAATTACATGAGCATACCCCTGTTGTTCCCTCTTATTAAAGGAGGAACTATTATGGGATTTGGTGGTAGTTGCGATTTTGCTGAAGGTTTTACTTTATTAGTTGTATTGTTTATTTTACTAATCATCGTTGGAGCTGCTTGCTTCTGCTAAAAAACTATAAGAAAAGAATTTATATCGACCTCATAATTATTCCCATATGGTCTAAGCGCCGAAAGTTCTTCCTTTGGCCCATAAAATAATACTTTCAACTCATCATCTTTATACTGAACTACAAAGAAGTCATCAAATTGGTCAAATGTGTTTTGATTGATCGTGATAAACCCTTTTTCTTGGGCAGTTGTTTTAACACTTATTCTTCGTCCATCTTTAATGACATCATATCCATGCTGATTCGTCACTTTGGATAGCTCACCATTCGTATAAAGAACACAAAAAGATTCACCTAGACGACCTATAAGATGCCTTAATTCAGTCGCCTTACAACCAAGAACATTCATTTCAAATCGTAACATTTCAAAATATGCCTCATATAACTTTTTAATTTGTGAGATTCCTATTTTATCCTTATCCCCATAGACAAGAAGTTTCCATTATCCCACTCACCTACAACAGATTCACAATCTGTCCCTTTAGGTTTGTGAAAAACTAATCCTGTATAAGGATAATTTTCACCTACATATCTAAAAGTTTTTTTATTTATATATATAAACAGATTTTTATTAACAGCTCTCCCTTTGTTATAACGGTTATAACAATAATCAGCAGGATTAATACTCCCCGGTTTTGTATTAAATTTTGTTATTAATCTGTCCTTTATCTCTGCAGATGTTACAGTATCGCCTATCTTTTCTTTAAGAGCCTCTATAAATTGCTCATAAATAGTCAATGTAATCCTCTCCTCATGTTTCTCAATAGTTTTAAGCCTAGTAGAACTTGCACTCTATAATTTGGCCTAATTGTAGAATAATATATTTAAAGTTCTTCATAAATTTTTATAACTTACTATATAAATTTTACATTTAATTAATTAAATTTCATAGACTATTAGAGTAAAATATAAATTGGAGAATTTTATTAAATGCTCAAAATAAAGATAATACTCCATTAAGAGCTCGTTTATTTAGGAAACGTGTCTTTTTTTTATTGGCTTTTTAAATAAGGTAAACGTGAAGAAGCATTATAAAAAGCAGGGCAATAATATTAAATTAACTTCCATTCGAAGGAGTTTAAGCCTTGCCTGAATGACTATAATGACTATTTGGTTGAGCAATCGATATGTTGTGCCGAAACGTCAATATATTAAAAAAGGATCTCTCTTTATCAAGAGAGATCCTTTTTTTACTTCTTCTTCTTTTCTGTCGGTTGGCTTTGTTTAGCGAAATTAGATGAATCATCGAAATTCGGTTGCTTTTTACCAGCATTATTACTTCTACCTTTTCCCATATGTAATGCACCTCCTCTCGTCCTTACTATTCCCAATAAAAAAATCCTCTTGCATCCAAGGGGATTTTTTGTTGTGCTATTATTAATAATGCCCAACTATTACCGCAGTACTTCCAACACGGTCCTATCCTAACTTTTAACCATGGTGTTGATCGTGGCCATCAAGCCTATGATTATCTATCCGTCTTGGCGTTTTCCTTTAAACGATACCCTAGTCTTCGATCGCTTGATAGGTCGTGGTCCAGAAGTCTTGGATAAGATGCGATGGGGCCGGAGTGGACATCCCAACCTGGGTGAACAGAATTCCAATAAACTGTTTATCTGGATCAGCGTAAGCTGAAGTACCGGTTCCACCATCCCAGCCGAATTGACCAATAGACGCGTAGTCTCCAAGATAGGTACGCACCGCCATCCCAAAGCCCCAGCCACCTTGGATCCCTTGTCCGAACGACAAATGGACGTTATTTTTGGCCAAATCGTCTCGGTATACTTGTTGTTCCGGAGTAAGACGGTTGGTGGTCATCAGCTGGACTGCGGGCCTAGACAAGATCCGTTTAGTACCGTGCACCCCTTTATTCAAAAGCATCTGCAAATACGCGTGATAATCGTCGACGGTTCCAAGCAGTCCACCACCGCCTGCTTGGAATGCTGGAGGTTTGCTGTAACGTCCACCCGCCCCCTCATCCCAAACGATGAATTCACCTGTCTGCGGATTGGGGTTGAAGGCTGGTGGAAGCCGATCAATCTTGAGCTGAGGTACGTAGAATCCAGTGTCCTTCATTCCTAGCGGATCGAATATGCGTTCGCGCAAGAACGACTCGAACGTCTGACCCGTGACCCTGGCAACAAGAACGCCGATTACTTCTATACTGATATGATACTGCCACCGCTCTCCGGGCTGATAGCTTAGCGGAAGTGCACCTAGGCGACGCATAAACTCATCTGGATCGGGCATATCCTGACCTGGCGTGTCGAATATCCCACTCTCGAAGAACGCGTTCATGATTGGAGAACCCATCAACGTGAGATCCACTCCGAGCCCGAATGTGGAGGTCAACAAGTCTCGTACAGTGATAGGACGTCGTGCTGGGACGGTCTCTTCTAGCGGGCCATCGGGCTGTTTCAACACTTGTCGGTCGGCGAGTTCCGGTAGCCATTTGTCTACTGGGTCGTCTAAATGCAGTTTGCACTCATCGAGCAGAACCATTACTGGTGAAACTGCGATTGGCTTGCTAGTGGACGCCAATCGAAAAATCGTGTCCCGACGCATTGGTGCACCACCATCATGCCTCATTGTTCCAAGCGCTTCGACATACGTCTCGCCGTTTCGGCTGACTAAGGCGACGAGCCCAGGAATCTTTCCAGAATCAACATGCCGCGCCAATATATTGCGCATTTTGCGCAATCCTGTTTCAGAAAAGCCCTTATTGTTTTGTCCCATTTTGTTCTCCTTTAGTTTAGATTGAGATTTCTAATACATATTGACAATCAATTATTAGTTCTTCAAATAGAAAAATTCCCCTTTTTAATAATTTCGACAAAATGCATTTATATACATTGAGGCACCATGCATCACTATCAACCTAAGATAGGCTACATTTATGGGGATTTAATAATGGGAAATGCAATCATTAATAACATTGATACAGCCATAAAAAAATATGATTACAAGATTTGCGAATTGATTATGATACATCTAAAAACACCGATATTCTTTCAAACAAGTAAAAAAGCGCCCTATAACCAGGGCGCTTTACTCCAACCTAATGACTAATAGTAGCAGTTGGATATAATGTTGTTCCTCCAATTGAAACCTTTATTTCATTTGTTAACGGAACGTTTTGTTCATTAATAATTGTTCTCCACCATTCCCATGCAAGACCTGTACATTCTCTTGCTACAATTTTTATATTTTTTGAATTTGGTGGAAGAGGGATAACTGTAGAGTAATGAGCCGTTTTGTCTTTGCCACTACCTTCCCATGTTTTATGTGTTAATACTTCTTTCCCATTTTGATCAAATGTGAATTCATCCCAAGATACATCAAATTGAGCAACGTAAGCACCGTAATGATCAAGTGTCATTTTAGCACTTGAATATTCTGTAGTTGTCGTCTCGATATAATCTGTATTGTTATGAACAGCAGCAGTTGCATTATCTTTTAAGAAAGTGCTTGTATATGAAATTGGGTATGCTGGATTTTTAAAACTTAATTCAGCATTATCTTTAATGATATTTCGGATTTCATTGAAATCTTTTGTAACAACCTTGTTATGCTCTTTCGCATCTCCGCCTAATACGACAGCAGTAAAGGTACTTTCTTCAAAAATATCTTTATACTGTCCACTCGTTTCGACGCTGTTATTCTTAAGTAAAGCTTTAAAAGCAGCTTGTACATCTTTACTCTTAGATGTGGTTTCTAATTTTACATAAACCGTTCTACCATAAGCTACATTTGAAACCATAACAGGTGGAGCCGCATTACTTACTCCTTTACGAGTTAACTCACCAAAAGTAACACTATTATCAAAGAGATCAGATGGATTGTTTGGTAGTTCAGCACTTACAGTATAAAATATTTGTTTATATGCGGCCACCATCACTTTCTTTTCTCCATTTGCTACCGCATTAAAGTCAATATTTAGACTGTTATCAAGATATTTAGCGTTAACATTAAGAGCACTTGCGATTTGTGATTTACTATAAACCATAGATTCTGTATATTGCATTCTTGCAGGTAACGTATGTGTTGTAGAATACTTTTCATTCCAAGTAGATACTAAATCGTCTACTGCTCCAGCCACATTACCATATGTCGGATTTTGAACAGTGATTGTATTTTCTTTTCTCATACCAGGTAAGTCTATACTAATATTCAAAGGCTTTCTCTTAGCCACTAATAAACTCGGTTGATTGTCTGCAAATGCTTTATTGGCAAGTTGTACAGCTCCTGGATACGTACGATTTACTACAGAATCAATAATCGAAATATCGACTGGTGACGTTGTAAGTGATTTTTTCTCGCGTTCCACTACTACAAATTTACCATTTGAATTGATACTTTCTTTCGGAACAAAACTCTCTACTTTATCACCATTTACAGCTAAAACCTCTTGATTATTGTATTTAAGATTTCCTATACCAGTATCAATACTACTAGCATTTTTAGTTATATCAGTTGCATTACCGGCTTGTGTTTCTGCGAAAGAAATAGATGAATAATTAAGAGTGCATAAACTAACTAATAAACATGCAAGGAACTTTCTTCTCTTGGTACTTTTCTTATTATTCAGAAAAATCACCCCGTTCTTTTTTAGTAAGATATAATAATGATTGATATATGATAGCTAACTAATAACCTTACATAAACGCTTTTAAAAGTTCTTGAACTAAAGGAATTACTCCACCTAAAAATTTTAAAACTGCCATTGCGATTTCCATATTACTTCCTCCTCTTTGCTGTATTAAGATGCGTTGTATATTTATGCTTTCATTATAATAAGCTTTTGCATTTGCATCAATTCATTTTTATATGCAATATTTCATATTGAGGAAAAGCAACTTTTTCTGTCAGGGTGATGGTGGTACTACTCTTCTTGACAATATTTCAATCCCTCCAAAAATATCAGAATTTTCTAATTCTAAAAGGTTATGAACGAATCAACCTCGAATAATTGTAATACATATACATAAGGAGGTTGATCTATTTTGTTTCGTTCTTTTACAAATGGTTGCGTCGCCTTAGTGCAACGTTTCTTGCCAGAGCCGTTTATTTTATCATGTTTATTAACTGTTTTCGTTATTTTCTTCGGCATGTTTGCGACTCACCAAACACCTGTGGAAATGATTAATCACTGGGGTAATGGCATTTGGGGACTACTCGCCTTTTCTATGCAAATGGCACTTGTACTCGTGACAGGATCTGCTTTAGCAAACGCGCCTCTCATTAAAAAAGGATTAACGAAAGCGGCAAAACTACCGAAAACGAATGGACAAGGTATTATTGCCATTTCAATCGTAAGTTTACTAGGGGCATACATAAACTGGGGATTTGGTATTGTTGTATCTGTTTTATATGCAAAAGAAGTAGCACGGCAGCTTGAAGGATTAGACTATAGACTAGCCATTGCCTCTTCTTACTCTGGATTTCTCATTTGGCATGCGGGGCTTTCTGCTTCTATTCCTCTTACGTTAGCAACAGGCGGCGAAACGTTAATTAAAACGACAGCTGGAAGTATTAAAGAAGCGATTCCAATAACAGAAACGTTATTCTCACCATACGCACTTGTACCAGTTATTATTTTTCTCGTTACGATGCCTCTCATTAATAAAGCGATGCATCCAGATGAAAAACATACGATAACGGTAGATCCTAGCGTATTCCATGAAGAAGCTGCCGCGCAAGAAGTAGGAAACAATACATTCGCCGAAAAAATGGAAAATAGCATCATTATTACACTTTGCGTTGGATTGTTAGGTCTCATTTATATTTTCAATTATTTTTATACGAAAGGCTTTAACCTTACGCTAGACATCGTTATTTTTATGTTATTAATTGCTGGACTTATTTTCCACCGTACTCCGATTCAATATATTCGCGCTTTTTCAGACTCTACGAAAAGTGCTTCTGGCATTTTACTTCAATTTCCGTTTTACGCAGGAATTATGGGGATGATGATTGGAGCGAATAGTGAAGGACTTTCACTTGGAGGGGCTATTTCGAATTACTTTATTAGCATTTCAAACGAAACGACTTTCCCGCTCTTTACTTTTTTAAGTGCTGGAATCGTTAATATTTTCGTTCCATCTGGTGGGGGTCAATGGGCTGTGCAAGCACCAATTATGATTCCAGCTGGCGCTGAACTTGGTGTACCTGCCGCAAAAACAGCAATGGCAATTGCGTGGGGCGATGCTTGGACGAATTTGATTCAACCATTCTGGGCATTACCGGCATTAGCGATAGCTGGTTTAGGTGCTCGTGATATTATGGGATTTTGCGTTGTTAACTTACTATATGCAGGATTTATCATTAGTCTATGTTTCTTATTTATTTAAACGAAAAGCTAGTTTTATACTAGCTTTTTTATATAATAAATCACTTATTTCCCACGCAATTTATCACGATCTTCCACTCTATATCCGTAAGCTGTAATGCCTCAAATGCAAAAAAATCTTCACATACTTTTTCAATCAGATGTGGATTTTCCCTCAAGAAATTCCACTGTAACGCTTTAGGAAGAAAATACGTTTCATACTCTTTACTTCCTCTTACTACCTCATCCACTTCTCTTTCACAAATTCCTCTTATTAAATAATCATTTCTTAATTGAATCTGTATTTGTTGAAACGTTTCACTACATTTCTTCAATTGGATTAAGCAATTAATATATGTACGAAAAAGTTCGTTATCATACTGACAACAATTTATAATACGTTCCATTTCATTCATAACGTACGAGCCTTTTCTTCTATTTGTAATAACCATTTTTCCCGCTTCTCTCGTTTACTCGTTTTCACAGATTGAAAAACAGATCGTTTTATATCGCGAATGCCGCAAAAACGTAAAATACCTCTCTTCATTATAATCCAATCGGCTGATCGATATAGTAGTGCGACGTACCATAACGGTGAGTCTAACGTATTAATTACCCATGCCTTCTTACCTTTCAATAAGCCTTTCGGCAGGGCACCTTCATATTTATAAGCAAAACCAGCTACGAAAATGCGATCAATAAACCCTTTTAAAATAGCTGGCATCCCCCACCACCATATTGGATAAATGAAGAGAAGAGTATCCGCTTCTTCCACTAACGTTCTGTACCGAGCTGTCTCTTCTTCATTTACTAAATCACGTCTTTTCTTCTCCTCATTAAATACAAGGACGGGATTAAATTGTTCCTTATATAAATCAAGTACCGTAACCGAATGATTTGTTTCTTGTAATCCTTTTTGCACATGCTTTAATATCCCCGCATTAAAACTGGAAGGACTAGGATGAGCGTATACAATTAGTACATTCACTACATAACAACTCCCTCTATAAGTTAAAGTTTCCCCTTCTTTAACATTTTCTCTACAATTTGCACGTTTTTCGAACTTTGTAATAAACGATTTAATAATGTAAGTAACTCTTCCTTTTCTAAATCTTTCAGTTTCTCTTTCACCGTACTCTCACCAGCACTTTGAATATCATAAACAACTGCTGCCATATGCTTACAATAATTCTCATATGGACACTCGCAGCTACTTTCTGTAAAATTTTCAAGATCAATCATTACTTCATAGTTTCCTGCATTTCCAGTAACAAAAGCAAATATTTTCTTTTCTTGTATTTCAACATCTTCTACATGTCCTTCTTCATAATATTCATAACCTTTATCCATAATGTACTTAGGAATCCATTTCGTTATATCATTTAGTAAGTAAGCGTACATAACAACACCTCTTCCTTTAATTCCCTTTTGACTTCCAAAACCCTGCATGTTATTCTAATAACTGTCAAATAGCAAGTCTATATGACAAAACGACTGACACCTATTCGGCGGAGGTGTCTCTTTTCATTTGCAGCCGATATGAAGTGCCTCTTTCAGGCACATTCAATCTTTGACACTACACACTCAACACCATTCCCTTGTATCAGGCTGCTTAAGCAGTCTTTTACGCTACATACTCCAAAAAAAAGAGAGCTTAGCTCCCTTTTCCCGCCTTATAAAATACCCCTTTTTCAGTATAGAGATATTCATCAGCTAATGTAATTTTCCCATCCAGTTTCAGTTCATCTAATAGTCTTGATAAATAAAATTGATGTAACATCTTTTTCGTGAATTTTCCTTCATGATGCGAAACGATATGTTCTTGAATATCTAACAATGATATTGGCTTATCTTGCTCTATCATATATTCATAAACTGTACTACGCAGTTTTACGTATTTTTCGAGTGTCACAGTACTTCGCAACCCCTTTCTTCTTAATATAAATTTTCGTAATCGGTTTTTTTGCAACAAAAAAACCTCTCCGATAAGAAGAAGTTACGTATATATCTTCGTCTTATCTCCCAGAACAAATATGTTCTGCTGGAATTAGCACCTGCATCGCGGTTGCTGGGTTTCATCGGGCCAGTCCCTCCACCTCTCTGGATAAGAAAATATTCACTTAATTCTTACTATACGTAATTTCATTCTAATTGTCAAACAAATATAACAAATTATATTTTGTTCCTTACTGTTCATACTATACATATATGAATATGCAAGGAGGATTATGAAATGCACGAAAATGCTCGCGGATATGTCCAAAATTCTTTTCAATCATTACAAGAAGCAAAACATTGTTTAGAAGAAGCGCTACAGACTGTTGAAAAAGATTTTAATCGCGCTCGTATTGAACAATCACTTTATGCGATCGAACAAGCTATTCAACGCTGTGATTACACGGTTCATATTTTAGAACAAGATTGAAAAAACTTCCCATCATAAGGTGGGAAGTTTTTTCAAATGGCATACTTCATAATTATTACCGTTATAATTAAAAAATATACAGAATTAGCAATTTCTAAAACCCCTACTTTTATAATAGAAATTTTTTTGCCATATAACATAATTGCTCGAATGACACTCGGTATAAAAATAAGAGAACACCACGGATTGATAGCAAAGACAATGACTGTTAATACAATATGATACCCCCATGATATAAGACGATACTTCGGGTTATTTTTCTCGCGAATCATCGTTTTTACATAAAATGTACTTCCTAAAAAATATAAAAATGAAATAAGCGCAATAAATAATGCTGTTTTATCTATAAGTTTCATTGAAAAATAATAACTAACTAAACCACCAATACAGAAAACAATAATCGCACTAATGTCATTTAGTAACGCTCTTTCATTTTTTTGACGAGCGTAATACATATTTACAATAAATAATGGAATCATGAATACTACGAATAAAAGAATGCGCCATTCATATAATAGAGAAATCATTCCAAATACGAACGCGATGATAAAATATACAATTGCAGCATGTAAGTACTCTTTTTTTCGTTTTTGCTTTATGTACGTAAGAAATGGATACGTAGCTAAATAGATAAAGAACCAAGCTAAAAACAATGGAATATGATACATAGTAGGTTTCCCAAGCATGACACTTAATAGAAATGGTATAACGAGCATGGCCCATGCACCGTGTTGCTTCGGAATAACTAACTTCATTAACTATACACCTCCCTTTTGAAAGCAGTTCTCACCTACTATTATACAAATAATTTTATATAGTAACGTATATATATTGGACTATTTTTTGACAATAAAAAATGCTCCTTACAATGTGTAAGAAGCATGAAAGAGGCAAACGAATATGTAAGTCGCGACCCTACCTTATATGAGTATGCTTTTCTATGCCATGTTATGCTTATCTAATATGCCGTATTTCTTTTTAAATCTCGTAAGAATCGTAATCCAAGACGTACTAAATAGTAGTAAGAAAATAACATTCGAAATTGCATGACTCAAATCGAAATAAAAACTTGCAATATAATACGAAACGACTGCTTCCCACGTTGCCTCACGTATGAAACCGAGAAGCCCCCATAAGTTCATAATCCAGCCAAATAAAAATCCAACAAACAATCCGTATAGAAGCCTTCCCCATAGCTTTTTCATTAAAAATGTATTACGAAGTAATCCAGCTATAAACCCGATCATGCCCCATGAAAACATTTGCCACGGCGTCCACGGACCTTGCCCTAAAAAGATGTTAGATACGATAGCTGCTGTTGCACCGATCATAAAACCAGTTTCGCTTCCAAACACGATTGCAGAAACGATAATGACAAAAGAAGTCGGTTGTACACTTGGTAAAATAGAAAATGGTACACGGCTAACTGCTGCAATTGCCGCTAACACAGCAACGAGAACAATTTCACGTGAAACAAACGCCTTCCTTTCAAAACGGATATAAAACGGCAACATAATAACAACTAATAAAAACAAACTACTTAACATGTAATAACCATCCATGATAAGTGTAGTAAAGAGTAGTGTGCCTATTATTACTGCAAAAATACATATTATGAATGCAACATATCGTTTGGACACGCTTCGTACACATCCTCCCACGTTAATGCATATGGTAACTCTTTTCGAATAAATCGATTAATAGAGGTTGTATAAAAGAAGTTGCCACTAAAAAATTCTTTCGGTGTGTCATTCATAATGACTGCTCCGTCAAATAACATCATACATTGATCAACGTATTTCGCTGCAAACTCAATATCATGCGTTGCCATTACAATTGTTGTACCTTCTTTTTGCAGCTTTCTAAATAGCTCTCCTACTCTTTCTTTTTTCCACGGATCTAATCCCTTTGTCGGTTCATCAAGTAACAATAAAGTCGGCTTTGATAATAACGTTGTACATAACGCAAGTAGTTGTTGCTCTCCCCCGCTACAATCATGCGGATGGCGTTCTTTAAGCGAATACAACCAAAACTTCTTCAACATATCTTCTGCTATTTCTTTTCCTTGTTTTCCGTATAACTCTCGTGCACGTTCATACACTTCTTCCCACACTGTATCAAATGTAAAATGATAATACGGATGCTGCGATACATACCCGATCCTTTTAAATCGTTCTTTCGAATCAATTTTATGTATCACTTTCCCATTCCACTTTACTTTCCCTCTTCTCGCTTTTTGTAATCCAGCTAAAATCGTTAACAGTGTAGACTTACCTGTACCATTTTTTCCAACGAGAGCTACCCATTTTCCTTTTTCAATCGATACGGTTAAGTCTCGTAAAATAAGTGGACTATTTTTTTCATATTGGAACGAAATATGCTCTGCACTTAAAATGACTTCTCGCTTTTCACTTTGTGCTATTGGCTCATTCACATATGATATCGCTGAAAAATGATTCAGTTTCATTTGCGCTTCTCGCACTGTAAACGGAATATCTTCCGCATTCCATTCTAAAAACAATCTTGGAATTTGCGGAATAAATGGACGGAATTTTTCTACTTCCCACATGTTCGCGATAACCGTTTTAGGATTTCCATCATACACGATTTGACCATTATTCATACAAATAACGCGCGTAGCAAGTGGGATCACTTCATCTAAACGATGTTCACTTAACACAATCGTAATACCAAGTTCTTCGTTAATACGTTTTAACAATCCTAAAAACTCTTTCGCAGCAATGGGATCTAACTGCGCCGTCGGTTCATCTAATAATAATAGTTTTGGCTGCATAACTAGTACCGCAGCCAAATTGACAAGTTGTTTTTGTCCACCAGATAACGTATGAACAGATTGATGCAATAAATCTTGAAATCCTAAGAAGCTAATAAGCTCTGCTATTCGTTTTTGAATAATCTGTGATGGTAACCCGATATTTTCTAAAGAAAATGCTAATTCTTGAATGACCGTATCCATTACGAGCTGATTTTCTGGATTTTGAAATACCATACCAATTTCTTGTGCAGATAATAAATCAGGTACTTCCTCTAATAAAACGTCATCATAAAAAATTTCGCCTGAACGTGTACCGATTGGAAGTAATTCCTTTTTAAAATGTTTCAATAAAGTCGTCTTTCCAGAGCCTGACCCTCCAGCAAGTGCAATAAACTCTCCTTTTTGAATAGAAAGAGAAATATGCTGTAACGCATATTCGTTTTCATCAGCATATACAAATGATAAATTGTTTATTTCTGCATGCGCCACCATATCCATTCCTTCCATTATAATTGGTAGACTAATAAACATCATAAATACTCCGAACATCACTCCATCGTATTGCTGAAATAGAATAGATTCGACTTTCGGATAAATGATTAGCTTTCCCCCGCCATACGTATTACATATAATAGCAATGATAAGTAGAATACTTAAATAACTGAGCGTATACCAATCTCGTCTTTCCATTCTATACCGAATATATGTCGTACGCTTCGTTACACCAAATCCACGAGCTTGCATAGAATCTGCTGTTTGCAGCGCATCTTCTAATGAACAAATTAATAATACTTGCAGCAATTGCATACCATTTTTCACCCGTTCTACAATGGAACCTGCGTCTACTTGTACACCTTTCGTTTTTTGAACGAGTGTTATTTTCTGTAATCGCCTCATAAACAAAGGAACAAACCTCACCGTAATCATCGTTAACAATGCTACCTTCGGTGAAATTCTAGAAAACAAATATAAAAATTTATGACTCGAAATAATATCATTATACGAAGCAAACGTAAACATAATCGCAACTAATAATAATCCCATTACTACTCCAAACATAATCGCCTCAAGCTTAATACGGCTATCACCTAACCAAAATAACGTAGTTCGCCCTCTATGTGTTAATAACGAATTAAATAAAATGACCATAAAAAAGAAAACGATTGTGCTCGGTAACATCTTTCTTATCTTTTCACTATTCCCTTGCATTATATTGATTATGACGATTAATAGTATTGCTCCAATTAAAAAAAGAGGATGAAGACACATCATACATAGTATCATCACCCCGATATAATAGAAAAAATTCACAAAAGGATGTAAAGAAGAAAAACTTATTTTCATAGTCCTTTACCGAATGCCTTTCTTATTTTAATACATACACCCACTCAATTGTATCTCCTGGTTTAACTGTTACTACACCTGCACTATGGTTTGGAAACGCACCGTTCACACGATATTTCCATCCACTAGTATCTGTAATATCTTTTTCATATAAATCATTAATACCTTTTACATAAATATCACCTTTAGAGCCCATTGCATCCACATCTAAACCTGTACGCTGCAATACTTTATAAACAGTATCGCCTTCTTGTACATCCATTTTTTTCGCACCTAATAAGTACCCTTTATCACCTTTTACTGAGATAGTGACTTGTTTTGGTTTTGGTATTACTGGATCTGGCACTGGCGGTACTGGATCTGGTACCGGTGTTGGTGGCGTTGGTACAGTTGCTTGTTGCTCTTTATTCGGATCAACCTTCTGCTCCTGCTTCGGTGTTTCTTTCGGCTGATTCACAACCTTCGCTTCTTCTTTTATTTCTTGCGCTTTCGGTTGTTTCTCTTCTTGTGCTTTTTGCTGTTCTGGTTGCTTAGTAGCAGGCTGTTCCTGAGGTTTCTCTTCTTTCTTTACTTCCGGTTGTGCCTGTGCCTTTTCTTCTTTCGGCTTCTCTTCTACTTTTTGCTCTTGTTTCTCTTTCTGCTCTTCTTGCTGCTTTTGCTCTTGTTCAGCTTGTTTTTCCTCCGGTTTTTCTTCCGGTTTCGCTTCATCTTTTTTCTCTTCTTGTTTTGCTACCTCTTCTTGCTTTGGTTCTACTTTCTTCTCAGGCTTTACAGCTGCCTCTTCACACCCGGCAAGTAGCCCAAGTGAAAGCATTAAAGAAATAAACCATTTCATCTTACTCATGTTGTCTCTCACCTTTCATATTAAAAATTAGGAGCAAATGATTGCTCCTAATTTTTGTTAAGCTGCTTTACGTCTCCATAATACATATGCAGAAGCAATACATAATACACCCATACCTACTTCTGTAGCTGCACTATGAGAAGATGCTCCTGTTTTTGGTAACGTGCTACCGTTTCCTGACTTTTTGCTTTTAACCGGTTCGTTATCGACAACAACTTTTAGCGTGTCATCTTTCGTTTCTTGTTGTACTTGTTTTTGTTCTTCTGGTTGCTCAGTAACTTCTTTTTCTACTACAATATTTTCTGCATCCACATTTGGTTTCGTATCAATTTCAGGAACAGATACAGTTGACCAGTCATAAATCGATTTCCCAAGATCTTTAAACTGAAGTAAAGCTAAGAATGCTTGCTCTGTAGCCATTCCGCTACCGTTTTGATCACTTGGTAACCATTTGAATTCACCATTTGGAAGTTGGTATGACAGTAGATTTTGCATTGCCTTATGTAGACGATTTTGATCTACATCTTGTACAAGAGATAATCCAATAATTGCTTGTGCAACACTATTAGAATTTTCTTGTCCATCAGCAGAAAAACCACCGTTTTCTAGCTGTTCGTTATATAAATAGGCAACAGCCTTTTGCACAGCGGGTTTCACATCTTCTCGTTCTTGATAAGGAGCTAATGCTGATAAAACCATACCTGTTACATCAACGCTACTAGCACTGTCTTTACTGCTTGCGCTATCGTAAGTCCAGCCACCATCTGTATGCTGTGAGTTTAAAAGCGCATCTACTAAAGCAACTCGATTCCATTTTGAATTCACTGGCACTTCATATTTCTTCGTATCAAATGCAAGTAAAGCAAATGTATAACCTGTAACAGAATTCACTTTATCTGATTCGTACAATCTTTGAACTAAATTATGTTCGCCAACCTTTGTAGGGTCTGCTTGCATTGCATTCATCATAATAATCGTTCTAGCTAAATCTGTCGCTGAAAAACGGTTAATGCGCTTTTCTACTTTTTCAGTTACTGACTTAACATAATTTAATTTCGCCTCAATTGGAACATTCTTTCCAGAACGAGAAAGGCCTAAAGCTACCCAATCACTTTCAATTCCATCTTGTAACATCTTTTCAGATGTCTTAAAGATCGCGTCATTTACTTGTGCTACTGGAACTTGAATATTCTCTTGCTTTGGTTGTTCTACCTTTTCAACATTTGTTTTTGGTTCTTCTGGTTTTTCTTGTTTTGGATCATCTGTCTTTGGTTCTTCTGGTTTTTCTTGTTTTGGATCATCCGTTTTTGGTTCTTCTGGTTTTTCTTGTTTTGGATCATCTGTTTTTGGTTCTTCTGGTTTTTCTTGTTTTGGATCATCTGTTTTTGGTTCTTCTGGTTTTTCTTGTTTTGGGTCATCTGTCTTTGGTTCTTCTACAGTTTTACAAGTACCAAATTTATCTAATGTTTGCTGTAATGTTTCCTGGCTCATATTGCTCCAGTCTGCAACAAAACGAAAGACAACAACATCTCCAGACTTTAATTTATAACTATCTGCTCCAACTTCTGCAGATTTATCATTTACATCATACAACCAGCCGCTTGTGTCCCCAGCCATTAAGCCGTCAATGCCTTTAACATACGTTCCAAACGACATCGTCTCTGCTGTTACTTTGTCCCCCATGACTTTTTGCAGCAAACTTAAAGCTGTTTCCCCATCTGTAATTTGCTCTTCTTTCGGGCATAACATAATGCCCTTTTGTGATTCACCAATAATTGCAAGTTTTGCTGTATTTCCTTCAGCAAACGTAATATGTACTGTATTCGCAAAAGAAACAAATACGAGTGTAACTGCCATTAACGACGTAAGCAGCCATTTTTTCAACATTGCCATCCCAAAATTTCCTCCCTTACTACTATTTACACAAAAAAAGGCCCTTCAAGGGCGTGCAATTGACACTCTTTTTTTGTAAGTGTCGAACAAACTGTGCAACACCTCCTACCCGCATCATTCGCGGCTATATTTGTATAGGAAAAATAATTTTGTTTATGAACGTATCATTGTGATAACATTCACTTTTCTAGGCAAAACTGACTTCCATTCAAGTTATCGTAAAACGATAAACCTATACATTCTGTTAATTATAAATTTCTGTATTATTTTACTATTGACAAAGAATTTTGTCCATGCTTTATCGGATTTATTTTCTAAGAATAGTAGTTTACTATCCTTTAACGATGCAAACTCTTTTCACTAATAATGACGCCATCTTCATCCGCATAAACATATTCATTCGGCTTCCATTCTACTTGTCCAAATTGCAACGAAATATTCCGCTCTCCTTTTCCTTCTTTTATACTTCTATTTGGCATCGTCCCTAACGCTAAAATACCAATATTAATATTCTTTAGTTCACTAGAATCACGAACATATCCATTTACAATAATTCCTGCCAGCTTTCTTTCCTCCGCAATAGCTGCCAAATTATCACCAAGTAACGCACAATTCGTAGACGCTCCGCCATCAACAACTAATACCGTTCCTTCTGGTAATGTTTGCAATCCTTCCTTCACTAGTACGTTATCATCCTTCACTTTCACCGTTGCAATTTTCCCGTGAAATTGTTCTTTCTTCCCAAAAGACCGAAATGACTGGCGACATATTTGTAAATCCTTTTCAAACTCATCACATAGATCCGTAGTTTTCCACATCTTTTTCCCTCTTTTCCTTATTCTTTCTATATAACATATTCTTTGATTTTTTTCGTTTCCCTGTCTAATGTTGCAAGAATTTGTATGTGTAAGAAAAGGATAGAAAAACTATTGCCTTAAGAAGCCACCTTTATTATAATCTATTTCACGGATAAGATTCAGAATATTAAAAATTAACCAGGTGAAAAAGGAGGTTTTTTATGCAATTACATACCGAGGTAAAAAAGCAGCCGAGTAAACGAAAGTTTAAAATGCCTGACGCGTACGTACTATTATTTTTTATTGCCTTACTTTGTGCCATTGCTACATATTTCGTTCCTGCTGGAGAGTTTAAAAGAGTTACAAACGGTACTGTTACAACGACAATACCAGGAAGTTATCATTCCGTTCCACAATCGCCGGTAGGGTTTGTTTCTTTTTTTACCGCTATTGAAAAAGGAATGACACTTGCTGCTCCTATCATCTTCTTAATTTTATTTACAGGTGGAGCCATTGCCATTCTTGAAAAAACAGGCGCTCTTGACGGTTTAATCTATCATGTTATTAACAAATTTCGTAATCAGCAATTACTTTTCATTTGTATTGTCGCCGCACTCTTTTCTATTCTCGGAACAACTGGCATTATCGTTAACTCAGTTATAGGCTTTATCCCCATCGGCATCATCGTTGCACGCACATTGAAATGGGATGCTATCGTCGGTGTAGCAATTATTTATTTAGGCACTTATGCTGGTTTTAATGCTACTATATTATCTCCCTCACCTTTAGGCATTTCACAAAAAATCGCCGAACTTCCGATGTTTTCAGGAATTGGTTTACGCACAGCAATCTATATCTCTTTTTTAATTGCTACCATTTTATATATTAATTGGTACGTAAAACGTTTGAAGAAATCGAATAAAGGAAGCATACTCGGAGATAACTGGTTTCCAAGTAATGCTCTTTCAAGTGAGAAAGAACTAGAGAAAACTGAAGTTCCTTGGACAATACGTCACAAATTAATTTTACTCGTTTCAGCTTTATCATTAATTGTATTTTTAATAGGCGCTTTTCGTCTACATTGGACTGACGCAGAAATGACCGCTACTTTTATTTTCATAGCAATTACAGCTGGAATAATAGGTGGTATGAAAGCGAACGATATCGCTTCTACTTTTCTAGCAGGCTGCCAAAATCTCATATACGGTGCTTTGATCGTCGGAATGGCTCGTTGTATTTCAGTCATTTTAGAACAAGGCAAATTACTTGATACAATCGTTAACCAACTCGCACAGTCTCTCGAAGGACAAAGCCCTGTATTTGGCGTTATCGGCATGTATGTAAGTAGTGCCGCATTACATTTCCTCATTTCATCCGGGACAGGAGAATCTGTTATTTTCATTCCGATATTAGCTCCATTAGCTGATTTCATGCACATTACACGCCAAGTTACAGTACAAGCTGTTATGCTTGGAGAAGGTGTAGTGAACTGCCTCAACCCAACTTCCGGTGTTTTAATGGGCGTACTCGCAGCGAGCGGCATTTCTTACGGAAAATGGATTCGATTTATGGCTCCACTTGCATTCATTTGGTTTATCATTGGACTTATTTTTCTTATTGTTGGTGTGAATATTGAGTGGGGACCGTATTAAAAGACTCATATTATATTATACTTTACTTAATAAAATATCGATTCTATTCTCCAATCCTATAAAAATCACTTATTCTAGTATAGATATAAACAGGGATTGATCATAGTGATCAATCCCTTCTCTCAAAGTAAAATACCTTTAAGTATGTTAGTTCCAAATTTTATTTACCCATTCCGGATGATCAATAAAAGGATTACGATTATGTTGATATTTCGTAAAAATCACTTCATTACGCTTTCGCTCTAAATCATCTACAGGGTCTTGTTCATTCCATTTTAGTAAAACGGATAGTTTGCCCATGTATGGATCTTTATTGTTATTCACCTTTTCATTTAATTCTAAGTCTATTTCGCCGTTGTCTCCTTCATAACGAACAGCCATGTAAAATAGCATTCTAGCGATATCTCCTTTTACACTATCACGAGGTTCCCAAGAATCACTATCATATTTACATTCTGTCGCTTCCGAATGATTCACACCACCATTATCAAAATCCAGATTTCCACGTGAACTATTTACAGA
Organism: Bacillus sp. MMSF_3353; assembly: GCF_030733445.1. Lineage (NCBI taxonomy): Bacteria > Bacillati > Bacillota > Bacilli > Caryophanales > Bacillaceae > Bacillus > Bacillus sp. MMSF_3353. The sequence continues at coordinate 162,928 of NZ_JASHJA010000004.1, forward strand.
TACATCCGTCGCTCTTAAATGATGCAAATCTGTTCCAGCTCCTGCAGTCGTTCCAAAATCACCGTGAGATTTTGCCCAAACATGCTCTCGGTTCCAATTATCAACTCCTGAACCATTCGTAAGTTTCCCTTGCGAACGCCCAGTATATAAGAGTATCACATTGTTTTTATTATTTGGATCTTCATCAGTATCTCTTAGTGCTTCCCAAACCGCACTGTATGATAACTTTGTATGATCATCAATAATATTATGAAGTTCCTTCTTTAACTCTAAACCCGTTTTTCCTATTGCATTATTATAATATGTATCATCATAGCTTTTTACAGTAATCTCTTGTGGTGATGCAGAAGCTACTTCACCGTGTATGGTATCTGTGAATGATAGAGATGCAGTACTTAAAATAAAAAATGAAGATAGTGTAACCATAGCAAGCTTTGTATTTCGAAACTTCATATACCCATTTCCCCTTTAACATATAATTTGAAGCCATTAACTAAAAAATGCTTTCTAACCCCCAAAAACTTTTAGAAAGCCATACCCATCCTTTTCTTTTTATTTAATACAAAACTCTATTGAGTCTGTATTATTTCCACACTTTTGGTTTATCTACTTCTCAAGGAATATCCTTCTCTAGTAAAGATTATTAAAATATTCTTTACAATTAAAAAGTAGTTTAATGTTAACTTATAAATTTCAATTTTTTCATGCAATTATGCATATTTGATAAATCGTTCGACTTTTCCTTTTTCTATAATTGTCTTTATTTTTTGGTGTAAAACCCTTCTTCCTCTGAAAAATAAGTACAAAAATAGATTGGATACCATGTAAGGCACCAATCTATTTTAATTAAAGAAACTTTGGTAATTCTGAGTTCACAACACATTGCGCAGTAATGATAACATTTTTATATTGAGACAGAACTACTACTATTTATTTGGTATCGAATCTATATACTTTTTAACTACTTCATATACATATTCTTGATTTGCCGCCGCTGTATTTGGATTGTATTTTCCGCCGTTTGTTTTATTGTTAGATAATACTCGAATCCCTAAAAATGGTACGTCATAAGCTTTTGCGATTTGCGCTGCGGCAGCACCTTCCATTTCTTCAACAGATGTACCGTATTTTGTATGGAACCATTTAATTCTATCAACTTCATTATTCCAAAGATCTGCTGAACCTATAGTCCCTTCAACCACTTTACCTTTTGTATATTTATCTTTTACCGCATTAGCTGCTGCAAGTAAATCCTTATCCCCCTCGTAGTATCGGATTTTCTCAGCATTTGGATCTTCTCCTGCACTTCCTTCAGAAGCCATTAAGTCCATTGAAATCCACTTTGTCGGTTCAATCCCTTGATTCTCATCCATATTTGTTGTTTTTAATGAACCTATGTTTGCTACTTGTTTTCCTAAAACAATATCAAATACGTTTAAATTTGGATCGTGTCCACCTGATGTTCCTTGGTTAATAATCGCCTTAGGCTTATATTTTTCAATAGCCACTGCTGTAGCAGCTGCTGTATTTTCCATTCCTTTACCTGTTTTCGCTACGATTACAGGATAATTGTCGACAGTGCCTTTATAAAATACGAAAGTTCCAGACTTTTCTTCTTTCACATTTTTTAACCTTTTTGCAAACTTCTCAGCCTCTATCGGCATTGGCCCTTGAATTAAAATAGGTTGTTGATTACTTTTTGCCTCAACTTGTTTTGGAGTCACATTACATCCCGCAAGTATTGAGAATGACAATGCAACAGTAGTTACTAGGGCAGCACATTTTTTCAACGTATTCTTCTTCATAAATAATCTCCTCTTTCTCTTGTTGTTTTCTATACTCGATGCTTTTAGTCCAAACAAAAAAGTTCTAGAAATTGTAGAAGAATCTCTACTTTCTAGAACTACGGTAGTCAAAGTTAATTAAGCACATGCAAAATTATAAATCGGTAGCGTACATTACATAGCACGGCCGAATACTTTAACCCGTAGTCCAGTTCTTTCATTGGGAACTAGGTAGAAACGCTCGGACCATATTACCGAGTATATACGAGTGATGATGTGTAAAATTATTATATTGGTAATATATCAAACTTTTAGTGTGCATGCAATCTAAATATGAACATTTTAACTAAAAATAATTAAAATGTTCGTTTTTACACAAAAAAAGATGATGTTATTCATTTTTCAGTGGATAATACCACAAAAAAACTTACAATCAAAAACACTAAACTATAGTCATGATATGAACTCACTTTTGGTTTTCGATAATTTTTTTGTATTATTCTTTATGAAATGAACAACTAAGGCGATTAAAGGAAAAGCTGCTCCAATGAGTAAAGTTACTTCACTATTAAATTTATAGTACGTATAACTTCCAACCCATGAACCAAAGGCTCCCCCCAAAAAGAAGATGGTCATATATAATCCATTCAGTCTGTTTCTTATCTCGGGATTCAAACTAAAGATAACTTTTTGACCTAATAATAAATTTCCTGCTACACCAATATCGATGCTAATGCCTGAAATAAGTATTAAAATCACACTAAACAGTGAATGATCTTGAACAAAAAATAGTAGTACAACAGATAATAGTACGAGCACCATTGATAGATTAGTCATTGTAAACATATAACCTTTATCTGCTATTTTACCAATAGTAGGAGTTAATACAGCTCCAGCTATTGCAACAAATCCAAACAATGCAATTTCATTATTTGAGAAATGTAATGGCTCCGACCTTAATAAAATGGGAATAACTGTCCAATAAAGGCTAAATGTTGCGAATAAGCATGCATGATAAAAAGCTCGTTGTTGTAACGGAGAAGTATGTATGAGTAGTTTTACCATAGAAGCTATTAAATTTGGATATAACATGTTACTAGTCGATACCACTTCATAGTTGGGTAAAAATTTTATAATTAACAGTAAGACAGCAACTAAGACTATTAATGAAAAAAGAAATACCATTCTCCAGCCAAACCATTCAGCTATTCCGATCGATAATGGGCGAGCAATCATAATCCCAATCAATAAACCACTCATTACTTTACCGACATATTTCCCCGTCTCTTCAATAGGCACAATCCTCATTGTTAGCGGAACTAACATTTGAGCAGCACAGGCTCCAATGCCAATTATAGTTGTTAATAGTAAAAAAACAATTCCATGTGTCGAAATTAACGCACCAATTAATGAAAGAATAGTAAGCCCGATAAGACCCCCTATTATTTTCTTACTTTTAAATAAATCTGCCATTGGTACGATAAAAAACAATCCCAATCCATAACCAATTTGCGTAAAAGTAGTGAGCAATCCAGATAAATCAGAGGAGATATTCAAGTCCTTTGCAATGAATTGTACAATTGGTTGCGCATAATAAATATTTGCAGCAAGTGAGCCACAACTAATCGCTAAAATAAATATTAGAAAATTTGTCTTGTTATTCAACTTTACCATTCCTTTCTTTTTTTGGAACGTTCATTCCTAAATCATTAAAAAAAGAAAGACTATAGGTCTGCAATAGTCTTATCCACTAGGCGATAGGCTAAATTTTTTTCTTTTTTATATTTGGACATTATATTCAAGCTGTGGTTTAAACTTAATAAAGAATATGCAACTAATTCAGTATCAGCCTCTTGTGAAATTTCGCCTTTCTTTTTTCCTTCTTCGATAACTTGCTTAAATACTTTTTCAAGTTCATTAAAATCATTTATGAGTATCTCTTCTATGGAAGGATCAATTTGTCCAATAAGCAGTGAAGAATTTGTTATAATACAACCTTTTGGAATTTCATCTGAATAACATTTTTCAATATGTTGATAAAAAAAGGATTGAAGTGATGCTTTTGTGTTTATACCACTAAAAAGTAAATTTCTCTTTTGAGAGCCATAATTTTTATAATGTTCCAAAACTAGTTTAAATAGTGCATCCTTATCTCCAAAACTATCGTACAGAGTAGAGCGACTTATACCCATTGTCTCAATAAGCTCTGAAATATACGTAGCATCATAACCTTTCTCCCAAAATAAATGCATCGCTTTATTTAAAGCATGTTCTTTGTTAAAACTAATCTTTCTACCCATTTAACAACACCCCCTATTATATAATTTAGTATAAATTTTTCGGAACGATAAGTCCATAAAAACATTTCGAAACTAAGCCTTCTGTTAAAGAGTTATATAAATTTATTAATAAAAATCAAAAACACTTGAAGTTGACGTTGGGTCATTTTATATACTGTTAAGTAGCTACTATTTAGCAATTTCATAAAAGAAATTAAAAAAATAGGAGGTTTTTAGATGAAGCAAGGCGATATTATTATTTATGGATGCGTCATTATAGGTGCAGGGATCGGAATGACATTGGATCATGCCTTTCCTGGTGTACTAATTGGGCTAGGAGCAGGATACTTACTTAAAAACATTTTTAGTAAAGAAAAATAGATGTGGTTTGAAGAAAATAATCGTTAACGATAAAATCTTAACGTACAGAAAGGTAGGTTTATCCGTTGATACACATTAATAAAGTTGGAGAACTGACAGGCGTTACAGTAAGGACACTGCGTTATTACGATAAAATCGGATTATTAAAACCAGCATCCAAAACAGAGGGTGGCCATCGTTTATATACAAATGAAGAAATAAAAAAATTACAGCAAGTTCAATTTTTAAAAAAGGTTGGATTTCCGTTACAAGAGATTAAAAATATGCTCGACTTTAATGAGTGGAATTGGTCGGATAGTTTACAGAGTCAATTATCTTATGTCATAAAAGAGCAGGAACATTTAAAGAAAATAGAATTATCCTTACGGGAATTGATAAATGGAATTGCGATAGAAGGAGAAGAAAGCTGGATTGCGATTCAGAAGATTATGCAATTATCCAGCAAAGATAAAGATATACAACAGTATTATCGCGAATCTGTATTTAAAGAAAAAGAAATAAAACTATTGGAAAAGGTTCCCAAAATGGCAAGTGACTGTTCTGATTCACTTGAATGGATTGCTCTCATCGGCCAGTTAAAGCGTTATATGAAGGACGGTCCAAAAGCAACAAAAGTTCAAAATATCATAAGAAGAATGGAGGAAAAACGCTTAGAAGAATTTGAAGGTGAGGATGAATTTCTAAATAAGCTTTGGGAGATAAGGATGTCTCCCAAACAATCAGAGAAACTTAGTTTATATCCAATTGATCAAGATGTGCTTCAGTTTATGAACGAGGCATATGCCATTTTTATGACTGAAAAAAATAATCCTGAGCCGAAATAAGGGGGAAAGCACGATGGGTACAGAACACCTTCTCCTAATAGGCGGATTAGCTATATTGGACACGCTAAGCCCTACTACAATAGGAGTAACAATATATCTACTTTTAACAGATAAAGAGCGTCTCACGAAACGTTTATTCGTTTATTTATTGACGGTAGCTGGATGTTATTTTGTTGTTGGAGTTTCACTCATGCTAGGATTAGATTTTTTGTTTGAGATTATTTCTGGCGTATTTCAAAACCAAATCGTAAGCTGGACGTTCTTTATTATTGGAGCCCTATTATTCATCGCAAGCTTTTATATTCCACCAAAGAAAAGTTCAAAGCTCCCTTCACCAAAATCAAATAGCATTCTTTCAATAATTGCGCTCGGATTCACTACTACATTAATTGAAGTGGGAACTGCATTCCCTTATTTTGCAGCAATCGGCATATTAACTACTTCTAATCTATCATGGATAGAATGGTCTTCTATTTTAGCTGGATACAACTTTATCATGGTATTGCCCTCTCTCTTGCTGTTTCTCCTCTATCTCCTATTTGGTCGATGGATGCAAAAATCTCTCGAGAGGCTTCGAATGAAAATCGCTAATCATTCAGGATCAGCTCTGTCATGGATTATGTGTATAGTTGGCTTCCTCCTAATATTAAATAGCCTGGATTATTTATAGGGGGTTATATAATTGTTCTAACTTTACTTTGAGCCTACACCTATATTGATTTAGATAAAAGTTTTGAAGCGGAATATGAATTTATACTTCGAACCTTATATAAACACCCCTATACAGAATTTAGTAGTATATTGAATTGATTAAGAGGATTTACTATAGCAATCTAATAACAAAAGCTTATTATCTTACTATAGAATGTACGGTCAGGGAGATATGCTTGAAACTACTAAAGAACTTATACCTATTATTAATCTAAACCAATCCGTCTTTTACAGACAGTTACTCTCCTTTCCATCTCCCTCATATTCACTTAATGTTGATGCAGGGATCTTATGCGAGATAAAACGCGCATCCATCCAATTTACAATTATTCCTTCCAACTCTGGATGAAGCGGCTTATCTGCACTTTCCGTATAAATCTTTTTAAATTGTAACGCTTTAAAATCTCCTTCAAAATACTTTAAGGTATGATCCATATTTTTTATTACGTATACTTCAGAATCACCTTGTACATAATCACCAATTCTCTTCGCTTTTTCAGGATTCGCCTGAAAATCTTTATCACCAGCAATTGCTAGTACTGGACATGTTACTTGTTGTAAATCTTTATAAATATCATGCTGAAAATGCTCTCTATACCATTTTGCGTTCATCGGTTTAAAACCAACTTTAATTGTATCTTTTTCTGTATTCATCATTTTCTCTTTTATTTTTCCCATCTGCTTCTCTCCACGTTTCTCCACATTGAGAAGGCGCATTAGTTTTCCCTTTATTCCCTTTTGTTCTTTTAATTCTTTATAAGCAATTTCTCTTTGTCTTTTCGTAGCTTCTTCTAATGATTCCGCAGCTCCTGTAAGAAGTATGAGTCCATTAACTGGTGTTCTTGCGTTTATTACACTTGCTAACATACACCCTTCACTATGACCAACTAAAATGATATTTTCCGAATCAACAAATGGCTGTTCTTTTACATACGTAATCATAGCCTCTATGTCATTAACTAAATCCCACATTCCAGTCTTCTGAAATTCCCCTTCACTCTTTCCTACCCCGCGCTTATCAAAGCGGAGCGTTACTACTCCAAGTCTCGCTATTACATGTGCTAAATCTTTGTAAATATTCGACGCAAGCTTTAACGGTACAATCATTCCATCACGATCAACTTCTCCAGAACCAGCGATAATGACAACAGCAGCATACTTCCCGTCAGCTTTCGGTTTAGTAATCGTACCTTGCAAAGTAAATTCACTATTTATCGCTACTTCATATTCGTCAAAGGTCATCATATTTGTCCTCCCTCTAATCTGTTATATCCAATTTAAATTTCAAACTCGCTATTATATTTTTGTACTCTTTTACATCTTTCATCGATGCGAAAATGGGGTTCTCTGCAATACCTTGTAGCATGCTTCGCTTTATAATATCCTCATTTCTAACCGTTTTAGCGCCAAGCGGAAATTCTGCAAACCATCCATCAATCGCATCAAAATATGAATCGCCGTGTAAATGCAGACTATTTATTGTAAAGCTAGACGCACAAACCGCTGCATATTTCCGTAACATTTCTAATGCTCTTTCAAAATTCCCTTGCATACAATATACTTGTGCAGCAGCATAGTATACTTTTAAAGTCATATTGGGATGTAATGTTTCTATTTCATATATATCTATTAACAGGAAAGCTCTATTTAAAATTACCTCTACCTTTTCAGTGTTTGAAGCATTTACTACTACATAATTCGGTATCGTCGCAACGAGGTGTATTAAATGTTGGTACATACTAATTTGCATCATTTCATTCGCCTTTTCAGCATTTCCAAGCATTTGATACGCTTGTGCGATTAAATCCTCTTCTGGAAAATTAGGACGTATCGTTTCACCAAGTAATTGAAGCACCTCATTTGGTCTATTGAATATAAGATAGCAAGTTGCTTGAAACGATACCGCCTCTTTCACAAGAGAAACATCATCACTCTCTTCCTGCACCCTGCTAAAAAGAGACATTGCCTCTTCTAAAATTCCAATTCTTTTATCCGTATCCTTTGTTAACATATGGTGGTTAATAAAAAGTAGTCCCATTTGAAGTAATAATGGAAAACAAGAATAATATTTTTTAATTATTCCCCTGCACTCCATCATTACTTCATCAAACGGTTCTTCACTAAAAGCTTCCGCTAGTCTATGATATAAATCCCTAATATCTCCCTGTTCCATTTGTGGTGTATAACAGATTAGTTCATCTATACTTATATTAAAGTACGATGCTAACAGTGGTAAAAATGTAATATCCGGATAACTCTGCCCTGTCTCCCATTTGGAAACAGACGCCTTCGTAATACCGATATACGCTGCTAACTCTTCCTGCGTAATTCCCGTTTCTTTTCTCTTATCCGCAATTATTTTATGAATATGAATCTCTCTCACTGTATCACCTCATACTTTTATTATATGTACTTTATTCTATACAAAATATGGATTTAAAGTCGACTTTCGTTAACAAAATCAACTGTTAGGAAACATCTCTCTAAAATGAAAGGCAGGAACATATTTGATATGTTCCTGCCTTTTTATTGTGGGTACCGATACTAACCATCTAGTTAAGATTTTGACATGCTTCAACATCAAATATTTCATCTCACTACAGTTTTCTATGAGAATCCAGTGAACAGATTATTTGTATAATTTTCGAAAGCTGAAGTTAAAAACCCTTAGTTTCTTGCTCACTTAAAGCACTACATTAATCTAGAAATTCAAGTGATTTCAATTTTCCAATTATCATTGACTTATATTTGATAGCTTCATACTGTGAATTATCAATTTTTGTCTTTTTTATATTTAACATATCAAATATTTCTCTTTCAATATCTCTTCTTGCTTCTAAAACTTTAATTGTTCCGTCTAAACCGTGATAGCCTTTCATTTTCCCATACCCTTGATTTGTATAATACTCAATAAATCCAGCAGACCATTCTTTTGCTCTTTCATTAAATACCTTTCTGAATGAGAATTCCAAATCATCTTGTTCTATATATAACAATACTGGATCTAATTTTTCTATGATTTTCGCTAATGCATTAATATAACTTATAACTTTCTCTTTTTTTTCACCATATTTAACCATCCCGATTGTTAATGGATTTTGTATGAAGCAACATTCAAAAATATAAATTTTATTTTCGTTGTTGGCTATTTCAACAAAATCCCTCCATTTTTCAGTTATTAATTCAATATTCCTCTCTAGCGGTAATTCATATATATCATTTTTGAAAATGGTATTTAATAAATTTTCAGGAAAATTAGAGCTGTATTCATTTTTAATTTTTTTATATGGCAATAAATAATTGTTTTCTCGCTCCGTGACTCTATCACTAATTACTCCCTTAAAATTACCACTATTCACTAACAAACTTTCGAATTCACTTTTATCAAAACAAGATACCCCATCATAATCAGCAGGGTGGTCCGGATTCCCTTCAAGAAATAACTCAGCGTCAATACTTTTTTCAATTAGAATATCGTAAAGCAAGCTTGCAGTGGTGGATTTCCCAAAGCCAGGAAGCCCTTCTACTATGATTAATTTCGTATTCAAAAAATCTACACCTTTCTAAGACAAAACGGACTAGCTACCCTATAAATTATTATCTAAACTCAATAAAACTAGAACTTCTTTTCCTATGTATCATTATTTCATTATTTCACCAAACTGCGCTCTCGTCACTTTCGCTAAGTCATCCACTTTCAGCTCAATTTGTATACCAATCTTCCCGCCGCTCACTATGATTGTTTCAAGCGATTGAGCACTCTCATCAATGCATGTAGAAAATAACTTTTTCATTCCTACTGGTGAACAACCACCGCGAATATATCCTGATACTTTCGTAATATCTTTTACGGGAATCATTTCAATCTTCTTTTCACCAACTGATTTTGCTGCTGCTTTCAAGTTCAGTTCTTCATCTACCGGAATGATAAACACATGATAATTTTTACTATTCCCTTGAGCAATTAACGTTTTATATACTTCTCTCACTTCTCGTCCAATTTTCTCAGCTACTGATACGCCATCAATTTTTCCATCGTCTGGATCATATGACATCATCGAATATTCGATTTTTTCTTTATCTAATATTCGCATCGCATTTGTTTTATCTTTTTTCATAGTGAGCTCCTTAAAAGGTTATTTCATATTATTAAGTTTTATTATACACTCTTTTCCATTTCTTCTACATAACTTCACGTATATTTCAAAACTAAAAATATTGATAATTCAAAAATCATCTGATATAATTTGGAAAAACTTATGTTAAGGAGAGATTTGTCATGCGAAATTTAAATACTTCTTTCCAACTTCATCATCATACGTAACGCCGTGTATCCGAAGAAAAATTTTTCTTCGTGGGTACAGGGCTTTTCCTGTTGACCCACGAAGCGTCCATAAAGCTATGTGGGTATTTTTATACCTGCATAGCTTTTTTTAATTTAAAAAGGAGTGATTATAATGGAAATGAAAAATGTAAAAGGAACGAAAGACTATTTACCAGAGGAACAAGTGTTGCGAAATAAAATTAAAAGAGCTTGTGAAGACACGTTCGAACGATACGGATGTAAACCGTTAGAAACACCAACGTTAAATATATATGAGCTTATGTCTTACAAGTACGGCGGTGGCGATGAAATTTTAAAAGAAATATATACGCTTAGGGATCAAGGAAAACGTGACCTTGCCTTACGCTACGATTTAACCATTCCATTCGCAAAATTCGTGGCAATGAATCCGAACATCCGCCTCCCTTTTAAGCGGTATGAAATTGGAAAAGTCTTTCGAGATGGGCCCATTAAACAAGGAAGATTTCGTGAGTTCATTCAATGTGACGTTGATATAGTCGGTGTAGAATCAGTCATGGCAGAGGCGGAACTTATGAGTATGGCGTTTGAACTGTTCCGAACGCTAAACTTAGAAGTAACGATCCAATATAATAACCGAAAATTGTTAAATGGTATTCTCGAGTCCATTAACATCCCTACTGAACGAACGAGTGACGTCATTTTATCATTAGACAAAATCGAAAAGATTGGGATTGATGGTGTACGAAAAGATGTATTAGAACGCGGAATTTCTGAAGAAATGGCTGATACGATATGTAATACCGTTTTATCTTGTCTAAAGCTTTCAATTGCTGACTTTAAAGACGCTTTCAATACTCCACTCGTTGCCGATGGAGTAAACAAACTACAACAATTACAGCAATACTTAATTGCCCTTGGAATAAATGAAAATGCTATATTCAATCCATTTTTAGCACGAGGACTTACAATGTATACAGGTACCGTGTATGAAATCTTTTTAAAAGATGGCTCGATTACATCCAGCATCGGTAGCGGTGGTCGATACGATAATATTATCGGAGCATTCCGTGGTGATAATATGAACTATCCAACAGTCGGTATTTCATTCGGTTTAGACGTTATTTACACAGCACTATCTCAGAAAGAAACAATATCATCTACAGCGGATGTATTTATCATCCCACTCGGGACAGAATTACAATGTTTACAAATTGCCCAGCAATTACGTTCTACAACTTCCTTAAAAGTCGAACTCGAACTAGCAGGACGCAAATTAAAACGGGCCCTTAATTATGCCAATAAGGAAAACATCCCTTATGTGCTTATTATTGGGGAAGAAGAACTTAGTACAGAAACCGTTATGCTGCGGAATATGAAGGAAGGTAGTGAGGTGAAGGTTCCCCTTTCTTCTTTAAATAGTTATTTATAATACGAACCACCCTCGTTTGGGTGGTTTTTCTATTTTATAGATAACGAAACCATTAGTTAACATAAAACAATTATATTCTACTAAAAATCACAAGTATTTAATATCCAATTACCTATTATTTTTGGTAATATATAGATATTAATTATTTTAGGAGGATTTACTTTGAAAACTTACATACAAGCACTAAAGTGGACTACAGGGATCTCTCACCTATTATTACTTCCTTGTTATTATTTATCTCCAAGTTTTATTAACCTAGACGGGATACCTTTACTACTATTGATTGCTTTACATATTACTACTATTTTATTAGCTAACAAAGCAGGCATGAATACGTACGCTCATTATATAGGTATTATCGTTACTCTAGTTGCCTTCTTTCCTTATATAGACGTCGTTCTACATATTATAGCAGCTGTTTTCCTTTTATTAGATGCAGCTTCTACTACTAAAAAGGAAGTTTTTAATTCATAGCAAAATCAACAGCACATCCCCAGAATAGATTCACATGCATTTTAATTACAACCAAAATTTAAGAAAGTAAAAAATAAAAGGTTTCTTCACATATGGAAAACACCTTTTATTTCTACAACTCTTAACTATTATTTTTCGTATTTCTACTCTCCAAAACTTTCTCCATATTATGAGTTGCCCATTCCATCATTAATAGAATCATTGGACGTAGTGATTCACCAAGCTCCGTTAACGAATATTCTACTTTTGGCGGCACTTCACGGTATACTTCACGATGTATAATGCCATCTGCTTCAAGTTCTCTCAGCTGCAGTGTTAACATTCTTTGTGTGATATTAGGTTTTAATCTTTTTAATTCATTAAATCTCTTTGTACCATCTAATAAATGATACAAAATAACCCCTTTCCATTTTCCGCCAATAACCTCAACCATAGCTTCCACTGGACAAGAATATTTATTTAAAAATGGGTAATTTATATTATTTTCGTTTGAACAATCCATCATAAGTCCCTTCCCTTACCAATAGTATCTTTTTTGATACTATAACACATTAATGTGCGTACTTGTATCTATGTTACTTTAAAAATATAATTTACTTACAAAAATAAATTAATGAAAAGAGGAACTTTTATGACAAATACAAAACAAATTACAAAAGAGAAAATTATGGAGGCTTTCCATTTCAGACATGCATGTAAAGAGTTCGATCCTATGCACAAAATTTCAGAAGAGGATTTTCATTTCATTTTAGAAACAGGCAGAATATCTCCTTCTTCTTTTGGTTATGAACCTTGGAAATTTATTGTCGTACAAAATAAAGAATTAAGAGAAAAACTACAACCGTATTCATGGGGCGCTGGTGGGCAACTTGCAACAGCTAGTCACTTTGTCATTGTTCTTTCAAGAAATATTAAAGATATGCATTATGATGCAGAGTATATTAAACATATGATGAACGATATTATTGGATTACCTGAAGACACTCAAAAAATTAGATATGAATTCTTCAAAAAGTTCCAGGAAACAGATTTTAACTTATTACAATCCGATCGTGCTGTATTTGATTGGGCATCTAAGCAAACTTATATTGCTTTAGGTAATATGATGACGAGTGCAGCTCAAATCGGCATTGATTCTTGTCCAATAGAAGGATTTGATAAAGAGAAAATAGATTCTTTACTTCGTCAAGAAGGCATTATAAAAGACGATAATCTTGAAGTATCTGTTATGGTTGCCTTTGGTTACCGTAAAGAAGAGCCAAAGCGTGATAAAACAAGACAAACTATGGATACAATTGTTGAATGGATTAAGTAATATAGCACTCACAAATAAAACTCCTTCTAGCTAAATACTTATTCTATTGAAGAATCAGTTGTTTTTCTAATGTATGAAATTGATTTTTCATGGAAAGATATGTTAGTATGTATACAGTTTGAGCGCTCTATTTTTTAGAGTCGAACAGGAGGAGAATGGATATGTCTGATATTGAAGTTGGCGAAGTGTTTACTCTCAGTGATGAGAATAATGAGGATCAGGAAGTAGAAGTACTCGGAGCGATGGATGTCGAAGGCGCAGAATATATTGCAGTTGCCTTCGTAGAAGACATTCAAACAGAATCTGAGGAAGACATTGATATTTTCTTTTTAAAAGTAGAAGAAGATAATGAGTTTTCATACATTGAAAATGATGAAGAGTTTGATAAAGTATCTGCTGCTTTTGATAAAATTTTGGACGAGCAAGAGCAAGAATAATAAGAATGAAAAACACGAGGGTGGATGCATATCCGCCCTCTTTTTATTTATCCCGCTATTCGCCGGGCAGTAAGACTCCCACCTCAAAATTCGGCAAATGCGGAGGAGTTAGGTGGGAGATAAACTGCCCGTAAAAGCCCAATTGGTGAGGGCTGATAATCAGTGGGGGATGGACAAAACCCCCACTGATTAAAGTTTCACTTTATCACTCATCCAAAGACTTATGCAACAATTCCAGTACATCTTTCATCACAAATGGCCCCTCTTTTTTCACATGCTCAGCGAATTCAGAAACGAGACGTAATGTTCTTACACTTTCAATTGGATGCTCGCCTGATGCACTTTCAGCAGACAGCATAACAGCGTTCGTTCCGTCCAGTACAGCTTGAAACACATCAGTTACCTCAGCCCTTGTTGGAATAGAATGATCTACCATTGATTGAAGCATTTGTGTCGCTGTAATAACATATGTATTCGTTCGATTACATTCCTGAATCATCATTTTCTGCAAGAGCGGAATAAATTGATACGGTAACTCTACTCCTAAATCACCCCTTGCAATCATAATTCCGTCTGCTTCTTTACATATATCTTGAAAATTCTCGATCGCTTCCATTGTTTCTATTTTGGCAATTACATTAGGTGACGTTTCTTTGTACTGTTGTATATAATCTCGTATTTCTTTTATATGACTAGGTTTCCGTACGAAAGAACATGCGATAAAATCAACATCCTCTTCTAGAAGAAACTGAATGTCTTTTTTATCTTTCTCCGTAATAGCTGGTAAACTAACGATTGCCCCTGGTAAGTTCACCCCTTTATGAGATGAGATATTACCACCTATTTTGACCTTTGTTTCTATTTTATCCGCACTTACCGTTTCAACGATTAACTCAACTTCTCCATCATTAATTAAAATTCTACTTCCAACTTTCACATCATTCGTGATTCCTTCATAATCAACACTTGCTTCTCTATTGCTCCCTGTAACTGCTTGCGTATGTAAAATAAAAGAATCTCCCGCCTGAAGTGTAATTTGTTCTCCTTTTACTTCACCTAACCTTATTTTAGGACCTTGTACATCGCCTAAAATTTTAATAGAATCGTCTAACGATTTGACTAAACGAATGATGTCTTTATGACTTTCATGCGTGCCATGTGATAAATTCAAGCGCACTATTTTCATACCATTGTTTATTAACTGTGCTAACGTTTCTTTATTATTACTTGCTGGCCCAATTGTACAAACTCGATCGATTGTCATTTTTATCACCATCCTTTTTCGTTAGGTTTCCCATAAACTTTACTTACACTCTCAACACAAAAAAGCCTACTTCCACAGTAGGCTTTTCAAACTACGAAAGTTTCGTTAATAACTGAGTTAAATCTTTTTTCGTTTTCGTCGTTAATGACTTCATTTTATTAATATCTATTTTTTCTTTCTCCGCTCCTACAATTAACGGATACATACTTTGTCCGATTGTTTTAGATTCAGCTGGATGTGATGCTTCTAACTCTTTCTCGATTACATCCCACTTTTCATTAATTTGTTTTCCAAGTTTATTTACTGTTTCTAATTTCGGATTTGCAGCTAATTGCTTGTCTAAACTATCAACTAATGCAGCAACTTCTTTTACATTTGTTTTCACAGCTACGCTTTTCTTCGGATCTTTCGTTGTTTTTCCGTTTGAGTTTGTACTTGTACTTTGATCTGTTGTTTTTCCGCTAGTCGTTTCGTCATTCGTTTTTCCTGTCGTCTCTTTTTCTTTTGTTTTCACATTCTCATTTTGAGATGACGTTTTACCATTACTCTCTGTTCCTGATGATTCTTTCGTATTTTTTGCATCCTTATCTGTTTTTTCATTTGAAGAAGTATTTGTATCTTTTTCAGTATCTTTCGTTGTTTTTGACGTCTCCTCTGCACTTGTCGTTTTTGATTCTCCTTCATTTTGCGCTGTTACTTGCTCTTTCTTTTCTGTCTCTTTATCTGCTGAAGGACTACAAGCTGCCATAGTAAGCATTGTACCAATTGTTATCGATGCGATAGCGACCTTTTTCATTTTCATATAAATCCCCCTATGTTTACTTTATTTATCCTCCCCTTTACGATTCGATTTCCCCTTAAAAAATCCCTTTTCACATGAATTACCATCTTTCCGACAGTAATCTTCATAATATTACGTACAAAAACTGATAAACCCATTTGAATATTCGAGTTTCTTCTACTTCATTTTTCTTCTCTGTAGTAAAAGAAAAAGAGTATATTGTCAAATGAAGAATTACTATCTTCATATGACGATATACTCTCCTATCAAATTTTTATCTTTCTTGACATTTTATTTAAACAAAAAAATAAAATTTTCTTTTATTTTTTTGTTTCTCAACAATTGTTAACATAATATATTTATGAGTAACCACCGTTCGAATGAATGACTTGCCCCGTAATCCATTTTGCTTCTTCACTTACTAAAAAAGAAATTAAGCGTGCTGCATCTGACGGTTCTCCTACTTTACCTTGTGGGAACTTCCATACTAAATGATGCTTCAGCTCCTCTGTAATCCATCCTGTATTCGTCGGTCCTGGATCAACAGCATTCACTGTAATCCCCTTCTCCATCGCAACTGGTGCTACTGATTTTGTAAATGCTTCAATTGCTCCTTTCGTTGCTGCGTATGCTAGTTCATCAGGCATTGGCCCTAGTGACTGTCCTGAAGTAAGGTTAATAATACTTCCATTCGTTTTCAGTGCATAATGTTTTATAAATAATGAACTTAATAACATAGTAGCGCGGGCATTTACTGTATAATGTTTATCTAGCTGTTCTACATTTAATTCTTCAATTCTCGTATGTGTAGAATACGCTGCATTATTAATTAAAATAGATGGATCACCTAAACGTTCTGAGACCATATAAAACAAACGATTTGGCGAATACGACTGTGATAAATTGATTTCTGCCATTTCACATCGAACACCTAAACTTTCAATCTCCTCTTTCAACAAAAAGGGCTCTTTGTCATGCATTCCCCACGGCATCGCTTTATCATACTGAGACCAGTACGTGAAAAAAATGTCTATCCCTTTTTGAGCAAGCACCTTGCATACAGCTGCACCAATTCCATTCAGACGAGTTGCCCCTGTTACAATTGCTATTTTCTTCACCTTTTCTCCTCCATCTATGGATAAATCCCCTGCACGAATACAGAGGATCTATCTTTTTATTCAATATTTGATAATATGCGTTCTGCACCTAATTTTAAAATTTTAATGAAGATATAATTTACAATCGTAAACATTACAAATAAAACGATAAACATAACCCACAGTCCTACTTGAAGGAAGAAGTATAATAGACTTACTCCCGCTACAATAACTAAAGCTATAAAAATATTAGCTAAAAAGTTCCACAAAGTTGTATATCGGCTCTTAAATAATTTCTGCTCTGTATCCCAATGTATATCTGCAGTTTGTGCATCCCAGCGTGTACCAATTAAATTAATTAACAGTAAACCGTTCGCACTTAGTAAAAACCACAGTAACATGAATACAGGAGAAATCCCAGCTACAACTGCCATCGTAATACCGAATACTGCTAAAATAATCACATTAATTAACCAAGCAGTAATCGCTTTCGCAAAAAAGATATCCGAAGCTTTTACAGGTAAATAACGATTCACAAACCAAGAGCTTCCATCACGTGAAAATGATGTTGTTGCGATAACGTTACTTCCCATTAAAAATAACGATGCACAAAGTCCTACACCAATCGCCAATCCTGCTGATTTTGGGTTATCAATATACCCTGTAATCCATTTTAAATTCCCATCTTGCACGAATAAAACAAAGAATAACATAATCGGCATAACGAAAGTTTGTACGATACAATTTAAGAAAAATTGCGGTGTACGGAATAACGTTTTAAATTCTTTTTTCACATACGCTTTTAAATGTGAACTTTGTACCGTTGATTTTTGTAAACCTTCTGCTGAAATGACCTCTTTTTTTGCTGTACTCGTTGAAAGTCCAATAACCCCTTTTAAATATGTACGCTCTGCAATGTAATAAAACAACACAAAAAATACAAATGAAATAAGTGCAAAGATTATTACGTATAAAGGTCCCTTCCAATTTGCATTTTCTACTAATGCCACTGCTCCAAAATATGTAGTTGGAAAATAATTTGTCATTTGTACTAAAAGAGAAGATTGGTTGTTCGCAAGATAATTCGTAAGCGCATCTTCAGAAAACGAGCTTTTATTTTTCCACTGTAAAAATACATTAATTCCTACAATAAATAGTATACTTACGATTCCAATAAATATATTGCCTCGATCTTTGTTTTTCGCTATATTTGTATACCTCATAATAACTGTCATCAGTAATGAAGCTAATACTAACGGCACAATCGGGAAGAGTAAGTAAATAAAAATCATGTATATATAATATGTAATAAATGCGCTACTTTTTAACCCGTACGTAATAAAGATTGGTAATAAAATAAATGAACTCATTACGTATTGTGTAATTAATACCGTTAAAAATTTTGCCGAAATAATTTGTGCTGGTTTTAATGGTAATGGCAATAACATTTCAATGTCATTACTGTAGTAAAATACAGTTAAAATGTTCGTTATACTCATTAAAAATACCCATATACTCGCAATCGCAAGTCCCATTGCGATAATCATTCCTGGGTCTTGCCCTAAATGTTTCATACCCTCATACATTCCGTGCGTCATCGAACCAAATATTAAAAAGCCAACAAATAAAATGGCTGCAAATGAAAATACATACGCCCATCGCTTCTTCTTATCTGTTATGAAATCTGCATAATTTAATTTCAATAATACTTTCGTTAACGTCCAAATTTTACTCATTGCCCGTCATCTCCAAGAACATTTTTTCAAGTGATTCATTGGATTTAAAATGATCTCTCATTTCATCTAAATTCCCTTTAAACTGAAGATTTCCCTTATTAATAATCGCAACGCGGTCACATATTTTTTCCGCTACTTCTAATACGTGTGTAGAGAAAAATACAATCTTTCCTTTATCCGCATGTTCTCTCATCATTTCTTTTAAAATATATGCAGATTTCGGATCAAGCCCCGTTAACGGTTCATCTAAAATCCATACATCTGGCTCATGCACGAGCACACCAATAATAACGATTTTTTGTCTCATACCGTGCGAGTAACTTTGAATTTGATCCGATAACGCATTGTAAAGATCAAATTTCTTTGCTAAAGACTCGATTCGTTCTTGGCGTACTTCTTTCGGCACTTCATACATATCTGCCATAAAGTTTAAATATTCAATTCCCTTTAAACGTAAAAACATATCTGGACTATCTGGAACATAACCAAACGTCTTTTTCGCTTCCATTGGATTTTTCATAATATCTATACCGTTAATCGTAATCGTCCCTTTGTCCACCCCATGAATACCAGTAATCATCTTAATTGTCGTTGATTTACCCGCACCATTCGGCCCTAAAAATCCAAAGATTTCTCCGCTAGGCACAGATAAACTTAAATCTTTTACTGCATAGGTAGACCCATTATAACTTTTTGACACATTCGTAATTTCAATCATTCCATCCAATCCTTTCCTTAATTACCAAATAACTATATTAATATTATAGCATACTTCTATTTTTAGATTTTTATATTTTTTCAGTTTTTTAACCTTTAAAATAAATATACACGCCCAATCCAACGATTAAAACGACAGCTAATATAATATAAATCATCGTCAGCCGTTTAATATTCCCTTTTGTCGCTTTACTATAATTCGCATCACCATTTCGCCCAATTAACACCGTCGCCACTACAGTAATGACTACAAGTAATACAACGATCATGATCCAAGTTAACATTCCTTCCTCCCCCTCCTTACAACCATTTTACAATATTATCCTCTTTATTTCGCAGTATATTTCCTCTTTTTACTATTATTATGAAAAGAATTGGAAAACTATTATTACTATACATTTCTATATGTGATATATTTATAACATAACATGATTTATTTCTAACACTGAAAGGAGAATCTATCGTGAAAACAACTTGGATAAAATATTTAGGATTTCTCGGTTTCTTCGGTTTCCTCGGCTTTTTTTATGAAAAAAGATTGTTTACTATGTTTTGTTTCTTCTCCTTTTTCACAACGTATAGAACGGTTCAACACGATGAACTATTTGAACAAATCGTCAATAAATCGTGCCGCAATGCCTTTATCGTTACATTACTAACGACCGCTATCATTATGTTTATTGAAATGTTATTTCCAAACCCGGCGCTACAAGAGATTGATATCGCTCTTATTTTCAGCACACTCATTCTTACGTTCGGCTTCTCTATGTTCTTTTATGATAAACCTGTTGATGAAATGGAAGATGCGCCATGGCGTTCGTAACGAGAATAAAAGAATACCGCGCCAAATCGAACATGACACAAGAAGATTTAGCGAAAACTGTTGGTGTACGTCGTGAAACGATAAGCCATCTCGAAAAAGGAAAATATAACCCTTCCTTACAACTCGCTCACGATATAGCGAAGGCACTTCATAGTACGATTGATGAGATTTTTATTTTTGAGGATTAATTAAGGACACAAAATCACATAAAAATACCGGCATCCTTCCCATAAAGAATGCCGGTACTTCTCATTTATCAACCATACAAAACAGCATGAAATACGCCTAACAGTAAGTATTGATCTTCTATATAATTTTCATCATATACATCCATCTCGATATAATACATATCTTCCTCAAGACGAATATTCCAATCTGCGATTACATAGCCGTTTCGTAATAACTTTCCAAGCCCAATTGAAGTTTTGTGAACAACATATTCTTCTCCCTTATATGTAAAAGTAAATAAGAAATTTGCATCTAATAATTTTCCGTCACATACAAGTATTTCATGCTCTGCATCATTATTATCGATGTACGTTACTAAAATTCTTCTTTGACGCTGCCTACTTACATCCTTTGCAATGACACGAATATTGTCCTTACTATCCTTTATTTCATAAATGATATTACTACCGACTTTCGGAATGAAGTCTAGCACTTTCATCAACGCATTTTTATAATAGCCCCGTACTACGCCTACTCCTTCGCTTCCATTGTAAACCTCTATTGAAGTCGTATCCGCTTTACTATCACACAGTCGTTTATAAGAAAGCTGCATCATTCGCTCTCCTCTTAAGTACTGATCAAACGTCACAGGATATTCTATCGCGCGCAGCTCCTTATTGAGCTCATTCAAATAACGCCCAACGCTTTCTACTAATACTGTAGTGGATATACGCTCCTGAAGTTCAAATTGCTGCCAACTGGAAGCAACTCTCCACTGATCTTCCTCTTCATATAAGAATCCGAGAATTACTTCCTCACGGTTACTCGTTTCATAATTCAACTGTTCGTTCTTCCCATGTTGCACTTGTTCCATCCACTGTCCTAAATAAATGCCGAGCTCTGCGACCTTCATACATGACTTTTGAAAAAGTACTCTGTCACCCACATGAATCGTTAAATCCCCTTCAATAAAGCCATTTGCATAAGCAGCATACCGTGGCTCATCTTTCTGCGGAATACTTTTGTCTAACTCAAATAAAAACGTTAACATCTTTCACTCACCTCTAGTTATTACACCGATCGTACCTATAAATTGAACGCAACTCAAATTATATCGACACGATTAAAATGAAACTACCTTTTCTTCCGCCACTTCCACAATTTCTAAAATTTGTAGCAGGCTCTCCACTTCATAAGTCGGCTTAACATCTGTCTTATTTTCTTTCAAACTTGGATTATACCAACACGTATCAATGCCGTAATCTTCTCCGCCTTTCATATCAGAAGTTAGCGAATCTCCGACCATTAGTACACTTGATTTATCAGTAATCCCAAACTTCTCAAATGCATAATCAAAAATCTCACGCGCTGGTTTTTGATGACCAACCTCTTCTGAAATAATAATATGATCAAAGAAGTTACATAAAGGCGAATTTCCAATTCTCGATTGTTGCACCTTCGTATATCCATTCGTAATAATACCTAACTTGCAATCTTGTAGTTTCTCACATAATTGTACTGCACCTTCTATAAAATGTACTTCTTTCCCTAAGTTTTCAAGGTATACATCACTAAATTGCTGCGCATCTACTTCTATATTATGCAGTGCAAATAATTGTCTAAATCGATCTACCGCTAATTCACTTAGTGTAATCATTTTATTTTCTAAATCTCTCCATAATCCATTACTAATCTCTTTATAACTTGCAAGATAATCATCATACCCTGTAGGCATGCCAAACTGTACAAACGCGTTATGTAATGCGTTTCTTTCCGTCTCAGGAAAATCTAATAATGTATCATCTACGTCGAATAATATAACTTTGTATTTCATTATGCTCTCCTCAACTAGTACGTTATTTACAACTTGTATTTTCTCATTAATCGTCTCTTAAGTCGAACTTTTTCCCTTTACGAATAATAGCTGTACAGCAATCTTAAAGTTGTTTCAGACACACGAATCATGTTATTCAAAAATAATTAATTGTGAAAATACTATAAATTTGAGATAATTTGGATAATGAATCCAATTTTAAAAAAGGGAATACAGGAATAGAAAGGGGCGGAAAGACATAGTAAATTCATGGGGAAGACCTAAAATACAAATCCCAAAAACAAAAAGTGAATGGGTTGGAGATATCATTGGATATTCATTATTCTTTGGATCAATCATTTTTTTGATTATCATTTGGGGAAGATTACCCGAGGAAGTACCCACACATTATAACGCATATGGGGCTGTAGATCGCTGGGGATCAAAGTGGCAACTTTTGCTTCTACCAGGAATTGGGGCATTCATACTCCTTTTAATGCAAACTTTAGAAAAGTTTCCAGAAGTTCATAACTACCCACAAAGACTGCATGAATCGAATGCTCCGCTGTTTTATTTAAATAGCAGAAAAATGCTTAATCAATTAAAAAATGTCTGTTTACTTATTTTTGCTTTCATCCAATTTGAAACAATTTCAATAGCTTTAGATTGGAGCGGCGGTTTCGGAAAATTATTTTTACCGATATTGTTAATTGGGACAGTTATTCCAATTGTCATAGGAATAATAAGACAACGAAAAATTTCATAATAGAAACAGGAGGCTAATCCAATTAGCCTCCCTCCTCATTATTTATCCTCTAGCAATAACACTTTCATGTCTTCTAACGACTCTTTCGTATAGCCAAGTGCTTTTTCAGCATACACTTCAACTGAACCGTATTGCTTTTTCACTTCATCAATCGCAGCTTGTAAATATTCAGCGCGCGCTTCAAACATTGCGCCTAATATTGCTCTACTTTCATCGTTTTGTAGTTTTGCACCTAAAAAAGCCATCATTTTTTCATTTAATTTTTCACGGAAGCCGTTACTTAGTAAATAGTCTTCCATTACTGTTTTTTCCGGTACACCTAGTAAAAGTAATAATAGTGCTGATCCGAATCCAGTACGGTCTTTTCCAGCTGTACAGTGGTTTACTAACGGTAAGTTTTCTGGGTTTTGTGCTAAGTTTAAGAAGCTCACGAATGCTTCATTACCACTTACGAAATCTTGATTCATTTTCACAAGATACTCGCCTGGTTGCCCTAACATAGAAAGGTCACCAACTTGGAAAAATTCATTTATGTTCAAGTCTTTTGCCAAGTCTTGCATAACTGGTAAGCACACTTGACGAGCACCCGTAATCTCTGGATTCGGCTTATGCTTCACTTCAAAATCTGTACGGTAGTCACAAATTAATTTTAAGCCAGACTTTTGTAAATAGTAGATATCCCACTCTGTTAGTCCTGCTAATTCTTCAGAACGGTACAACTTGCCCCATTTTACTTTACGGCCTTCAGTCGTTTCATATCCTCCCATATCACGGAAGTTAAACGCGCCTTGTAATGGCAATCTACGCTCAGCTACTGTCACTGCTTGTCCATTACTTCCAATTAGTCTAAAATATGGACGCTCATTTTCACTCGGGTTTTGAACTGTACATGATGATTCTCCATTTACCGTTGCAAGTAATTCTCCCGTTTCTTCAATATGCTCTGGTGAAGTACTCCAGTAAATGCGAACTTCTTCTATATTATTTTCCCACTTTATATATAACGTATTGTCTTCATTTCTTTCTACAGTTGCTTGTAACCAACTTCTTTGCTGCTCCATTCTTTCACCAACACTTTCTCGTATAATCGAATCTTTCTCTATTGTATTATAGGAATATCTATTTTGTCGTTCTCATTTTTCTTTTTATCTTACAAACAGGCTAGAAGTTCTTTTACTTGTTCAAAATTTGTACACGGATTCCCGTTAAACAAGTTCAAGAACCTTTTCCCCCTCCTAAAACCTTCTCACATATCGCTCAGTACAACTTAACAACTGACATCCATTCTTTTCAAAAACATCCTTCATCCACTCATTTTGTACATTTGTCTCGCCAATATAATAAGATGCGCCTATTTCTTTTAAGACAAACATTGCCCCTGTAAAAAACGCTGCTTCATACCCTTTATTTCGCATATTTGGAGCAACTGCGAAATACATTAGTTTTCCTTCTTCTAACGTACCACTCTCAATATGTGGGATTACAATTCCTATCGGCTCTTCATCGACACTCGCTGTTAAACAATGCTCTTTCCATTGCTCACCAATTTCTTGTAGCATCATATGTACAAAGTGATCATAATCAATTTGTTCTCCCGTCACTTCATTCCACAGTGAATAAAAAGCGTCTTCGCCTATCTCTTCAATAAGCTTAAAATCAATCTCACTTTCTACACCTTCTACTTCATATATATCCTTAAATACAATCATGTTTTCAGTAGCATATTCAAATGAATACGTTTCGAAAGATTTCTTATATACATCATAATTTGGGCTTTTTGAAGAAATTTCAAAATGTAAGTTTTCTATTCCCTCTTTTTCAGCCTCAGCAATGCAATACTGCACTATTTCTTCTAATTTCTCTTCTGTAAAAAGCTCTGCATTATTTTCTTTTATCATAATAGAATAAGCATTTCTTCTTATTTTAAAATGTTTTTCTAACTGTTCTATAGTCATCATATACTTCCCTCATCTATGTCATACTCGAATTTCTACTTGTTCTCCTTGCATGAGCAGGATTGTCCTTGAATATATAGAATACTAGAAAACATCGCATCTTTAAAGTGCGGAGGAGGTTCTCCATTGGATATTACAACGTTACAACAACAGTTAGAGCTTATACAACAAAATGACTATACGCAACTGCAACATATAGATATAAATGAGTTAACACTCAACATGCTTCAGTATATCGGAACGACTGATAGTTACGTTCGTTACCAACTTATATATAAATGTTTTGCACATTTCATTCATCATGAATTCCTTATGGATGATCAGCTGAAATTACTTTTACAAACTTGTTTAAGTGATGAGTATTTATATTGTGACATTTACTCCCCGCATACAGATGGGGTTTTCACACGTTCTTATACTGTTTCGTTACTTGCGTTAATACTCCAATTCGCTAACTCGCACTACTTTTTTACAGAAGAGGATATTGAAGACATAAAAAACAAACTCATTACATACACAAACTTAGAAACAGATTTCCGAGGCTATATTGAAAATAAAGGATGGGCTCATTGTCTTGCCCACGTATCTGATGCCTTTACTGAAATTGTTCACAATTCCTATACGACTTTTGAGTGGTATGAAGAATTAATTCATTGTTTATTGAATAAAATCTTCATTCCATCTGACCTTTTTCATAATAATGAAGATGAACGAATTGTTACACCGTTACTATCGATGCTATATCATGATTTTCCGCAAGATGAGTTAATTTCAATTATTTATAAAAAAATAAAAAGGCTTCCTCAAATTAGAAAACGCCTTTCGCTTAATGAGTATTGTATATTATGTGCCAACATTAAAACCTTTTTACGCACATTATTTTTCAGAACGAAAGATGATCATAACTTAGCCTATACAGCACGTAAAACAGAAAGAATGTTAAAAGAACTTCCTAACTATTATTAAAAGCAAGGAGAAATAACATGGGTTATATTGAAGACATGAGAAATTTAGTAGGAAATCATCCACTTATTTTAATAGGTTCACACGCCATTATATTAAATGAGAAAGATGAAATATTACTGCAGCTACGTACAGATTTTAACCGCTGGGGCATTATTGGCGGCGCCTTAGAATATAACGAAACATTAGAAGACGCTTTAAAGCGAGAAGTGTATGAGGAAACTGGACTTATTATTAAAAATCCAGAACTATTCCGTACATACTCAGGACCAGATTTCTTTCAAATCTATCCAAACGGCAATCAAGTACACGGTGTACTCGTTGTTTATATTTGCCGCGAATTCAATGGCGAACTTGTATGCGACCAAACGGAATCGAAAGAACTGCGCTTCTTTCCGCTAGATGAGTTACCTAGTAATCTTCCTTCTGTTATTGAGAGGATTGTTACTGACTTTCAGAATTCGAATTGAACTATTAATATAGTCAAGATGAGATTCACCTTGACTATATTTTTATTTATTATCCTTATTTAACTCTTGTACAATATCCCTTTTTCCTATTCTATTAGCAAAAGGTAGAAAAATAATAAGGACTATTCCAAACATCCCCGCTATTACCGTTACGATAAGTTTGAAATTAAAAAATAAAGGTGTACGATCTATTATACTTACCATATAGGTTAATAATGTTCCTATTACAACGCCTAGCACTATTCCAATAAGTACATATAATTTAACTTGCGTCAAAATAACTTGTACAATCCCCTTTTTCTTAACTATTATTGCTCGTAAAATGGCAAACTCTTTTCTTTTAGATTGAATATTATTTATAAGTGTATTACATACCCCTAATGTTACACTTAACAAAATTACTATAATAACAACAATGAAGATGGACCATCTTTGCTGAAACATTAAATTAGATTGTTTTAACGATTGGGTATAACTACTTATTTTTAATTGTGGATATTGACCTTTTAATTCCTTTAATTGCTCCAACGTCTCTCTCTCATTATTTGAACTAATAAATGCACGCTCAAAAACTGTATAATCTTGTTTATATGTTACATTACTCCAATCCATAAGTACCGCAGGAGAATTCGGTAGCTCATTAACAATTAACCCAATTTCCACCTTACTAGTCGGTCTAACTTTTTGTTCCTGTTCTGAAAATAGACCCAATTGAACGATATCACCTACATGAAGTTTATACTGCTCTGCTAACTCTTCGGTAATAATTATACTATTCTCCAAATTCGCAGGTACTTCTGGCAGTAATCCTTGCTTTTCCATTTCTTTCAAATCACCTAAATTATAGTCAAAAGTAATATATTTTTCACCTTGCTTTAATTCTGCAAGTGAGTTCGTACTAATTGTACTAGCTCCTTTTACACTACTTATTTCTTTAAATATATTTTGTATATGAGGTGAGGAAATTGTTGAATCATTATTCAAACGATTTTCTACAACAATATGTGTTGGAAATTCTCGTTTTAAATATCTTTCATTATTTTTTTGCATCGTTTTAAATATAGTGGATCCGAAGACAACTATCACCATCATTGTACTTATCATTAAGATAACAAATGTATTTTTCCTTACTTGCGGAATTACATTTTTAATAGCAACAAATGTATTCCTTCCAAATATTTTTTTCATTATAGGTAGACATGCTATTAATATCGAAGAAAGATAAATAGGAAATAATATATACACCCCTAAAACAAGAAATATAGATCCTATTAATATCACTATCGCCTGCGTATCTCCCGTATTTGCTACAAATCCACCTAAAACAGTTAAAAATATGCTATTAATTAAAAGGAATTTCCCCATCATACTGCGTGTTTTTTTATTAGAAAAGTCGGATTCCTCATTTTCGCGCATAAGCTTTACTGGCAATATTTTCGAACTTCTGTATGAAGGATATAACATAAACAATTCAATAAAAAAGATACTACAAATCATTGTTACAATTGCTATTTCATAGTCGAAACTCATTGTATTAATTTGAAAAGCAAATACATGCTCTAGCCAACTTTGTAAAAAACGGTTACTTATTACAGCTAGTAACAAACCAAATATTCCACCAAAGAAATTAATTACACTACATTGAATAAATATAACTTTAAACATTTGTTTCGTTGTTGCTCCCATTGATCGCATAATAGCAAATTGATTTTTATATTTATATAAAAACACTTCAAAATTAGACATTAATAATAACGATGTAATAATAAGTATTAATACAGATACAATAACTATAAAAATATGTAATGACACTAAGTTACTTTTTAAAAACTCGTCTTCCTCCGCAATATCGATTCTTAATTCTTTGTCTATTTTATGAATTTGACTAGACAATGCTAGTACATCTGCATTCTCTTTTGCTTTTATCAACACATAAGTAGCCTCATTGTGTTTACCCGTTTTTTCATATACGTGCTGTTTCACCGCACCTTCCGATAAAACGAGTATGTCTGGAGCTGAACCTCCAGCTTCTATATCAGGTAAAACTTCTTTTACTACATAGAATTTATTTTCTATTTCAACCTTTTCCCCAACTTTTACTTGTAAAGTTTCCGCTAATCCATCATTTAATGTTACTTCTTCATTTGATAGATTTTTAGAGAAGTGATATCGACTTTTAGATAACGAATCATTTTGAACACCTACTGTATAAATAGTTGTATTCAATTTATTCACTTGAAAATGATTTACCAATACTTTTGACATGTATTCAATATTTCCTTGTTCCTTAATATTTTGTAGTAAAGATTTATCCATCAATTTATTTTGATCAGGGTTATATCCAACAGATAAATCCATATCTCCATATAAATTTTTAACTTCATTTATAACAGACTGTTTCGCATGACTCGAAAATACAATCATCGTAACAATTAGAGAAACAGCCAACATAACGCTAACTATAGAGGAAATAGCAGTAAATTTATTCATCTTAAAAAAGCGTAAACCTAATCCTCGTACTGATTTTATCATTTTGATTTCTCCATTAATTTTTTAAATTTATCTAAAATAATATTCATATCATTTACTCCATGAGAACACGTATAATCATCAACAACTTCTCCATTATGAAAGAAGAGAACCCGATCTGCATACGTAGCAATGTGAGGATCATGAGTAACAAGAATCATACTTTGATTAAATTTTTGTTTCATATCGACTAGTACTCGTAAAATATCATTAGACGTATTGAAATCTAAATTTCCAGTAGGTTCATCTGCAAGAACAATTGGAGGAGATGTTATTAATGCCCTACCAATTGCAACACGCTGTTGTTGTCCCCCAGAAAGCTGAACTGGTCGATGATTTCTCCAATTTACTAAACCAAGAACATCTAATATTTTATTTGTTTTTTCTCGTATCTCCTCTTCTGAATCAATTGATAATATGAGGGGTAACGCAATATTTTCTTCTACAGATAAATCCTTTAATAAATGAAATGACTGAAATATAAATCCTATGTTATCCCGCCTGTACTCCGTTGCATATGGTTCAACAAACATATTTTTAGGGACTTCACCATTTACATATACGACTCCCTCATCAGGTTTGTCTAAAGCACCAAGTATGTTAAGCAATGTACTCTTCCCAGACCCACTCGTTCCCATTACAGCAAGGAGTTCTCCTTTATTTAACTCCAAAGATACATTTTGTAAAGCTCTAACATTTGTATCTACACTCTCATAAGTCTTACTTAAACCTTGAACTGCTAACACAATTTCACTCATCTTTATTCACCTCAACATGATTAAATGTTACTTCCTCCATCAGATTAACTTGAATTAAAATTTTTTCTTTTAAATTACTAGGTGGTACAATTTCTGTTCCTATTTGAACTAGCAACATTTTTAATTGGAGAATTGTAACCATTTCTATCCCTCCCTCACTCTATATTGGTAACAAATTTAAATTTCGTTCGATTTTTTTATAAAAAAAACAAGGGAACGCTCAGCGTTCCCTCTCAAACCCAATCCGTTTTTTAATTTCTGCTAAATTTACCTTCGCAATAGTACGCGCCCGCTCAGCACCTTTTTCTAACGCTTCATATAATAAACTTGGCTCATTCATATACAGAGCGTACTTTTCACGAGGTCCAGCTAATTCACGGTCTACAACGCGAAACAACTCTTTTTTCACATCGCCCCATCCGATTCCAGTTTCATACTTTTCGCGCATCGACTGTATTTCATCTTCTGTCGCAAATTCTTTATATATCATAAATAACGTTTCTAGTTCTTTCGGTTCATTTGGAAGTGAAGAATCTGTTTTGATTTTAAATATTAATTTTCGTAGTTTTTCTTGCTCTGTAAATAATGGGATCACATTTCCATAACTTTTACTCATCTTCCTTCCATCAAGACCAGGTAAAATGGCACCTTCTTCTTGTATGACATACTCCGGAAGCGTAAATGTCATACCAAATGTATGATTAAAATACGTCGCAATATCACGCGCGATTTCAATATGCTGAATTTGGTCTTTCCCTACCGGCACATGAGTAGCTTGAAATAGTAAGATGTCAGCTGCCATTAAAATCGGATACGTATATAATCCCATATTCACGCCTGCATCTACCTCTAAACCCAATTCTTTATTTTTCTCCACCTTCGCTTTATACGCATGGGCACGGTTCATAATCCCTTTCGGAGTTAGGCAAGCTAATATCCAAGCTAATTCTAGAATCTCCGGCACTTCTGTTTGTCGGTAGAAAATAACATCTTCTCCAAGTCCAAGTGATAACCAAGTAGCTGCTACCTCTTTCGTATAACTACTAAACTGACTTGGATCATGAACAGCATTTAACGCATGATAATCCGCTATAAAATACAATGCTTTTCCTTCATTCTTCTTTGACATTTGTAATGCAGGTTTAATCGCACCAATATAATTTCCTAAATGAGGATAACCTGTCGGCTTAATTCCTGTTAACATTATTTTTTCGCTCACCCTAACTCCTCCTTCCTTAAAATAAAAAGAGCCCCTCATCCTATAAAAAGGACGAGAGACTCCCGTGGTACCACCTTCATTAGCTATCATTCATAGCTCACTTCAACTTCGTAACGTGAAGTAACCGTCTTTGCCTACTCATTTCAGCTAGAAGCTCCGGAGCCCATTCCATATTCATCCCTTACTGATTTCCACCACATATCAGCTCTCTGCAAAGTTTTGAATATGTACTCTTCTCTTTCATTGCTTTTCGTTATTTTTTTACAGTTTATCACATTTCTCGTTCTCTCAAAACTGAATTTTCTATTTTTATTAAGTTTTAACAATAGTTATTACCAATTCATTCCGAACGATATATAATCAATATATATAGAATTGATTTGTAATACAAAAACGAGGTGATGTCATGGGTTGGTTTACTAAAAAGAATGATACGTTTAAGATTGATGTATTTAAGAACGATGATAATAGTCACGATGATACTTTAGGGGTAATTATACATTTCACACCTATCGCAATATATTTATACACCTGCGATGAGTACATAGAAACATTTGACGGTGCGCTCACTTTTGAAAATGAGAACGGAAATCAAGTAGAAATCGGGGGTACCTTCATTTCTCTTGAAGTAGATGCTAATTTTCGCATGGACGATTTAATTTTTGATTACAAACTAAAGGAAAGCAATCTACCTATCATTGAATTAAAAGCCTACGCATAAGGTTTATTTGTTTACTTCAACAAGAGTATAAATAAAAAAAGGGCTAAAACAGTTTTATCTGTTTTAGCTCTTTTTTTACGTATTCAACTTAACAAATCTATAACTATGCGTTACTAACACTTTTAATATCGCATATCCTGGAATTGCTAAAATAATCCCCATAATTCCAAATAAATTTCCGGCAGTTAAAATAATAAAAATGATAGTAATTGGGTGAATGTCTAGCTTTTTTCCCATAACTTGCGGAGAAATAAATTTACCTTCTGCTAATTGTACGACCATCATTACAATAATTACTTTTAACACCATTGCTGGCGAGTCAATAAATGCGATAATTAATGCTGGTGTAATTGCAATGATTGGTCCTACGTACGGAACGATATTTACAATCATTGCTAAAATAGCGAGTAATACCGCATATTTAATACCAATAATAAGGTAACCGATTAATAGCATAATACCGATAAACAAGCTAACGATAATTTGTCCTCTAATATACGAGCTAATCGCATAATGCATATCATCTAGTATTCTCATCGCTGCTGGTTGTCTTTGCTCTGAAATAAACTTTAAAAAGTGGTTCGGTAATTGTTCACCATCTTTTAAAAGATAGAACAATATAAACGGAACCATTACAAACGTTAAAACGACCTCTGTAACAGTACTTAAAAATCCAGTTACATTTCCAGTTACTGATGATAGCGACTTCGTAAAATCAACTGTGTAGTCTTTTACCATACTCGCTACATCAATATTTAAATTCTCTTGAATTTTGCCTAGTAAATTACTTTCCCCGAATCTACGTGCTGCTCGTTCAATTTCATGACCGAAATACGGTAAGTTATCTATTAATGCATCAATTTGATCTTTAATAATCGGGATTACTGTTACAACTAAAAATACAAATAATCCTAGTACTATTATATATATAGAAGCGATTGATACGATTCTTGAAACACCTTTCTTTTCTAAAAGCGAAACGAATGGATGCAAAATATAAAATAGCACTCCCGCTAATAATACGGGGAAGAAAATTGTTTTTAAAAAGACGATAAACGGAGTAAAAACAAAAGAAATTTTCGTTAGCAGTAATATGTTAATAAACAATAACGCAAAGCCGAGTAACACCGCTAAATAATTTTGTTCTCTAAAAAACTTTTTCAACTTATCTCTTTTTCTAATATTTAATTTCTCCAATGATACCACCTCTTCGAATGATGAAAAGCCCTTATTCAGGGCTTTTCATCATGATCTATATCTTTATTTTCTTGCAGCTTTCACTACAAATGATACAATAAGAATTAATACGATCGCACCTAATAATGCTGGCACGACATGAATCCCACCAAATGATGGCCCAAAAGCTCCAAATAGTCTACCACCTAATGAAGCACCTAACAAACCTGCGATAATATTTCCAAACATACCACCCGGAAAATTTTTACCCGTTATAGAACCTGCAATTGCACCTATAATAGCACCAACTATTAATGTGATAATCCATCCCATCTTTAGCCCTCCATTTCTATTATGGTGTATTTCTTTTTCATACTAAATTGTTATGTAACTATTATAATTATTATATCCAATAAAGAAAAATCTTGTCAAATCTATGAAAATAAAGTCTATAAGGAGGTTTTACCCTATGATTCAAAAATTAGTAACAACTTCTCACAACACCGCTACTTCTATTTTAAACATTCAAATACCCGCTTATGAAATTGAAGCAAAATATATAAATAGTACGGCTATTCCTCGTCTTTATGATACTGTAACCGATATTCAATTATGTGATGAAATTTTTTACGGCTATTTTTATGAAGATACACTTGCTGGGTTTATTTCTTTTAAAATGGATGAAGAGGAAGTTGATATTCATCGTTTAGTAGTATCCCCCGATCATTTTCATAAAGGAATCGCCACAAAACTACTACTTTATGTATTTGACATGTTCTCCCCTTCACAAACATATATTGTACAAACAGGGAAAGAAAATACACCTGCTCTGTCTTTATATAAAAAACATGGATTTATTAAAATAAATGATATTATATTACCCGATGGAGTGGTTTTAACCTCGCTAAAAAAATCAGAAAACATAAAATAGTTTGACTCATCAATTTATTTATGTTATCCTTTACTTTATAAATCCTTTTGCTGAGTCCAAATTTTGGAGCGGGGGAACCATTTTTGTAGCCATGCTACTTGGGGCGAATCTTATTTAAGTAGGGAAACTCTCACTTCCCGAGTCCGACAGCTAACCTCGTAAGCGTAATGGGAGAGGAAGGTGCTTTTTGCCTATGTTACACAGTGTACCTCCTTAATTATAAATATGGGATCGATACCAATAGACACCTATATTTATAGAAAAGGAGACATGTATAATGTTACGTTTATCTGATCACGCAATAAAAATGATGGAGCAAAGACTTCGACTCGAACAACATCGCACATATCAAGCTAATAAAGTTGTAGATAACTTACATCACAAATACTTCTTTCAACATATTTTTCAACCGAAAAGATAAAGAAAAAAACACAAGGTGTGTCTATACAGACATTCCTTGTGTTTTTTATATTCCTTATAGTATTCTCACTACATTTAAACTTGCCGTAATCGCACCTGCTATAGTCGTCACATGCCCTACACCTAACGGGCCATTTTGTAATATTAATGTTGAATTAGCACTCGTTACATTCACAAGAAGCGTATTTGAAATGGCAGGTTCGATTACTACCGTTGATGTCGTCACATTTTGTATGAAACTCCCTGTTACTTGTGTTCCATTTAATAGCAACCTAACAGATACTGTCTCATTCCCACCAGTCGCGTCCCCTTGGAAATAGTAGCTTACTAAATATATTCCTGGTGTGGATACTGTGACAGTTGTAGCACTAGTTAAAGATACACCAGTT
Source organism: Bacillus sp. MMSF_3353 (assembly GCF_030733445.1). NCBI lineage: Bacteria > Bacillati > Bacillota > Bacilli > Caryophanales > Bacillaceae > Bacillus > Bacillus sp. MMSF_3353. The sequence goes on from NZ_JASHJA010000004.1 coordinate 197,564, forward strand.
CCATATACAGTGGATCCAGAATTAATTGGGATGTTGGCATTTGCTGCAATTGTACTTGTTGAGGTAGAGAAGAAATAGCCGCCACCTGTTGATATAGCAGACGATCCAGTTGCTCCGGTTAAGCCGGTTGGGCCCGTAGCACCTGTTGGGCCTGTTATTCCCGTTCCCCCTGTTGCTCCTGTTATTCCTTGGATTCCTTGGATTCCTGTCGGTCCTGTTGCACCAGTCGATCCAGTCGCTCCGGTTGCTCCGGTTGCTCCCGTCACACCTTGTGGGCCTTGAATTCCTTGGATTCCTTGTGGGCCTGTTATTCCAGTCACTCCGGTTGCTCCCGTCGGACCCGTTATCCCCTGTGGGCCTTGGATTCCTTGGATTCCTTGTGGACCCGTTACTCCCGTCGCTCCAGTCGCTCCCGTTGGTCCGGTTACTCCTTGTGGGCCTTGGATTCCTTGAGGACCTTGAGGGCCCGTTACTCCCGTCGGACCTGTTGCTCCGGTTGCTCCGCTTGGACCCGTCGAGCCAGTTATACCTTGTATGCCTTGAGGTCCAGTTGGGCCTGTTGGACCAATCGGACCTTGAATTCCTTGCAGACCTTGAATTCCCTGTGGACCGGCTGGACCCTGGATTCCTTGTATTCCCTGAATTCCTTGCGGGCCTGTTGCACCCGTTGGACCAGTTGGACCCTCTGGACCTTGCACTCCTTGTATTCCAGTCGCACCGGTTGGACCTATATCCCCTTGTGGACCTTGAATTCCTTGGATTCCTTGAGGACCAGTTGGACCTGTTATACCACTTATCCCTTGCACTCCTTGTAAACCTTGAGGACCGGTTGGACCGAGTGGACCTTGGATTCCTTGCAGACCTTGTAAGCCTGTTGGTCCAGTTGCTCCCATTACTCCTTGCTCACCTTGTATTCCTTGTATTCCTTGCGGACCTGTTGGACCAATTGGACCTTGTGCCCCTTGCACTCCTTGTTGACCGGTTGGGCCTGTTGCTCCTATCGGTCCCTGTACTCCTTGTAGACCTTGTAAACCCGTTGGACCTGTTGCTCCCATTACTCCTTGTGGACCTTGAATACCTTGATCACCCGTTGGACCTGTTACCCCCATCGGTCCCTGTACTCCTTGCAAACCTGTTAAACCGGTTGCCCCTGTCGGTCCCTGTATTCCTTGCACTCCTTGAATTCCAGTCGCTCCTGTTGCTCCGGTCGCCCCTGTTGCCCCTGTTGCTCCAGTCGGACCTGTTGGACCTCCCGGTGATCCTGCTGGACCCGTTGGACCTGTTGGGCCTCCTGGTGGACCTGTTGGACCCGTTGCTCCTGTTGGACCTGTTGCAGATCCAGTTGGACCTGTTACTCCCGCCTGACCTGTCGAGCCGGTTGGACCTGGATCTCCTTGCAAGCCAGTTGCCCCTGTTGGGCCTATTACACCTTGCACCCCTTGAATTCCTTGAGAGCCGGTTGGACCGGTTAGACCCACCTCACCTTGTGGACCTTGTAAACCTTGAATGCCAGTTGCTCCTGTTGGTCCCATCGGCCCTTGTGGACCTTGTATTCCTTGAGAACCTGTTGGACCTGTTGGACCAATCGGCCCTTGAATGCCTTGTATTCCTGTTACCCCTTGTAAACCACTACTCCCTAAATTACCTTGAACACCTTGTATACCCGTATTTCCAGTTGGACCAGTTGGACCGATTTCTCCTTGCACTCCTTGTATACCTTGTATTCCGGTTGGGCCGGTTAGACCAATTTCTCCTTGCACTCCTTGTATACCTTGTATTCCGGTTGGACCTGTTTCTCCCATTGGTCCAGGTATTCCTTGTATCCCTTGAATACCTGTTGGACCAGTCGGACCCCTTTCGCCTTGTATACCTTGAACACCTTGAATTCCCCGTGGACCTTGTTCCCCCATCGGACCTTGACTACCTTGAGCACCTTGTGGTCCTGTTAAGCCAGTTGGACCAGTTGGGCCAATTTCTCCCTGCACCCCTTGCACTCCTTGAATTCCTGTCGGACCTGTTGGACCAATTGGTCCTTGTACGCCTTGTATTCCTTGCGGGCCAGTCGGTCCACCTAAAGAACCTGTCGGACCCGTTGGACCTGTTGGCCCCGTAATACCTGACGCCGGAAAAGGAATAGGTGCTTGAAACTTACTACACTTATCTTGATCCCTCACAAGCATCTCCCCCGTTATAACTAACGTGTCAAACTATTTTTAATACATTTAAACTAGCTGTTATCACTCCAGATAATGTCGTTACATGCCCAATAGCTAATGGACCATTTTGCAAAGATAAAGTAGCATTTGAAGAAGTAACATTAATGACCATCGTATTCGAAACCGCTGGTTCTAATACAAAAGTACCTCCTGTAACATAAAAAATAAAACTCCCTGCGACTTGCGTTCCATTTAAAGTAAGACTCACAGAAATCGTTTCATTCCCCCCATTTGGATCACCTTGAAAATAATAGCTTACTAAATATATTCCCGGCGTACTTAACGTTACAGTTGTTGCATTTGTTAAACTGACACCGGAACCAAAAGTTGTAGATCCAGAATTGATTGGTATTAACGCATTCGCTGCAATTGCACTCGTTGAAGTAGAAAAGAAATAACCGCCACCGCTAGGTAAGCCAGTCGCTCCTGTTGCACCTACAATTCCTAAAAAACCTATAGGCCCTTGACTACCAGTTGCTCCAGTAGGTCCCACAGCTCCAATCGGCCCTTGACTACCTTGCGCTCCGGCTGGCCCTTGACTACCACTAACGCCTGTCATTCCACTTACTCCAGTTGGGCCTTGCAAACCTTGAATACCTTGAGTACCTTGTATTCCAGTTACTCCGGTTGCTCCGGTAGGTCCTGTACTTCCTGTACTTCCTTGTATCCCTATAATCCCTTGAACGCCTTGTATCCCTTGTACTCCGGTCGCCCCTGTTGCTCCGGTCGCTCCTGTTTCTCCAGTTACACCCGTAATCCCAACATTTCCTTGTGGTCCTTCGGGTCCCTCGATACCTTGCGCCCCTTGCACTCCTTGTGGGCCTGTTATCCCGCTTTCTCCTATATTCCCTTGAAGGCCTCTAATTCCTTGTGCACCTGTCGGGCCTGTTATTCCTTGTATCCCTTGCATACCTTGAGAACCTTGCGCTCCTGTTGGGCCTACTATACCTTGTGTTCCTTGAGGACCTTGGAGACCGATGGCACCAGTTGGACCGATTATTCCTTGGACTCCTTGAAGACCTTGAGCACCTTGACCACCAGTTAATCCAATTTCCCCTTGTATTCCTTGAGGTCCTTGTATTCCTTGAACGCCAGCTGCTCCTGTTTCCCCTCGTATTCCTTGGGGACCTTGTATCCCTTGTGCTCCAGCTGCTCCTGTTTCCCCTCGTATTCCTTGGGGACCTTGGGCTCCAGCCGCTCCTGTTGTGCCTGTGGGACCGATTATTCCTTGTAACCCTTGTATTCCTTGTGCTCCTGTTGGACCTGTTATCCCTTGTATTCCTTGCACACCTTTAGGACCTTCTGCACCAGTTGGACCGATTTCTCCCTGTGGACCTTGAGTTCCTTGGGGACCTTCTGCGCCAGTTGCTCCTGTTATTCCTTGAACTCCTTGTATTCCTTGTGCACCTTGTACGCCAGCTACACCAATTATCCCTTGAGAACCTTGTGCTCCCCTTGCACCCTGAGCACCAGTGGGACCCGTTATACCTTGTAAACCTTGCGCTCCTATTGCACCAGTTCCCCCTGTTACACCACGTTCACCAGTTTCACCAGTTGGACCTGTTGGTCCCCCAGGTGGACCGGGCGGGCCAGATGGACCAGTCACTCCACTAGAGGGACCAATTGGACCGGTTATTCCTGTTGGTCCTCCAGGTGGACCTTCTGCACCTTGTGTACCAGTAGACCCAGTTGCTCCTGTTATTCCTCGTATTCCTTTTGGTCCTTGAAAACCTGTGGATCCCCTTACTCCTTGTATCCCTTGTATTCCTTGTGGACCTTGAGGACCTATTACACCTGTTATCCCCTTTATTCCACTTATACCTTGAGGTCCTTGTATTCCAGTAGAACCTGTAGGGCCAGTTACACCTTGTATCCCTTGATCACCTTGGTGCCCTTGCTCTCCAGTAATTCCTTGTATTCCTTGTGGACCTTCTTCTCCTTGTATACCTGTAGTTCCGTCCTCCCCTTGAATTCCTTGCACTCCTTGGGGACCTTGTGGACCTGTTACACCTGTAATACCAGCTTCACCTACCACACCTTGCATTCCTTGTGCTCCCGTTTGTCCTCGTTCGCCTATTTCTCCTTGTATTCCTTGGATGCCTTGTATACCTTGACTACCAGCAGGGCCTGTAATTCCTTGTATTCCTTCTAGTCCTTGTAATCCAATATCGCCAACAGGACCTTGCTCTCCAATTAATCCTTGAGGACCTTGTAAGCCGACTGGACCTGTAATTCCTTGCTCTCCAGTATCACCAATGGCACCTTGTATTCCTTGAGCTCCTGTTGTTCCTCGCGAACCTTGTATACCTTGAATACCTTGAGAGCCTTGTGGACCCGTTGCTCCTAAAGGCCCAGTGATTCCCGGAGGCCCGACAGGACCTTCATGCCCTCCAGTTGGACCAGTTGGACCACTATTACCAGTAGGACCCGTTGCTCCTATAAGCGGAAGAGGCAGTGCCACTCCAAATTTTTTGCATTTTCTATGATGACGCACAACAATCCCCCTTCCCCAAAATAATTACACCTTTTATATGAAATGCATTTTTATAAGAAAAGTACACCTCTGAACTCATTTTTCAAAAAATAAAGAAGCCTATCATTTATTTAAAATGATAGGCTTCTTTTTATAAAGCACTTTACTTTCTCGCCTTAATAATAAAGGTAGTCGGCACCATCCTAGCTTTACATAAAGAATAATATTTCGTAGACGGCGCAGCTAACTCTCCATCAAACGAGCTTGATGGTTCAGGCTCTTCTATTCTCTCCATTGTAAATCCCGCTCTATTTAACTCATTTATGTATGTACTTATTTTTCTCTTATATAATGTCGCTTGTACATTTTCCCCTTTAAATGTTTCAAACGTAATAGGTGTTTCCTCATGGTAAGAAGACTTTAAAGCAATTTCTTCTGTACCATACTGTAAATTTGAATATATTGGATGCTCCCAACTAAAGATAAAACTTCCTCCTGGCTTTACATATGAATAAATCAGTTCCAACGTTTTTCGTAAATTCGAAGTCCAACCTAATGCATAAATGGAATATACAATATCAAAATATCCTTTTGGAATATCCGATTCTTCTTCCATTGCTCCGCATATTAACTTTGGATTCCAACACTTTAAAGTTTCATTCGCTGTTTTAATTTGTTCACTTGAAAGATCAAGCCCCCATAACTCTTCCGCACCATGCTCTCCCATATATTGCAGCGAATGCCCACTTCCACATCCAATATCAAGAACCTTTTTATTTCTAATTGAATCGAACATATGAATCTCATCTTCAGACGCCGTATACGGACCATATTTCGGTAAACAATCCACTTGAAAGAAATATGGTGCAACTGTATCCCAACACTTTTTATTTAAAGCTAACATTTGTGTCCCTTTCATATTCTACATTCCCCCATCCAATTTTCTTCCCCTAATATAAATTACACATTATAACCCGATCTCCCTTTTCTCTTCGCCCGATAATTTTTCACTTTCGCAATCGTACCGCACGCTCTTCCTCCTGCTTCTCCAGCATACATACCGCACCATCTTTTACTTCCATTTCGCGAATGATCATAAAATACCCAGCGGCAATCTGGGCATGCTTTTAACCTTCCCCACAAATTTTCTTGAATCGCCATTAAAACCACGCTTAATACTTTTGTATATACATTCTCTTCGTGCACAGGCTCATATGTAATACCTTTCATATCTTCCTTTACATGTACATGAAATGGGTATTTCTCTAACCATTTTTGCAATGATTTTCCGCCTTCAATTGCCACCCGAATATCTTCTCGAAAACTTTTTAATTCCTCTATCGTATGGAATGGAACCTCTTCATGAAAATATTCTTTCATAAAGAGCTTTATATCCTCTTCTGTTTGCAGCATGTCAATTGGCTCTCTCGTATCGTTTGGTATTTTCCATGTATTTAAAAATTCCCGAATATATTCTAATTCATTTGGTGCATTTTGATTCAATTCCATCCACCTTCTTCTTAAAATTTACTTTTTTCTGACTTTATGTATAATTATAATATAAATTAGTTAACCATTAAATAATTTTACTGGTTACAACATTAGGAGGAGTTCTATGAAAAGTTTCTCAATACCGATACGTTTCATGCTTATTTCTTCATTCTTTATGTCTTTTGGCTATTTTGCAGTATACGCATTTTTAGCTATTTATCTATTAAGCTTTCTTCATTTTTCTGCTGTCCAAGTAGGAACAGTGTTGACAGTTATGACAATCACATCAAGAGTTATCCCTTTATTCTCAGGATTAATTGCTGACAAAATAGGCTATATCATTATGATGATAGCCGGATTATTTTTAAGAGGAATCGGATTTATCACTTTAGGAATATGCTCTGATTTCTATACAATTTCTATTTCTTCTGCACTTATTGGCTTCGGAACTGCATTTTACGAACCTGCTGCGCGCGCCATATTCGGCTCACAACCAGCTCATATGAGAAAAAATTTATTTACATATTTAAACCTTAGTTTTAATTGCGGTGCAATAATCGGACCAATCGCAGGAGGGTTCTTACTCTTACTCAATCCCATCTACGCTTTCTCTCTAACAGGATCACTTATGCTGTTATTCGCTTTTATCTTTTACTTACTTAAAAATCACTTTCAAGTCACTACTGAAAACACGTCTATTACATTTGGAATACAGGCTATCTTACAAAACAAGCCTTTTCTTCTGTTTTCATTTATCATGATTTTCTTCTATATTATGTTTACTCAGCTTACTGTCGCACTTCCACTTCATATGAAAAACATTAGTAATAGCAATCAGCTTGCTACACTCGTTATTACGATAAATGCAATGACAGGCGTCATATTTATGGTATTATTTCGTAAACTATTTCATAAATACAATACACTTTCGATTATTAAATACGGTGTTTTATTAATGAGTTTTTCTTTTTTACTCATTCCTTTATTTCCACACCCATATTGGCTATTTATTTGTGTAATTTTATTTACAATTGGCGAAACACTCGTATTACCTAACGCTGATATTGCTATTGCAAATTACAGTAACGAATCATATACAGCTACTTACTTCGGATTTTATCAACTATCACTCGCATTTGGTTTTATCATCGGTAATTATACCGGTACATCTTTTACATCCAACTTAAGCGGAATGTATACACCATGGCTTATTTTCGGTGGAATAGGACTTATTGGTTTTATTTCACTCCATATTTTAAATATAAAAAAAGAGAGCTCTAAAGAAGATATATACCTATGTAATGAGACGAAACATCTTTAACACATTACAATTGAGATGGTACCTTTAGACAAGCAGCCTATAATAAAAAATTCGACCATCATATGTGACAGTCGAATTTTTTTATTCTTCATATTCAAGATGATTATGTCTTTTACAACCAAACAAATAGCAAGCCCCTATATGATAAGTTTCAAATTCTAACCCTGGAACATATCCAGATTTGATACGTTCTATCATTTTTTTATAACAATGATTCTCTTCTGTATATTCCTCAATTAACTCTTTCTTATCTTTTTCTGTCCAGTTTTCTTCTACTTCTTCATTTTGAACATCTTCTATTTCTGCTGTTTTCGCTTCGATAGATTCCCGTATAACTTCATTTATACGGGTGAAATTATTAGCTTTATATAGAGCATAAACAAATCTACCAATCCAATTGGGGCTTTTCCAAACTTCTTTATATCCCTTTTCGAACCATTGAATGGCTTCTTTATAGCAATTCAACTCAACATATAAATCTGCTACATGAATTTCTCCTACAAAATCATCAGATTTCCTGTTAAAAGCATCTAACTTCTCTTTCGCTTCTATCGCTCGCCCTAAATCAATTAAACATTTTACATAGCTATACATGATATAGTCCGAATCCCCCGCAACTCGCAAGAAAAATTCCGAAGCTTTTTCTAACTCTCCAAGGTTATAATGCGCTACAGCTACATTGTGAAATGCTTCATTGGATGGTTGCATCGAAATAGACTTTTGTAATACTTCTTTCGCTTCTTCCCACTTTTCTTGTTTCGTGTAAATTTCCCCTAAGATGTTATAAGGAAAGTATGAGGAAGGATTCAACTTAACAACTTCTTTTATTAATTCAAGAGCTTTAGCATCATTCTCTTCCTCATAAAAGTACATCCAAGCAAGATTATTGAGAGATTGTACACCTCTAGATTCATCTACTGCTAGGTGAAACAGTTTCATTGCTTCCACATATTCATTTTTTTCAAACATTTCAATTGCCTTCTCGTTAATGTTCAAGTAACTACCTCCGAAGTGAATGAATTCATCTATTCCACATCGTTATTTTAATATGAAAAAATTGTAATTTCCATAAAAATAAGTCCTTTCGCCTGTCTACATGTCATCATATAGTTGGATAGCCAATTCATAATGATTTTGACAACACTGCTTTCTACAGAAAATATATACCTACTGGAAAGATACTGATTTAAAACAATAAGTAAACTTTTCAAACCCCTTAAATTGGATATACAGCCTGTTTAAATTTACATATTATGGTACAATTAAAAAGAGTGCTAGCTAAACAGTTACGTTCCACACTAGCAGTCTAGCAATGCCAAAATCAAAAATCACTTGAAATTGGGGGATGTTATGAGAAAGAAATTAAGTGCTCTTCTATTCATCGGAATCATATTATCCGGATGTTCAACTATAGCAGAAAATTCTTTAGAAACTGGAAAAGGCAGTATTGAATTATTAACACCGACGATTACAACAAAAGATAACGAATTAGAATTTAAGACTGAAGGCATTGATGAAAATAAAGTGACGTTTATTTATGTCGCCAATAAAAAAGTATTGGAACAAAAAATTAATAATGGCGAATCCTACAAAGTTAACATTAAAGATATCGAGCACGCTCATAGGACAGATTACAAACCAAAAGTTCAACTTTTGCAAACGCAAGATGATCATAAAGATGGAGAGATGGTAACGTTTAAACAAGTTAGACATACAGTTAAAAAAAATTAATTTTATAGGTATTTCATTATAAATGTAACGAACGAAAATTCACTTTTAACAGAGGGTAAATGTAAGGGGTGCTAGCATGAAAAGAAGATGGATTTATTGGTGGATTGGTAACATATTTTGGATTATAACTTTCGGGATATTGGCAGCTATCATTTGGCTAAGAGAGGTTGATGGGACTGGTGTTACTCAAACACCTGAGCTGAAATTAATAGCCTTTATCGTTTTATTAATTGCATTTATATTACCACTAATTATTCAAGTTGTATGGTTACTTGTTAATCTGAGAAAAAGCAGAAAAAAATAACGCAGAAAAAAGAGAGGAATCTTTTTCAATATAGATTCCTCTCTTTTTTCTATGGGGCTTATACTGCACTTTTAAAGCTGCACAACTCCCTTCTCTTTACGATGCATGTTCATCTTTCTTCTTCATTAACGCTCTTTTCTTCATCGCCTTCGTTAAATATCCGCCTTTAAATGAACGGATTTCATAAGAAGACATAAACGCTTTTGGTGCAATTTGATTAATAATTTCTAACAGTTCTTTTTCTCTAGAACGCTTTGCAACGATATCTAAGCGATAACGTATAGAATTAATACCTTCGCCTTCAAATACTGTAACGCCAAATCCTGAGTGACGTAATTCATCTACTAATTCATTACAACGGTCTAGCAAACTAACTTGATACGTAATATAACCAATTGCTAATTTATTCTCTATATAACCGCCTAATAATAGTCCCGTACTAAAGCCAATGACATAGGCAATAATGTTCATCCAATTTGATAAATCTTGAAACACAATACCTAAACTGACAATGTAAATAGCTCCTTCTAACAATCCAACACCAGCAGCGGATCTTGTTTGATTCTTTACAAGCAAAATCGTACGGATTGTCAAAATTGGAACGTAAATAATTTGAAGCACAAAAATAAGTAACGCTTGTAACATTGGTATCCACCTCTTTCAAAAAGTCTTTTGTCATGATAACATACATAACCTTTAGAAATCGATGGGTTTTTTAATTTTTTTTATTATTTTTCATACTATTGAAAAACGTAAAAAAGAAGCGTATTATATTTGTCGTAAATTTGATTCCTTTCATTAGCTCGCTTTAAACACAAAAAGGAACCCCATTAGGCCCCTTTCATCATAGCTCTATGTTTTTCGAAGCCTGTTCTCTTTGCTTCTCTTCTTCTTTCACTAACTGCACGTTTGCATAAGCTAAATTCGCAATCATTAAAAAGTGACCACCTAAAATGCCTGTACCGAATGCCCACATTTCCATTTCATGCTCAATTTCATACATAATAATAGCTCCTAAAATGGCTGCTGCAAATCGGTTTAAAACTCCTAATCCAGGAGCCTTTTCTTTCATTACGATACTTTTCCCAAGTTTCTCCACTCTGCGAGCCAATAACCAAAGGCAATATGCACTTACAGCTAATCCGATACCAAACCCTGTTACTTGTTTTCCAAACGGAGTAATCGTCCACATAAGTAGTAAACCACTAAAGATCGCATACAATTGTAATCGATATACACGTAAGGCTGCTTGAATCAAAATATCCGCTCCTAATTTCACATTTTTTATACTTTAGAAGAAAAGCAGCAACTTACACAGTTGCTGCTTTCTCTTCTTCTTGCTCTTGTTCCATCTTACGAATTTCAACACGTTTAATTTGGTAAGCATCTTTTTCTAACACTTTAAATTCATAACCTTCCGCCTCAACATGTTGTCCTTCTTCAATTTCATGATTTTGCATCATAATCCAGCCACCAATTGTATCCACATCATCTTCTTCAATGTGTAATCCAAATAAATCTTTCACTTCGGAGATAAGCACTTTTCCATCAACGATTTTATGGTGCTCATTCACATGCTGAATTGGTGGTGCTTCATCTTCATCATATTCGTCACGAATTTCGCCGACGATTTCCTCCAAGATATCTTCAAGCGTTACAATTCCGGCTGTTCCTCCGTACTCATCATATAAAACAGCCATCGGAATTCGCTTCTTCTGCATTTGAAGTAATAAATCGTGAATTGGAGTTGTTTCCATCACTTCAATAATCGGACGCATATACGTGCGAATCGATGATAAATCTTCTTTATCGTTGTTCATATATCGAATAAAGAAATCTTTTACATTGACCATACCGATAATATCATCTTTATCTTCTCCAAAAATCGGATAACGTGTGTATCGTTCATTTTGGATTACTTTCATGTGTTCTTCTACTGAATCTTCCAGGTAGAAACCAATGATTTCTGTTCGCGGTACCATAATCTCTTTTGCAATACGATTATCAAATTCAAAAATGTTATTTACATACTTGTATTCAGCCTGATTAATTTCGCCACTTTCATAGCTATCTGAAAGGATAAGACGTAATTCTTCCTCCGTATGAGCTACTTCATGTTCTGAAGCTGGTTTTAAACCGAATAAGCCAGTTACAACACGAGCTGAACCGTTTAATACCCAAATAAATGGATACATGACTTTATAGAACATCATTAACGGACCTGCCAATAACAATGTTACTTGTTCAGCCTTTTGAATTGCCATCGTTTTCGGAGCTAATTCCCCTACTACAACGTGTAGATACGTCATTAGCATAAAAGCAAGACCAAATGTTAATACTGATGAGATAGAAGGATTTATGTTCCATTTCTCAAATAACGGGTGTAATAACTTTTCAATTGTCGGTTCACCTAACCAACCTAATCCCATAGCTGTAACTGTAATACCTAATTGACAAGCAGATAAATATTCATCTAAATTTGTTGTTACCTTTTTCGCTGCTAAAGCACCGCGTTTCCCTTCCGCAACAAGCTGATCAATACGACTTGAACGTACCTTTACAATCGCAAACTCTGCTGCTACGAAAAATCCAGTAAATGCGATTAAAATCGCAACCATGACTAAATTAAATATTTCCAATGAATCCCCTTAGTTTAAAAAAACTAAGGTGTCCACCTCCTGTATACTATAATGTTTTCTTATTTGTTCATTAGAAAACATAGCCCGATACAAAAATTAAAGAGGTCGGATTTCACTTTTTTCTATAATAATAGAACAAGTGTCTGTATTAAAGCTGTCGTTTGACCAGATAAAGATTTCGATATTTTTTCACGTTGTGAATCAGTCAATCCATCTAAAAGCGGCTTTAACTCCGTTAACTCTGCTTCTAATCGATGAATATGGTCTGTCACTTCATTCACTTGTTTCGAAACGTGTTCATTGATACCGAGCAGCTTCTTCTTCTCCTCGATTTTCTCTTTAATCTCACAAAGCGGCATATGCATTTCTTTGCACTTCTCAATAAATTGTAATGTCTCAAATGCTGTTTCATCGTAATAGCGATAATTAGATTGAGATCGCTCCGCTTTTAAGATTCCTAGATTCGTATAATAATCAATCGTGCGTTTCGACACGTGAGCCATGAGAGCCAACTGTCCGATTCGATACACCTTCCCAACGATCTTCCCCCCTTGTTTATATTACTAACATCATACAATACATAAACTGTACAGTCAAACGTGACGGTTTATTATTCATAATTTATACAAAATTTCACATGCCATCTAAGTATGTAGTATATTCACACTCTATAACTCTATCCATATAGTTAGATTACTGTTTTTTCGATATGCCGATACCAAAATATAAAAATGGAATCACACATTCCTTTCAACCTTCCTTAATTCAAAACATATGATAATAATATTGAAATAAAATCATTATTTATGCAACTGGAGGAGATTAAAATCACTAGGACAATTATCTCTCACTTTTATAACGAGGAGTATTTATTACCATGGTGGCTTATGCATCATACAAAAATATTTGATCACGGCATATTAATTAATAGAGGTTCTACAGATCGTTCTGTTGAAATTTGTAAATTATTTGCTCCCAACTGGGAAGTACGAAATTCAAGATTCCTTGATTTCGATCCCACTAATACTGATATTGAGGTGATGGAAATTGAAAGAGAGGTTTCAGGTTGGAAAATGGTATTAAATACTACGGAATTTCTTTGTTGTAACAATGTAGAAGAGTTTTTCTCATCACTTCATACGTTAGGCCAAAATATGTATGCAATTAGAATGATTGTCATGATTGATAAGCATAATTACAATTATTCAAAACTAAGATATTCTATTCCGTTAGTAGAGCAACGATATCACGGGCTCTTTCCTTATAAACCAGAAATCGGCTGTGCCTGGAGATTTATACACAACCATCTTAACGGCGCATATTTACCAGGCAGACATTTTACGCAGCACCAACCTATCGTTTATAACTCCCCTTCATTCATTTTAAAATTTTATTTTAGCCCTTGGAACGAACATACAAAGGCAAGAAAATTACAAATTACACCTACTCTTTCAAAAACGGGTGTTCAAATGGGCCTTCAAACTCATTATGGTCAGTCCTCTGAGGAACTCGAAACTCGATTTTTAGAGCTTAGTAACATAACACAAGATCTACGTAATCACCCTGAGTATCAACAATTATTCCCTAAATTCAAACCTTAACATTTCTCACCCTATCATGTTCCACACATTTTTACGCACTTAGCTAAAAACCATACCATTTGTATTTCATATGAATACTGTATATATTATAAATTTTTATTTTAGGAGGAAAAAATGAAAGCTGTTATTCTTGCAGGTGGATATGGAACAAGGATTGGGGAAGAAACTCATTTAAAACCAAAACCTATGATTGAAATTGGAACAAAGCCTATTTTATGGCACATTATGAGTTTGTATAGTCATTACGGGATTACTGAGTTTATTATTTGCTTAGGCTATAAAGGATATGCAATTAAAGAATTCTTTCTAAATTACAACTTACACATGTCCGATTTTACGATACATTTAAGTGACAATACAATTACGAACCACTCTCATCGCATTGAACCATGGAAAGTTACATTAATTGATACTGGTCTAAATACCGAAACAGGTGGACGAGTTAAAAAAATACAAAATTACGTCGGGGATAAACCTTTCTGCCTCACTTATGGCGATGGATTAAGTAATGTAAATATAAAAGAACTCATTGCATTTCATAAAAAACACGGTAAAATGGCGACTGTTACAGCCGTACAACCTCCTGGTAGATTCGGTTCTCTCGTATTAGATAAACAGTCTGTCACATCCTTTCAAGAGAAGCCACTCGGGGATGGCGGATGGGTTAACGGTGGATTTTTCGTTTTAAACCCTGATGTTTTCAATTACATTAGCGGAGATAAATCTGTTTTTGAAACAGACACTTTAGTTCAGTTAGTAAACAAAAATGAACTAGCCGCATATCAACATTCTGGTTTTTGGCATCCGATGGATACATTGCGCGATAAAAATAAATTAGTCGAGCTATGGGAAAGTAATAACGCTCCGTGGAAGGTTTGGTAATATGGCTTCTTCATCTTTTTGGAATAAGAAAAAAGTATTTATTACAGGACATACTGGCTTTAAAGGCTCATGGCTCACCCTTTTTTTAACTTCTTTAGGCGCAGAAGTAATTGGCTATTCTTCTCATCCACCATCCATTCCAAACCTTTTTGAACAATGTAACGTAGCAAAAGAGTGCATAACAATTAAAGGCGACATTACAGATTACGATTCTTTATTACATGCCCTAAAACATCATAACCCTGACATACTATTTCATTTAGCTGCCCAGCCAATCGTCACCACTTCATACAAAAATCCTATCGAAACATTTAAGACGAATGTTTTAGGTACTGTTCACGTATTAGAAGCGGCAAAACATATAGAAAGTATACGCGGCATCATTAATGTTACAAGTGATAAATGCTATGAAAATGATGGGAGCGGTAACCGTGCATTCGTGGAAAGTGACCGATTAGGAGGTTTCGATCCTTATAGTGCTAGTAAAGCTTGTGCTGAACTAGTGGCGACTTCCTATCAAACCTCATTCTTCCGCACTAACACTCAGAATCTTGCCTCAGTAAGAGCAGGTAACGTTATCGGCGGCGGTGATTGGGCAAAAGACCGATTATTCCCAGATGTCATTCGTGCATATTTACAAGATGCTACGTTAAATATTAGAAACAAACACGCTATCCGCCCGTGGCAACACGTATTAGATCCTTTACATGGCTATATCCTTTTAGCTGAAAAACTTTGGAAAGACGCCGAATTTGCAGCGGCGTGGAATTTCGGCCCGATAAATGAACCTAACAGAACCGTTCATAATGTCATTCAATCTATAATGAAATTATGGAATAAACCACTAACAATCCTTTCTCCTCATACAAACACTCCTTATGAATCACCTATTTTAACACTCGATAGTACAAAAGCAGTAAATAAACTCGGTTGGACTCCTAAGTTATCAACAGATCACTCTATCGCTTGGACTGTTGATTGGTACAAGAAATATGCATCTGGTGAAAATATGGAATCTTTCACGCGCCAACAAATCGATGCATTCAAAAATTTATAAGGGGGCTATAAAATGGAACTGAAAAAATGCCGTTTTTGCCACTCATTACTAACAAATACTTTTCTAGATTTAGGTGTTTCCCCTCTCGCTAACTCATTTGTAGATCCAGAACACTCATATAAAATGGAACCATTCTATCCACTGCACACGTTTGTCTGTACCTCTTGTTTACTCGTACAATTAGATGAATTTGAATCTCCTCACAATATTTTTCATGACTATTTATACTTCAGTTCTTACTCATCAAGCTGGCTACTACACGCTAAGCAATATGTAGAAATGGCGATTAAGCGTTTCAACTTAACCAATCATTCGAAAGTGATTGAAATCGCGAGTAACGACGGGTACTTATTACAATACTTTCAAAAAGAAAATATCGAAACGTTAGGAATTGAACCAGCAAAAAATGTAGCAGAAATCGCTATCCAAAAAGGAATTCCTACTGAAGTGAATTTTTTCAGCAATGACTTTGCAAAAAAATTACCAAAAGCTGATTTAATCATCGCAAATAACGTATTGGCACACGTCCCGAACTTACATGATTTTGTCGCTGCTTTAAAAACGTTATTAAAACAAGACGGAACAATAACAATTGAATTCCCGCACTTATTAAATCTCATATCCTTTAAACAGTTTGATACGATCTACCATGAGCACTTCTCCTATTTCTCACTTATAAGTCTTCAAAAAGTTTTAGCTCATCATCATTTACAAATTGTCGATGTAGAAGAGCTTGCAACGCACGGTGGTTCCTTACGTATTTTTGTAAAACATCATAGCGACAAATCCACTATCCATTCCAGTGTTACAAAATTAATCGAAAAAGAAGTAGATCACGGGCTAAATACATTAGATTGTTATCTCCTTTTTTCTAAACGCATCGAGCAATTGAAAATAAATATTTTAAAGTTTTTTATCGAAGCAAAAGCTTTAAACAAACAAATTATTGGTTACGGTGCACCAGCTAAAGGAAACACCCTTTTAAATTATTGCGGAATAGGAAAAGAATTTTTAGCTTATACAGTAGATAAAAACCCTCACAAACAAAATCTCCTACTACCAGGAACACGCATTCCAATAAAATCTCCAGAAGAAATTAAGCGTACAAAACCTGATTACATTCTCATACTCCCTTGGAATTTGAAAGATGAAATTATGAAAGAATGCTCTTTCATTCGTGAATGGGGCGGCAAATTTTTAGTAACCATTCCAGAAGTTGAGGTAATTGAGCCATGAAAAAAATTCTTGTAACAGGCGGTAGTGGATGGATTGGTAAATATGTTGTAAATTCTCTTATACAAAGGGGCTATGAGGTGCACGCCACTTATCATACAAAGAAGCCTTCTCACATCCCTTGCCACTGGCATAAAGTAAACTTACTTTGTGATGAAGAAGTAAAAAAACTCATTTACGACATGAAGCCTAGTCATCTCATTCATTTAGCTTGGGAAGCAGTGCCGCCAGCTTGTTATGTATCTATTAATAATTACTATTGGCTTACATCCAGCATCTCATTGATTCAGCACTTCACAACATGCGGCGGAAAGCGAGTCGTTGTTGCCGGCACCGGCGCAGAGTACGAATGGTTTAACGGCGTACTATTTGAAGATTCACCGCTTCTTTCCTATAAAACACCGTATGCATTATGTAAAAACGCACTACACTCTTGGCTACAAACGTACGCTGAGCAAACCGGCCTCAGCATGTGTTGGGGCCGCATCTTTCATATGTATGGCCCTCACGAACAAGGGAATCGGCTCGTTTCTAACATTATCACTTCCTTATTAAAAAATGAGGAAGCACTATGTACACATGGAAAACAATCAAGAGATTTCCTCCATGTGAGCGACGTCGCTGATGCTCTCGTAACAGTATTAGAACATGGCGTTACAGGCACAATCAATATCGCTTCTGGTCAATCTGTACAAATTAAAGAATTAGCTTCTATCATTGCTAAAAAGTTAGGAAAAGAACATTTAATTAAACTAGGTACGATTCCTTTCTCTAAAGATGAACCTTTATTCGTCGGCGTTAATGTAGAGCGTTTAAAAACTGAAGTAAATTGGAAACCAACATACGATCTAAATACTGGGATCGAAGAAACAATTTTATGGTGGGAATCATTTATAAAAAAACATAACGATACGCACCACTAAAACGCAAATCCTTCGTCCCTCTCGCTAAATCCTTATACCATTCTTCTAATTTTTCAGGTGTAATAATATGATGTGTTCCCATTCCCCCATGCTTACTAGCTTCAGAAAGAGTCGGGCCAATTTGTAATTTCCTCTTTCTCATCGCATCGTTCCAAGGGCTGAAACCAAACCATGCAATACACGCAAGTGGCGGATAAATCATAGATTCATGTGCAGATAAATGTCTCCCAACCGTATAACTTCCGTGTTCATGATTATGAATAAATCTACCTCTTCTCCATAACGCCCAATCTTCTGGTAAATAACCATGAAATCGCTGTTTCATTAAAGGTATTCCAAAGTTAAGGTCCGGATAATTATAGTTAAGATCATCGACCATAATAAGCCCTTCCAGCCAATACATCCTCCCTCCCAATTCATTCAGGGATTTCCAAAACTGATTTTTATCTTGCACACAAAGAAACTCGGTCGTATTTAAAATTATTTTCCATCCTTTTACTTCTTGTTCTATCCTCATCACTTCATGATCTGTCGCTAATACATCAAATTCTGGATTTGCAGAATCTCGTACTTCCCAGTGTGGTGCGAATTTTTTACAAATTTCAACCGAACGATCTGTTGAACCTTTATTAATTAAAATGCCATGATCAAACAGTTTCGTATGATGAGCAAGCCACCACGGTAATAAATACTCTTCATTGTAAAAATGAGAAATAACGGTTGTAGTTATAACAATCTCCTCCTCGTTCTCTATTAATCTACTTTTTCATCCTACTCTTACTATACTTATCAGTTATGTAATTGGTTTCTTTTATTTTTAAAATATGTTTTTCTACCATATACTATGCTTTCTTAGACAACCACCATTTTCTAAAGAAACATCCCAATAAACTGAAAATTAAGTTATAATATCTTTATTAAATTATGAAGGAGGAATGCACTCATGTACTACAACACTTCATTCGAAAACGATCAACCTGTAAGCCGTCTATAAACTAAGGCGGGCATTCATATAACACTTAACACTATGCCTCGTCTTAGGGAACTCATAAAACCCTAAAAATAGACGGAGGTACTTTACATGAAACAAACAATTTTAGGAGCTATATGTTTATCACTAGCAGCTAGTATATGGGGCGGTATGTATGTTGTTAGCAAATATGTACTCGACTTTATCCCACCACTGACACTCGTTTGGCTACGCTTTATTATCGCTTTCGTTGTTTTATATTTCATTTTGAAAATAGTTGAGAAAAAGCAACAGAAAAAAGTAACCATTCACAAAAAAGATTGGCTACTCTTCGCCTGGATTGGATTTATCGGATATTTCATTTCGATTACTTGTCAATTTATCGGAACAAAATTATCTGACGCTCATACAGGCTCTTTAGTAACATCAGCTACACCTGCATTTATGGTTATATTTGCAGTGATCATTTTAAAAGAAAAACTAACCGCTCGTAGACTGCTATCTACTATCATAGCGACAATCGGTGTAATTATCGTAATCGGATGGGATATTGAAATTGGCTCCTATTTTATCGGTACAATCATATTAGTCGGGGCCGCTATTACGTGGGCTTTACTATCCATTTATGTGAAGATTGCTTCAGCTCGATTTTCATCCTTAGTTATTACAACGTACGCCATATTCTTTTCACTCTTTTTCATTACACCTTTTATGATATGGGAACTACAATCAACCTCTATCGAAACAATAAATACGTACGTAATATTAGGCGTAGTATATTTAGGAGTCGTCTCAACGGCAGGTGCCTTTTTCCTTTGGAATAAAGGGTTAGAATTAATGGACGCAAGCATCGGCTCGTTATTTTTCTTCTTCCAACCTATCGTCGGATCATTGCTTGGTTGGTTACTCTTAAATGAGACATTAAATATTAACTTTTTTATTGGTGGTATTCTTATTATATGTAGTGTTTTCATTACTACTTTTGAAAAGAAATGAAAAAATAGGCAGAGATTCTTAATCTCTGCCTGTTCCACATTCTTTACGCACTCCAATGCGATGGACGGGACAACACTTTCGGTAATTTCGTATGTTTATCCCCTTTCGCTGCATTAATTTGAACTTGCGTCAGAAAAATACTATTTGTGAAATCCGCCCCGCGAATATCTGCATCTCGCAAATCTGCCCCGATAAGATCTGCTCCTCTTAAATCTGCTCCATTTAAGTTAGCCGCAATTAAATAAGCTCCTCTTAAATTCGCTCCTTGTAAATCTTTCTTCTTCAAATTTGCTCCCATAAGGTCTGCTCCGCGGTGACTAATTCGTTTCTTACGCGCGGAATTCATTTCCTTCCAAACTAGCTCACTCGTTTCTAAAAGTAACACATTTACTTCCGCACGGTGTAATGGAATATTTACTTTCATTAACTCGTCCGCATTTAAATTTGATAAGCGCTCCGTCTCTTCAATTGCTTTACTTAGTTCTTTATGAATCGATTGTGTCGCCTGTAAAAGAATCGCCTCATTCAAATACCACAGTATTTCATGAAGCTGATGCATAACTGGAAAAGCATCGTACATTTTTCTCGCATGCTTAGCATCTTTTCGCCAATCAATCCCGTTAAACGTAACTTGCGAAATCTTCTGCCCAGCCCCGAAACACTCAAACACTGTACAACCTTTATAACCTTTTCCTCTAAGATTTTTATGTATGCTACATTTAAAATCTGTTTGTAAGTTAGAACATGGCTTCCCGCCATCTTTATTCACCGCAAAATCTACCGATGCTGCGAACGCTAACGCCACGCAACATAAACCGAAGCATTTTTCGCAGTTTGCTTTTAAATGATCGTTATGATTAGTCAAAGTATATACCCCCTGTTGTCTTTTGACTATTTCATAATATTCCAACCTTATTAAATAATCAATTTAAAAATAAATGAGCTTCTTTCATTTCAAATCATAACTTTATCATTCGATTTCCTTTCAATTGAAAAAGACAGCTTCTATCTAATGAATTATAATTAAATTATAAATATTCAAACTAAAAGGAGACTTACTATGGCACTCGAAATGAAAACAAACTGTCAAATTTGCGATCAATCTCTCGGATCAAATTCCGAAGCCTACATTTGCGTGTATGAATGTACATTTTGTGCACCGTGTACAGAAGAAAGACAAAACGTTTGCCCAAACTGCGGCGGCGAATTAGTACGTAGACCGAAAAAGAAACAATAAAAAGCAAAGCGATATCGCTTTGCTTTTTTACTGTTTTTGGGATATATAGAAATTCTACCAATCACAAATTAAACGTTCAAAAACTTCACACAAACAGGCTCTGGTACAATAACATCAGATTGTAACAATGTTAACTCACCTGTCGTTTCATTTCTTGAAAATAGCACAAGATTATGTGACTTTTCATTTGTAACAACAAGAAACTTTTCAGTCGGATCTAATACAAAGTCCCTCGGCCAATTTCCTTCTGTAGATGTATGTGCAACAAATGTAAGCTGACCTGAATTTTGATCCACACTGAAAACAGCGATACTATTATGACCGCGATTACCTGCATATACAAAGCGGCCGTCAGAAGAAATATGAATCGCACTTCCTTGACTATTGTCATCAAATTCTTTTGGAACGGTAGAAATATACTGCAACTCTGTAAAGGACCCTTCTTCCGGATTATATGATAATGCAATAACTTCCGAACTAAGTTCAGTCATTACATACGCATACTTTCCGTTCGGGTGAAAAGTAATATGTCTAGGACCACTTCCTGGGTTCACAGACAAGCTATTCACTTCCTTTAACTTACTATCTTTTATTTCATACGTAATGATTTTATCAATTCCTAAATCAACGCCCACCACATATTTTTCATCAGGAGTATATCCCGCGTAATGCGCATGTGGTTTTTCTTGTCTTTCTTTATTTGGACCAGAACCTTCATTTGCCATAATCGATGTAACAGGATTTACAGTTCCATCTTCTTCATTAACTACGAAAGACTCAATTGTTCCTTTATGGTAATTTGCTGTAACTACCGTACCGTTTTCACTATCCACACTAATATGACAAGGAGAAGCCCCTTCTACTACTTGTCTGTTTTGTTCCGTTAGCTCTCCTGTATAACTGTTAATCGAATAAGCAGCTACACCACCAGCTTCGCCTTCCTTAACAACAGAATAGAGATATTGATTATTTTTACTAATCGTTACATATGTAGGGTTATCCAGCTTAGCCGCAAGCGTTACATTACTAACTTTTTGTGCTTCCGTATTTAAAGTAAAAGTATATATCCCTTCACTATTTTCTTTCGTGTACGTTCCAACATATCCAATAAACTCTTTGTTATCCGTCATTTTCATAACCCTCTCCCTATAGTTTTTGTTCATCATACTTCTTACCAAGTTCATAAAACTATTTTTGATTGAAAGAATATCCTAAAAAATCGGAGTACCTCTTTTAAGTTACCATATTTTTCTGCCAAATAGCCTCTAAACCCATTTTTTCTGAAAAGCTGCTATACTTTCATATTCTTCTTCCAAGTGACGGGCCAAACGAATATAGATCGGTATTAATTCTTTATATTTCTCCACACTTTCCATGTTTGGCTCATGATAAAAATTGGCACCTACCATATTAGAAACTACATGTAATGTATTTATTTCACCTAAACTATATAAACCGAGGATAGCTGCTCCTAGACAAGAGCTTTCGAAACTTTCAGGAACGTATACGTCTTGATGAAAAATATCTGCCATCATCTGTCTCCAAAGTTCCGATCTTGCAAAGCCACCTGTCGCTTGAATTTTTTTCGGTTCGCCAATTAGCTCTTTTAAAGCAAGAAGAACTGTATACAAGTTATAAATGATTCCCTCTAAAACAGCACGGATAAGATGCTCTTTCTTATGATGTAGTCCAAGCCCAAAGAAAGACCCCCGCGTATTCGCATTCCATAAAGGAGCTCTTTCTCCTGCTAAATACGGATGAAATAATAAACCATCAGATCCAGGATTAACTTTTGCTGCTATTTCAGTAAGCAATTCATAAGGATCTTTTCCTAAGCGCTTCCCATGCTCAACTTCTAACGCACATAATTGGTCACGAACCCACCTAAAAATCATACCACCATTATTCACCGGTCCACCAATTACCCAAAGGTCCTCAGTTAACGCATAGCAAAAAGTCCTACCCTTCGGATCCGTTACAGGATGATTTGTGACAACTCGCACTGCACCGCTCGTACCAATTGTAATAGCAACTACTCCAGGTTTTATTGCATTCACACCTAAATTCGATAGTACTCCATCACTCGCTCCTATTATAAAAGGAGTAGTAACAAGTACATTCATCTCTCTTGCAAATTCTTCATCTAATCCTATTAAGGTGTGCGTAGTTGGAACGAGTTTAGAAAGCTTTCCCTCCGAAATTCCTGCAACACGAAGAGCTTCTTCATCCCATTTTAAAGATTTCAAATTGAACATTCCTGTTGCTGATGCTATAGAATAATCAATCACATATTCCTTAAATAACTTATAGAAAACATATTCTTTAATAGAAATGAATTTATAGCTTTTTGCAAATAAATCAGCATGTTCATTTTTAAGCCAAACTAATTTCGAAAGTGGTGACATAGGATGGGTTGGTGTTCCAGTACGAAGGTAAATTTCATGACCATTCATATCATTCTTTATTTTTTCTGCCCAACTTGCGCTTCTATTATCTGCCCAAGTAATACATCTCGTTAACGGCTTCCCTGCTTCGTCTACAGCAATGACGCTATGCATTGCCGAACTAAAAGAAACACAAAGAATATCAACTGGCTGTACATTACTTGATTGTATAGTTTCTTTAATCGTATGTATGACCGCTTGAAAAATCTCTTCTGGATCTTGTTCCGCTGTTTCTGGTGCGGGAGTATACAAAGGATATTCAATCCCATGACTTGCAATAACAGATCCATCGATCGAAAACAAAACTGCTTTTGTACTAGTTGTCCCAATATCTACACCAATCATATATTTCGAACTCACTATGTAACCCCTTTCAAATCATTCCTATAACAAAAGAGCACCATGGTGTCTACAAAAAGACGCTCCCTTATGAGAGCTACGTTTTCATAAACTTCACTCTCATAAGGGGATCCTTTTTATAACCATTGTGCTGTTTTGAAAATGCATGGTGTCTTTTCATATCGCTGCTTTTACGTAATAAGGTACCAAGCTCGAGATTTATTTTAAAGGATGAAGTTACATAGAGATTGGTCCTCTCGTGAAAAAGCAATTTGTGTAAACTTTACTTCCTTATAACTTAGGCGCCTTCGCCCAATCCGCAGCAAACTTCTCAATACCTTGGTCTGTTAATGGGTGCATAGCAAGTTGTTCAATGACTTTATAAGGAATTGTTGCAATGTGAGCACCTGCCATTGCTACACGAGTGACATGGTCTGGATGTCTAACAGAAGCCGCAATAATTTGTGTATCTAATTGATGAATATCGAACAATTCAGCTATTTTAGCAACTAATAGTACGCCATCTTCAGAAATATCATCTAGGCGACCTAAAAATGGTGAAACATAGGTTGCACCTGCTCTAGCAGCTAAAAGGGCTTGGTTCACAGTGAAAATAAGGGTAACGTTCGTTTTCACACCTTTTTCAGTAAGGTAACGACAAGCTTCTAATCCTGCTAGCGTCATTGGAAGTTTTATCGTGATGTTTTTATCGCCACCGTTAATTTTAATCAGTTCTTCTGCTTGTGCGATCATTTCTTCAGCTGCAACAACATCTGGAGTTACTTCTGCCGAAACAGATTCAACTTTAGGCACTGCCTGACAAATTTCTGCAATACGGTCTTCAAACTTAATGCCCTCTTTCGCTACTAAAGAAGGATTCGTTGTAACGCCGGCTAAAACTCCAAGTTTATATGCTTTTTTTATGTCCTCAAGATTTGCAGTATCAATAAAAAACTTCATAATTCATTCCCTCCATTTTTTAAACGTTAACGAGTTATAATTTTAAGATATTTATTTCTTTTCTACTGCATGTCCACCAAACTCATTACGCAGTGCTGCTACAACTTTTCCTGTAAATGTATCATTGTCTAATGAGCGGTAGCGCATTAATAGAGACATTGCGATAACAGGAGTTGCTGTTTGAAGGTCTAATGCTGTTTCTACTGTCCATTTTCCTTCACCAGAAGAATGCATAACACCCTTAATTTCATCCAATTTTGCATCTTTAGAAAATGCGTTTTCAGTCAATTCCATTAACCATGAACGAATGACTGAACCGTTGTTCCATACTCTTGATACTTTTTCATAATCGTAATCAAATTCACTCTTCTCTAAAACCTCAAACCCTTCACCAATAGCAGCCATCATTCCGTATTCAATTCCGTTATGAATCATTTTTAAGAAGTGACCGCTACCAGCTTTTCCTGCATATAAGAATCCATTTTCTACAGCTGTATCACGGAAGATAGGTTCAACGATGTCCCAAGCTTCTTGATCTCCTCCGATCATGTAACAAGCTCCATTACGCGCACCTTCCATTCCGCCAGAAGTTCCTGCATCCATAAAGTGAATGCCATCTTTCTTTAGTTGCTCATATCGGCGAATAGACTCTTTATAATGTGAATTACCAGCTTCAATTAAAATATCTCCTTTTGATAAAAGCGGAGTGATCTCATTAATAACAGAATCAACAACAGCGTGCGGAACCATTACCCAAAGAATTCTTGGTGATTCCAATGATTGCACAAGTTCGTTTAAACTAGACGTACCTGTAGCACCATACTCTTTCATTTCTTCCACCGCACTCGTATTTAAATCGAATGCAGCTACTTCATGTTTATGATCCATTAAATTCTTCCCTAAATTTAATCCCATTTTACCTAAACCAATTAATCCTACTCTCATAATATAATTCCTCCTTGAATTACCTTTCATCATAAATACATGTTAATAAAATGATGAATATCTTTTTGTCATATTGTTTTACATATAAAGAAACGTATGAAATACCTTCATGTAAGAATGTACTTATTTTTTCAATTCCTCATCTAACCACCATTTAAACTCACTTTCTTGTAATAGAGCATTCGCAGCATCTGGACCATACGAACCCGACTTATATTCATGAAGTGGTAACAAGTTTTCTTCGAATGCTTCAAGTATTGGCTGCACCCATTCCCATGACAATTCAACTTCTCTCCAGTGTGCAAAGAATGTAGAATCTCCACATACAGCATCATAGATAAGCCTTTCGTAAGCTTCAGGTATTCCCACACCTGTTTGCTCACAAGTAAAATGAATACGGATCGGTTCAAGCTCTCCATTGTTCAATGGATTTTTACTATTTAATTGGAGTGAAACATTTTCATTTGGGCTAATTTCAATGATTAACAAATTAGGCGCTGCATTTGGATTACTATCTTGATACTGCTGTTTTAATGTATTTTTAAACTCAATTACAATACGAGTAGACTTTTCTTTCATTCTTTTTCCTGTTCGTATGTAAAAAGGAACATCAGTCCAAAATGGGTTATCAATCCATAAGCGAGCCGCAACAAATGTATCTGTTTGAGAAGAAGGATTTACTCCTGGCTCCTCTCTATACGCCACAACTTGTTGTCCTTTTATCTCCCCTGAAGCATATTGTCCGCGAATGATATGGTTCTGAACGTCTTCTTTTTTCACTTTACGAAGAGTCTCCATCACTTTTCGTTTTTCCTCACGAATTTCACATGCATTAATCTTTTCCGGCAGATTCATAGCAGTCATCATTAATATTTGCAGCATATGATTTTGAACCATATCGCGAATGGCTCCTGCATGATCATAATATGCTGCCCTTTCTTCTACCCCAACCGTTTCACTAGCTGTTATTTGTACATTCGCTATATGTTCTTTATTCCAAATCGATTGAAGAACAGGATTTGCAAATTCAAGTGCTTCAATATTTTGAACCATCGGTTTACCTAAATAATGATCAATACGGTATATTTCGTCTTCTTCAAACGTTCGACTAAGCTTATCATTCAGCTCTCGGGCAGATGTAAGATCATGACCAAACGGTTTCTCAATCATTAGACGCTTCCATCCATCTGTTTTATCAAGTCCACTTTCTTTAATATTTAAAGCAATGGTCTCAAAGAAGTCAGGAGTAACTGAAAGGTAGAACATTCTATTCCCTTGTATATTTTGTTCTTCTTCCCTTTCATGAACTACTTGTAATAACCTTTTATAATCTTCTGGCTTATTCACATCTAACGGACAATAACGAAAATACTCTAAAAAATCTTCTATTTTCGGAGTACCTTCTTCTCTGCGACGAGAAAAAGTTTCTATGGATTCTTTTACTCTTTTTTGAAAATCTAAATGAGATACTTCACGTCTTCCAAGCCCGATAACAGATATTGGCTTTGGAAGCTTTTGATCTCTATATAAGTTATATAGCGCGGGGTAAATTTTCCTTTTCGCTAAATCCCCTGTCGCTCCAAATAAAACAAAGGTCATCGATTCCAATTTCAGTCCTCCTCGTGATGTATAGTCATTGCCAATATAGTAAGAATGCATTGTACAGAAGCTACTATTATTGTTGATCCAATCTTACTTCTTAACTTCTAATTTTTTATATTTGTCGCTTTCTAATTGTCCCCAATATTAATAGTGGCAATTCAAAGCATTTTCCCCACATCCTACTTACTCAGTTATACTTATATAAAATAACTAAATTACAAAAAATAATTAGGTTATTTTATGTCTATCATATTAACTACATAGATTATTATCGTCAAGGAAAGTGTCTTGAATTAAAGATTTTTCATTTCGTAACATCTTATTAAAAATATGTTCATGAACTGAATAATAAAAAGGAAAAACCGAACATATTCTTGTTCGGTTTTTCCTTTTTATTATTGCTTTAAATGATTTTTAACTGCCCTTATAACTAATTCATGATCTTCTTCTGGTGGTAACCCTGAAACTGTTATCATTCCAATAACTCCTACATCTTTTATTTGCACAGGAACGCAACCACCAAACGCAGCATAATCCGACCTATCTAAAAGATACTTTTCATTATATGGAACACCCGTTATTTCACTTTGTATTTGCATATAATACGAGCTATGATTGTGCAAAGAAACAACTCGTTTTTTACGCTCAATCCATTTCGTATTTTCCTCAGTTGTCCCCGTCATCTTGAAATGAAATAATTGCACACCATTTTTCGCTATATCAACAGCAATCAATTTCCCTTCCTTTTTCGCTGTTTCAACGATAAATAAACCTATCTGCAGTGCATCTTCATTTGTAAAAGAGGAAAATTGAAGTGTTTCCTCCTCTATTAAAATTTGTTTACTTATTTCATTCAAATTTGAAGTACTCATATGTTTATCCCCCTTACTCACTTTATGCCACATTGCTATTTTTAAAATTATGCGACCCTACCGTACGGACTTTCCATATAACTAATAACGTAAAGCGTATTCTTTTCTTCTTGTTGCTATTATGAATTATATTTAACGCACTAAAAATGTATGTCCTCTAGCGCTAAACATTTCGTATAGAAGTTTTCTTCCAGCTACTACTTACAAGCATAAAAAAACCAGTTGCTTAAGCAACTGGTTCACTAAAAGTTTTATCTAGGATATTCATTCAACCAAAGGAATGCTTGTTCATAATCATCGAAAAATTTTACAGATTTTTTTGTATTAGATTGTTGTAAATAATTCAGTATCTCTCCTTCTTCAAGAAGAAAAGCCATTGCCTTACTGTGTTTCAAAATCGTTTCATTGAAAAATTTCTCTTTCCATGCTTTTTGAACAGAAAAGTGATCTGGTATGTATCCTTTTCTATCGATCAACAATTTGTATTTCCGCCCTTCGGAAATGAATTGCTGACAAACTTGCTCGAAGCCATTAAACCATTCATAAACATCATCTGTTTTAATCTTGCCTATAAGACGAGTAACAATTATATCTCCGGAAACCGTTGTACTAATATTCAGTTTACTCAATCTGAAATCATCTCCCTTACTTACCATTATGCGTGAATCCCTCATAAAATCAATAAGATCAAACTGTAACGCATTAAAAAGGGACAGACTCTCCAAACGGAGAAACCTGTCCCAAAATCGTTCTATTTTGCATTAGAACTAACAATCGTGAATTAGAATAATGATTTAATACTTGCTAAAACAGTAAGTACACCTACAATAATAACAAATACGTTACTCATTTTCCCTTTGTATTTAGCTAGTACTGGTACTTTTTGAATCGCATACATCGGTAATAGACATAAGATAGCAGCAACTAATGGACCGCTTAGAGAATCAATAAGTCCAAGAATACTTGGATTTGTATAAGCAACAAACCAGCATGATAATACAACAAAAGTAAGGACGATTGTTTTAATTGTTTTTTCTTCAATAACTTTTCCACGTGATTTACCGAACTTAATAATCATGTCACGCATTACTTCAAATGCTCCGATATAATGGCCAAGGAAAGATTTTGTAATAGCCACAAAAGCAATGATTGGAGCTGCAATCGTAATTACAGGTGAATTAAGCTCATTAGCAAGATATGAAAGGATTGATAAGTTTTGCTCTTTTGCCATTTTTAAATCCTCTGGAGTCAAGCTTAATGTACTACTCCAAACGAAGAACATAACTACAGCGAATGTCATGATATAACAAACTTTTTGTATTTGCGCACATTTAGCATCAGTAGCTTCTATTCCATACGTAGCTCTCTGTTTTACAACAAATGATGAAATCATAGGTGAATGATTAAATGAGAATACGATGATTGGTAGAATCAACAGTATCGTTCCAAAATATCCTGTTCCTGTTGAAGCAGTAGAAACAGCTGAAAAGCTAAGCATTGACGTATTCCACTGTGGAATTAAAGATATTGCGATAAAAAGTAGAGAAGCTATGAAAGGATACACTAGCATACTCATGATCTTTACGGTAATATCTTGACCAAAATTCAGTATAGCGATAAGACCAAGAACTAATACAAGTGATAAAATAGCCCTTGGAGGCTCTGGCATGTGCAATTGATGCACGATAAAACTACTTGCAGTATTTGTAAGCGCAACCGAATACATTAGCACGATTGTATAAATTGAACCGAAATATACGATGTTAAAAATGATACTTGCTTTATTTCCGAAATACTCTCTAATTGTACCTGTGATCCCCTCATCAGCAGAATTAGAAGCGTATATCATTTTAGCAAGTGCCCTATGTGAGTAATACATAACTGGATATGCAAGCAATGTAATTAGTAGTAATGATAATAAACCACCTGAACCTGCATTAATCGGTAAAAAGAGCACCCCTGCTCCAATTGCAGTTCCAAATAGGCTCAATGCCCATGTAGTATCCTGCTTATGCCACTTTTTCGGATCTGCATATTGCTCATTTTCTAGTGCGATATTTTCAGCTTGAACTTCTATTTTCTTTGCAGTATTCCCGTTCATATAATAACTCCCCCTTGTATCCTATTCTTGCGTATCTCTTTATAGCTAACGAACATTCCCTTTTTTCGGAAAATAAATTCCTTACAAGTTGCCCCACATTGTATGTCCTTCATCATAATGAATCCAAATTGAAACATTCGCTAGTTAGCGTCCTAACATAAATGTTAGCGTTCACAAAAAAGTTTACTCGTACTATCCACTCTTTATATAAAGACCGCTTAAGAGAACAATATTGAATAGACTTCATAAATACGTTGCAACATTTCTAATAACAGTGTGTTACTTTAATGGTTTCTCTTACTTACTTGTAACAGTAATTTTAGATAAACCAGCCTCTCTTCATTTATGAGGCATTTCTTTCTCAATTCTATACATCACTTTCATAACTTCGGCAGCATTTATGGTATTGATTACACAAGCTACTGAAGCACTTTACATACATTTCGCCTCTAATCACACGCCTTTCTTTCTATTAATCGCATTTTTTATATTTTCTCCAGAGATCATAAAATTTCTCTCGACGCCCTCATTATAACGTGTATATTTATAAAATTAATATTTTTATATTTTCAGAAATATTCAATGGATATAATTTTACATGGATAATAATTTACAGTTAGCATGCAACCCTTGTTCCTATCGCTTATAACGGAATTAATCAGCAAAAAACACAGTAAAATATTGTTTATTCAAGATACTCATTTTAAAAATTTTTATATTCTTCTTTATCTAAAAATTTTATTTTGATTTAAAAAAGATATTCTAATAAATAATTAACGTGGTTAAAAAGAAATTTCTTTTTAAATGCATAAACCAATTTTTAGGTTATATATTATCAATATTGCATTCATATACATTTTTAGGAAAATACATATTTTAACTTGATGACAATAAGAGAACCGCTAACATTTCGCAAAAATCTTCGCTAAACGAAAAAATAAAATAAGCTGCCCATATATGGACAGCTTATTTACATCATTATCATTGTTAGGTGTAGGCAAACGAATCACTTCAATGTCATCTTAATTTTAGTTTTTTCAAATCTTCTTCAGGGATATTTCTATGTTTGTATTGAATGGGTTTTATTTCATTTCCTTTTATACGAAAAGTAATTGTGTCCTCTCCATAAGGCGGATTGTGTGCCCCTTCAAAAGTTTGAATTTGCACAGTTACATAGAAAATATAATTTGCTTCGTCTTTTGTTATTTCAACAATTTTTTCAGAACCCCGGTACCAAAGCTTCGGTTCCTTATAATATTTTTCAACTTCTTTACTTATTGGTTCTAATAAAAGATTAATTACTACTTCTTTTAAATTTTTTTTGGTACAGGGATTCTGTTAATCCTTTTTCTATTTACATTTATAATTTTCCAAAAACCACTTTTCTGTTCAACGGTATAAAGAACATTCGTACCATCCTCTTTCCAAAGATGAAAATAACCTTTAGTCCCCTTAATATATAATCGTGGTTCATCAATCCATTCACCTTCTGTTTGAACTATACCTAAAAACAGTTGAGTAAGCGGCGTTATCTTATAACCTATTTGATTAAAGTCACCAAACGAATAAAGTTCATAACCAGTTAAATCTATGTCAAAATATTCGTTGATTTCATTTTCACTTTTTCCAATTGCTTGAGCAGAAATACAGGGTAATAAAAAACTCAGAAGATATATGATGCTAATTATTTTTATTTTCATACCATCAATCACCTCTTTTATTAAAATGCAACAAAAGAGATGATATTATTGATTATTACACCATTAAACCTATTAAATACGAATAATGTAATCTTTAAAACCCCTCATTAACTAGCTCTTTTATCAAGTTTAATTTTGCAGAGAGCTCAATAAACCATTCTTCATCCCCTGTTAATAATGCAAGGTCTATAAGATAAAGGATTTGCTCCTTATTTATTACTTTTGATTCAGGGAGTTTGTTAACGTGTTTACTAAAGAGTAAAATCGCTTCGTTCATTGTGTACTTGTCGTCACGTTTCACAATGCTAACTGTAACTACATCTTCCACTTCATCAAGTGATACAATGTAACCAACTATGAATTCACCCTCATTTGATATTCCACGAACCCAATCTCCCACTTTTAAAACATGATTATTATTTGACATCATACTTTTCACCTTCTTATAAATATTTTTTGTAACGATAAAAAAGATATAAAAACTAACTTTAACTGTAATTCTTTTTATTACAGTTGTTTTTTAAGAACTCACGGCTACATAATAATTAAGCCGCTTAACGTTCTTGATTAATAAGGTCAACAACTTCTTTCATTGTATAATTCTTTAAATATTCACCTAGATGTTCTTCCGCACCTAAGAAAATAGCAAAAAGAACTTTCCGCATGTTCGAACCTACAATACACTGATCATTTGATTCTGGACACTTCGGCTGCAATGCACCTTCAGAGGTTATTTGATACATATTCCAAAGATTAATTTCACTTAAATCACGGGCAAAAATAAAACCTCCACCAGTTCCCTCTTTTGATTGTATAAACTTATGTTTTTTTAACAAACTTAGCACTTTGCGAATGCGTACTGGATGAACACCTGCACTTTCTGAAATAGCATTACTTGTTGACATCCGATCTGGCTGTAAAGCTAAATAAGTTAAACTGTGAATGGCCAAGGTAAAGTCGCTGTTCATCGTTGTCCTCCTACGATAAAAAATATGATTTCTCGCTTAGTAACATACTGTAGCCATAAATATTACAGATAGGTTAGTCAAACGTTAAAATATATAAGAATCATGCTTAGCATGAAAAAATAAATCCCTTTATATTCTATCAGAACTCCCCTATATCTCCTAACTTCATGTAGCTTTTTAAGTTGCAAATAAATTTAAACAGTCCACTGTTTCTTAACTTGTTCTTCTGCCAATTGTTTAATTTTTGTCCAAATCGTATCTTTACTCACAATAACATTTGTGTGATAGTTTCTATCTTTATAATTAACTGTAACACATACTTCAATCACTTCTATTTCCTCCTTTCAAAATATTACTTATTAATTAGCCATTTTTTGCAATTCAATATTCAAAAATGTTCGAACGCTACGCGGTAAAAATTTGCGAATTTCTTCCTCGTTAAAACCAACCTGTAATCTTTTTTCGTCCAGCATAATTGGACGACGTAACATTTGAGGATACTCAATTATTAATTTATAAAACTCATTAAGCGAAAGCGCCTCAATATTTATATTTAATTCCTGAAAAGTTTTAGATCTAGTTGAAATAATTTCGGTAGCACCATCTTCAGTTAAACGAAGAATGGATTTAAGTTCATCAACTGTAAGCGAATTTGATACGATATTTTTTTCGGTATAATCAATTTGATGTTCTTCAAGCCATGCTTTTGCTTTTCGGCACGAACTACAGCTTGTTGTCGTATATAAAATCACCATATTTTACACACACTCCTTTACTTTTTAAATTATTATATAGATTATTGAAATGTATTAAAAAAAATTACAGTTTAGAATGAAATACACGTTATATTTTTTATTCGAGAATATTTAATTTATCTGTTTTTTACAAACAATAGCAACTCACTTCTAAAAACTATACTGTAATTTTAAACTTTACAGTTCTATTAATCAACTGTTAAGTCTTGGATGCATTCCATTAGCGAAATAAATTATATTCCACTTTATTTATTTCTTCCCGACATGTTTAGCATAATAAAAGCTACTGCATTGAACACAGCAACATTGTAGGAGGAAATACGCGGACAAAAAAAGCAAAGCGCGCACACTTTGCTTCTTACAAAATCCCTTTTAACTTTTTACCAATTAACTCCGCTACATATTCATAACCTTGTCGACCAAAATGCACACCGTCTTTTTCATCATCTTCTACTAATCTTTTATAATGAGGCTCTTGAATCATTTCAACATATAAATTTAAAAAATAACTTCCTGTTTCCTTCGCCACTTCCTCTACTACGTCTGCATACTGACCAAGTACTTTATTTGTTCTATTATGCTGACGTTCTTCATCAACTGGCGCAGGACTAATAAGTAATATCTTTTCTGGTGAAATCATACTTACAATCTTCCCTAAATTATCTTTGTATACTTGTAATGGTACTGGATCGAATAATACCGAATCATTCGTACCAAGAAAAACTGTTACAAAGTCTGGTTTATGTGATAGTACATCCTCTTCAATCCTATGTAACGCATCGAACGTATTATCACCCGGAACCCCCGCATTTACCACCTTCCAATTTGGAAACATCTCCCGCAACCGCGGTGTTAACCTCGGTGTTCCATCAAAAAACGTTTCATCAGCTGTAACACTATCACCAAAGCATACTAACGTTTTCATAGAGCTAACTCTCCTTTTACGTACGAAACAACTTTCCTTCTACCGCCTTAATATATCTTTCAGCAGAACGTTCCACTGCCTCATTTGCATTCTCTTTCACTACTCGGTGAAAAGCATTATATAAACGATTAAATTGTAACGGCTTCACTCGATTCGCCATTTCCTCCACTTTTCTCGCCGGTAATGGAATTAAGTTTGGATAGCTGTACATGAAGCTCACCCACTGCTGATCCGCTACGACTTGAATAATATCACCTGTTAATAAAATACCTTTCCCACCATTTCCTTCTTCCCAATGTAATACAGAACCGCCGCTAAAATGTCCTCCGAGACGATGAATAGTAATTCCGTCCGCTAATTGTAAAGACTCGCCAGACCAATAAATAATACGACTACTCGGGCGTACTACCCACTCTTTATCGTCTTCATGTATATAGATTGGTACATCAAACGTTTCTGCCCATTCTACTTGCGTTGAATAATAATGAGGATGAGATAGCGCTATCGCATCTAACCCGCCCCACTCCTTTATCTTCTCAATTGTCGTTTCATCTAAATAAGTAATACAATCCCATAGTAATCGATACGCTTCCGTTTTTACTACATATCCCGTTTGACCAATTGCAAATGTCGGTTTTGTCGTAATACTATAAAGCCCATTTTCTTCTTCTATCATTTCATTTTTATATGTACCACTCGATTGCAAGTTTTCTAAAGTCGTCCAAGACTGTCCTTTCGGATTCACATATTGTCTCTCCTCATCACAAATAACACAACTTACCGGTTCTTCGACACTCGCTGCATACTGTACGCCGCACGTTGTACAAACGAAATTTTTCATAATAATTCCCCCTATCCCTATATTTTTATGAAGCTGATTTTTGTTGATAATGATCTAATTTTTTATTTTCAATTAATAAACCGATTAGAGTCAGTAAGTAGACAACTGTAACTGCCAATGGAATGGCAGTAAATCCATTGTCTGCAAAAAGATTCCCGCAAACTGATGTTACGAGCACAGTCCCTACTGACAATAAACCATAACTTTTACTTTCATAAATCCATACGTACGGTACAAAATGAACCCCTATTAACATCGCTACTACAAAAGGTAGCCACTCTGGAAATTGAAAATAGGCAAGTAATACAAACGGAATATTTAATACATTTATCCCGCCAATTAATCCAGCTAAAGTTCCTAGCGGATTTCCTTTCGCAAACATATCAATTTTCAATATAGCAGCTATAATTAAGCCAAAAGGAAATACACAACCCATACCAATTAAATACACCCACACAACTTGTTTTTCTGAAAGAAGAATACCCGTTACACTTGCTACAATCCAAAATAAAATACCAGCTATTATAACTGGAAATCCTCTTTTCGTTCTTTGTGCTAAATCTCTTTTTGCTTCTAGAATGTTCATTTCACTATCTCCCCCAAACTATTTGTACTATAAAGCCGGCTCAATTTCGTCCATCCAATAACGCCAAGCTACTAAGTAATCTTCTAAATCTTTCGGGTGTTGTCTTAAACATGTATCTATACGCAAATATAATCCTATGACTATCTCCTCGTATAAATCTCGTTCTTTTTTATGAAATACACATTGCTTCATCGCAAAATCAATTGCTTCTTTTGTTACATCTTCAGGAGTTGAACAGAACGCATAAATTAAATCATATAAAGGATCTCCAAGGACTGGTAACGGATCAATTACTCCATGTAACTTATTCTGCCGGAATATAAAATTATGAAATCCGAAACCACCATGTAATAAAAAGGGTTGATTTACTCCGGCTTCCCTATTTGCTAGTTTAAGAACCGTTCTATATTCTTCTTCACTTATGTAACATCTTACATTTTCATAAGCTTCCATCACATTTGCAGTTAAAAATTCATTCCAAGATTGAACCGGACCTTCTTTCCATCCCCAGCCTTCTGCCTCTGGAACCATTTTATACTTATTGATAACTTCTTTTACAAGTGTACGAAGCGTACTTCGTTTATATCCTTGTTTACACGAAGTATTACCTTCCAGGAAAGAATACACGAAATATGTATGTAAAGGTTCCTTATACAAAAGCTTTGAAAATAAAGTATTCCCCTCATAAAAAGAAAGAAAATTAGCTTCTTCACGTATTACTTCCGCTTCATTCAGCTTTACTACATATTTTTCGTCCAACAAATATACAGTACTTTTCGTTCCTCCGTTCAACGCTTTTACGCTATTTGGAGCATGTGAAATAACTTTCTCTTTAACTAGTTGTGCAGCAATTATTGAAATGTCCATTCTCTCACCCTTTAATTTCGAAGATCCCCCCAATTCAAAAGACAACTTTACTATTATTTGACAAACGAATAGGAAACCCCTTCCAAAATCTTAATATAACAAAAATTCATTTACTTTTATATTTCAAAAATAAGGAAATACTAACAACAACGTTACATACATATTAGGAGGACAATATGAAACCTGAATTTTTAAAAGCAGTACATGATGCCATTGGAAGTGTCGAACACATTCATATAGAAGAAAGCGGTGCTGACAGCTTACTTATCCATCATGATGATGCACAGCAATTACAACAAGTCGCTAAAACGTTAGAAAACAACAATTTCCGCTCTGCTTTAAGAACAACTGGAGATGCTTCGTATATTGAAGTGTTGAACAGATAATGAAAGTCTGGATGTATTCCGGGCTTTCTTTTTTTATCCCACATTAACGGGCAGTAAGACCCCCACTGATTAAAGTTTCACTTTATATTGAAACTTTAAACTCTTTCACATACACCGCTGTTCCAGCAATATCTATTTGTAATTTCTCATTTTCTACATCTTTCGTTACATATACCGTTACACGGCCATCTTT
This sequence comes from Bacillus sp. MMSF_3353, assembly GCF_030733445.1. Classification (NCBI taxonomy): domain Bacteria; kingdom Bacillati; phylum Bacillota; class Bacilli; order Caryophanales; family Bacillaceae; genus Bacillus; species Bacillus sp. MMSF_3353. The sequence goes on from NZ_JASHJA010000004.1 coordinate 235,122, forward strand.
ATTCATTTCCTGTCCTTGTTCAACGATTAATTCCATTTTATGGTCAAAACCTTTCTCCAAATACATCGCATAGTACGCTCCCATTACACCTGAAGTTATTCCTGTCACTGGATCTTCAATCGTTCCAGCATAAGCCGATGAGAAATGACGCCCATGCATTTGTGCCTGTTCATCATAAGTTTCTAAGCAAACTGGATGAATAGAAGCGTTAGGTATTTCTTTTAATACCGATGGAAACATCTCATTGTTAGGCTTCATTCTCTCACATACATCTAGATTTTTAACCGGTACAATTACAGTCCAGTTTCCTGTACTTCCATATACAATCGGTAAACTTACATCTAAATCATTTACGTCCAAACCAATGCTATGAGCTAATTCTTCTTTTGAACATGCAAATTCTTTAAACTGAGGTGTAGCCTGCCTCATTTTAATAAAGGTTTCTCCCTTTTCATTTACATCTATTTGTATTGCTAAAACCCCTGCCTTCGTTTCAATCGTAAAACTTGTTTTCTCTTCTAATAAACCTCTTTCACACAAGGCAAATATTGTTCCAACTGTTCCATGACCACATAAATCCATTTCAAAACGAGGGGTAAAATAGCGAACCTTTAAATCTGCTACTTTTGAAGAAAGAACGAAAGACGTTTCGTTAAATCCAACTTTTTCAGCAATACGCTGCATTTCCCCTGCTGTTAATCCATCCGCCTCTAATACAACACCTGCTGGATTCCCCATATTTGGTTTATTCGTAAATGCCTCGTAATGAAATACCTTTATAGTCTTCATTTTCTTTTCTCCTAACCTTCTTTAAAAATTTTATAATAAAGCTCTATCTCCGTTTTCACCGAACAACGATTTCTCCAAAATACCCTCTGCATCTTTTCATTTGAAGTATGTGTACTTCCGATGTAATAAGTAGCACCCATTTCCTTTAACATATGTAACGATTGAAGATGCATTTGGGAAGAGATTCCTTTCCCGCGATAATGAGGCATTACCCCAAAGTAAAATAATCGTCCTTCATTTTCCGTTCCAGACTCTATATGCGGTATGGACAAACCAATCGGATCATTTTTATCATAAAAAACAATGCATGACTTCTCCCAGCCTTTACCTAACTCTGTTTGCACTGAATAAAAATGCTCATCAATATTTAAAATTGAAGTTTGGTTTCCTGAGTTCAACATACATTGCTCCCAAATGGATTTAAAATCTTTTGCCGATAAAGTTTCTTCTATTGAACGGTATGTAAATTGTTTTTCAAGTGCCTCTACATCGTCTAACTCTCTACACACTTCTATCTTTGCTGCATGTAAAGAAAAATCCGCATCAAGTAACACCCTCACACTTGAGTTATAACTACTAAACCTTTTATTTAATACAATACTCGCTCTTTTTAACTCCCAGTCAAAACAAATCTCTTCAAATCTACTTATCTTTTCTTTATATGTTTGTACGTTATAAAAGAAATCTTCTTCTATCTCTTCAATCGTTACTGCATTTGGCAAGCCATTTAATACTTTTTTAGAAGGGCCAATTAAATTCTGAATGATTGTAAGATCGCATATCACCACTTCAATTCCCCCACACCTGGCTCAATAAACTTCCCTGAAACGTCCTCATTTGAATCAATTACCCAATCATATATATTTTGCGCTCCTTCAGCCGGAGTCATATTCGCATCAAAGGCACCAATATCAGTCTTTAATTTTCCTGGGTGAATTGCCGTTACACGAATTCCTTTATTCTCAAACTCTTGTTGTAAACAAAGTGTTAGCATATTTTGCGCAGCTTTAGCAATTCGATAGGAATATGAGAACTGACCTTGCGGAAATTCTTTGTTCGCCATTTTATGTAGTGATCCTAACCGAGAGGACATATTTATTATTCTCGGCTGATCCGATTTAGCTAAAGCCACATATGTACCTTTTACAGCTCGAATTACGCCTAAGCAGTGAATATTAAATAAGTCCGTTAACTCTTCTGAATTTGTATGTAAAATCTCAGTCTCCTTTCCAGTAATTCCAGCGTTATTTATAACTAGATCCATATACTCTGTATATCCCTCGAGCTGGTTCTTAATCTGCTCCGTACTCTCATCAAGTGATAAGTCTGCCAATATAGGAAAACATCTACAACTAAACATTTGCTTCAATTGCGTTACCGCAACCTCAGTTCTAACTAACGGATAAACGATATGCCCATTTTCATGAAATACTTTTACTAACTGTAACCCTAACCCGCGATTTCCCCCTGTAATTAGAACTCTCATATATCCATCTCCTTATTTTTAAAATAAATAAGAAAGTCCATCCATTTACCATTCTCTAAAGAAAACGCCTCTCTCTTGCATTCAAGTGAAAAACCTGTTCTTTCCGCAAGACGAACGGATGGCTCATTATCAACATGTATATGTAATTCAATTCTATGGAAATGAAGACTATTAAAAAATAACGATAACGCAGCTTTCACACTTTCAATACCATATCCATTTTTCCAGTATTGATTATGTATGGAATACCCCATCATCGCCCATTGATAGTCCATACGTAAAATTTTTATAAGCTCTAGCTTCCCAATATTAGCCCCATCTTCTTTACGAAAAATACCTAATACATACATCTCATCTCGATTTGCTGCTTCATCAAAACCTCTTATCCATTCCGTGAACCATTCTTTTGTTGATGATGCCATAACTTGATGGCCATCGTCATATTTATACTGCGATGGTAGCCTCTTATGAAATCCATCTAACCAACTTTCATAATCATCATTTTGGAACGGACGGATTATGAGCCTCCCTGTCTCTACTTGTAATAACGGTAGCTTCATTTATATCTCTTCCTTTTATTAATGATTGAATATTCTTTATTATCTTACGCAAAATACAAAATCTAGTAAATTATTATGTTCTTTACAAACAAAAATCCAGTTATGCTTTGTACATAACTGGATTCCTCATCATCTAATCGTTTTTTATTTTACAAGTACACCTTCTCTTAATTCCCTCTTCAACACTTTCCCTAAAGCATTTTTCGGTAATTTGTCCATAAATACAACGTATGGTATTTTATAACTTGCTAGTTTCTCTTTACAATGCCGGATAATTTCTTCTTCCGTTAAAGACGTTTGCATATCTTTTACAATATACGCTGTCGGAATCTCTCCCCAAAAGTCATCTGGAACTCCAACTACTGCAACTTCTAAAACACCATGTATTTCATGAATAACATCTTCTACTTGATCTGGATATACGTTGTCACCACCGCGTATAATAACGTCTTTATATCTTCCCATAATATGCAGGAATCCGTCATCATCTATCATGCCAGCATCGCCCATGTTAAACCAATTATCTTTTACTACCTTTTTTGTCGCCTTTTCATTATTCCAATACCCTTTAAACATGTATGGACTTCTTACATGAATCTCGCCAACTTCATTTGTTGTTAGTTCATCACCTGTTTCTGGATGAACAATTTTTAACTCTACATGTTTCAAAGTTTTCCCTACAGAAGACATCTTTTCTTTTCCCATCATTGGATGCCATGAAGTTACAACCCAACCTTCTGTACTCCCATATCCTTGCACCATATATATTCCTTTTTCCATATATTTTTGAATAAGTGTTTCTGGCACTTTTGTACCACCACTTTGTGCTACTTTAAAAGTTGAAATGTTACGTTCTTTTTTATTTAGCTCCTCAAGCATGTAGCTATAAACAGCTGGGAACGCAAGCATCGTAGTAATTTTCTCTTCTTCAATCTTATCCCAAATAAGAGCAGGATTCGAATCAGCTAAAAAGATCATCGTAACACCATGATAAATACAATTTAAAATAGAAAGCACTCCACTCATATGAAATAATGGATGTACGGATAAAAAGCGCTCACCTGCAGGAATTTCTCTTTGGCCCGCAATCTCAGCAAAATAATGATGTAAGTTTTTATGTCCAATTACGCATGCTTTCGCCTGTCCGGTCGTTCCTGAAGTAAATAAGTAAATCGCATCATCCTCTTCATGAACTTCTACATTCGGTTCTGTCATTGGCTGTTCTTGTAATGTTAATTCAAATGAACCAAATCCTTCTTCAGTCGTTTTAATTACATAAGGAATTTCTTTAACAGCATCAATCTTTAAAGCTTCATGAAATTCTTCATCAATAACTAACACTTTTAATTTTGCTTCTTTTACAATCGTTTCTAATTCAAAAGCGGTAAGCTGATGATTTAGCGGAATACATACAGCTCCAATTTTTAAACTTGCCATCATAACGCTTGGAAACGGATGATTATTTTTGCATAGTATTCCAATACGATCCCCTCTTTGTACACCGTTATGTAGCAAATAGTGTGCAAGCTGATTTACTCGTTCATTATACTGCTGAAACGAATACCTTTTCTCTCCCCCTACAAGCGCTTCCAAATTTGGTGATTGCATTGCTCTTTTTTGTAATAATTTTTGCATCGTTCTCAAGTAAAACTCCCCTTTATATATATTAGGTTTTTTATTTTACCAGATTAACTATTAATTTACTAAAGATTACACTTAGTGAATATAAAATCAATAAAAATAGCCATCTACTTAACAAGTAAATGGCTATTTCCTCTTATATATTAGAATACTCCTTATTCATCACATAGCGCACATACTCCGGTGCACTTTTATTAATCTCTTCATCACTTAATTTATATTCGGCACCATATAAATAAAATGAAGGTATAAATTTCATGTCTGTATATAAGCACGTAGCTTGAAATGGTTTCGTTAACTCATCCATTGTAATTCCGCTATTTTTATAGTCTTTTTCTAATCCACCTATAGAAATAGCTAGACCAAATTCTTTCCCTTTCACTTTATCTCCTTTTGATCCGTACGCAAATCCATATGTTAATACATCGTCAAACCATTTTTTTAATAATGGTGGTGAACTGTACCAATAAAGCGGAAATTGAAATATATATCTGTCATGTTCTACTAATAGCTTTTGCTCTTCCTCAATATTAAACTCCCAATTCGGTGCCGCTTTATATAATTCATGCACCGTTATTTCATCCGAATGTTTCTCAAGTTCTTCGATCCATCTTTTATTAATTTTTGATTTTTCAATATCAGGGTGTGCTACAATTACAAGTGTTCTCATCATCTTCCATCCCCTTTTTAAATTATTCAATCCTTTACGTATTAGTATGAGTGAGTCACATATAATTGAAAAGTACGTACTTTAAAGTGCTATAGGAACCTTAAAGTACCTGTGGAGGTGTTATATGAATCAAAATGAAGACTGCCCAATTGCAACGACACTCGATGTAATCGGCGGAAAATGGAAAGTTCATATTTTATGTGTGTTGATGGATGGAAAAATGCGAACAAACGAAATCCGACGAGAAATCCCAAACATTACGCAAAAAGTTCTAACTCAACAACTTCGCCAACTTGAAGCTGATAGGATTATCCATCGTACTGTATATCAAGAAGTACCACCAAAGGTTGAGTACACAATAAGCGAATACGGGAAATCTTTAATGCAAATTATGGATGAACTATGTGAATGGGGAAAAGATCATCAAATGAAAAGATTACATGACTAAAAGAACATTACCGTCTTTATTAAATCTTCTACATTCATATTAGTAGTTCAATATTTCTACTGAAATTTTATATTAGAGGTACTCCAACAACTCGTAATTTAGAAGCCCAAATCTTTCAAAAGTAAAAAACAATAACATTCATCTACAAATACTCTTTATAACAAAAGTATCCTATACTTTTTACCTTATATTTTATTCGGACACTTTTTATTCATTGAACCGCATCCTAGTTGTTAGACATATAGTCAACAATTTGAGATGTGGTTTTATTATTCGGATAACAGCTCTCATCAACTTTAATAATCATGACTGCAGACAAAATACTTTGCAAAGAGTTCCTGTACAAGGTGATTTTTCACATAGACTTACCAAATAGAATTTTTATAAAAAACTTCTCACATTTAAATTGGACAAGCATATTTTATTGTATGGGGACTCCCTACTCATAGAAAACTACCTTTCTATTCTAAGAGCACACATATTTGTGTGCTCTTAAACTATTTACAATAAAATAAAGAGTTTATTAATTTTCTTAATTCACTACCGGAAAAGTACCCATAATAATATCTTTATATTTATCTATTGTTTTTTGATTTTTATAAAACTATATTATTTTGGAGTTGGTTAATACGTTACAAAAAACTGACCGTGTAATCATTATGGTCCCTCCATTTTCACAAGTGTTTGTTACATTTTACTCCTCATCAGGAGAACTCCTTTCATCACAAGTCTTATCTAATACCTCTCCACATCCTGTATCAATGTATGCACTTAATGAAATTGAAAGCGAATTATTTGAAGTCGAGTTACAACCACTACTACTTCATTAAAACTACGAATAGCAGAAAGACCTTTACAACTCCCATATGGAACTACAGTAGTAGCATTTTTAGCAAAAATATCACAAGCAGAAGAAGCTGCCGACACGCTATATAGCTTTAACTACACACTTACTAAGTAAACTTCTCCTAGGAACTTCATTTTGGTTTCCTAGGAAACCAAAATGAAGTATAATTATATATGTACAATAGATAACATTTATAAATCTATTTACAATTTTTCACATTAGCTCTTAAACAATTAAATAAATGGAGGGCATGATATGGACAATTATTATGATGTAGCGGTAGTTGGTGGTGGTCCAGTTGGACTTATGGCAGCATGTGAATTAGCTATCCAAGGCGTAAAAGTTGTTGTTTTAGAGAGAAGATTAGACCGGGTACGAAATTCTAGAGCACTCACACTACACCCCCGCTCCTTAGAATTGATGGCTATGAGAGGTATTGCAGATCGATTTTTAGCTAGAGGAAAGAAATTAAATACAAGTCATTTTGCTGCCTTAGATACAAGATTAAACTTTAAAAATTTAAATACTGATTTTCCGTATACACTTTTTATTCCCCAATCTATTACAGAAGAAATATTAGAAGAACGTGCATTAGAATTAGGTGTAGTCATTAAACGCGGGCATACTGTGAAAGACTTAAAACAATATGAAACATTTGTACAACTAGAAATAGAACAAAGAGAAACAATATATAAAATAGAAGTTCCATATGTAATAGGAGCTGATGGAGCAAGAAGTATAGTTCGTGAGTTATCAAATATACCGTTTAATGGAACAAACACAACAACTACTGCTATATTAGGTGATGTTATTTTAGAAGATATACCAGATACTCCATTTTTATCTACTTCTAATATAAATGGAATATTAATGATGGTACCTATTACAACTGATGTATTTCGTTTTGCAATTGTTGATCCTAAGAATCAGACAATACCTGTTCATGTTGCTGTTACAGAAAAAGAGTTTATAGATAGTATTTATAGTATTACAGGTGAACATCTTCAAATTAAGAGCACAATATGGCTTTCTCGTTTTGGCAATGCAACCAAACTAGCAAATACTTATCAACATAAGCGTGTATTCTTAGCAGGGGATGCAGCACATATTCATTTCCCTGCTGGAGGACAAGGTTTGAATGTAGGTCTACAAGATGCTTTTAATATAGGCTGGAAATTAGGACTCGCAATAAAACAAAAAAAATATGAACGCCTATTAGAAAGTTATCATATTGAAAGACATGCTGTGGGAAAACAATTTTTCAAGGAAGTACAAGCGCAAGAACAATTAATGATAAACTTTTCAAACGCAGGAATGGAATTAAGGGGTTTATTTTCGCACCTACTTACATACCCCGAGATAAATCACGATTTATCTGAAAGAGTAAGTGGCTTAGGAATAATGTATTCATCGATGCACGATACAGAAAGGCATCCATTGATAGGAAAAAGATGTACAAATCTCACTATTTCTTCTCTAAATAAGAAAAGTTATAAACTCTTTGAATTAATGCAGGATGGTAAATTTATCTTATTAATACACCCTTCTTATATAGATAAGATAAATAAAATAAATATTGATTCACACATAAAAGTGATAATAGGAGAAATACAAGATTCCAAGTTAAAAAATATAGATACCGTTTTGATTCGACCGGATGGTCACATAGCCGACATTGAGTATAACAAGGTAAATAACTACGAATAGTCCAGAAAAATGATTATCAATTGTATTAGTGATACAAGATAAATTCACTTTTATAAAACGAAAAGAATCCTATTTATTTAGGACTCTCTTCGTTTTGCCCATCTCACTATTTATAAAAACATATCTACAACGGAAGAAACACTACACTTACAGTTAACTATAAAATCCCGTTCCAAAGGACTACCCAAAACTCCCCACCTACATACTCCCATGATCAAAAATATTTGTCTCTATTTCATATAAAGTATGATAAGCATCCATAAAGATAAAGCACCAAGGATAGCAAGCACTATACGAGTAGATAGTACCCTTACTTCGAAATCGGTTTTCTTGGATGGTTCAGGATATGCAATTACATAAATCCCTTTTAATAGTGCGAGCCATGCAATAAGTGTAATGAGTCCCTGCCAATTAAGTTCCCAAACATTATGTAGAATAACAGTACCTAATCCTAGGAAAATTGATAGAAAGCCATACATAATTCCAAATCCTCTGTCTTCTACCACTAATCTTTTCAGTTCACGTAGTATAGATGGTCGCACAAAAAGTATTCCTGAGATGATAACCGTTATCCACCCCCAAAAAAATCCTAAAAAAAGGCTTACCTCCATTGTTACTCCACTCCTTTCAATTACATTTATATTTCAGTTATTTTCCCTTTAGTATTAGATCTATAGATAAAAAACTAAAAATGTAACTTTGGAGTAAAGTCGTACTCTTTATAAAATATTTCATGTGTACATAAATAATCCTTCACCTTGTTAATTTTAACAAGGTGAAGATCATACAATATTATTAAATAAATAAAATAATCTAACTAAGATGTATAACAAATTAATAACCAGTCTACATACAACTTATGTTAGTAAGAAAATCACATACACTTATACATATTACTTTTGTATAAAATCTTAAAAATTGTAGTCACACAATTACTTTAGCATCCTCTTCTTAATGTCTAGACAATCAGTATTTAAACTAAACATGCTAATATTGATTTTGTGCGATTGTCAGTTACCTCATAATAAATTTCTAATCCTTTCCGAGTACCTGTAACGACTTTAGTAGCTTTTAGTTTAGATAAATGTTGACTAATTGTACTTTGAGGCATTTGTAATGTTTCATACATTGTCGTTACGTTAATAGGACCTTTTGCAAGCATTATTTTTACTAATGATAAACGGACAGGATGTGCTAATACCTTCAATACTTCAGTGATTTCTTCATACATTTCTTTCATATTTTTTCTCCCCTTTTATATAAACATTAATGATATCCATATATATAATTCGAAAGGATATACGATTTTATGTCCGTCATTTTAAAAAAAATAAAAAAATTTTTCCCGAAATTCAAGGAGTGTCTTAACATAACGTCTCACTATCAGTAATGATTAGGAATTTTGTTATGGAAGCGAAGGCTTTATATTACATATTACTTACTAAAACCACTGAAAAAAGAGAGCAGGTAAACTGCCCTCTTATGATGCCTCCTTATGTTCCGTGGAATGTTTAACACTCCCCATTCTCTTTAATTTATTCCACCCTACCGCTACTCCTCGAATTGATGAGAATATAGATTTAATGACAACATAAGTCATAAATTGACGATAAATAAAGCGTTGTAAAATTAACCATGCTAGTGGTTTCGGATTCTCTTCTTCTAATTTAAATGCAAATAAAGATGCGAATAGATCCATTAAAAAAAATACAAAATAAAACCCTAAAACTTTTAGTGGATTACTACTAAATAGCCCCATAATCATTAATATATCTGCTAAAGGAGCAATGAATTGCAAAACATATTGGAATAACCACATGTTAGGCAATGCAATAAACCCTAATGTTTTATGCTGTGAATGAAACAATGCTTTTCGGTGTTTCCAAAGACATTGGAGTGTACCATATGACCAACGATATCGTTGTTTAATGAGACTTTTCACATCTTCAGGTGACTCCGTATAAGCATACGCGCTTTCTTCATATACAATTCTATACCCTTGACGTAAAAATGTAATAGTAAGATCCGTATCTTCTGCTAACGTATCCTCACTTAAATATCCAGATTCAACTACATTCTTTTTACGCCATGCCCCAATAGCTCCTGGAACTACTGTAATACAATTTAACTCATCAAAAGCTCTACGTTCTAAATTAAACCCGGTAATATACTCAACATGTTGCCAAGTAGTTAACAAGTTACGTCTATTACCTACTTTGACATTACCTGAAACTGCTGCAACATTATGATCTTCAAAGTGTCTAACCATTAAAGAAATAGCGTCTTGTGCAATAATTGTATCCGCGTCTAACGTAACAATGATTTCTCCTCGTGAGTGTTGAAACCCTAAATTCATTGCTGATGATTTCCCACCGTTTTCTTTCTGGATTAAACGTACTTTAGGGTGTTTATTAAATGTTTCTTGCATTACTTTTGACGTATCATCTTTCGATCCGTCATCCACAACTATAACTTCAAATTCTTTATAATGACTATCCAAAATTGAGCGAATCGTCTTAGCTATAACCTTTTCTTCGTTATATGCCGCTATGACAACACTAACAAAAGGTTGATAGGACGAATGCGTGCAACGAGATAGCGTTTTTCTTTTCTGCTTCCATGCAAAATAAATTAAGAATAAGAATCGGAAAATACCTAATCCAATAGCAATATAAAAAATAATTGTTAATATATGTTTAAAGTATCCCGCTCCTGAAAAGACAGCTTTATTGTAAAGTAAATATTGCTTTCCTTCAGAAGAAACAGGAGGCATAATTTCATCTCGTTCTTTATTCATTAAATCTGAAATTGTTACAAAACTATATCCATTTTTTTTAAGTTCTTTAATAATAATGGGAAGCGCTTCTACCGTATGGGCACGATTCCCTCCCGCATCATGGAGAAGAATAATATTTCCCTCTCCCTTATAAATGGGAGTAAGAGCACGCTTTACTAATTCATTCGTTGATGGTGTTGCCCAGTCTTCAGGATCAACTTTTTCCGCCACCATTGTATAGTTCATATTTTGTGCACGCAAAATAGGCAATATTTCATTTGATGAATCTGGGTTAGCATCGGCTTCATATGGCGGTCTAAATAAAACCGTAGAATGTCCAGTTATTTCCTGAATTAAACGTTGCGTCGTATTAAGTTCTAATTTTGTTCGTAGTAAAGACGTATCAGCGACGTTAGGATGCTTGAAAGTATGATTGCCAATTTCATGCCCTTCATCGTATATTCTTTTCACAATATTAGGATTTAGTTGCGCGTTTTCACCAAGTACAAAAAAAACAGCGTTTATTTTATTCTCTTTTAATATATCTAAAATTTCCGGTGTATATTTCGGGTCTGGCCCATCATCAAATGTTAATACTACTTGTTTCCCATTCGGTTTTCCATATCGTTGCACTTCGTATGTAGATGGTAATGATCTATATACTTCATCTGTAAGATAACCATCTTTTCCTATTTTAAAATCTCTCAACCCATTTTGTCTTTCATTCTCAATCTGTAAAATTTCACCTTGTCCAGCATAATTCACTTCATCTAAACTAGTAATTTTATGTAATGCATCAGGATTTTTTTGTACCCCAATCGGATTTTTTAAAACCTTCCATATTGTAGGGTCTTCTGCTCCTAATCTCCATAATGCAAACCCTTTAGCATTGTTGTCCATTGCGATTTTCACTTGATTATAGAGAGTAACACTATCTAAGAACCAAGCAGTATGATCTTTCTCTCCTGTTTTATATCTAAAATAAGGATTTCCACTCATGTTATCCCATTGAATTTTCATATTGGAATCATGAGCCATTGCCATAACTTCTGAAAAAGTTAAAGACTTCGCAGGTTTTTTACTATTTACTTCCCAATCATATCCATAGTTACCGAAAGCAACTATAAGTTTATTAGACGGAATATTCAGTTCTTTTAATGTATGTTGGAACCATTTATTTGAAGCAATTGGGCCTGGTTCCCCCGCTCCATAATGCTCATCGTACATCATTACAATCATTCGATCTATTATTTTTGCTAATGCACCATAATCAAAAGCCTTATCATTAGCTGGAACATCTTGTGTAACGAGCAAATCATGTTTATGAAAGACCGTAGTAATTTCTTTTATGAAATTTGTTAAGTTTTCTCTATCGCTTTCAGGTACGGCCTCAAAGTCAATATTAATACCTGAAAACTGATTCTTTTTAACTTCGCTTACTAAATCATTTATAAATTTCGTCTTCACATCATTCGGCGAATTCAGTAACTTATGGATAAGCTCACTATCAGGGCCAGAAGCTTTTTCTGTATAGTTAGTAAGTAACGGCATAATTTTCACATGATTTTTTTTTGCTAGTTTTACAATCTCAGGTTTTATTTCACTTCTAATCGTTAAATCTTCTTTTAAATGATACCATTCTGGTACTAACGTCGTTAATGAATCGATATTTTCTTTTAAAGACGCTGTACTATTTTCATCCCAATTTACATAAAAACCATACACTTCTTTTGGTTGTTTACTATCGTTCATCGAATTCACCAAATTTTTATTACCCTTCATATCGGTATTTGGTTTGAATTCTTCCTTCTTTAACTGCTCGCCACTAAGTTTTTGATTAATTGGTACAAGTTTCGTATCTTGTTTTACAGTAGGATTCATATTTGGAATTTCTGGTGTTGAAAAAATACTTTGAAAGAAAAAATAAAATACAATACTTACGCTAACTATTGAGATACATAGAAACGAGATAAAAGCTATGTTTCTCCTTCCTTTAGGATCATAAAAAATAGGTTTTGATTTACATTTCTCTTGTTGAATGTTTTTCTCCATTATATTTTTCACATACTCCTTCTTAATAGAACTATAGAATAATAAAGTGAAACTTTAATTAGCCCTCACCAATTGGGCATTTATAAGCAGCCCAACTCCCATCTAACTTCTTTGCCCCAGCCAAAATTAGAGATGGGAGTTTTACTGCCCACAATAGCGAGATAAATCCTTTTAGCTTTGAATTGAATCTCTCACTTCCATATTCTATTAATTCTTCTTTTCATTTCCTTGTTGGTGGCCTCTATTTTCTTGTTGAGACCCCCTCCCATTGTTCCCTTGTTGATTTCCATCATTTTCTTTCTGCGATCCTTTTCCATTATCCCCTTGCTGATTTCCATTATTCCCTTGTTGCGATCCTCTTCCGTTGTTCCCTTGCTGATTCCCATTATCTCCTTGTTGCGATCCTCTTCCGTTGTTCCCTTGCTGATTCCCATTATTTTCTTGTTGCAATTCTCTACCATTGTCCCCTTGCTGATTTCCATTATTCCCTTGTTGCGATCCTCTTCCATTATCCCCTTGCTGATTCCCATTATTTCCTTGTTGCGATCCTCTTCCGTTGTTCCCTTGCTGATTCCCATTATTTCCTTGTTGCGACCCTCTTCCGTTATTCTCCTGTTGATTCCCTCTATTTTCTTGCTGAGCTCCTCTACTGTTGTTTCCTTGCTGTTGTCCATTATTTTCTTTTATTTGCCTAGATGGCTGTTCCTCTGTTTTCTTTTGTTCTTCATGCTCTGGCTTCTCATATTTTTTTTCTTTTACAGGAGACCAATTCGGTGATACATCAGGAGATGACTCCGGCTGCGATTGCACCTCTTCTTCGTTTTCCACCCGATTAGACGGCGTGGAAGGAGGCGTAAGCGATTTATTCTTCTCATTCTCTTTCTTTATATAAACACCTGTGCCAATTCCAGCTTTTCTAGCATTTTCTCGTACTTGCATCGTACTATTTTGATATTCGACTGCAATATGTTTTAGCTCATATTCTTTCTTTAATTCTTTCATTATCTTTTCCAACTTTGGTGCTAGTGACTTATCCTTTGCAACAGCTGTTAGCATAACTTGCTTATCATTTGTTAAATACTTATCTTCTTGACTTTGCTTTATAATCGTACGTATTACGTCTTGCAATTGTTTGTTTTCCCATTGCTTCAATTCTTTTAAAATACGCCTTCCATCATCATTACAAGCTTGCAAATCTATAACACGAAAATCTTTTGTTACGCTCACCTCTAAACTTGGATTTATATCCACTGAGACGTAAGCAAATACTTTTTCTTCCGGTTGATTGTAGAAAAATAACAGCACACATAGAAAACAAGCAACAAGTAATGATGCCGGCTTTAAGAAATAAGGGATTGAAAAACGCGATGCTCTTTGTTCTTGTTCTTCAAACGAGATTTCCTCTCCAATCATGCAAGAATCCCCTTTTCTATTACACGTAATAAACTCTCCATTTGGTGTTAAAACAACTACGCTATGTTTTTTTATATCCATCACAATTCCTTTATTCAACATGCTTCCCTCCCCTTATATAATCAAGAATGTATGTATAGTTATTTGCGAAGATAATACACATTGCAATGATATATTTTCTATGTCGCTCCAACGTTTTACGACTTACTCTAACACGTGGTTCAATATGTTTAAGCGGTAATTTTTTCTTTCGGAACAGCTCTTCCATCATTTCCTCTTCTTTTATAATAATCTTCACAATTTCTATTAAGTGCTCACGCGTATCACGATGCTTAGGAGATTCTTTAGCAAGCTCTGAAAATGTGATTTTAAACTCAGCTAGCACACTTTGAAAATGAAGAATTTCCTCCTTACGGTTACTATTTTCCATCTCTTTCATATACTCCGTAAGCGATACTTGCATTTCTAACATTTCCTCTTGCTCATCTTCTTTTAAAAAGACAAGGTTATGCTTAGACTCCTTGCGTATATAGTCAATTACATCTCTTTTTATAAGAAGATCAGCAAACGCTAGAAAAGATTTCCCTTTTTTATATGAATATTGTTCAATTGCTTCATTAAACGCAAACAATCCAATACTATATTCATCATCCTGTTCTGTAATATATCTACGGCAGACAGACGAGATTGATTTTCTAATAAACGGCTGATACTGTACGATAAAAGCTTCCTTATCTTCTCCGTTGTTTTGTATGTTACATACGATATCTTCTATTTTTGGTTTTTTTAAGATCTTCATTACTAAACTCAACACTTGTAATCTCCCAGCCTCCTTCACATAGCAAAATGGTCACTAAACAAGTGACCTTTCAACCACATTTTGTTAGTACTTTTCTTTGAGCTTGTCTTTTTGCTGTTGCTCATATTTTTCGAGATTGACTTTTCTCACCGTTTTCTTAATGATTATTCTGTTCTATTTATACAAAAGCTAAGTCTGCATTTTCATTTAATTTCTTATATTGTTTTGCTTGCTCTTTTTCTATTTTATCTGCAATCTTTAAATAACTCTTCTCTATATTGCTGGTAATTTCAGCCTTTTATTTCGGCTTCCTCATTTAATCTAACAATTTTATAAATACTTCAATGCTGTATCCGATGTGTACTTTTACTTCTATTTGCTTTCTGCACTATACATATTCGAAGGAACAACAAAATTTATGGGGGTCTAAAAATATTTTCTATAAAATAAATATTTGTTTCAAAAATAAAAACCATCAATTTTAAAAAATTAATCAAATTGATGGTTTTCTTTTATTAATTTTTATAACTAACTTGAATCATTTCAATAAGATCGTCAAAATATTAAAGATAATCCTACTGTCGACGTTCAAAAGCAAGACGTACAGCAAAACCCGTTAAGACACTTGCCATAAGGCAACGTTGCACTCGTAGCCACGTTGGGCGTGTGCCAAACCATGTAGCAATTTTACTTGCTGTAAACACAATTAGAAGGTTGACTATAAAACTAACAGTGATTTGCGTAAGGCCTAAAACTGCACCTTGTATAAGCAACGATCCCTTCTCAGGATCTTCAAATTGAGGTAACAGTGACACATACAAAATAGCAATCTTTGGATTTAGAAGGTGAGTCATAAGTCCCATTAGAAATAATTTCCGTGATGACTCATTAGAAATAGTACGAGGTTCCATAATAGATGTAGCACCCGGTTTTATCGAATTCCAGGCAAGCCAAAGCAAGTAAGCAGCACCTGCCCATTTGACTGCTTCGTAGACAGCGGGTACTGCAAGGAATAAAACTGTCAGTCCGAACATTGTTGCGATTATATAAATTACAAATCCAAGCATAATACCCAAGAGAGAAATAAATCCTGTCATACGCCCTTGCGTAATGGAACGAGAAATGAGATAAATCATATTAGGCCCCGGTGAACAAACCATGCTAAGCGAAACAATTGCAAAGGCTAACAAAGTACTAAAGCTGACCATGAATCTTTCCCCTTTATGCTACATAAAACTTCCTATTGTAAATCTTATCATGACTGAGGAAAGAAAAGTTCCATTAAGTAGAGGTTTAAAAGTACCCTAGCCATAGTGATACTACAGCAACTACTAACAAAGCAAAGCAAAACAAAATGTGATATTTCGAATCCCCTTTTGTATATCATCAAAATACTTTTCTATAAATGCAGTGTAAATAGAAAGCATAAGAAGGAGCACAATGAAAGTAAAGGATCCAAATTTATCGTTAAATTTTTCATTAGTAAATGTACTTACATGAAGGAATAGAAAAACCAACGTTACTATGAACAGCTCAAATATCCTTTTTTTATTCAAACCGCCACCACCTTACATTAATTCCCTTTTATTCCATTTTACCAGAACATAATGTGTAGCAGCATATGAATATTTTATTCATATCAAAAAGGCTAACAATTCAAGATTGTTAGCCCCTACTTTCCATATTGGTACCTTTTATCACTTTACTTCCTAACAACTGGAATCCACATTTCACCAAATACTAAACCGTCTCTCTGCCCCATCTCAACCGTTGTATTTGGGCCACCAACATAAGCAAAATCTTTTGCATCTGGTAAAGCTTGACCAAAGGCGATGCCAGTCAGCTTATTACTTAACTCTTCAGCCGTTTTATCTTCCCCTTTCACAACTAAGTATTCTCCCTTTGGAAACTGGATTACTCTAGATGCTTCTTCTATTTGTGCCTCTGTCATAACACCAGCATAATACATCATCTTGTTATTCACCGCTTCACTCACAGAAAAAATGTATTCGTTTGTAGCTAAAGCTTTTAAAGTATCGAGCCTTCCATCTTCTTTAACAGCCGACCAAAAGTCTTCCTTTTCTTTATTGATTCCAGCAAAGTCTGTATAGTCACTCTTAATTTCAGTTCCAATACCTAACACAATAAAGCTATCTTTTTCTTCAATCGTATAATTTTTCATATTCAATACCTGCCTTCTTTTAAAATGAATCAAACGATTTATCTTTTCATCTGATGAGTTTATAATAACTTTAAATCATGTCAAAAAATGATACTGTTTAGGAGACTCCAATGAAAAAAGTTGAACGGATTAATACAATTATGCGGTATATCAACAATCGCTCCCACTTTACCATTTCTGAAATCATACGAGAATTTAACATATCACGGTCGACAGCTATTAGAGACATAAGAGAAATTGAAGCTATGGGCATGCCACTTGTCGCTGAAGTTGGAAGAACTGGTGGATATTTTGTTATGCATAACTCTATCCTGCCCGTTGTTCGCTTTACTGATAATGAAGTCAAAGCTCTTTTTATTGCCTTTATGGCTACAAGAAATCAACAACTTCCCTATTTAAAGAGTCGCCAATCTTTAGCCGAAAAACTACTGGGACTCATCTCAGAAACCCAGCAAGATGACCTTGTTCTTTTAAATCAAATCTTGCTTTTTGAAGGGACTAACCCTCATAATCCCGATCTACTGGAGCTTTCTGACCTCCCCCATCCGATGTTAGAAAAACTCATTCAAACCCTTCTTTCGGATAGACATTTATTGATTACTGTCAAAGAAGAAGAGGCAATCAAGTCTTATCCAATTTACCTATTACACCTTTATCAAGAAAAAAGCCATTGGATTATTGAAGGGTTCGACTTAAAAGAAGAAAAGAAGCTAATGTTTCCTGTCGATGACCTCATCAATATTGAACCGTACACGCCGAAAAAGGTGTTAAATAAGAAAAAGATTTTAGAAAAGCTCAGTAAGAAGGACAAAGCAATTAACCTTGTACTTGAACTTGGTCCGAACGCAATTGCCCAGTACAAAAAATACCACCCTTTCAAAGTTTCTATTTCTTATACAAATCCTTACCAATCTACAGCTATTTTAAAAACATTTATCGCTGTTAACAATTCCGATGAAATGGCAGAGATGACAAATTGGCTATTTTTCTTAGGGAAAGATATTACAATTAGGGAAATGCCTGAAGCAGTATTAGAAGTTTTACAAGAGCGGCTATCCTTATATTGCCCTTGAGCGATAATCCGTTAAACTAAAAATATTGAGTTTAATTCGTTACCAGTTGTCCATATTTTCAACTACCTAGGGAAAACATTGTATTTGCTATCAAAGCTAAACGAAGCTTCTAAGAATAATACAATAAAAAGGTGTGAACTAGCTTTTAGTTCACACCTTTTTATATTAGAGTTTACTATACATACATTAAATTGCTTGTTTAAGATTTAAATGTGGATTTGGTCCATACTTATTCTCACCTTCGTCACTTTCAATGATACAAAACACAAGTAGAACCGCTCCTCCAAATGGTATCAAATTTAATAGCTGCCACCATCCTGTTTTTCCACTATCATGTAATCGACGAGCTTCCACTGCCAGAGTAGGAACGATAAAAATTGCCATATATAGCAAAGTAATATTGGCTCTTAAATAGAAGACCGACGGAGAATATGAAGCAAAATATATTAATGACCAAAACGTAACCTTATTAACTAAAGTAAAAATCCAGTACTCTTTTCTCGTTGCTCTCCCACTAAATTTCGCATAGTTTTTGAGAGCATATAAATACCATTTCATTTGAATCTCTCCCTTTTCCATCCCCTAAACAATTAATTTATACATTATATACCTTATAAGTATAAATATAACATATCACAACTATAACCTCTATATTTATATAGAATATTCTGTTTATTTTTAAGTTATTTTAGTTAAGCGTTACATACCATATTTCATGGCATTTGTATTCAATTCATTATTCTCCTATTTACTTTAAAACTATTACAATTAAGCGAAGTATGAATGTATTATTAAAGCACGGAAAATCTTCCCGTGCTTTTTCTAAAACGTATATAATTTCGGATGACTAAATTCACTTACCCTAACTGACGTTTAAATGTTTTACTTGCGAAAAAGTAAGAGATGATCATGATACCTACGCACCAAGCGAGTGCAATCCAAATATCGTTGCCAACAGTTCCTTCATATAAAAGGGCACGAATCGCATTCACGATTGAAGTCACAGGCTGATTCTCTGCAAATGCACGGACAATTTTTGGCATCGTTTCGGTAGGTACAAAAGCTGAACTAATAAATGGAAGGAAAATTAGTGGATACGAGTACGCTGTCGCCCCTTCCATTGACTTCGCTTTCAGCCCTGGAATGATAGCTAGCCATGTTAGCGCTAGCGTAAACGTTCCTAGAACCCCAGCTACTGCAAGCCATTCTAACATATTAGCACTGGAACGGAATCCCATTAAGAGCGCAACAAGAATAACCACCACGATAGTAAGTACATTAGCAACAAGAGAAGTTAAAACGTGAGCCCACAATATTGATGAGCGCTTAATAGGCATCGTAATGAAACGTGCCATCAGCCCACTCTTTACATCCGTAAATAATCGTACAGAAGTATACGCTACACCGGATGCGATAGCCATTAACAAAATTCCCGGCAATAAATAATTAACGTAGTTATCCGTTCCTGTCTTTATAGCCCCGCCAAATACGTAAACAAATAATAGCATCATCATAATCGGTGTAATCGCTACTGTAATAATTGTATCCGGACTACGCATAATATTACGCATTAAGCGCCCTAGTAATACCCCTGTTTTGCTTTTCATTTACATCTCCTCCTTTTTACCGATAATCGCAAGGAAAATTTCCTCCAACGTCGGCTGCTTCTCGATATACTCTACTTTTGCTGGCGGGAACATCTCTTTCAGTTCAGTAAGAGTACCTGTCGTAATAATTTTTCCGCCATGCAAAATAGCGATACGGTCCGCCAGTTGTTCTGCTTCCTCCAAGTACTGAGTCGTGAGCAAAATCGTTGTGCCGCTGCCGGCAAGTTCCTTGACTGTATCCCACACTTCGATCCGTGCTTCCGGATCAAGTCCAGTCGTTGGTTCGTCTAGAAAAATAACTGCTGGCGCCCCAATCAAACTCATCGCGATATCAAGTCGGCGCTTCATCCCGCCTGAATACTGGTCTGCCCTCTGGTTGGCCGCATCAGTCAGGCTAAATCTTGCAAGTAGATTATCAGCAACTTGTGCCGGATTGGAAACACCACGTAACTTAGCGATCATTATCAAGTTTTCCCTTCCAGTAAGCATGCCGTCTAAAGCTGCGAACTGTCCTGTCAAACTGATGCTTTGACGAACATGATCTGGTTGTCGCTGGACGTCAAAACCGCAAATACTCACTTCACCATCATCTTGTTTCATTAACGTCGAAAGAATATTGACCGTTGTCGTCTTTCCAGCTCCATTTGAGCCTAGCAGCGCGAAAATTTCACCACGCTGCACCTCAAAATCCACTCCCTTTAAGACTTCTTTATCTTTAAAAGATTTTTTTAACCCTTTTATAGAAATCGCTGCATTGCTCATACTTTTTCCCCCTTATAAAATTAGATTACATACACCCTCTATTTAGTATCACTGATAATCTGTATTACTTAGTACCAGTTTAAAAATATAACTGAATAGCGATGGCGGCAATTCACATTTGTAACCAGCTAATCAGTCGGTATTACTAATTGCATTTATTTTTTTCTCAATTTCTTCATAATACTTTCATTCAAATCTTCACGATACTTGGAGACATACGTTTTAGCGTTTGCCACTAGTTCGTCAGCAAAGGATGCCACGTCCTCCCCAGTAATGTCAAGCACTTGTCTCCCTTCCGCTGCACCTGCTTCAAACAAATCGATTAATTCATACTGTATGTGCAGCATATCCATTCCATTACCCGCTGAGAAATTCCACATGTAGTTTTGAATTTTCTTAAACACAAACTGATAGTCCTCTGGCAGTGCTCCAACACGTGCCATCATCATTTTGTACTCTTTTTTATCACCAATTAATTTTTTAAACATTTCCAACATCTTATTTTCCTCCTTTTTTATAAAGCAGAACAAGAAACTCTCCAAATATGAGCCGGAACATTTTATATTATGAGGCTAGTTTGACTTCAAGACGTTAATTTTTGAAGATACAAAATCCCATTTTTTCCAAAACAATTCAAGCTCCTGACGGCCATCCTCATTTAATGAATAAAACTTACGAGGCGGTCCCATATCTGATGGTTTCTTTTCAATATTCACAAGCTTTTTCTTTTCTAATCGTACGAGGATAGTATAAACCGTCCCTTCTACGACTTCGGTAAACCCAAGATCATTCAGGTGGCGGGTAATCTCATAGCCATACGTTTCACGGCGGCTAATGATTTCCAACACACACCCTTCCAGTGAACCTTTTAGCATTTCAGTTAAATTTTCCATGTTATGATCCTCCTTTACCCCCTATTCTGTCTGACTTATATTCAGTATCACAGAGTACTAAGGCGAATTTTTACTGAATAGTTTTTGAGTAAAACCACACTATTCAGTATTACTTATTACAACTACATTGTATGACTAAGTAGCTATAGATGTCAACTGATTTTAAAATTTTTTCTAAAATCCGCTCTTACCTATTGTTTACTGAAAACATTTTGAGAAACAACACTACTCAGTATCACCTATTACTCCTACATTGTATGACTGAGTAGTTATACATGTCAACTCGATTTTTATATTTTTCTAAAATCAACTATTACCTATCCCGCTAAGAAAAGAAAATACCCCAAAACAAATATTCTACATTTTTGTTTTGGAGCGCTATAGGTTAGCTCTTCTTCTTAATAAGACAGATCATTCTTTTGTTACGATAAAATCATTTCCATATCTTCTGCTGCAGTTGTAATCAGTTTCAAACCAAACGTTTCTTGTAATACATCAAGCAAGCCAGGTGAAATAAATTCAGGCGCCTTTGGACCGATGCGAATATCTTGAATACCAAGACTAAATAGCCCAAGTAAAATGGCAACCGCTTTTTGTTCAAACCATGATAGGACAATACTAACTGGCAGTTCGTTCACTTCGCATTGAAAAGCATCTGCTAAAGCGGCTGCTATTTTCACTGTTGAAATTGAATTATTGCATTGCCCTAAGTCAATGTAACGCGGAATCTTTGTACCAGGTACAACACCGTACTCCACATCATTAAAGCGGAATTTCCCGCAAGAAGTCGTTAAAATAACTGTTTCTGGCGGAAGTGACGTTGCTAATTCACGATAATATTCTCCGCCTTTTCCTGGTGCATCACAACCTGCGATGACAAAGAAACGCTTAATCTTTCCTTCTTTTACTGCCTCAATAATTTCAGGAGCTAATGATAATACTGTATTATGATGGAACCCTGTTACTAACTGTTCATCCGACTCCATATGTACTTCTGGAAGTTCTAGCGCTTTTTGAATCAATGGTGCAAAATCATCATTTTCAATTTTTTGTACACCTTCTAAGCCTGCAATATCATATGAAAAGAATCGATCAGAGTACGACCCTTTAATTGGCATAACACAGTTCGTTGTCGCTAATATAGCACCTGTAAATTTTTCAAAAAGACGTCGTTGATCATACCATGCCTTACCGATGTTTCCTTTTAAATGTTTATATTTTTTCAGCTGCGGATAACCGTGTGCTGGTAACATTTCAGAATGCGTATAAATATTAATTTCTTTTCCTTCTGTTTGTTTTAATAATTCTTCTAACGCAAATAAATTATGTCCAGTAACTACAATTGCCTTACCTTCTACATGGTTTTGCGTAATTTGAACAGGCTCTGGAACACCAAAGTGATTCGTATGCGCCTCATCTAATAACTCCATTACTCGTAAAGCCGATTTCCCTACTTTCATAGCCATATCAATATGTTCTTGTTCATTAAAGTTGGAATTTGTTAATGTCATATACAGTGCTTCTTGCGTCGTAGCATCTACAAATGCATCAGTATACCCTAGCTGAGCAGCATGCGTACGATAAGCTGCAATTCCTTTTAGCCCAAACACAATCGTATCTTGTAAACTTGCAATTGTTTCATTTTTACCGCAAACACCCATCACTTTACATCCACCTGTTGGCGTTTGTTCACATTGATAACAAAACATGATCATCCCACCCTCTCCCAATCATTCCTTACAACCTAAGCATAATACCCATTGAGGAAAAGAGATGTGATATCAATCACAATAATATGTATAAATTTGTGACAACTTATATTGTTTACATAATATTTTTATTGACACAAAAAAACATTACATACCCCTGTTGTTCAAGTTTTCAAATAGCTAGACTATTGCTGAATCACATATTTAACTTTCTAGTTCATAGTACGAAAGAACAATTTCGTACTATAAATCTCTTAAGCAAACAGAAATAGACATACAAAAACGCTATTCTTTCTTTTTATTATGCAACAGAAAGAATAGCTTCTTTTCATTTTGAAGAACTATCAATTTTTTGATTAAATATTTTATGAAAAATCACTTTATTTACAATACATTTACACTACCTTAACATTACTTACATTATTTATATGATATATTTATATAGACACTACTTAATAAATTTCATATACATTGTTATCTCTATAATCTCTGATCTGATTGATAAGAGATTATGTTATATTTTCATACCAGGGGTGAATTAGGATGACTGAAACTTTAAAAACACTTATAATGCTCGATATTACTTATGTTGTTATAGCAATTATGACGGTACTGGTATTTGTATACTTGGAATTAAAATCTCAGTAACGTATGCAGGCATAATTGATGGCTTCGCATTTAAATATAGCTAGAAGAAAGCGAGGAGAAAATTGTTTCTCCTCGCTTTTATATTCCCACAGTTTCTTATTTCAACAAATCCAATGTATGTAAAAGCAATCCTTTGTCCCCTACTTCCCCATGACCAGGCACTACTGAATTGATGTTTCCATATCGCTTCAGCACATTCTCAATCGATGCGGACCATTCATTTACATAGGCATCAGCAACGTTCCCTAAATCTTTAGCTTCCGCAGATTTCACTAAACAGCCTCCAGCTAAAATGTTGTATTGCGGTAACCATACGACGATATTATCTTCTGTATGTCCTTTCCCTGGGTAAAATGTTTCTACTTTCATATTTCCAAAACTCAAATTTGTAATGGATTGTAAGTCTCCAAGCGGTTCTTCATATCCACTTTTCTTTGCTAGTTCTGCAGTTAGTGCTGTACTATGCGCCTTAATGCCTCTTTCTTTCAACGTTTTTATTCCGCCAATTCGATCAGCGTGCGCATGTGTAATGATGACATCCGTTACTCGCTTCTTAAATTTCTTTTCTACCATCTCTATTAATTCCTTCGTTAACTTATCATCCCAAGAAGAATCGACAAGTACTAGCCCTTTAGAAGTAGTAAGAACTAGCCCGTTCGAAGGAACTGCTTCTCCGTTAAAGTAACCTAACTCCGTATGAACCCATACATTTTTATTTAACTGAGAAATTGAAATAGTTCCTGTCTCATTTTTTATTACTTTTTGCTCTAGCTTTTGTTCCGCTTTCACAGAAAAAATTGTACTAACAAATTGCATTGTTCCTAATAAACTAACACATACCCCTACTTTTAATAATGTATTTTTCATTTTCTCCACCCTTTCTTTCAAATGGAATAGTTATTACCTATAATAGACAATTCATCTTAAATGTTTGTTCCATCTTTACTTGTATATTTTTATGTAAGTAACAAAAAAGCGTACAAAATTTTGTACGCTTTAAAACTTAACCTTTTATTCCATAATTCTCAAACTCTTCCTCGTTACCATAAAATACATTCAAATCAATATACTTCTCTTTTCCATTATAACCATTTAATCTCCCACGGTTCGTGTATTGCCAAAACGTCCATTTTCTCTCGTCAGATAAACTCGGTTTTGTAAAGACACTACGAATCCATATATCACATTGGGGATACGCATTCTTTATATACAAATCATATGCCTCTTGAGTTGCATACAATATTACTTTCTTACCGTAATGTTTTTCTAGCATTTTTATCATGACCGACAACTCTTTCACAACATCTTCACGCTTAGGGGGATTATCTTTTTTGTTAGCATAAAACTCAACATCAATTACGGGTGGCAATGCTTGTTTATACTTTGGAACAGTTCGTATATATTGCTCTGCTTGTGTTTCACCCTTACTATCAAAACTAAAAAAATGATACGCTCCGACGCGCATACCTGTCTTATTCGCATTCGTCCAATTTTCCGAAAAGTACTTATCTACAAACGAGCTTCCTTCAGTAGCCTTTATAAACGCAAACTTCATATTTTGCTTTTCCAACTCTCTCCAATCTATATCTCCTTGGTATGACGCAACATCTACACCTTTTATTTCATACTTATCCGCACTTATTTGATTCGGAATAAATATGCCTTGAAAGACTAAATAAGCGAAAACACTCATTACACTAATTAAGGTAAAGACTCCTCCTATAATAAGCTTCTTTTTCATTCGTATCCCCCATCTTTACACATTAATATTCCACTTACCATTCACGTTTTAATATAGCTTCGGCTAATTCACCCAATTCCGCCATCGCATACATCGTTCGCTCTTCAATCGTTGTCTCTTGAAATCCTTTTTCTTTACTGAAATTTAATACATATCTCTGGAATTCCACAATATTCATACTTAATCTCCCTTCATGATAAATACTCCGTTTTCTATTACACTTATATTTTGTTAAATTATAACATTCATACTATAATTTATTTATAACCCTTTAACGGAGGTGTTTTCAATGACTCTCTTCGCTTCCCCATCATTATTCATACTAGCAATTATTTCATTTGCACTAGCCTATTTCATCGGAGTTAAACAATACACTTGGCTCTTATCAGGATTCAATGAACGCCGTGTGCCAGATAAAGGTAAGTTATCAAAAATAGTTGGTCTTTATAATTTAACTGCCGGTGCTATTGCCACAATTGGTAGTGTCTTCACTACTCCTAATGTCAAAATCTTATTTCCTATCATTATAATTGGCCACGTTATAATCGCTGCTTATGTAAATACACGCATGGTGCATTGAAAAAAGATCAACCAAATGGATGATCTTTTTTATAATTTATCAACATATTGCTTCGCTTCTAGTAAAGAAAACCCAAAAGCCTCTCTTACTCTCTTAACTGCTGTAACTGTTTTTCCTTCTTCCATAAGCTGGCGTAACTCTTTATTAATTTCAGGTTCTCTATCTATAATTCCCATTTCTTTCGTAATTAGCTGTAATCTATCTTCCATCCTCTTTAAACGTGCATCCGTTTTCTTTTCGATTCTATTTAATTTTTCAGCAATATAAATAAACCCAAAGACCGCTATCGGTATGATCATCCAAAATTCCATGACTATTCCTCCTCATTAGCTTTCATTTGTTTTATTTCACTAACTTATGTAAATTTTACCATGAAACACATTTAATGTATAATAGTAATATACAACACTGTTGATAAAACCTTTTATTTTAGGGGGATACTTTATGAAAAGATTTTTTAAGACTTTACTACAATTTGTAGTTCTTTCAATTGCACTACATTTATTATTTGATATCGTTGGCTGGCTTGTTTTCAATGCGCCAATTCAAAACAAACAAATCATTATTTCTTTACTAACAACCTCATGGCTAATGTACATGTACCGAGATAAATTTTTTAAAGCATTCACTTCGAATTAACTAAAAGAACTTCATCGATAAAAGATGAAGTTTTTTCTTTTTCTCTCATTCTCTCTATTAACTACTGTATAATAGAACTAATATTCTGTCTTTCATAAGAAAGGAGTCACTATGAACTTAAAAAGTAACACTATATACGAGAAAATGAACCAATATTTCGTTGAAGGTTTAAGCCTTGCCGTTATACGTGATGGTAAACTAGATGAAGCAACTGCCTGCGGAACACTTGAATCTGGAACAACTAAAACTGTCACTACGAATTCCATATTCAATTCTTGTTCTATTAGTAAATTCTTCACTACAATGCTCGTACTAACGTTATCAGATCAAAAGATCGTGCATTTAGATGAAGACGTAAATGATAGACTCACATCTTGGAACATACCTACCAGTCTATTTACCTCACAGAAAAAAGTCACCCTGCGAAATTTATTAAGCCACCAATCTGGAATCATTGATCCTCCTAATAGTTTTGAGCATTATACACTTGCACAAGGGCGACCAAACATGTCTGAAATCCTTGCCGGTAAAACATCATATTGTCCAGTACCGATAGAAATAACTTATAAACCAGAAAGCGAATTTCACTACTCTGATGCAAACTTTTGTATTATTGAACTACTACTTGAAGATATAACTGGAAAACCATTCAATCTTTTACTTGAAGAATATATCTTTCATCCACTACAACTGAAAAATAGTATGCTATTCTCTACTAAAGATATAAATAAAATGGAGGCCTTTGCTTGCGGGCATAATAAAGATGGCACCGTTACAAATGAGAAGTATCCATTTTATCCATTCGCAGCCGCTTCAGGTATTTGGACAACACCAACAGACTTATCAACTTTAGTAATTGAAATCATTCATTCCTTACAAGGAAAGGGCAAACTAAAACTTTCTCAAAAATTAGTACAAGATATGATTTCTCCTCAAGGTTGCTCAAAATGGACTGGATTAGGTGTGTTTCTAGATGATTCGAATAAAGACTTACAAATGTATTCACTTGGATGGGGCGTTGGATTTCAATGTATGATGATATGCTATCCATACCGAGGTAATGGTGCTGTTATAATGACGAACGCTGACTTAGGCGTTCATCAAATGGAAGGGATTATTGGTGACGTGTTAAAAACGTTATCCTTTTAACGAAAAGAAAGAAGCTCTCCCTTCCAGCTTCTTTCTTTATATTACATTTTTGGCAACAATTTTTATATGTTCTGGTGCGATAATCTCCGTTATACTTTCTTGAAAATCTTCCTGCAACATTTCTTCAATATGTTCTAGCTGCACTTCAACATGTGTGCATTCTAAATTATGTATATTTAAAAGTGCATAATGATCTTTTTTCTTAATTACTAAATATTGATTTTCCTCTGTTACAAGTATAGAACCTAATCGTACTCCTAGTAGGCGTTGATCATCAAACTTCACAACCATTCCCCCCTTACTTTATATGTAATAAAATAACATTTTATGTAATCTGTTTTTTATAAACTATATCACAATTTATTAAAATATAAATATCATATTTCTTTTTACTAAAAACCCCTATTCTTTTATATATTTCGATACAAAAAACTTTCTCAACATAAAATTAGAATTTTCAGTTTTTATTCTTATGAAAATCAATTATAATAAAGTTAATAAATGTTTGACCTCTCCTAATTCATGTACATATGGATGATCAGTAGTCGCTGCTACTGATCTATTTTTTTGATCTCAGAAAGTAATATGATGCATCCTTTCCTACACCACAAATAAGTGCAGAGCCTCTTTGAGATTGCCACGGCAAACCGATATAATATAATCCTCTCACGGGACTTATTCCCTTTACATGATTAGGAAATCCTTTCTCATTCACTGCCTTTTCTATTTCAATCCATTTATAGTTTTGAATAAAACCAGTTGACCATATAATGCTTTCTGCACTATACGTGCCACCATTTTGAAACATAATGCTATTTTCTGATGCATGAACCACTTTTCCCTCTAGTTTAATTGCCCCACTACGAATAAGTTCTTTGCCTTCAAAACCAAACATAGGATCCTTTCTCTTCTGAAACCACTTTCCCCTCTTTGTATTTAATTCAGCATACAGTAAACCCAATTTTTCTAACCAACTAAAAATGCTTTTTCTAAAAAGACGTAACGGTAAAAATGTTAGAGGATGACTAATAGACATTGTAACTCCATGAGTTTTTGCAAGTTCTACTGCAATTTGCATTCCTGAATTCCCGCCACCTACTACTAATACTTTCCCCTCAGGAATTTGTGATGGTGATTTATATTGTGATGAATGTATTTGAAAAACATGCGATGAAAGATGTTGTGAAAATGAAGGGATGTACGGTTGCTGAAAACCACCTGTTGCGATAACAACCTTTTTTGATTGTAAAATTTCTGTAGGAGTATGTAATTCGAATATATCTTTTTCTTTCTTTATTTTAAAAACTTCAGTTTGCAATTGGACCGGTAATGTAAAGTGCCTTGCATATTCTTCTAAATATGTTGCCATTTCATCTTTACATGGAAATCCATTTCCTTCTCCTTTTACTATCATACCTGGTAAATTACTATATTCCCTCGGTGTAAAGAGTCGCAAAGAATCATATCTGTTTCTCCATGAATCCCCAATTCGGTTTCCTGCCTCAAGTAATAAAAAATTATAACCTTCTTGCTTCAAGTAATATCCCATTGCTAATCCAGCTTGACCAGCTCCAATAATAATTAAGTCTTTCACTCTAATCCCTCCTTCCACTAAACGCATGAATACTTGTTCATATATTCATACGTTTCCATAATCATAACATTTTATTTTTACATCATTCAATATTTACTCAAAATAAAAAAGGGGTAAACTCCCCTTCATTCTATCTTCCCAGTCTTTAGTGCCTGTGCCCAGTCATGTCTTTCCTGTTGAAAAGCTAACTCAGCAGCTTCCTCCCAATTATAAGGAACTGAAATTTGTTCAATTACCCATTCTCCCAAAACCTTTTCTATCACTACATATTTTGCATGCGGAGTTCCTGATTCCATTTTATGCACAATGGGTAATTCATCTTTGTACGCTGGAAGCCCTATACTCCCTGGATTTATTATGATTTTTCCGTTCGCTAAATAAACAACTCTAGGAATATGTGTATGACCACATACTATTATTTTTTGTTCTATATTTTTGAGTTGATCCATTATATTTTTTTCACTCTTTAATACTGCACCATTTTCGTCCATTTCTTCTAGTAAATACACCTCATCTGAAGTTAGTTTACCATGACAAAATAAAATATCGTCAACAATGAATTGGAAAGGATGTTGTTTTAACCAATCTATATGATTTTCTGTTAATTGATTTCGGACAAAAGTTAGTGTAGCAGACTGCTCTTGTATAGGTTCCCAAAGCATGCGATCACAGTTTCCCTTAATATGTATCATCTCATTATTCATTAATATTTCAATTGTACCTAAAGGATCTAACGGCCCATAGACGCTATCACCTAAATTAATTATCATTTCGACCTTGCGACGTTCAATATCTTCTAATACGGATTTCAAAGCGTGACTATTTCCATGAACATCTGAAATAATTGCTATTTTCATCTAAATCCCCACTTTAATATATTATTTATAAACATCTGCCGCCAATTCCCTCAAAACATCCAAGTTTACTACTTCGAAGCAACCATTGTTCTTTTTTATTATCTCTTTATCACAAAAAATATTTAATGTACGTAATAGATGACGATAACTCGTTCCTAACAATTCCGCTGTTTCCGTTAAATTCCCACTAAATACAATTCTATTTCCATGCTGCACCGCTCGTTCCCCTGCTGCTAACATGTAACTCGCAAGTCTATTTTCAAGTGGATATAGTAAATTAATTGTACTGTTTTTTGAAAGCCGATTTAACTTATGTGCTAATGATCCGCAAATACACCGTAAAAATTTCGCATCATGAAATAGTTGATTTCTCACTTTCCCTAAAGGCAAACCAACACAATATGAATCTGCCATCACTTGTACGTTTGAAGCTGTCTTTTGAGAATGAATTAACTCCACATCTCCTAACAGCTGCAAGCTATCATAAAAGCATAACAATACAGATTTCCCGTTACTTAATGTATTAAACGCTTTCGCTTTTCCTTCAACGAAGAAAAATAAATAATCTATCTCTTCATTCTCTCTACAAATAAACTCATTCTTTTTAAAAAATATTAGTTCCATATATGGTTTCATATCATTACTAAAAAAGGAGTCAATATTATTTTCTTTCATATAATTTGTTAATTTAATAGAATTACATATTTTCTTCATAGTTCCCCCGCCTTTACAACTACTCCCCATTGTAATCAAAATTTTCCCCTTCCACTATGACATATGTCATAGTAATTCACAATTTCAGCATGATACAGTCATTACAAATATGAAAATTAAAGGGGATATTACATTGTACAACTTTCTTTCTGTCTTTATTGGTGTGCTCATCGCCGTTATGCTTCCATTGAATGGGATTTTATCTGAATTAATTGGCAAGTATACAGCAAGCGTTGTCATTCACCTTGTCGGTTTAATTGCAGTTATTTTCGTTTTAATCATAAACAAAAATAAAATTTATTTTGATAAAAGCATTCCACTTTTTTTATATAGCGCTGGAGCGATTGGGGTATTAACTGTCCTTTTTAATAATATAAGTTTCTCCGTCCTTGGTGCCTCTATTACGATCGCATTAAGTTTACTTGGTCAATCCATTGCTTCCATCGTTATTGATCATTTCGGCTTATTAGGAATGAAAGTTGCAAAGTTTGAAAAGAAAAAATTAATTGGATTATGTTTCATCTCTTCCGGAATTATAATCATGACAATTTATTAATGGGGGCAAAAAAATGTTATATATTACTATCGCTATTTTAGCTGGTGTTTCTATCGTTGTTGCTAGAATTATTAACGCAAATTTAGCAGCGAAAATCGGTAATTGGGAAGGTACGTTTTTTAATTATATTACTGGATTATTTTTCTCTATGTTATTTTTAATTTTCAGTTCAGATTCAATGTACATTCCTAGTCATACGTTGCAATCTATTCCTATCGCTGTTTACTTAGGCGGATTAGTAGGCGTTATCGTCA
The DNA here is from genome assembly GCF_030733445.1 of Bacillus sp. MMSF_3353. Taxonomy (NCBI): domain Bacteria; kingdom Bacillati; phylum Bacillota; class Bacilli; order Caryophanales; family Bacillaceae; genus Bacillus; species Bacillus sp. MMSF_3353. Next base: position 267,268 of record NZ_JASHJA010000004.1, read on the forward strand.
TCTCGTTATCGAACTATATTACACCTAAAATATCAGCATTTTATTTAACGTTACTCATCTTTATCGGACAATTATTTGCGGGGACTATCATTGATTTCATCTTGTCACACGAACTCTCTATAGGAAAGGTTGTCGGTGGCATTTTCGTACTAATCGGACTCACTTACAATTTACTCGTAGATCGCCCTGTTAAAACTGTGCAGAATAACCAAGTTCAATTATAATACTTTACGCTTCCCTATCATATATTAATAGAAAAGCTCTTCATACGAAGTGATAGAGAGGAGAATATTCTATTAAAAAAATCATTTTACTGCTAGGTAGTGCATTGATTATTTTTGGAATCGCATGGTTTTTCAACTCGGGGAAATCTATTCAAGATTTCTATACAGCAAATAAACCAAAGAAGAAAGCTACTATCATTTCAACTCAAAGAGATCCAAATAAGCCCCCTGTCTTTTTAGGAAAACAGGAAATAAAAGATATACATGTCGAGTCAATTAAAACAAAAAAAGATATCTTTCTCACGAAAACAGATGAATTAAAAACATTCATTAACAGTATGGATACCGCCAAAAAAGGAAAATTAACATTAGATGAAGAAGGATCAGATTTAATAGACTGTGATATGTGGATTACTTTCGAGGATGGGACTTATAAAAAATATTTCATATGGGTAGTTGACCATCACAGTAACGAAGTGATGATTGCTCAACAAGATACTCCTAATGATGTAAACCTTACGTACTATCAATTAAATGAAGATAGTTCTAAAAAAGTTTATAACTTATTTAAAAAAATCATTTAAACGAAAAAGTCATGAGCGAATAAGCTCATGACTTTTTGTACTATATATATTCAGGGAACACTTTACATCCCCTTTCCTGTTCTATATCATGTCCAAAGAAAAGAATCGGCTTCTCTTTCATCACCACTTCTTTTAAACGTTTAATTGAAGATAAAGCTAATTCTGAATCAAATCCCGCAAATGGCACTTCATTTTCAAAATTCTCTTTCGTATACGATGCATCAATCGTTAATAATACCGGACCGGATTTTTCTGTCTCAATTAATAGTGATTGATGCCCTGGAGTATGGCCTGGTGTATGCAATAATTGAACTCCTGGTACGACTTCATAATCACCTTCAATGATTTTGTAGTTTAAATTCGGCAATATACATTCTTTCAAATATTCTTCGCTATGCTGCGCCGCCTCATATTCAGCACGCTGTACAATGATTGGTGTATTTATAAAAGCGCCATTTCCTCCTGCATGATCAAAATGCAAGTGAGAACTAATAATATAAAGAAGGTCTTCCGGCTCATAACCAACCCGTTTTAAAATATTCACGATTCTATCTTCTTCAGTCATTTTCGGTAAAACCTGCCCTTCGACAAATGTACCGTTAAAAAGACCTTCATTATTAACTGCACTTTCTGGCATACCTGTATCTACTAAAATAGGTCCTTCTGCAGTCTCCAAAAGATAACACCAAACCGGTAAGTCTAATAATTCTCCTGGTGTTAATGTACTATTAACAGACGAATGATCCAACATACAACGACCTGCTGGGACGAAATAAAGCTTCTTTACTGTCATTATGTATCCACCTTTAAATTTAGTTTTGAATAAAACAATACAGTAAAGAATTCCTCTTGCTAGAAATAAACTCCTTCTCACTTTTCATTGTTTCACCTATTATTTTTGAGTCATTCACAAATTCTCCTTACACTTTTAATTATTATTCGTTATTTTTCTAAGAATCCAGGGTAATAAATCAACTGTTTGTATTTTGAAATACGAAAAGGATACACACTTAAACGAAGGTTACATAAAAAAGAACCGACTACCTATATGTTGAAAAAAGGAGTCGGTTCTTTTTTATTTATTATTGCTCTTTATGTGCGACGAGCTGAGATTATAAAAGGTAATATGCTATTGGTTTTTCACTGTAATATTTCCGTTATGTGTGTTTAATTTAATTATATTTTCTCCCTTTCCAATAACCGTATTCCCGTTATATTTATTCAGGATATTCGCGCTGCCGTTGTCGACAGAAACATTAAATTGAACATTAGTTGGTTCTTTTTCGGTTTCAATATTAATTTTCCCATTATGAGTCATAAAATTGAGATTTCGATCCAGTTCATTCGTTTTAAGAGTAAGACTTCCATTTTTAGTTTGCCCCTCTATTTCACCTTCAACATGGTCTAGCATTATTCGTCCGTTGTTCGATTTCACATGAATATTTTGTGCCAATACATCTTTGAAATCCATAATTCCATTGTTTGCTTCTGCGATAATTTTTGGCGAATTGATTCCTCTTAATTCAACATGTCCATTGCTTGTATTGATATTAAAATGTGTTGCGTTTAGTTTTTTAGCAGAAACGTAGCCATTATTATTGGAAACTTTTAATGAATCATATTGTTTTTCGGGTAGATACACATTTAATGTTAATGGAGCCAATACTTCAGAAATATTAAAGTTGAACCAGCTCTGTTGTTTTTCTTTATAAGAAATGAGAAGCGTTGAATCTTCCTCATCCGTAGCTAATGTTCTTTTTACGTTTGGATTAACCTCGCCATCTAATTTTACTTTCACGTTACTATCTTTTGTAGGATTGATATTAACACGAACGTTATTTGTATCAATAATGACGCTTGACACATTATTATTATTAACGACCTTTTCTTCTGAAATTGGTACTGCAGCAATTGAACGATAAGTGAATAAACTTCCGATAATACCAATAATGAAAATAATACCTGCAATGATTGAAAGACTCTTTTTATTTATCATGCTTCAAACCACCTTTTACTAATGCTATATTGAACTTTAAATAACGAACAAATCCATTCTTTGCTAGCTTCGTTAAAAATAACATAGCAATAACAATGAAATATCCAAGTCCACAAAGTGCTAAAGAAACAAAAAGATTAAATAGCAAGAATGTATTTGGATGTATAATAGTATCAACTAAAACAAGTAATGGTGCGCCTAAAAATGAGATACCTAGAATCCATCCTGAAAAAATTAATGCCGCTAATGTAATTGCAGGTCCAAGCACGATTAACAAATTAAAAAAAACTAATCCAATTACTGCCCAAATTGCCCGAAAAACATTTCCTGTTGTTGCACTTGCTGTTACTTTCTCAATATGATAATCTGCTAATAACTCTTTGGCGATTTGAGCTGGAGAGCCTAATGAAGTTGCAATTTCTTCTTCACTTTTCCCTTCCTCTAATCCGAAAGTAAAATGTTCTTCATAATCTTTTAAAATATCTGCACGCTCTTTATCAGATAACCTTTTTAGAGATACATTTAATTGTTGTAAAAATTTATCTTTCGTCATTACCTACACCTTCTTTAATTAATTGATTGACACCTTGTGAAAACTCATTCCATTCCTCCAAAAGTTGATACAAATACGTTCTACCTTTATCCGTCAGTGTATAATACTTTCTTGAAGGGCCTTCTGAAGACTCCTGTAAATACGTTGTAAAATATTCTTCCTTAGTTAGCCTTCGAAGAAGAGGATAAACAGACCCTTCTGATATTTCAATTCGATTGGAAATATTTCGAACTAATTCATATCCATAACGGTCTTGCTTATCCAGTAAGACAAGAACACAAAGTTCTAAAACTCCTTTTTTAAATTGTACATTCAATATTCATTCACCCTATTCTAATTGATATCCACTACTGTTTATTATTTAGTACTGTTTTATAACGAATAACTACAAGTATAATATAACACTTGGTATTGTTCATTGCAAGGTACACTGGAAAAATAAGTATACCTCTCATCCGACGCTTATAAAATCAGAGTGATGGGTGTTGCTCGCCAGTTACAAAGTTCTAAATGAAGTTGAAACAGCTCTTTTACAAAATGGAAAGAACTCAACTTTTTTACATAATGACGCTTTACCTACTATAATAAAAGAGTAAATGACTCTTACTTTAATGGAGGGAATACAAATGAAAGCAATTGGTTTACATGAATACTTACCTATTGAAGAAGAAAACAGTTTAATTGATATTGAAGTTGAAAGACCTGTTGCTACAGGAAGAGATATACTTGTTAAAATTAACGCTATTTCCGTTAATCCAGTTGATACAAAAGTTCGCTCTCCGAAAGATAAAAAAGAAGATGTAGCGAAAATACTTGGCTGGGATGCTAGTGGTGTTGTCGTGCAAACTGGCGAAGGTTGTACGTTATTTAAAGAAGGCGACGAAGTGTTTTACGCTGGAAGCATTACGAGACAAGGTACATATAGTGAATACCACCTAGTTGACGAAAGAATCGTTGGAAAGAAACCAAAAACGTTAAGTGATGCTGAATCTGCAGCACTTCCTTTAACAGCTATCACGGCTTGGGAAGGTTTATTTGAACGTTTAGGTATTGATTATAATAAGAAAGATGAGAATACATTCAAAAACATTTTAATTATTGGTGGCGCTGGTGGTGTTGGCTCGATTGCCATCCAACTTGCAAAATGGGCTGGACTGAATGTAATCACAACTGCATCCCGTAATGAAACGATAAACTGGGTTGAAAAATTTGGTGCCGATTATATTATTAACCATCACCAGCCTTTACAAGATCAAATATTAGAGTTTGGGCTAAAAGACGTAGATTATATTTTCTGCTTAAACAATACAGATCAACATTGGCAAGCAATATGTGACCTCATTAAACCACAAGGAAAAATTTGCTCTATCGTAGAAAATGAACACCCTCTTGAGATGGGTATTTTAAAAAGTAAAAGTGCTACATTCGTTTGGGAGTTTATGTTCACAAAAGCAATGTATGAAACTGGCGATATGATTACGCAGTACGAACTATTAAATAAAGTAAGCGAACTATTAGATGAAGGTATTTTAAAGACTACATTAAATGAAACACTTTCACCAATTAACGCTGAAAACGTAAAGAAAGCACATGCTCTGCTTGAAAGCGGAAGTACCATTGGGAAAATCGTTTTAGAGAAATTTTAATAGTAAAAAATCCGATTTCCATATGAGAAATCGGATTTTTCACTTTCTTTATTTACTTGAAATCTCTTGATCATTTTGAACATCTAACGGAGGTCGTTTCCCTATTCCGAAAGCATAGAAACTAATTGTGACGATAGCTAAGAAAACAATACCTACAACTAATGAAATACGTGTATCATCGTTAAACCACATTCCGATTAATACCATAATTAAAAAGGCAATTGTCAAATAGTTTGTAACAGGAGCAAATGGCATTTTGAACGGATGATCTTTCATCTCTGCTCCCTTTTCTTTTCTAAAATTAATTTGACTAATTAAAATGACGAACCATGGTACCATACCAGGAAGTACGCTCGCACTATATACATATACGAATAAGTTTTTCGGTGCGATATAACTTAAAACAACACCAACCGCTAAACCGATAATTACGCCAACTGTACCGAATAAAGGTACACCATTTCCAGAAAGTTTCGTGAAATATTTCGGCGCTTGTCCATTTACACCTAATGTATAAAGCATACGGCCCGCACTATAAATACCACTATTACAACCCGACATTGCCGCTGTAATAACAACGAAGTTAATAAGTCCAGCTGCTGCCGTAATACCAACCTTCGCAAAAGTTGCTACGAACGGACTACCAATTGTACTTAATTGATCCCACGGATATACAGTTACAATAACGAAAATAGCACCAATATAGAAAATTAAAATACGCCAAATTGTACTTTGAATCGCTCTTGTAAGTGTCTTCTTCGGGTTTTTCGCTTCACCAGCAGTAATACCAATTAATTCCACACCTTGGTATGCACCAACTACAAGTGATAATGCAAAGAAGAATCCTGAAAAACCACCTGTAAAGAAACCGCCATTTGACCAAAGATTAGATATGCCAATCGCTTCTCCACCGTTACCAATTCCAAAGAAAATAAGTCCAAATCCCGCAATAATCATTAATAGAATCGTAACGATTTTAATCATCGCAAACCAAAATTCAAATTCACCAAATGACTTAACAGAAATTAAGTTAGCTGCGCCAAGAATAACCATTGCGATTACGCCTGGTATCCAAGCTGGTAATTCCGGGAACCAATATTTCATATATGCTCCAACCGCAATAATTTCTGACATCCCAACGATAACCCACTGGAACCAGTTACTCCACGCTGTCATATAGCCAGCTAGCGGATGAATATACTTATGACCGAACGTCGCAAATGAACCTGTACTCGGCTCCATATACAACATTTCACCCATCGCACGCATAATGAAGAAGATAAAAATACCTGCAATTGCATAAGCAAGCATTACTGACGGACCTGTCCATTTAATCGTGCTGGCCGACCCCATAAACAAACCAACACCAATCGTTCCGCCTAAAGCGATCATTTGAATATGACGTGCTTCTAAGCCCCTTTTCAATTCCTTGTTTGCCACTTCACTTCCCCCTCTTAGATGATTCATAGCCGCATTTTAAAACAAGATGCTTTCCCCTAATTCCTTTCGGCCCTGAAAATGATGAAGCAAACGTCATTTTACACTAGCTTTAAAGCTATCCTAAAATCGTTTTTTGCCTCTTACAAAATTCTCAAAACCTTTCATCTTCCAATATTCTATAAATCTTAAAATTACTTACCTTATATTAATTCATTTATCTGAAAAGTTCAATTATTTTTTCAATAAATTATTATACATAAGTCTGATTAATTTTTAACTAAATTAACAATAAAATACATCTATTCAATATGATTCCGGCATGAATATTATTACAGTATAAATAACCGAGGAGAGTATTTCTTCCTAGGTTTCACATCTCATGTACTTCAATCTTTATAGTTGATAACGTAATTTCCCACACGTCCGATTCATATACTAACCAGAAATTTAATATATTAATAAACTACTGATTTCTTTAGTCCAGCCCAATTTTGAGGTAGGAATCTTACTGCCTCAAAACAGCAGGATAAAATATAAAAGAGTCTCATTAAAAAACGAGACTCTTTTACCATTTCATATTTAAATCATTTTTGAAGTTTGTTTACCTAAAATAAACACTTTAGTAAACACCATCATGATAACTACAATAGCCAGAAAATAAAGTGGCATCACGAGTAACGAGCCCGTATGAAGTTGACTCATTCCCCAAACTGTCATCGTCACAATTACATAGTACCCTAAGCTAAACAATGCTCCGGCTGTACCAATGACATCTTGAAAATCCACTAATGCTAAACTTAAGCAGTTAGGTAACGCTATCCCAATTCCTAATAGCAATATAAACATCGCTACTAAAAATACAATCATATATATTACATTCGGATTTGATCCAACAAACGTAATAACAGATAAAAGGATAGCTCCTCCTGTCATTACAAGACAACCGATATATATAATCTTCTCTGGTTTATACGTGGCAAGCAATCGTTTAGAAACTTTCGCTCCAATAATAGAAGCGGAAGCAACAACAATTCCTAGAAGTCCATACATACTAGGCGATAACTGAAAGTATTCAATAAAGATAAACGGCGCTTCTGCATAATAGCTAAATAAAACACCATTCGCTCCTCCAATTAATAACCCATATGTTACTACTTTCGGATTTGTAATTAACCTCTTCAAGACTAAGAATACATTTATTTTATTCGTTACTGAGTCCGTTTTTGTTTCGGGAAGAGAAACAAACGTATACAGAAAAATCCCGATACTCATAACTACTAAACTTAAAAATACGATTTTAAATCCAAACATTTGATCAAGAAAACCACCAATTAACGGCCCTATCGCTGGTGTAAAAGCAATGACTGCCGAGATTTGAGCAAACATAGCATGCCTCTTATGCCCTTCTACACTTTCACGAAGAATCGTTTGTGTAACAACAGAGCCAGCACTTGCTCCAAACGCTTGAATAAAACGACTTAGCAATAAAACTTCAATGGAATTTGCAATAAAGCATAAGAAACTCCCAACGCCATATACGACAATTCCAAATAACATTGCCGGGCGACGGCCAATTATATCTGATAACCATCCAATAAAAAATACACCTAAAGCAAATCCAGCAAAATACACACTAAGTGTTAACTGTACCTCATTATTACTTACGTGTAACGCCTTTGAAATGTCAGGTAAAGACGGTGTGTAAATCGTTTCACTAATTTGCGGAAATGCGACAAGAATAATCATTAACAAAATTGATGGTACTGAGACTTTTTTCATTTTTCATACCCTCCTATAACTTTGAAAATCTCAGAAATAAAAAGACTTTCCTAAGCTACGGAACAGGAGGGGCCATTATAGAAATTCGATCATAAAACAACAAAGAAAACACCTCAATTACGTATGTTAATACTTATAGGAGGGTAATATTAACATTGATTTTAATATATACTTTTTCAATTATATTACATATTGCGTTTCTTTTTCTAGTGTTGAGCCTTGGAAGCTTTGTTAAAAAGATAACTTGAAGCTACCACCTTTTTATGGAATAATTAGAAATAGTTTGAATTAATAGTTCTAATTATCAAGCGATAGACCAGCATTTTTAATGTCGTAAAGCTTGCAAACAGGAGGCCTTTCGTAATGATTGAAATTTTAAGGACAGTAATAAATTTCCTGATCGCTCTATTCTCAGGAGAATTACCAATTGTATATTATGTGTGGATTATTATCCTATTCCTAATGCAAATAAGCCAATCTACTCTGAATTATAAACTCTTTAACAAGAAAGATAATTTCAGCACTTATACATCGGAAGGATTACTTGCTTTTATTATTTTATTATTTGGAGGTATGTTAGTATCTAAGTTACTTGCTTACATAATAGACGGTCCTACTATTAGTATGACAAATTTAACACATTATTTTATTTCTCTTATTATATTAACTATATTTGTCGTCATAAGCTGTCTTAAAGATTTTATAGAAACATCTATCAAAAATAAAAATGTGTCTCTTTTTAGCTTTTTAGTAGTTTCCTTAATAACAAGTATACTTTCATTCAAGTTTTTATCACCTTTAATCGAAGGTTCTTTTGCTCTTTCTAAATCTTTTATAACCACTTTAATCATTCTTGTAACTATATCAATTCCTCTATTAATTGCCTTAGAGGAAAAGTATGCAGATGAAAAGTAATTCTTGCATTTATAGTTTAAAATTGAGTGACTATTCTTTTTTAACGGTATTACTAAAAAAATAACAGTCATTGAATCGAAAATTAAACAGAAATGAGGACATACAATTGAGCATTGAACAACAATTATATGATGCAGTGAAAAATTTAATTGACCAAAGATATCCACATAATTGGGGCGGAGCTGCAGCAATCCGTGTAGAAGATGGATCCATTTATACAAGTGTGGCCCCTGACGTAATAAACGCTTCAACAGAACTTTGTATGGAAACAGGTGCAATTTTAGAAGCACATAAATTTCATAAGAAAGTTACACATTCTATTTGTCTTGCAAGGGAAAATGAGCATTCTGAATTAAAAGTATTATCACCTTGTGGTGTATGCCAAGAACGTTTATTTTATTGGGGACCAGAAGTACTATGCGCCATTACAAATTCTAAACAAGATATCATTTTCAAACCGTTAAAAGAGTTGCAGCCATACCATTGGAGCGAAGCATACCATGATGAATTTACAAAAGAATGGAGTACAAGATAAAGTGAAACTTTAATCAGTGTGGGTTTTGTTCATCCCCACTGATTATTAGTTGAACCAATCGGGCTTTTACGGGCAGTCCGCCTCCACCTACCTTCTTTGCTTTTTCTGAATTTCCAGGTGGTAGGCTTACTGCCCGTTAATGCGGGATAAAGTGAAATCTGCTCGCAAATAGCGGAAATTAAAAGTTATTCACTAAAAAAGCACCGTCCAAATGACGGTGCTTTTTCTATGTAAGAGCTACTAGAAGGTCCCCTTCTAGCCTACTCCCATTTATAAGTCCAAAATTGTTCCAGTTGCAGCCATTTTAATGTTGCTGCATCTTTGTTTTTGATTTTTACGTGTGTTTCTTCTAACATCGCTTCTGTTTGTGAACGATGCGCACCTAGTGCAGCTAATTTATGCTCGAATACTTCACTAATATTATTTACAACATCCGGCTCACCTAATACAGCTTCGCGATTTCTCGTAATCGCAACGGCATGAATGACTGGACGCTCTTCTTTTTGCATACGTGATACAGCGCGAACAACTGCGCGGCCAAATGCATCATGATCTGGATGTACGCCGTGCTCTGGATAAAATGTAATAATTCGAGATGGATTTACTTCTTGAATGATTGCTTCAATTTTATCTGCAACGAAATCAACATCTTCAAATTCTAACGTTTTATCATGGAAACCAAGCATTCTTAAATCTTGAATTCCCATCGCTTCACATGCATCTTTTAATTCTTTTTCACGGATATTTGGAATCGTTTCACGGTTAGCGAATACGTTTTTCCCCATGTTACGTCCCATTTGTCCTAAAGTACCACATGCATACGTTACAGGTACTCCTTGATCTGTTAATAAGCGAATTGTTCCTCCAGCAGCAAATGCTTCGTCATCTGGATGCGGAAATACAACAAGTACATGTCTCTCCATAAGTTTCCCTCCTTCTTACTTAAATGGCGTTAAGCTTAACTCAAGTGCAACTGCTAAGCGGCCTTGGTTATCATGCCCTGCAAGTAATAAACGCTCTTTATCGTCTACTTCCCAGTGCGTAATACCTTCTGCATATACCCAGCCATGATCCATTTTCAAACCAACTCGGTATGGATTTGTTCCAGTAATCTTCCCACGTTCAAAGCGAATAATTGCATTTCGAATGAATGCTCCAACTGTCATCATCTTTTCGTTAAAGTGTGACGCATACGCTCCGTTCGTTGTTTCTAAATGAATATATACATCTTTATTTACAAAACGTTCAATTTCATTTTGAATAAGAGAACTATCTTTTACTATTTCCATCGGAATTCACCTCTTTAAACCATTTTACGCAAAAATAATGTAAATTGCTATCTCTATATTAGAGGACAACGCCCACTTTTCCTAATAATTTGCACTGTGTTTTTTATATTTTTTATATGATATGTAAAAAATATATTTTTTCCTTCACTTTGTTAAATAGTTTTCTTTCTTTTTTGAATTTGCTACAATATATTTTATCCCGTATTTATGCAGCGAGATACATTTTGACAATTGAATATATACTTTAAAGAAGGTGACATGATTGGAACAATCAGCACATGAAGTAGCAAATTGGCAATATTATTTTGCAATTGCCGTATTTTTAATCACGTACGGATTTATTATTTCTGAGAAATTGAATCGTGCTGTAATCGCACTATTCGGCGCTGCTATTATGATTATTTTTGGAGTTGTAGATTTACATACTGCTTTCACATCACATATTCAATGGGAAACGATTACCCTTTTAATTGGGATGATGATTCTCGTACATATTACGAGTCAATCAGGCGTATTTGAATTTGTGGCCATTAAAGCAGCGAAGGCAGCTGGTGGAAAACCAATCCGCATTTTATTATTACTATCCCTATTAACTGCTGTCGGTTCTGCCTTTTTGGACAACGTAACGACCGTTCTACTAATCGTTCCTGTTACACTGTCCATTACACGTATTTTAAAAGTAAACCCTGTTCCTTATTTGATTTCAGAAGTACTATTTTCAAATATAGGTGGAACAGCAACATTAATCGGTGATCCACCTAACATTATGATTGGATCAGCAAACAAGCATTTAGACTTTAATACCTTTTTACTAAACTTAGCTCCAATCGTAATCATTATCTCTATCGTTACACTTGGTATTATTTACTTTATGTATCGCAACAAACTAAAAACAACAACTGAGCAAATTAAAATATTAATGGCATTGAACGAAAAAGATTATATTAAAGATCAAAGCCTCCTTTTAAAATCCATTTCAATTTTAGGACTAACTATTTTAGGCTTTGTACTTCATTCGATTATTCATGTAGACGCTGCAGTTATCGCGATGACAGGCGCTACACTTCTTATGCTAATCGGAGTAAAAGAACATGATATTGAAGATGTATTTGCCCACGTTGAATGGGTAACCATTTTCTTCTTTGCTGGACTATTCGTTCTCGTTGGCGGATTAATTGATATCGGGCTTATTTCTTCTCTCGCAAAAGAAGTACTCGACGTAACAAACGGTGATATCGGTTTCGCTGCGGTACTTATTTTATGGGTATCGGGCATCGCATCTGCGACAATTGACAATATCCCCTTTGTCGCAACGATGATTCCGCTTATTCAAGATTTAGCTACAGGACTCGGACTATCTGTCGACTCTCCGCAAATCGAAGTACTATGGTGGGCGTTATCACTTGGAGCTTGCTTAGGAGGAAACGGAACATTAATCGGCGCATCCGCAAACGTAGTCGTTGCTGGTATTGCAAAACGTGAAGGACATGCTTTCTCGTATATGGACTTCTTAAAAATTGGTTTACCGTTAACAATTATTGCGCTATTGTTATCACATGCTTACATATATTTACGTTATTTAATGTAAAAGTTGTATTGCATGAAATTATATCGTCAAATAAAAAAGGTTTGCAGCACTATGCTTCAAACCTTTTTTTCATCACCAAAATATACCGATAATTGCTAAACCACCTAAAATCATACCACCAATTTGTCCAACGATTGTTGGTGATAGTTGAACACCCTTTCGCACTTCAACAACTGGTCTTTCGTGCCTTAGTTGCTGCACTTCACTTTGAAGTTGATGTACACTTCCGTGTAATTCTTTAATTAGTTCCTTCAATTCAGCGACCTCTTCATTTACTGGTTTACTTTTTTCTAAATTCATTTTTCATACTCCTTATAAATTCAATCAACACACTGTAAATTTTCGCCAATTATCATTATATCTCCTGCATACTACATATATAATTTCGAATGTACTTTCTAACCTTGCAGCTCCATCCATTCATCCCTTAATATCCCCATAATGATACGATCAAAACACTTCCCATCTCTTTGAACCGCTTCTCTCATACAACCTTCCATCTGAAACCCCATCTTTTTATACAACTCAATAGCAGCTTTGTTATAAGAAATAACATCAAGACCGACGCGGTGCAAATTCAATTCATAGAAAGCATATTTTAAGATAAGATGGATCGCTTCTCTTCCATATCCCTTCCCTCTATCATTTGCATCTCCTATACCAATGGCTAATAAACCCATTCTGTTATTCCACTCTATGCCATGAATTGCAACAAAACCAATTAAGTGATCATCTTGAACTGTCCTTACCATAAAAGAAACACTATTCGATCTTCGTCCCTTTAATAGCCCATCACTCGCTATTTCATGTAACGATTGCGGAAATGCTATATCTGTATCGACGTTTCTTAAATACTCACTATCTTCTTGCCATTTAGCCATTACTTCAGCGTCGTTTTCTCTCATAACTGATAATTTAATCGTTTTATTTTGAAAAAGATTCATTGTCATTTCAAACTCCCCCTTTTTTAATAACGGGGATACTTATTTTAGCCTATTTATCCCCTTATTCTATAAACTGCTTTATACACGGGATACTTACAATAAGCGCTGACATTGGCACATCTCCTCTACATTAAATTACATTCATTGTATAATTTTTCATTTATTCTAACAATAATAAAAGACCCTCAAAATTTAGAGGATCTTCCTAACGACGAATCGATATTATTTCGTAAACATTTTCTCTGCTTCATCCATTGCCATTTTGTTACCTAAAGCAGAATAGTCAAGCCATGGTTGGTCATTAATAATGTATACGTGCTTTCCTTTAACAGCTTTTAAGTCTTTCCAAATTGGTGTTTCTTGAAGTTGTTTAAATGCAGCTTTTGCCTTATCGTCTCTATTTACAACAACGAAAATAGCATCTGCATCAAAGTCAGGTAATACTTCTTGTGAAATCACTTCGAAAGGACGATTTCCATCAATTTTCTCTACACCATTTGCAGGTTGTAATCCTAAGTCTTGGAATAAAATTGGTCCCATCGGTCTTTTCGTACTAAATACACGTAATTCTTTTGCAGTAACACGAATTGCCATTACTTTTTCGTTATTACCTAATTCTTTATCTATTAAACTTTTTACTCGTTTTGATTGCTCTTCGTAATCTTGAATATATGTATCCGCTTCTTTCTCACGGTTTACAAGTTTACCAACTTGTTTTAACTGATCTCTCCACGTACCTTCATCTAAATTGAAAGAATGTGTTTTTGCAATTTTTTCGTATTTCGCTAAATCTTTGCCCGCGTATTTTTCATCCACGTAAATGTCAGTTGGCTTCAATTGAAGTAATGCTTCCATATTCGGATCCGTTACAACACCAAGTTTCTTCGTATCTTTCAACTGCTCTTTTGCATGCGGTAAGAAATCTTTTAAATCTCCACCAATAACGGAGCCTACAGGTGTAATTCCTAATGCCAGTAAATTATTCGTTAAATGAATGGACATAGAAGCGATTTTCGGCTCATTACTTTTTTCAGTTTTTTTCGTTGCCTCTTCATTAGATTTCGTTTGACCACATGCTGCTAATACTAAAATACACATCATGCTAAATAAAATAGTAAGTTTCTTTTTCATATGTTCTCCTCTTTGAAGTATTTATTTTGTTTTTGTAAGTAAATAAAGAAAATACGGTGCTCCTAAAGCTGCCACTACTACACCAGCTGGAATAGAATTTGGCTCGAATATAGAACGACCTATCGTATCTGCTAGTACTAAAACAATCATTCCGATAATGCCAGCTAGTGGAAGGAAATGTTGATACGTAGTACCTACTAACTTTCTTGCAATATGCGGAGCAACTAAACCGATAAAACCAATCCCTCCTGCCATCGATACACTCGCGCAAGATAATCCAACCGCTGTAGCTAAAAGGAGTAACCGTTCTTTTTGAACAGAAACACCAAGTCCTGCTGCCACACTATCACCTAGTGACAATGCATTTAACGTTTTAGATTTTAGCCATGCATACGGGGTTAGTATGAAAATCCAAGGTAATAATGCAAGGACATGAATCCAATCCCTTCCCCACACGTTACCAACTAACCATCTAGAAGCGAATGTATATGTCTCATCATTTAACTTGAGAGAGAAAAATAACGAAATTGCACTAAATCCAGCTGAAACAGCAATACCAACGAGAATAAGTCTAATAGGAAGTAAACCTTTTGATCGATCACTCGCAAGTATAATAATTAAAAATGCAGCTAGTATTCCCCCACCAAATGTAAATAACGGTATTAAAATCGATGCATTCTCATTAATAGAATGAAAGAAAGTAACAAATATAATTAGCCCGAAAGATGCACCTGCATGTAATCCTAAAATACCAGGGTCTGCAAGTGCATTACGTGATAACCCTTGCAAAATCGCACCGGAAATCCCAAGGCCAATACCAGCTAACATTGTAATAATAATTCTTGGCATACGATAATCGTATAGCACTGTTGCGCTCTCAAAATCACCATAACCGAAAAGTGTTTGAATTACTTTAAGTGGCGCTAGGCTCAGTGTCCCTGTATTTAAACTAATTAAAATGACAGCGATACTAATACAACCAAAAATTGTAGTTACAGTAATAGCTCTCTTTTTATCTGTGTTCAAAAGATCCTTCACTTATAGCTCCCTCCCAACTTTACGTGCTATATAGAGGAAGAACGGAACTCCAACAAGAGCTACCATAATTCCTATCGCGAGTTCTTTAGGAGGGTTTACTGTTCTTGCCCCTAAGTCAGCTAAAACTAATAACATAGCTCCTAATAACGCTGACATAGGAATAATGAGTCGATAATTCACACCAACTAATTTTCTAGCAATATGCGGAATAACGAGTCCTACAAATCCGATAGAACCAACAGCTGAAACAGATACACCTGCAAGAATGACTACTATAATCATCCCTAGTATTCTCGTTCGGTTCGTTTTTACTCCTAAATTCGTAGCGACGTCATCCCCCATTGATATGAGTGAAATAGATCGCCCTATCACTATCGCAAAAAGAACCGTTATAAGAATAATCGGAACTAAAAACTTCAAATGTTCCCACTTAACCCCTGCAACACCACCAGCGTACCAAAACGCTAAATCTTGACTTAAGTCATAATAAATCGCGATACCTGAACTCAACGAATGCAATAGCGCGGCCATAACTGCCCCTGCAATCGTTAACCTCATTGGTGTTAATCCACCTGATGTTGCTGATCCGATAATAAAAATGAGTACTGTACTTAAAACCGCTCCAATAAAGGAAACAATCATTAAATAGGAATACGGCATATGCGGGAAAAAGGCAAAACTAAGTGCTACTACAAACATCGCACCTGCATTTATACCAAGCACACCTGCATCAGCTAAAGGATTTCGTGTTACCTCTTGCATTACAGCACCAGCGACTGCAAAAGCTGCTCCTACAACTGCTGCGCCAATTACCCTTGGGAGCCTTAATTCATAAATAATTTGGTGCTGCGTTAATTTCGGATTATAATCAAAAATCGCTGCCCATACGGTTTGCAAATGGATATCCTTTGCACCGAATGCAATAGCTAAAAATATAGATCCGATTAAACATAAAATTGTTAAGCTCATGAAACATATGAACTTAATATGTATCCAGCGATTATTGCCAGCATGTACAGCAAACTTATGTAACATGTTTCATTTCATCCTTTATATGCAGTTGTTTTTTATAATTATTTTTAATTTATAATCATTACTGATAATAATTATCATTTTCATTTAGATATTATATCCTCACTTTTTTTAAATAGCAAACTATTTTTTTACTTCGTTAAATATTAAAATACTTATTACAATTCCTTTCTAAAACTTACAAATACATGAAAAATAAACTACTGGCTTATTTTTTAAATTGTAGTATACTTAGTCATTATTTTGAGTTTTCCAACAAAAACATCGAAGGTGACACAATGTTCTATATAAAACAACTACTACACTTCACTTACGAGCAAGCATTATCTTGTTTATTCCCAGTCGTTATTTTCTTAACACTAGCCCTATCAAAAATCATTTCTAGCCCAGGGTTATACCGCTACGATTTCATACTCATCGTATGTCTTCTTATGCAGTGGATCATGTACAAGACTGGACTTGAGACGAAAGATGAATTAAAAGTAATTACTGTCTTCCACCTCATCGGCCTTCTACTAGAAATATATAAAGTACATTTCGGTTCATGGAGTTATCCGGAAGAGGCATATTCAAAAGTTTTTGGAGTGCCGCTTTACAGTGGCTTTATGTATGCAAGTGTCGCTAGTTACATATGCCAGGCGTGGAGAAGATTACATTTGCAAATGCATCATTGGCCAAAAGTTATTTTTGCAATACCTCTAGGAGCAATGATTTACTTTAATTTTTTTACACATCATTTTCTATATGACTTTAGATGGGTATTAACTGTACTTTTATTCATCGTTTTCTTTCGGACATTTGTAGAATTTTCATTACGAGGCGTTACATATAAAATGCCACTCGTTCTCTCCTTTTTCCTTATTGGTTTCTTTATTTGGATTGCAGAGAACATCGCAACATTTTTCGGAGCATGGCAATATCCAAATCAACGGGAAGCATGGAATCTCGTTCACTTAAGTAAAATTAGCTCGTGGTTTTTACTCGTTGTTATTAGCATTATAATTGTTACACAACTCAAACATTTGAAGGAGTCAAAAAGATAATGCTGATTATGTAAAAAAGCCCATCACTCATTAGAAAGTGATGGGCTTTTTTACCTTCCTTATTAAAGGAGTTACACATTATGAGCTACTACTAGCAGAAGAGGTTGCTGCAGATGAAGCGGCAATCGTTGCCATCATAGCTGCCTGTTGTGCTTGTATGAGGACTTCTATCATAGTTTGTAAACCTGTGTTGGTAGCTTTACTTTCCTCACCTTTTTGACTTACGAACAGTTGAATAGCAATAAGAATATTCGCATCTGTATGCCAACGGAATAATTTCTCTCCCTGCAATTTTTCAATCAATGCTTTAATAGCATGAACCTCTTTTTCTCCATCTTCAAGTAACGCTAGTAGCCCGATTGCTGGATAATGCATCTGTTTCACTTTTACCTTTTCTTGTTTTAACAAACTCCAAATGTTTGTACATGTTGCAACTAACATTTCTTCACGGACATCCTTCTTTAGCGAAAGAATATGACTTAAAAATTGAAGATCATTCCCTTTACGCAAACCAGCTTTCGCTAGTTTCTGATACAGACGTTCTACACGGTCCATAAGTGTTTCTACATTCTCTGATTGTCCTGCTAACAAAACTGCAAGCGGATAATCATTTGTACCTGTAAGAAAAAGATGATCCTCTTTCATACGTTTATATACTTGCATCGAACGCTGAATGTGCGTGCCATGTTGTTCATTTTCTTCTGTTAAAAGCACAGCTGCTGCGAGATAAGTAAATATACTTCGGCTAAAACCACCAGCAACCAATTGTTCGTATAAATCTAAAAACTTCCGAAAAGCTTTCTTATAATCTGTAAAGTGAATATCTAAAGTTGCGGCCACCACAAAGCGATGATAAGACTTCAAGTATGAAAACATCCCTACCTGATTCTTAATATAACTACTAATTTCTAAAAAACGTCCAAGGTCAAACAATTTATCACTACCTGTATACATAGCAGCAATCATCATTCCTGTTCGAGAATCACTCGTTTTCCATTTTATCTCTCCCTTTAATTGTCCATATGTATGTGTGTATTGCTCCAACTTTTGTTCTAATGTAATCATAGTATTCACCCCTATTTCTAGTTCTTCTCTACTATTATACTTATATACCATATACATTCCGCAACCTTATTTCTGTATTTTCTTCAATATTTTTCTATTATGTAAAACAAATATAATAACTATACCTACTTTATCAGTATCAAGATTACAAGCGCTTACACCCCTTTAAGCTCAACGACAAAAAGGATAGATAATAAATTATCTATCCTTTTTGTCGTTATATTATTTCACAATACAGGTGTAATTTCGTTTTTTACATGCAATTACAACTAAAGAGCTTTAATAATACGTTCCATCGCCTTCATTTGTCCAATATGATCAGCTTCATGATAAAGCATCATACCGTAAAGCTCCCCTACTGTTTCCAATCCTAGGAATGGCTCTGGCAGTTTATTTTCAAATGCTTCTGTTGGAATTTCGTTAATACGTTTCGCTTGTTCTTTTAATTGAGCCACTAACCCTTCCAATGACGGCCCCTCAGTTTTCCATTTAGATGGTCTTGATCCATACCCAAACATACCTGGATATTCAGTTGGTAATTGTTTGAATTCTTTTCCAAACATGAAAACTTCTGCTGCCGTTAACACATGACCGATATGCCAGCGAATTGTATTGTTAAAACCTTCTGGCTGCGTATCCACAGTTTTATCGTCTAGCGTCTCCATAAATTTAAGCAATTCCCCACGCGTTATTTCAAATTGTTTTAAACCAACTAGTCTATTCATTTGATCGTTCCCCTTCTTCATGTACCATTTATTATGAACTAAGAATGTTCAACACATTAAAGTTTTACCTTGTTTAATCTATCAGAAACGATTAAGAAAAACATCTAATATGCTTAGTCAAAATATTTAAAAGGTTCACCCCTAATAAATATAGAATTACTTACTACAAAGTTAGTTTAGTAAATAATAGAGGAGTGTTAATTACATGTTACATGTTTTAAAACAACAATATAATCTTATTAGCTCTACAAGAGAAACTCTATTTTCGTTTTTGGAAGAAATCCCACTAGAAAAATTACATAGTACTGTTCCGAATTTCGGTAGCGGTAGCATTATAAAGACACATATTCATGTAGCCGATTGCTATCGGTACTGGCTTGGATCATTCGCATTCAAGCAAAAACGGGCAGATTTTTCATTTGCTAGTGATTATGAAATTGAGCATGCAGATATCACGAAAGTCCGTGCTAGATTTAAGTTAGTAGATAAGACTGTACAACATTTTTTAGATGAATACAATGACCGCTGGCTCGAAAATATAGCAAATGAAGTAAAATGGCAAAAAGAACCTTGGAGTACAACTCCGCTATGGCTTTTAACTCATACAGAGACACATGAGTTTCATCATAAAGGACAAATTGTATCAATGGCTCGTCACCTTGGATACAATCCTCCTGATACAGACCTTATTAGTTGATTACCTAAAAACTTAGAATGAATACAGATCGAGCATGCTTTGAAACCCAATCAAAACATGCTCTTTAAATATGCTATCTTAAATTTTTTATAATATAATCAATACCAAATAGTCTCCGAATAATTATATGCGTCACTATTCGGAATAGCATGTTTCCCTTGCGCCTGTGCCTTTCTTGGATCTAAATCATATACCATTGGCGTATAGCATGATGTTTGCCCTTTATTTACAACACCATTTCCTCCAGTACTCCCACAAGTATATGCCTTTCCATCTGTTTTTCTTACGATTCTTGCATCAGCTTCGTTATTATATACTGCTGCACGAGTTACTGTAACTTTTGCCCATGCTGTCTTACACGTCGTGCTAAATTTTAATTCCACATAAGAATTGGAATCAATCCACTTCTTTTCTTTCGTTACTGCGGATTGGTCACAACTATTATAGTAAGGACTTTTCCCATCATATGAATGGTCTTCTGCATATGCTTTATCATTACCAGTCATACTAAACATACTAGTTAAAACGAGCAAAGATAGAAAAAAACATGCGCTCAGCTTTTTTAAAAGTTTCATAGCACTCCGCTCCCTTATTAATAACGTCCAGTTTTCCCGTAACCATTATTAATCGTCACCGCTTCGGCATCAGCTGTATAACCAAAATCAGCAGTTAAATCAAATACCATTCCTGTATAAGTGCTCGTTTGACCTGTTTTTATTGCTCCATTACCACTATTAGAATCTACTGATTTTTGGAATACACCGTTTTTATATTTATTAATAACAGCGTAAGCATATATTCCCCCAGAAACAGAAGGTGCTGGTTGATCTAAAACAAGCTTAGACCATGCTGCGTGACATTTATTACTGTAACGTAAATACACTGTCCCTACTTTTTTACTACCCTCATACACCGCTGTAGACTTTGCATTAAATCCATCTGCATCACACGTTGTACTGCCTCCGTATACTTTTGTTGTAGCCGGATTTTTTCCGTCATAGTAACTACTTAAATCAGTAGCTGCAAATGTACTTCCTTGAAAACTAAATAATACACCTATACTTGCCACACTTAATACACATACTTTCATTAACTTTTTAAACATTTTCAATCTCCTCCCTCAAAATAAGTACGTATAATAAAGACAATCTCCCCCTATGTACGCCCCTCCTTTCATACTTCCTAGAGGCATCTTACAGAAACGAATAAACGTTGTAAATTTCCTTATGAGTATTGGAATATACGAAGAAATTTACGTATCCGTCTAAGAAAAAAAGTTGAGAAATACACATTTTATAGCATCCTTTATTTAAAACATAAAAGAACCGATACTTGTTACATGCAAGCATCGGTTCTTTATACAAAAGTGCCATTTTTTCTTTTATATAAAATAAATATTTCTCCACTTAATCCGTTGTAAAAAACTCCCTCGTTACATCAATAAATTGTTGTAGCGGCGCTGTCATCCATTTATCTTTATGCCAAGCAATTTGTGTATAAATCGGTGAGATTGCATTTTCTACATGTAACTCTTTTATCGTCCCTTCTCTTATATCTTTTTCTACTACTATCGCTGGTAAAACGGCTATTCCTAACTCTGCAATAACACATTGTTTAATTGCCTCTACACTAACGAACTCAATCTTATTTGCTGGATACACCTCTTCTGTACGAAATAGCTCTTCAAATAAAGTCCGATACGAACAACCAAGCTCCGTTAGTAAAAGTGTCTCACTTTCTAAATCTTTTGTAGTAATGGAAGGTTGTTCAAGTAAACGATGCCCTGAAGCAGCTACTACTTTTAATTCTTCTTTCATAAGCGGCTCCACATGTAAAGCATCTTCTGTTTTACATTCATCCAAAATAAAGGCAAGATCGACTTTTCCCTCCATCAATTGTTCCTTCGCATCTTTATTGGAATGCGCTGGTTTAAATACAAGTTTTATTTGAGGAAATTGTGCTTTAAACCTCTTTAATATAGATGGGAGCCTATATGTACATTGACTCTCTTGCGCACCGATTATTAACGTACCTGCTATTTCTTCATCATCTTTCACAGCCATTTTCGCTTCGTTGCTGAGTGCAATCATCTTGTCCGCATATAGTTGAAACTTCCTACCTGCTTCAGTTAGAAAAAGACGTTTTCCTAATCTTTCAAATAACGGCGTACCTAGCTCAGCTTCTAACGTTTTAATTTGCGCCGTTACGCTCGATTGAGCAAAGTTTAGTTTCTTCGCAGTTTGTGTAAAGTTCAAACTATCTGCCGCCACTTTAAATGTAATTAATTGTTTTATCTCCATTTATCGTCCCTCTTTTCAATCGATATTCCCGATTGATTTCATCGAAATAATCCTCTTTGTCTATCGATATTTGTATTGTATGATAAAGAGCATCGACAAACAATAAAAATGGAGGTATTCCATATGAAAGTACTTTGTTTCGAACAATTTGGAAGTCCGGATGTACTACAATATAAAGAAATACATGATCCAATCATAAATCCAAATGAAATTCTTGTCCGTACGAAAGCAATCGGATTAAATTTCGCCGATATTTATAGACGCCGCGGTGATTATCATCTCGCTGGCAATCCGCCTTATATATTAGGTTATGAAGGCGCTGGTATTGTTGAAAAAGTAGGAGCTGACGTTACGAATATTAATCCTGGAGATCGTATTTCATTTGCTGACGTTCCATTTGCAAATGCAGAACTAGTTGCCGTTCCATCGGAGAAAGCAATTAACCTTCCAGATTCTATCTCTTTTGAAACAGCCGCTTCTGTCTTATTACAAGGTCTAACGGCACATTATTTAACGAAAGATAGCTATCAAATAAAACAAGGTGATATAGCTTTAGTACACGCTGCAGCTGGTGGTGTTGGGCAACTACTTATTCAAATCATTAAACTACTGGGCGGAAAAGTGATCGGCCTAACGTCATCAAAAGAAAAAGCAAAGATAGCCACATTAGCTGGCGCTGATCACGTATTTTTATATTCTGAAGCATGGCATACAAAAGTAGTTGAAATAACAAATGGAACTGGAGTAAATGTTGTATACGAATCAGTAGGTTCTACATTAGAGGAAAGTTTTAGCGCTACTAAAACTGGTGGCACTGTCGTATTTTACGGAATGGCCGGCGGTAATCCTGCGCCCGTTGATCCGCGTATGCTTATGGATACTTCGAAAACTTTAACTGGCGGAGACCTTTGGAACGTGCTTACATCTTATGAAGAGAGAAAAGAACGCTCCTCTCAATTATTCAAATGGATTGCGACCGAAAAATTAAAGATCACAAGTTCTACTACATTCTCTTTACAAGATGGTGCCCGTGCTCATGAATTATTAGAGAGCAGAAAAAGTACTGGGAAGATTTTATTGATCCCATAATTAACAACATAAAAAGGAAGCTAGATTTCTCTACCTTCCTTTTCTTATTTTTATATTTCCACACTTGCTTTCCCTTTTGCAACATAACTCATATCTCCAACAGACTCGACTGTGTATGTTCCGTCTTGATATACAATCTTCGTCACACTAGCATTTTCCACTCCAAGTTTTGTTTTACTACTGTCTAACATTTCGATTAATGTAGTAATCAAAAGCCCATGAACAACAACTAAAACGTTACCGCCACCATTTGCAGCAGATTCTTCACTAATTTTATCAATCTCTTCTTTTATACGAGTAGAAAATAATTCCCAATCTTCCGCCTGTTTCGTAGGGTCTGCTGCTCTAATAAGATTAATCACTTCTTGAATAGAAAACTTCATAAGTTCTTCTGGTGATGCAACACCTGCAGCTTTTCCAACTACATCCCACATATTTTCAAGTTTTTCACCTTCAAAAATACCAAAATTTAATTCTCGTAATTTTTTTCTTTTCTCAAGTTTTAACTTTGATTGCTCACTATATTTTAATACTAAATTAGCAGTTTCAATCGCTCGTCCACTATCACTACTATATGCACTCATAAAATGAACATCTTTTAATCCCGTTCCTAAATTAGAGGCAACTTCCACCCCTTTCTCTACTAACGGAGAGTCTGCCCAACCTTGCGCGCGATGATTCGTATTTAATATTGTTTTACCGTGTCTCGTAACATATAACGTAACTACATTCTCATTGCTATCTGTATCTCGATTCTTCATTCTTTTCTCTCCCTTTACATTTCTATATCAATTTTACCATCTTAATTATTCATTGAGCAAAATATACGTAAGTGAATTTGCTCAATAAAAAAAGCTATCTTTCTGTATATCTCTACAAAAAGATAGCATCTTTTATGATTACATTTCTTAACTGATATTCCTACTCAGCAAAAGCACTCGAATACTGTACAATTCCTTCTACACCTTGCAGAGCGTTCTCACTTAACTCCATCACCATAAATACTTCATCTGGCACTTCAAATGGTGCTTTTATATTCCACTCACTTGCTTTCTTAAAGCCAAATTTCGGATAGTATTCTGGGTGTCCTAATACTACAACTGACCCGTATCCAAGTTCTTTCGCTTTTTCTAACGCAGCTCCAATAAGTTTTCCACCAATTCCTTTTTTCTGATAGCCCCTAGCAACTGAAACCGGTGCAAGTGCTAATGATTCTACAGAAGTTGCACCTTGTTCTATCTTTATTTTTGATAACAGAATGTGCCCAACAATTTCTTCATTTACCGCAACGATTGATAATTCAGGAATAAACGCGTCACATTTTCTAATACGACTCACAAGTTCATGTTCTGTTTTATCACTGAATTCTTCTTTTAAAAATGCTTGTTGTACAACTTCTTCTGTTTTTTTATAATCACTTTGTTGTTCTTGTCTAATCGTTACCATTTTAACTTATTCTCTATTCTTTCTTATTTCTTTTTGGATTTTACGAAGCGCTTTTTTCGATCCACGCTCAATATCATGTTGCATTTTTCTTTCTTTATAATCGACAAATAGTGTATTTAAATCGTATCCCTCTGGGTATAATTCTTTTGCTGCTACCTCTAACGTAATACGTTTTACATTCACTTCAACGAATTCACCGTTATAATATACAACGACGTTATAGAAATTATCTATTTCCTTATAGATGATACCAAAATCATCATAATCTAATACATTTACACGATCGCCGATTTTGTACTCGTAATGATTTTCTCTTTTTTCTTGCACAAATTTCGGTTTTCTAATTTTGCTTTCATTCAGTTTTTCAAAACGATATTCTTTATTTTCCATGTACTCTTTCGCTCTTTTCAGTACATGTTCTCTTACGTTCATTTTATTTGCAATCCAAAGTGCATTACTTTCACCTGATTTTCCGATTACTAATTTATAAAGTGGTTCTAGTGTCTCACTATTAAATTGCATCGCTGCATTCATAAAATCATCATGCATTTCTGAGAATCGTTTAATTTCACCATAATGAGTACTCGCAACTGTAATACATCCCGCAAGATAAAACTCCTCTAAAATAGAAATTGCAAGTGCTGCCCCTTCATTCGGTTCAGTCCCGCTTCCTATCTCATCAAATAATAGTAGCGTATTATTATTTGACATCCTCATAATTTCAGATAGATTTTTCATATGAGATGAAAATGTACTTAGTGCATTTTCAATACTTTGATTATCACCAATATCTACAAATACATTTTCGAAAATAGCAATTTCTGTTTCTTTATCTCCAGCGATGTGCAGGCCTGACATTGTCGCTAATGTTAGTAGTCCAATTGTTTTTAATACAATTGTCTTCCCGCCCGCATTCGGTCCTGTAATAATTAAACTACGGTAACTTTGACCGATTTCAAAGTGTAACGGTACTACTTTTCCACTTAAAAGCGGATGCTTACAATTCACTAAATGAATGTAGCCATGATCATTTAACTTCGGCTCTATTCCATCGATCGATTTACTAAACTTCGCTTTCGCAAATACCATATCATATTGACTAATCAATTCCATGTTAATTTTTATATGATAAATATTTTCTACTACCATGCCTGATAAAGTCGCTAAAATTTGATACTCTTCCATCGCTTCTTCTGCTTTCAAACTTGTGAGTTCCACGTTTAACTTTGTAACCGTATGCGGTTCTACAAATACAGTAGAACCTTTAGCGGACGCTTCAACTATACTTCCCGCAACTTGATTTTTATAAGAAGATTTAATTGGAATCGTATACCTATCATCCTTCTTACTAATAAAGAACTCTTGAATATACTTCTTATTTGCACTACTATTTAAAAACTTCGTTAAGCGCTCTTTTATTTTTCCGTCTACCGAATCAATGTTATTGCGAATTCGTTTTAATTCCTTACTCGCAGCTGCATCAATACTATTACCTTTAATGGAAAAGTTGATTTCCTCTTCAATACTTTTATATTCAGTCATTGAATTCGCATAAGAAGCTAATACTGGCGCAAAAAATTCTTTATCTAACATAAATTTTTTAATCTTTCTACAGCCGCGTAAAAAGTCAGAAACACTTACTAACTCTTCAGGATCTAAAATCATCCCTTTTTCTAATTTTTGAATTGTACTAGCAATATTTGAAATGCCAAAGAAAGGAACATGCCCCTCTGCATCTACTATAGCTCGTGCTTCTGTCGTTTCATTCAAACGATTCCTCACTACTTTTATACTCGTACTCGGCTCTAATTTATTTAATAATTCTTTACCTAACCCACTTACACAATAAGATTTCACTATATCCTTCAATTCATTATATTGTAACTTTTCAAAAGTCATCGTATTCATTTTGTTTCTCCTCACTATGATTGATTTTTATCATAAATGAAGATACCTACTCATTAGATTCCAATGAGTTCTACATGATTCATTTACCATTTTTATACATTAAAAAAATATACAAAAAAGCTGCGGGGATACCGCAGCTTTTACATTTACAAGGCATGTGTAATAACATATGAGGAAATAAGCCATAAAAAACGGATGGCACTCCCCTTATTACACGCTTTATAAAGTATTGTAGGTATCTTCATAGGTATCGAAATAAATCCATGACCAAATTAGGGGTATGATATACATAAAAATCCCCTGGTCTTATCCGATTTATTTCATTAAATTTTTCCTATTTAGTACCTACCGCACTCACAAAAAAGCACCTCTCATTAATTTATATTATAGTCATTGAAATCTAATTTACTGAAATCATCATACTATATGTTTTGTGAGAAGTAAAGGTGTCAGACTATTCCCTTGCAGATTGTAAAGCTTTCATATAATCAACCTTTTTCTCAAGGGTCTTTTTCGCATCTTCAGCCGTTACTATATAATCTATCGCAATATGTAGTAATACATCCTTATTATCATTTGGCAACTGAATTGTTATATCATCCACACTACTCTTACTATCTTCAATCGTTTTATTAAATTCCTGAATACTTCTCGCAACCTCCGCTAATGTCTCCATATGCGCACGGTTGTTTACATCTAAAAAGATATTACTTTTGAAAACCGCAGTAACATAATGCTTCGGATGTTGCTTCGCTACTTTTTTCTCTTCATTCTTACCGAAAACAGCGTCCCCTGTTTGCATTTTCTCGAAAGTAAGTATAGTATTAGTCCCTTTTTCTTCATAATATGTATTGAATCTTTCTCGTAAATCATTCGCTTCTTTTTTTATTTTATAGTTATCATTATTTACCTTTGGAGAGGTTCGTCCATCGAACCCTATTTGAAATTGTAAATATGGTTCATCTACTTGCTGTACATAAGCTGTCCGTTTGTTTGGGCCTAAAAAATCCTTACCTTGTTCGGGTATTTCAATTCGATCTAGTTTCACAGAAATACCATGCTCCAATTTTGTATAACTTTGTGCTTTTTGTTCAATTTCTTTATCCGATATATCACATGATGTTAATAGGAATAAACTAAACATTATGCTATATTTCATTATTGTTCTTTTCATATTGCCTCTCCTTTTGCTACTACTACCTATATAGAAATGTCCTTATCGATTTTAAATTACGATTTATATAAAGAACTTCTTTCAATAGTCACAAGTGTAAAAAAACCTATTTATTATCACTTTACACTTATTGTGTAATTTTACACTATGTTCATTTTACCGTAAAGCAAATATAATATCTATTAAAATCACGTTAAAAACATACTAATATTTAGTTCTATAGCAATCACAGTAAGGAGATATTCTTCGAGTACGAATAAGAGAAGCCACAGGTGACATTATTTATTCCAACGCATCTCTTGTTGTCTCAAAAGTCGACTAGTTCATTTATTAAAATAAAGATTTAGGAATGATAATAATATAAAAAGAAGAGGAAAACTTATATTTCAGTCTACCTCTTCTTTTCTATTAACAATTCACTGCTGAACATATATGGAAACTGATCCTCCACTTACATGGAACTGCCCCCATCCATCCTTATTAATTGTTACAGTATTTGTTTGATTACCCGTCATATCGTGCCATACTTCCCCTGCATTATTCTTTCCAACATCCATCCACTTTGATCCTCCCGGTCCATCAGAGATTAATGTCGCTAAACCAGAATTAGCATGTACACTATCACCTTCTCTTGTCCATCCAATCACATCTGGATGGTCTAAATAATCACGCTGCGTACCATATGCAAAGTTTTTTCGTGCCGTCAAAATCGGATTAATTTTATCTTTTAATGCTGGAATTTCATAACTACTATTTCCGTTTGTCCCATAGTAATCACCATAGAAAACTGAAGGATAGCCCTCTGCACGAGTTAAAATAAATGCATATGCCAACGGTTTAAACCACGGACTTACTACAGATTCTAATGACTGTCCAGGCTGAGAATCATGATTCTCAACGAGAGTAACTGCAAGTGCAGGGTGATTTTGCATTACTGTTCCATTTAAAATATTTCTCATATCATAATTCCCATTTCCTTTTGAAGCATAATGAAAATTGTAATGCAGTGGTGCATCAAATACAGATTGATTATAATTGACCTTCGCTAAATAATTATTTAAAGTTCGAATATCATTTTGCCAATATTCAGCTACTGTAAACATTTCTTTCCCCGTTTGCTGTCTGACATGATTTACCCAATCGCGTAAATATTCATGATCAATATGTTTAACAGCATCTAAACGAAAGCCATCTAAATTTAATTCATTCGCATACCACTTTCCCCAATTTTTCATCTCATTCGCAACATCTGGATGATCAAAATCAAGATCTGCATACATCAAATAATCATAATTTCCATTCTCGCTAGACACTTCCCAGTCCCATGCTTTACCTATCCCCCTAAATTTATAAATTCGATTTAATTTCCTTCCTTCATCCCAATCCGTTCCGTCAAAATGATACCATTTCCATTTGAAATTAGAATAAGCATCGCCACGCCCTGGAAAGTTAAACCCTGTCCATGCATTAATTTCATAATCACCGGATACTTCAATATTTCGATTGTTACGGTCTACCTCGACAACTGTTACAGTTTCAGTATAATCTGCTCCACCTTTGTGATTCATAACTACATCACCATATACATCAATGTTTTGCTTATGTAAAGCTTCAATTGCAGATTTCAGCTGTGCTTTTGTCCCATATTTCGTCCGCACCGTTCCTTTTTGATTGAATTCTCCCAAATCATATAAATCATACGCTCCATATCCTACGTCATTTTGCGTAGTTCCTTTATATGCAGGCGGTATCCAGACAGATGTAATTCCTTTCTGAGCTAAATTTCCAGCATCCGAACGCAAACGATTCCAATGATTCCCATCATTCGGAGCATACCACTCAAAATACTGCATTAACGTTCCATTGTTAACCGTATCTGCATAAACTTTACTCCCCCCATATATACTAGGTAAATACAAAACAATCGACAAGCCGACTACTGTTATTCTTTTCAACATATTTACATCATCCCCTTCCAAGAAAACGTTTGCATAGTTTATCGGAATTATTATAATATTCGTTCTACAATTAGTAAAGTAGCAATCTCTCACTCTCCCACATTATTTTTTAATCTAACTTCACATATTTAACAAATACTTCAAAGTAGTTTTCATTTCACATCTTATTCAAGATTGTTTACAATTTATCTATAAAAGCATGACGGAGGGATTTCTATGACCGACTTTCAAAAACAATTTTTCGCACGATTACATATAGAAGAAAAACAAAAAGTTTCATTTGAAGATTTACCTAACATTATGTACGCGATGGCACAAACTGTCCCTTTTGAAAACTTAAATATACTCGAAAACAACTTTACAGAAATATCAAAAGAAAATCTAAAAGAAAAAATTTTAGTAAACAACCGTGGCGGTCTTTGTTATGAACTCAATCCTACTATGTACTACTTCCTTAAAGACGCTGGATTTGATGTTCATCTCGTTTCAGGAACAGTGTACAATGCTGCAAATTCTATATGGGCTGTTGATTCTGGACACATCGCAACTGTTTTAGCACATCATAATGAACTTTATTTAATTGAAGTAGGATTCGGATCATACTTACCTCTTACACCTATTCCTTTCTCAGGTGAAGTCATTCACTCCATTACAGGAGATTATCGTATTCGTAAAGAAATGACTGAAAAGGGAAATTACATGTTAGAGATGCGTAAAAACAATGAGTTTTTGGATCAATCTTCTGCTGATGATTGGACGTTAGGCTATGCATTTTATATAGAAGAAGTGGATGAAGAAAAGGCAAATGCAGCACAAGAAATTATCGTTGAACATGAGGGCTCACCATTTAACAAAGTACCTCTTATTGTAAAACTAACTGAAGATGGGCATGCATCTTTAACAAAGGATAGTCTCACAATAGCGAAAAACGGTAAAAAAACGAAAGAAAACGTTACAGATGTGCAATATAAAAATCTTTTACATTCAAAATTCGGAATTACATTATAATTTTTTTAGCCTTGTCATTTTAGCAAGGCTTTTCAATTTTCAGCAGGGATTTTTTGCAATTTGTTGTATTTCATAGTTATATAGGAATATAACTACATATTTAGAAAGGAAATGATTATGACAGAACTTAAAGATCGACTACAAGTAGATGATAAAGAGAAATGGGATTTAACGGATATTTATCATACAATTGAAGATTGGGAAAGCGATTTTCATAAAATTGAAGTATTAACGAAAGAATTACATGAGTTTAATGGACATATTCACGATGGCAATAGTTTATTAGCCTATTTAACAAAGAGCGAAGAAATTTCTAGCATAATATCTTTAATGTTCGCTTATGCACGATTACAATCTGATCTTGATACGCGCGATACTGACGCTCAATCTCTTGTCGATAAAGTATCACAATTACACGTGAAAGTAAGTGCGGCTAAATCTTTCTTTTCCCCATTCTTACTTAGCGTAGATGAAAACACATTACATTCTTACATAGAAGAAGCAGAAGGTTTACAATATTATAAAGAAGACTTATTTGAATTATACCGTTATAAAAAACACGTATTGAATAAAGACCAAGAAGAGATTTTATCACAAATGGGCGAAGCACTTTCCTCCCCACAACATACATACGGCATGTTAAATAATGCAGATATACTATTTGGTGAAGTGACGACTGATGAAGGAGAAAAAGTTACTTTAACGCGCGGAATGTATGCAAAGTTAATAGAAGATGAGAATCGTGAGAAACGTAAAGAAGCCTATAAAGCTTATTACAAACCATACGTTCAATTAAAAAATTCTATCGCTTCTACTTTATCTGCTGCTATTAAAAATAATGTTACTGTTTCAAAGCTAAGAAACTATCCATCTGCTTTAGAAAAATCATTATTTGGCGACATGGTTCCGAAAGAAGTATATGAAAATTTAATTGATACGACGAAAAAAAACATTCAATCACTACATACTTATAATGAACTTCGAAAAGAAAAATTACATGTAGATGAACTACGCCAGTACGACTTGAGCGTTGATTTAGTAGCGGGTGTAAAACAAGACATTCCATATGACAAAGCGTTTGACATGATGATCGAATCACTAGCTCCATTAGGTGAAGAATATATTGAAACATTAAAAAGCTTTAAAGATAAACGTTATATTGACGTGAGAGAAACGCCAGGAAAACGTTCCGGCGCTTATAATTTTGGTGTATACGGTGTTCATCCTTTCATTCTTTTAAATCATCACGATGATTTAAATAGCCTTTTCACTCTCACTCATGAATGTGGACACGGTATGCATACGCACTACTCACACGGATACCAACCAAGAATTTCTGCACACTATACTATTTTTGTTGCAGAAGTCGCTTCTACAGTAAATGAAGTGCTATTAATTCATCATTTATTAAAAGAAGCAAAAGATGCTAATGTACGTAACCATTTAGTAAATCATTTCATCGACAAATTTAAAGGCACTTTCTTTACACAAATTATGTTCGCTGAGTTTGAAAAAATCACACATGAAATGGCACAGCAAGGTAAACCATTAAATGCCCAAGTCTTTAGCGAAGTTTATGAAAACTTGTTTAGAGCGTATAATGGCGACTCCCTCGTATTTGACGAAGAAGTAAAATACGGCTGGGCTAGAATACCGCATTTCTATCGTCCATTTTACGTGTACAAATACGCAACTGGTTTTGCTTCTGCAATCCAAATTGCTGATAAGTTATTGAGCGGCGATCCAAATACTCAAAAACATTATATTGAATTCCTTAAAGGCGGAAGTTCTGACTATCCATTAAACTTACTGAAGAAAGCTGGAGTTGATTTAACTACGCCAGAACCGATTGAAAGTGCACTAAATCGTTTTAGCTCACTTGTTGAAGAGTTTTCAGCATTATAAAAAGCATGCAGAGTATATACTCTGCATGCTTTTTTCATTTTTCTTACTTTATGCTAACTGTTGCTGCGTCACACAGTGATTCATGCCACCATACGCAAACAGTTCATTTACATAAATACCGACAATTCTTCTTCCAGGAAACTGCCCTTCCATGATTTGAAGCGCTAACTTGTCATGCTCATCGCCATATATAGGAACTAATACAACTTCATTTCCAATGTAGAAATTCAAATATGAGCCCTTACAGTCTGCTTCTTTTACCACTTTTCTTGTCACCGGTACTGGTATGAGCTGAAATGGCTTTCCATCTATATTTCTTGCTTGTCGCAATTCTTGATAATGCTTTTCGTACGCCTCCAAAAGGTATGATTCACTTTCTCCGAAAGGATCATATTCATAAAGAATTGTATTTTCATTTACAAAACGTGCTGCTCCATCAATATGGTAATCCGTATCTTCATCATAATTATCCTCACCGCGAATGCCCCTTATCCATATAAAATTCGTTACCCCTAAATGCTTCGTTAACTCTATTTCAATCTCTTCCTGACTTAGTGTAGCATTTCGATTTTCATTTATAATAGAAGTTTTTGCCGCCATTAAGGTTCCATTTCCGTTTATCTCTATTCCCCCGCCCTCTAGACAGACACTAGAATTAACTTTTGGAATGCTATACATTTCACTTATTTCCGCCGGAATACCCGCATCATTTTCATACGGATATTTCTCACCCCACCCATTAAAAATCCAGTGTGTTAAGCAGAGATTGCCTTCCTTATCTTTTACAAAAATCGGTCCATTATCTCTTACCCACACATCATCCGTCTCTTGAACTAAGAAATCAATTTTATCCATATCCACTTTCGCTTCCATTAACTTCGATTGGACATGTACTTTTTCTTCTTCATCATATACAACAATATGCACAATTTCTCCGTAATGAAGCTCCTTTGCCATCGTTATCCAAATATCATCTAGCTTAGCTCTGTAACCTTCACCTCTATGAGCTTTATCATGAGGCCATTGGAGCCATGTCCCCTCATGTTTCTCCCACTCAGCAGGCATATAAAATAAACTTTTTGTCATACGTGTTCACCCCTTCTATCAATGTAAGTTCAGTCTAAACTTTGACATCGTGTTAAGGTCAACAGAAATATATTAACTACTTCATAAACTGATTCTTTATTTTCCCTTGTGATACACTACTTCTCCTTGTAAAACCGTCACTAAAACTTTCGCATTCGGAATCTTATCGGCACTCATTTTAGTAATATCTTCATTTAGTAATACCATATCGGCTGATTTACCTACTTCAATTGAACCAGTAATATTATCAAGACCTAATGCTTTAGCGGGCTTAATTGTATATGCATCAATAGCTGCGTATACATCTGACAAGCCCTTTTCATCAATACTTAGTGCATTCGAAATCGTCACAAGTGGATTTAGTTCATTTACATCCCAATCACTACTAAGTGACACGTTTGCTCCTGTTTTCCAAATGCGTCCTAACGGCATAATTCGTTTCATCTGTTGATTTGTAAAATACGTACTTGCCCAGCTTTGTTTAGGATCTTCTGCAAAATCATGACCTACTTGGAAATCAGCGCTAATACCTAACTTAGCAAAACGATTTATATCACTATCTTCTACCATCTCAACATGCGTAAGCGTATAAGGCTGATTCGCCCCTTCTTTTTTCGCTGCCTCAATTGCATTTAAACTCTCTCTTACCCCGCCATCTCCAATCGTATGAATGAGCGCACCGTAACCAAGTTTATTAAGTTCCTTCAACCACCATTTCATTTTCTCTTCTGGAATATAGTTCAAACCGTACGGCGTTCCCTGAAACCACTCAAATTTATATTTTTCTAGTATTTTAGCTGTACTGTTAATGCTAATTCCATCACTATACATCTTCACTTGATTAATAAGCATTCGAGATGATACATCATCACGCTTAATCTTTTTGAAATACTCTATTTGTTCTGCTTCATTTAAGTTCGGATATACCCACGGACGAAGTACTACTCGCGACGTTAACTTTTTCTCATCGTTAACTTTATTCCAAACATCTAACCAGCCTCGTTTCCAATAAAGACGTCCATCGCCGACTGTAGTAATCCCATTCTTCGCAACCTCATCTAAACCGTCCAGCAAACCTTCATAATTTTTTTCAAAGAGATTAGGCTGAGAATTCCATGCTTTTTCCATCACGATATCTCCTGCTGTATCATACAGAAGCCCGAAAGGCTCTCCTGTTTCTGGATCCCGGATGATTCTTCCGCCTTGCGGATCTTTCGTCTCTTTATTTATTCCCGCTACTTCCAATGCTTTTGAGTTAACCCAGACAGAATGAGAAGTTCTTTCCATAATTAATACAGGGTTATTAGGAAATAACTCATCAAGAACTTGTAATGGCGTTTGTTGTTCTGACTTTTCGTCCATATCTTTTAACAGCTCTTCCAAACTAAATCCCGTTCCACTTATCCATTCGCCATCTTTCACATCTTTTTTACAAGCCTTTAAATACGAGCGTTGTTCTTGCAACGAAGCATCCGGTGAAACACTACAATTCCCTGCTGCTGGTGATTTCGCCTCAAATATATGATTATGATTGTCCACAAAACCAGGAAGAATAAAACGTCCTTGTAAATCCACCACTTTCGTATCTTCATTTATAAATTCTTCTACATCTTTGTTTGAACCAACAAATGTAATTTTCCCTTCTTTAACGGCTACAGCCTCTACAATGTCTTGCTTGCCATTTGAAGTATAGATGGTACCATTTTTAAACACTACATTTTTGGGCAATTCCTTAGGTAAAACAAAACTACCATTCTCACCTTCTCCTACTCCAGGAGTACAAGCCGATACCCATGTCATACTTAGAATCAGACAAATAATCATGATTGTTTTTTTCATATTTTTTCTCCTTTTCATTATGATGAATTACTTACATAAATAGAATAAGGATTGACATAATGTTAATGTCAATCCTTATTCTCAGCTTATTTTCATAACTAAAAAACAAATTTGTGTCACATACTCCTCTACTAAACAATCACATTCAGGTCCCTTAATGTAAACCTCATATGGTGACCCCTCTATTACATAACTATTTCTTTCAATCCATTTTTCTAACGCAATATAAGCGTAGCCTATATAGTCATAACTTCCATAATGCATAGTAGTAACGACTTGATGTGGATTTAATTTTTTTATTTCATATTCTTGTACTACATCTTTATTGTTCCCATGCATGACCGGAATCCTTAATTCAACATCACTTTCATTTGGAATATACTCTTCATCATAAAAGACCGTAGAGGGCGAACCAACTATTGATAAGTTATGCTTTTGTACTTTTTCATATAAGTCATAAAAATAATCATCCATATCATCTATATTTATTTGCAGTCTTTGAGCAATTACTGTTATTTCATTTCTCATTCCAATTAATATATCGTAACTTCTATGGCGAGCAATATGCAGGCCATTATTCACATTTACCATTTCATTCATTTCTGAAATAACCTGTAAATTTTGCTTCACTTCGTGAGACAACTCTATAATTTGTGCTTGCATATGTTTCACAAACGAGTCTTGATCTGATGACTGCAAAATGATTTTAATTTTTGGTAGAGGGAACTTATACTCTCTTAACTTTTTTATTTTCAACGCTATTTCTAACTGTCCTTGCTCATAATATCTATACCCATTTTCCGGGTTCACATATGCTGGTTTTAATATATCCTCTTTGTCATAATGCCTTAGCATCCGTGTACTCATTTTACAAATCCGTGAAAACTCAGTAATTGTATACATATACTTACCCCTTGAATACATTTTCTTATAAGCTTATTTTAAAACCAATCAAAAATCTTCTTAACTGAAAAATCTTCATTCTGATTTTTCAATCTCCTCATTTTTGAAGGTAATAAATGACGAGGGCAATACCACGTTAAACAATTTATTGCGCCTCCCATTGTCGATATTTCTCCTACATGAATTTGAATAGCTTGTTTCTCCGTATGCTGTTGAATATATTGTAAAACTTCCCTATCTTTAGCTAATCCAAACTTAGGAACATAAATCGTATCACATGTTTCTAACATATTTATATACAACCCTTTTGCCGATGCTATTTCTTCATCATATTGTCCCTTTTCTGTATATGACGATGGAACAACTATAAATTTAGCTTCTGGCATTTGCTCTTGAATAATTTCTTGAACATTATATCTAAATTCATGATCCCCTAAAAAATCACTAATAAACATCGTATGTTCATCAATAAATTTAACCATTCCGTCTGCATGTGCAAGTACGTCCCCTTCTTCAGCAGGAATAATAATAACTCGGCTCACATCCAAATCCCATTCCAGTTGCTCTATAATTTCTTCTTCCGTCCAATCATCATTATCATCAAATATGCGTTCCGTTACTATAACAGTATCTTTTTTATTCCAAATAAGATTTCCACCGTCTAATATCAATGGAGACTTCCCATATTCAAAATCGTTCTTTTTTAACCATTTATTAAATTGTTGATCTAAATATCTCCATTGATCTTTCGGTAAGTAATTTGGTTGATATTTAAATTTAACTAAATGATTTGTAACAACTGGTGCAACATCTCTTAGCCAAATATCATCATACTCAAAAAAGCTTGTATGAAAGTCTTGCTCTTCAATGGATAAAGAAACAAGTTGATCAGTAAATGATTTATTTTCATTTAAGTATTCATTAAAATAAATCAGGTCTTCATAAAATGGACGATAATATGCATTTGATTTATCTGGTATTGCAGTAAAAATAATTCCATTATGTTTTTGTTCCATATTATTTACCTCGCTTTTTAATAATGGTTGAATAACTAATTTCACTATGCCAACTATTTCTCTTTTCATAACAATGTTCGAAACGTGCACATTTCATGAATGGATTATAGCACGGAGAAATATTATATATTTATATAAAAAATATATAGCCGTGGTTGAGCGAAAAATTGACTCTTGACAGGGTTTTAAAATACAATAATAAAAATTTATATGAAAGTATGAAATTTAATAATAGAATCATAAGCCCTATCAGTATGAAACTAGTTAATATTATTCCTTTCAATGCCCTTGCTCCTTTTTGCGAAAAATAAAACATGACAAAATAGATAAAGGTAACAATGTACCTATTTTGTCGGTAGGTTGCTGAATTTCAATCGATTATTTCAATTGAATCGGTTGTTGCTGTGTAACACAATGAATCATGCCGCCATTTTTATAAAGCTCTCTCACATCAATACCAACTACTTTACGATCTGGATATAACTTCTGAATCGTATCGTTTGCGATTTTATCATTCGGATCATTATAATTAGGAACCAATACCACAGCATTCCCAATATAATAATTGATATACGAGCCTTTATAATCGAGAGCTTTTCCATTTTCTAAAGTAACTTTATCTTTACTAAGGGGTAAGTATTCATACTTATACTTCTGTCCTGAAGCATTTTTTGCATCTAACAATGTATCCATATCCTTGTTTGACAACCCCCATTCGGCTAGGTCATCTTCTTTCATCGTTACAATGGTAGATTTACCATGGAATTTAGCAAATCCATCGATATGAAAATCAGTAATATCTAAATTAGGTACTCCATCTAACCAAATAAAGTTTGATACTCCTAGGTCACTTATATATTTTTCAATTTCCTTTTCTGATAAATTTGGATTTCTATTTTTATTTGTTACTGCACTTCGAGTTAATAAAGCAGTCCCATTACTGTCTAATTCAATTGCGCCGCCTTCAAGGACAAAGTTCCCCCAATCAATCCTTTCAACCCCTAATTGTTTACTAACATTTTCACGTATACGAGCATCATTTTTATAAGGTGTTTTCTTTCCCCAACCATTAAATGCCGGATCTAATATTTTGAGATTTTTATTATTGTCATAAACAAAAATCGGTCCACTATCTCTTGCCCATACATCATCAGTAGGAGCGATAAAGAAATCAATTTTATCTATATTCAGTCCTTTATCTATTAAAAGATTATTGATGCGCTCTTTCTCTTCCTCATCGTATGCAACAATATGAACTTTTTCACCCTCAGTTAAAGCGCTTGCCATCTTAACCCAAATCGGTTCAACTTCCTGCTTATATTCTTGACCATATGTGTATTCATGAGGCCATTGCAACCATGTACCTTCATGCTTATCTTTTTCATCTGGCATCGTATATTTTCCAACCTTTTTCTGTACCTCTACTTTTTCACTCTCTTTCCCTTTTGAATTTTCATTACCACCTTCAAAAGAACAACCACTAATAATCGTTGCGGATAATACACTTATTAAACAAAACTTTACTACTTTTTTCATTTTTTCAACCTCCTGTTCCTATCTCCAATAATATAAAGCTTCACATAGTGTGAATCTCAAGCTTTTTCTTCAATGTAAAAATTACCAATTTCTCTTTGCATTCATATCATTTAACTAACTATATGTATTTATTCAACTACCTTCCTTACCTACTTATTTAGCACGCTGAACTTTACGAAATAAAAAAAATCGGTATTGATTATTACATATCAATACCGACTTTTAAAATTATTATTTTCCTTCTATTAAATCATTCGCCATTTTCCTAAACTCCTGATTAAATGAATCATTCATACCATTTTGTACGTTAGAGAATAATATTACAAACGTTCGTTTATCCCGGTTAAAATTATTAAATGTATTCCAACCTGCTAATACACCATGATTATGATAATAATCTGGATTAGTATAGAAACTAAACCCATATTTTCTTACAGATGATGCAGTAAACATATCTGATACACTTTGTTTAGAAATCAACTTTCCATCCATAATAGCCTCATCTAATCTTTTCATATCTTCAACAGTCGTATACATTTCACCACACCCATACAGCCAATTCATTTTTAACCGAGGCGCAGCTATTAACTCGTTATCTTTTTTCGTATAACCTTCTGCTAAAAAAATATCTTCAGGGAGAGTTGCACCCATTCCAGATTCATGCATTTCAACAGACGTAAAAATATTTTCTTTCACATATTCAGCGAGCGGTTTATTCGATATCTTTTCTACAATATACGCAAGCACCATATAATTATAATCTGTATATTTCCACCCAGTCCCTGCAGGAAATTGCAATTTTTGTGCACCAATCCACGTTACTAACTTTAATCGTGACGCCGCATCAACCCTACCTTGTCCCTGATCTGGCAACCCAGACGTATGTGTTAACAAATTTCGTAACGTAATGTTTTTATCTGCCGGAAATGATGGAATATACTTATTTACATTGTCTTCAATATTTAATTTCCCTTTTTCTTTTAGCTGCATAATAGATATTGCAACGACTGTTTTCGTAATAGAACCAATGCGATATTTCGTTCTTGGCGTTGTTACTACTTTATCTTTCACATTCGCATATCCATAACCTTTTCGTAAAATTACATGATCTTTACTAGCTACAAGAACACTCCCATTAAATCCTTTATCTTTTAAATATTGATCTAGTTTTCCAGCTACAACTTCATAGCGCTTTTTTTCATTTGCATCAACTTCTTGCATACCGTCCTTTTGCTTACTATTTACATTAGAAAATGCCTTTATATCATATTTCTTTCCTTTATTTACATGTATTAGTGCAACGACACTCCCACAAAAAATAGCAAAAATAAAGAAAACAATTAACCATTTCTTTAGCATAATAGGAACCCTCTTTTATCTAGTTTCACTTAACGCGCATCCATTCTATTCTATATCTTTTAATTTTCGAATATTTCATAATATTATCTATCTATTATTCACCTATTTAAACTAGATTCCTTTTTCTCATATTCAGTTTTTGGCTACTCTCTATTGTATTTCTTTCTTGCAAAATTTCCACCTTACAATCGGATACACCCTACTATAATTTCAACAGCTTATGTAACATTTGTTACACATAATAAGAAATGGAGTTGTTACGATGAAAAATACCGATAAACACAATCGTTTAAATGATATGATGTTCCATTACAGAGTAACAAAAAATAACATAGTTTTAATTGAATATTACGGAAAATAAATTAAAATATTAAAAGGAAATGATGCTGAAAAATTTTTAAACAAAATAAATCATGCACATAACATAACGATACAGAAAAACAACTCATTATGGCTAAAGTAACAGGTAATTTCAAAAGAGGCAATGAACGTCATTGAAAACGAATCTCATTTATTTTTTGATTATACAACATATAAAATAGAAATGTCGCACATTCGGCATTTCTTTAGAATTTCTTCATATAAAATTTACATTACTAACTTTCTTTTATTTTTTGCTTTTACTATATAAACTCACTGCCGAAATACTTAGTAATACCACTATACACAACCACGCACACGTATACCCTTTCTCATCGACAATATAACCAAATAAAACAGGTGCAACAATAATAGCAATTTGATTGAATGTCAGCGCCAAACTAACTGTTATTCCAACAGATTCTTCACTTGCCAATTCAGCAACTTCGACGATAAAAAGACTAAACCAACCAATTGAAAAGAAGCCTAACAATGCGCTGACACCATACAATACTCCACTCGTTACTGTATGTATGCTCATTACTAACAATAGAATCAAACCGATAGAAGCACAGACAGTTATAAATAAAGGTATGCGCCGATTCCCCTTATAAAACACATCACTAATAGCTGCTAATGCAACACGGCCAATCATTCCAGAAAAGAACATAACTGAAAATACTGTTCCGGCTACAATAGATGTAATGGATTGTTCCCTTACTAAAAATTTCATAAAGTGTCCAACTAACACCATTTGTAATGAAATCATGCAAATACCTGTTATATAAATTGGATACAACTCTTTTTTACATATCACTACTTTTAGCTGCATCCATAAAGAATTTTTAATATATTCTTTCCTTACATCCTCTTGGACATATGGCTCTTTATAAAACATAAAAAATAATAAACCTCCAATTATACAAATGCATGCCATACTATTTATCGCATAAGTCACATTATATTGTATTGTAAGAAACGGGATTAAAACTCCCGCTAACGCGCCACCAATCGGTATACCAGCTTGCCTTATTCCCATCGCTAATCCACGATTTTCTTTTGGAAACCATTTTAAAATCACTTTACTTCCTCCTGGCTGGGAAACACTATAAAACATTCCTACTAATAAAAGTACAAATAACAGTCCATTAAATCCATTTACTATATTAGTTAGTAAAAGCGAACCTCCTAGCAAAAATGAACTTATAGAAATTAACAACTTTTCATCATATTGATCAAGTAGCCGCCCAACAAAAAGCATACAAAATAATGGTCCAACATTTACAAAACTTACTAACAATCCACTCTCCATATTCGTAAGCGCATATTCTTCTTTCCAAAATAACGCCAAAACTCCAACACCATACGTTATAAGCGTCGCTGTTGTTTGAGCAATCGTCGCAACAATTAACATCATCCACTTATAAGTACTTTTCATCCTTTCTTCGATTAACACAATCATCCCTCCACCCCCTTCCATTGTATGAAAGTTCTGATATCATATAAAATAAATATTCATCATATAATCCATCAAAAAAATTGATACCTTTTCGGAGGAATGAAACGTGGACATAAAAGATTTAACTGTATTTTACGAAGTTGCGAAGGAAAATAATATTTCTCACGCAGCTAAAAATTTGAACTATGTACAATCAGGCGTAACAATGCGTATGAAACAACTAGAAAATGAATTAGGTGTGCCTTTATTTTACCGTAACGGAAAAGGTGTAACTTTAACTTCTAACGGTGAGATTTTATTAACATACGCTAAACAAATTATCCACTTAATGGATCAATCTATAAAAGCGGTTCAAAGTAATGGAACTGAGCCAAAGGGCACGTTGAAAATCGGATGTACAGAATCTACAACTGCGGTAAGGCTTCCCTCTATATTAACGGCCTACTATGAGAAACACCCAAAAGTCGAATTGATTTTAGAAACAAATACGACCGAACAACTAATTAGGCTAGTGTTAGAAAGAAAATTAGACGGAGCGTTTATAGCTGGCTCTACTCAGCACGCTGAACTTCATACAAGTGTATTTCGTGAAGAAGAATTAGTTCTCATTAGTAAAAAACCTTTACCCTCTCTTACAGACATAGAAGATATGAATTTACTCGCTTTTAGTCAAGGTTGCTATTATAGAAGTTTATTAGAAGACTGGCTTCAAGAAGAAGGCATCTCGCCTAAACGAATATTAGAGTTCGGAACAATTGAAGCAATACTCGCCTGTGTAAAATTAAATATGGGCGTAGCAATTATGATGAAATCTATTTTAAATGGTCATGCACATAACTTATCATTCAACCCTTTACCAAATAGATTCAAAAAGGTTCCTACTACTTTTATTACTAGAAAAGATATATATCACTCAGCTGCATTACAAAAATTTATGGAGATGATTTAACAATGCGTGAAAAGAAAATACGTGGGATGAAGCGTAAAACAAACACGATGATAAAGCGAATTGAAGAACATACAAAAACGTTCCCTTCTGCTTTCTATAACGATGAATATTGGTATATGCCTTTACCAGTTTCCCAAGCTTTTATCAATTCGTGTAAAACACCTAAAAAAGTAAAACGATTATGTATACAAACTCTATTAAATCAAGCAAACCATTTAATAAAAATAAAACCGAGCGATACACATACATATCGAGTTGTTGTTTTGATTT
The DNA here is from genome assembly GCF_030733445.1 of Bacillus sp. MMSF_3353. NCBI lineage: Bacteria > Bacillati > Bacillota > Bacilli > Caryophanales > Bacillaceae > Bacillus > Bacillus sp. MMSF_3353. The sequence goes on from NZ_JASHJA010000004.1 coordinate 311,057, forward strand.
CTATAGAAAGTTTGTGGGATTCACAAATAATTATATTTAAAAATGAAGACTACTTTCATAATTTCTTTAATAGAAATAGTAAATTTCAAAAATGGATTCCTCTTTCAAATAAATCTGATTTTTGGAAGACATGGGGAATTTCAATTTATCCTCCCTTTCAAACCTTGCACTTCCAAGAGATCATTTATGATGAAGGTGAATGCTATAAAAAAGAAATTTGGTTTGTTGGAGAATTAACTTAAAAGGGGTACCTTCAAATGAAAAGCTTCCCTTTTTTCACCTAACAAAATCGCTATATAATGAATTTATTATTTTACTTTATTGGAGGTTTTCAAATGGTAATCCCTAAATATCCTGATGTCCCTACTCTTACGAAAAAACAAATCGATCAAATTACAGAAATCACTTTTCTAAAAGAAATAACACCACAAAAATGTGATGTTATTTTCGTTTTCGGCGGTTCTCACCCTGGCAATTGGCAAGCTCCTCTAGAAGCCTATCGACAGGGTTTAGGAAATAAAATTATCGTTACAAGTGGTACTAGTTTGCATGGCATGAAACATCCGAGCTGGAATTACGGGGATTTGTCAGAAGCAGAAGTAATTGTACATAAATTAATGGAACACGGCATACCAAAAGACGCTATCCTATTCGAGACAAACTCCCTCCATTCAATCGCTAATGTAATTGAAGCGAAAAAGATTTTTGATTTCACAAAAATTAATCGGCTACTATTTGTATGCAAAAGTTTAGGAGCTGGTCGGCAATTTAGAGTATTAAAAAAACATCTACCTAAAACTATTACTTGTATCCCATATACATTTGATACAAGTTTCGATGGTGAGTTTATAATGAATAGATATAACTGGATGGAAAATGAAAAGAGTCGCTCTATGATTTTTGAAGAATACTTGAGAAATATTTGCTATGGTAGAAAAGGCGGCATTGAGCCTCCTGAAAAAGAAGTTCAAGGCTTAGAGGAATATGTATCCTACTACTATCATCTAGCATAATAGAAAAAGGTATACCAAAACGTCGGTATACCTTTTCTCCTATTTATTTTTCGTTTAACACACTATGTAATCGATCAGGGTAATTTGTAAACATTCCTGTAGCACCCCATTTAATTAACAATCTCATATCTGGTTTCTCATTAATTGTATACGGGTGAATTAACAGTCCATTCTTCCTTGCCATTTTCATATATGACTCATCAATAATTAGTTCTCCGTTATCATTGCGTAAGTTTGGCCCAATACCAACTGCATACTTTTTAATTTCTTGAAAATCATCATTCGTTACACTTTTCGGTTCATGTGTAATACCAGACCATTCAACAATCTCATTATTTTCATTTGGATAATACCAAAGCAGTTGAACTAACGGAATATTTTTATTCATACTATGAATCTTTGTTAAACTATCTTTACTAAATGATTGAATCATAACACGGCTAGAAGACATGTTTTGACCTACTAAATTATATTTATTTAACAACGCTAACAATTTCTCTTCCATTCCTGGATACACATCTGGTGATTTTGTTTCAATGTAATACTTCATGCTTCTTCCGTACTTTTGGAAGATTTCTTCAAGAGTCGGAATCTTTTGTCCAACATACTCTTGCTTAGCTTTTTCTGGATAAGCTTTATTGAACCAAGATCCTGCATCTAAGCTCTTTATTTCACTTAATGTTTTATCTCGTACTTCCCCTGTACCATTTGTAGTGCGGTCAACTGCTGTATCATGCATTGCGATTAATTGGCCATCCTTAGTTAATTGAATATCTAACTCCAAATAATCCGCTTTCATTTTTTTCACTAAATCATAAGAAGCAAAAGTATGCTCAGGTGCATGTCCACTTGCTCCGCGATGTGCAATGTTTAAAAACTTATTCGTATTCCATTCATGCTTCCCTTCTGCTTTTGTATGAACAGCTCCCCCAGCAAAGATACTTCCCGTCATAAAGAAAATAACGAACACGCTAATAATTTTTCTCATCCTTCTAACCCTTCCTACGTTGCAAATTTCAACAAGTTAATGAGATTTACACGAAATAGAAGATATACTTTCATTATTTTTATAAGCTTATATGAAAATTCCAATCTTACAAATATAATTCCCCTATGTTATTACTATACTATTTATTTTCCATATCCCTCCTATTCACATGTAACTCCTTATTGATTACAGTTCATCAATAAAAAAAGCCATAATTTATTTAGAGGACACTTCTGTATCCCTAAATAAATATATGGCTTATCTCAAATATCTCCGGCCTCGATTAACTTGTCGAAATTAATCATACCAAACCTATTAAAATTTGTGAATATTATTTTTTCAGTAAAATGAAGCATATAAGACAATACTTCCGCAGTTACTTAAAAATCACATAATAATTTATTCATTACCTCCTCCAGCATTACAGCTGGATTTACCACCGCTTTTTCCGAACGCCATCCAATAAATCCATCTGGTCTAATTAGTACAACTCCTTCATTCTCTATCCCATATAATTCACGAAAAACATTTTCTTGAGCAATAAAGTCTCCGGTTAAACCTACTCGATACACTTTTATATTTATTCCTAATTCAGATGAAACATCTTGTGCACACTCGGCCCAAGCGTGATTTTCTGCTCCAATAAGTAACACAAAATCATTTCCTAATAAATCAAGTATAGAAATTTCCTTTCCATCATACGTTCCACAAAAGTGTGGTGCTCGCGTTCCAGGTCTTCCGTTCAACTCTACGATATCCATTCTATGTGGAGTAGCTGAGTCATCTACTATCGCCTCTGAACAATAGTGATACCCAACAGTTACAGTTAATCCATCCATATTATTCAAACTGCCTTCCTCTCTACTTGCAGCACGGAACAATAAACTACTCGCATACTCTGTCGTTAATTTTGCAACAGGATATCTCTCTTTATGATATGTTTCTAACAATTTTGGATTTACTTTCCCTTTTATAACAGCTGCTAATTTCCAAGCTAAGTTATGCGCATCTTGTATTCCTGTATTTGAACCGAATCCTCCAGTTGGGGGCATAATATGTGCTGAATCACCAACTAAAAAAATGCGATTATCTTGAAATTTTGTAGCAGTACTTTCTGTCGCTTCCCACGGTAAAACACTTACTATTTCTGGCTCAACATTTGTGCTTCCAATTGCGGTTTGAATAATTTGTTTACAGCGTTCTATAGTGAAATCCTCTGGTCCCTCTCCTTTTAATGGATCGTAGGATACATGATAAATCCATCTTCTTTCGTTATCAACTGGAATAAGCGCACCAAGAACTTCTGGATGAAGTACCATAGTAAAACCCAATGCATCTCCTTGTATAAACTCACTTAAATCCACTTCAAAATAAATATTCATATAATAGCCACCGATTGTACCTCGTCCCTCAGTACTTATCCCTAGCTGCTCACGTATTTTACTTTTCGCTCCATCTGCTGCAATTACATAGTCACAATGAATAATACTTTCTTCTTCCGTTTCACGATTCCGAATCGTTGCGATTACTCCGTGCTCATTTTGTTCATAAGAAACCAATTCATGATAAAAAGATAATTCTCCATCTAATGACCTCGCTTCTTGTAACATCATCTCTTCTAAAATAATTTGATAACAAGCCGTTTGTTTTGATGGACTAATCTCTTCTATTTTTTGAAGTAACTTCTCATCATTTCCATACTGAGTCGCCCGCATTTTTGCCAATTCTTCCTTATTCGCCTCAGCTATCGTATGAACTGCTATTCTTCCTCGGCAATTTTCTAATGCTTTACCCGCCAATCTAATTCTTTGTTCTAAACCTAATTCTCGAAATAACTCCATCGTACGAAAAGTGATTCCACCTGCTTTTGGATGAATTGCAGTAGACGGGTGCCTTTCAACCAATAAATAATCAACGTTATGTTTTGCAAGGAATAGCGCAGATGCTAACCCTGATAATCCTCCTCCAATAATTAAAACTGGTACGTAATTCGATTTCATATATTTATCCTCCCATCATTGTTCTGAGCTCAGTGATATAAATATAATCAAAAAAACAACAAAGATATAGACTTATATTTCATTTTGAATTATCATATAGATAGATTACGCCCCAAATTACTTTTATTTTTTCATACATCTATAATCTGCTTGCATTATGCATGTATGAAAGAGTAAAACGAAACAACTCACTTTAGTAGACACCAACATGATAAGCGGTCGTACCCTATAAGTTATACAGGGTTACGACCGCTTATTTTTTATAAAACCCTCATCCTTTATCTTCTGTAAACAATATATTATGAAATTCTTTTCTATTCCCTCTCATTTTCAACACATATAATTTCATTCGTCTCGATTTTCTTTCCCAATATTGCAGCTCATACAACAATCATGTAGCATTACCGTATCGATGTAATGGTTCATCATCTTAAACCTTTCGACTAATTACCAGGAGGTAAAGTGATTGAAATGAATAAACAAGAACAATTAAATGTTATAAAAAAAGATTTTATTGATTCTCAAAAAGTATTATTGGCAATTGGCGATGAAACACGTCAAGCTATTTTGTTAGTTCTCATGGAAACGGAATGTCAAACCGGATTACGTGTAGGAGAAATTACGAAACAAACACACCTTTCTCGACCAGCGGTATCACATCACCTTAGAATTTTACGAGAAGCCGGTATTATTTTAATGCGAAAAGAAGGTACAAAAAACTTTTATTATATTGATATACGTACAAAATTAGGTGTATTAAAAAATCTTGTATTAGATATTGAAAAGCTATTGCACAACTTTTATCCCGCTTTAATGGGCAGTAAGACCCCCGCCTCAAAATTCAGCGAAAGCAAAGAAGTTAGGTAGGGGATCAACTGCCCATAAAAGTCCGATTGGTTCAACTAATAATCAGTGGGGGATGAAGAAAACCCCCACTGATTAAAGTTTCACTTTATTGAAATTTGGAGGTATAAGAAATGAAAGCAATGATAATTGATAAATACGGGAAAGTTCCAATGCGTATGGCAGAAGTACCTACTCCTGAAATAAATGAACATGAAGTGCTCGCAGAAATTCATGCAGCTAGTATTAACCCAATTGACTTTAAAATACGTGATGGAAAAGTAAAGATGTTACTTAAATATGAAATGCCCCTAATCCTTGGTAATGACTTTTCTGGTGTCATCGTAAAAGTTGGATCAAAAGTAACTCGTTTTAAAGTCGGCGATGAAATATATGCACGCCCAAGAAAAAATAAGATCGGTACTTTCGCGGAATATATAGCCATTCATGAGGATGATATAGCTTTAAAACCAAAAAATTTAAGTTTTGAGGAAGCCGCGTCGATTCCACTCGTTGGCTTAACATCCTATCAAGCACTACATGACATTATGCACTTACAAAAAGGACAAAAGATTTTAATTCACGCTGGGTCTGGTGGTGTTGGTACTTTCGCAATTCAGTTAGCAAAAATAATGGGCGCTACCGTTACAACAACTGCTAGTGAAGCTGGTTCTGATTTAGTAAAGTCTCTTGGCGCAGATGAGATTATCAATTACAAAACAGAAAAATTTGAAGAAATACTAAAAGATTATGATGCAGTATTTGATACAATCGGCGGTACAACACTTGAAAAATCATTCAATATTATAAAAAGCGGCGGCAACATTGTTTCTGTTTCAGGAATGCCAAATGCTCGTTTCGGTAAAGAATTTGGTTCCGGATTTTTTAAAACACTCTTATTTTCATTAGCAAGCAAAAAACTTACTGCACTTGAAAAAAAGCATAATGCGCAATATTCATTTTTATTTATGAAGCCAAGTGGGGATCAATTACGTACTATCGCAAACTATATTGAAGCTGGAAAAATCAAACCGGTAATCGACCGAGTTTTCCCTTTTGAAGATACTCAAAAAGCAATGGAATATTCAGAGGCTGGAAGAGCAAAAGGAAAAATAATCGTAAAAATTAAGTAGTAATAAAAACTCCATTTTTTTAAATGGAGTTTTTATATTTGCTGTTAAATAGACATAGCACACTGAAGTCCTTACAATAGATTTTAAGGGGAAATATCATATTATACTTTTAGCTAATTTTACAAAGAATACATACGTACAAATACATTATAAAAAAATAAACAAGGAGGAGATAAAATGACTAAAAATAATGAAGCTGGTTGGAATTTAGATAATAGTTATACAACTTTACCACAAACATTTTATACAGAAATCCCCCCTACTCCAGTAAGTTCACCGGAGCTAGTTAAACTAAATCATTTGCTAGCAATATCTCTTGGCTTTAATCCTGAAGAATTGAAAAAAGAAGTTGAAATTGCTATTTTCGCTGGTAATGCACTCCCAGAAGGAGCTCATCCATTAGCACAAGCGTATGCAGGTCATCAATTTGGACATTTTAATATGTTAGGCGATGGTCGCGCGCTTTTAATAGGTGAACAAATTACTCCTTCAGGTAAACGTTTTGATATTCAACTGAAAGGTTCTGGCCCTACTCCGTATTCACGCCGTGGTGATGGTCGTGCTGCACTCGGTCCGATGCTACGTGAGTATATTATTAGTGAAGCAATGTATGCACTTGATATTCCAACTACTCGCAGTTTAGCAGTTGTCACAACAGGCGAGCCAACATATCGGGAAACAAAGTTACCTGGAGCAATTTTAACTAGAGTCGCTAGCAGTCATATACGTGTCGGCACATTTCAATATGCTGCTGCTCGAGGTTCCATCGATGACCTTAAATCGCTAGCTGACTATACGATAAAAAGGCATTATCCAGAAATTGAAGCACATGAAAATCGATATACTGCATTACTACAAGAAGTCATAAAGAAACAAGCAAGTCTCATCGCTAAATGGCAACTTGTTGGATTTATCCATGGCGTAATGAACACTGACAATATAACGATTAGTGGAGAAACGATTGATTACGGCCCTTGTGCATTTATGGACAATTTCGACCAAGGAACTGTATTTAGCTCTATTGATACACAAGGTCGCTACGCATATGGAAATCAACCATATATGGCCGCATGGGACCTGGCGCGACTAGCAGAATCTTTAATACCAATTCTGCATGAAGATGAAGAAGAAGCATTAAAAATTGCTCAAGACGAAATTTCAAAATTTAGCGTACAATATGAAAACCTGTGGTTCATTGGAATGAAAAAGAAATTAGGACTATTTAGCAGTGAGGAACAAGATCAATCACTTATTGAGCAACTTTTAAAAATGATGGAGAAATTTAAAGCAGATTACACAAATACATTTCGTTCATTAACTCTTGATACTATAGAAAATACAGCTCTATTTGAAAGTCCTGAATTTAAAGAATGGTACAAACTGTGGCAATCTCGATTAGAAAGACAAGAAGAAGCGAAAGAAAACGCCTACGAAATGATGAAAAATAATAACCCATCCATCATCCCAAGAAACCATCGCGTAGAAGAAGCGCTAGAAGCAGCTGTGGCAAATGGCGACTATAGCGTAATGGAAAAACTTCTTGAAGCTCTATCAAATCCTTATGCGTATGCTACAGATCAAGAAGAATACTGTGTTCCACCTGCACCGACGAATCGTCCTTATCGTACTTTTTGTGGGACTTGATTGTTTAATATGTAAAAAGGTGTGTTCATACAAATTGTGTGAGCACACCTTTTTTATACTCTCGCCTCTCAACTAGAACTTTAAAATGCACTTCCCCCGATTCCTTTTCTTTTCTCCAAAACAAAAACCTAACTATTCCAATAGACTTACTCATGAGCTTGTTAAACAAATATTGAGAAATAAAAATTACATTTCTAAATATTGTTATTTTTGATAATATATTTTATAAGAATATTCAAAAAGCGAGGGGATTTCATGAACGTTCAACTACAAGGTAATGAACAAATTACGAAATTATTTAATGATTGGTATTTAGCTATGCTTAAACAAGATGTGTCCCAGGCGACAAACTTAAAGCATGAAATTGAGGAAAAGGAACTAAACTTTGAGGAAGATGAAAACTTAGCGTTATACTATTCTCTACTAAATTTTCGTTTCAAAGTTTTAACTGATGGTTTAAGCATCACAAAAGACAGTTTCAATAAAATAGATTCTTACGCGATTTCACCTAATCACCAACTTTCTTACTACTATCATTTATTTAAAGCGATTCATGCTACTTTAACAACAAATTATAATTTAGCAAGTGAACATTATGAAAAAGCTGAAAAGCTATTAGTTAATGTTTCAGATAAACTAGAGGAAGCAGAATATAATTACCGATTCGCTATCTTTAATCAACATTTTTATAAACCTATTGAAGCAATTCAATATGCTAATAAAGCTCGAGAAATATTTTTCATGTATAGAGATTATGAAAAAAATGTCGCTTCATGTGAAAGCGTTATAGGTGCATCATGTGTACAATTAAGACAATACGAGCAAGCTGAAGAACACTACAACTCCGCAATCAATATTTTACAAAAACAAAATGAAGAATCTTTACTTTTAAGAGTTCGTAATAATTTAGGCTGGCTATATGCCAATCAAAACCTATCAACACTGGCTATTCGCCATCTATCTGAAGTAACGACAAAAATGCCTACCCATTTCAAAGCAATTTTCTTACAAGCTAGGGAACATTCTAAACTTGGTGAAATAAATATCGCTTCAGAACTTATAAAAAAAGGATTAAAAATTTGTACAGAACTTAACAATGAAGAATATATGCTTCACTTTAAAATTTTAGAGTCCCTTAACAATAACGAGTCAACTGAAGACTTAGAAAAAATTATTCTTGAAGGAATTGCGTATTTCGACAAAGAATCTTTATATAACTACACTCAGGAATATTCAGAAAAGTTAGCCGTTAAACTTTACGATGAAAATAATCATATAAAAGCAAGCGAGTATTTTCATAAAGCGTTACAAGCAAAAGAAAAAACGTTTGAGAAAGGGGCATTAAAATGATAAGAAAAATTGGTTCCATCTTATTAGGATTATCTGTTATCGGAATTGTGTCTATTGGGGTAAATAGTTCGTTTACATATCAAGCAAGTCATGCAGATTTCCCTTCACCACAAAGGCCTGACTTTGTTCAATCTGTTGACGCAAGTAAAGACTACAGCTCAACAACAGCTGAAAAAGCACTTTAAAAAACGAAAGACCTTCAATTTAGAAGGTCTTTTTTAATTGCACTTATTTAGTTAATATAATCGAATATTTCTTCATACAGGGCTTTCCATATGCCTCCGATGGGATTCGAACCCGTACTCCTTTCGTAAGGCATAGGCTAAGGGGAACACGCTTCCCTACGAAATTTCACCGACAGGAATTCCACCTGTCTCAGCTTATTTGCTTTTCGGCGCTTCTGAAACCTTCGCCTTGCGACCCGGTGCGACATGTTTTCCGGCGCTCTTCCCTTCTAGAGCTACGGAGGCATTTTCTTTTAAGTAAAAATATATTTTCTACAAAATTAGCAAATTACCTCTATTTCACAAAACTCATTTTGTTTCTTTCATTAAATCCGCGATTGCTTTACTCCCCTCACTACCAACTTTCTCAAGTTCCTCCACAACTAAATTCCGTCTCTCTACAGAATGATTTTGACTTAACTTCGCTTTTCCTTCTATTTTACTAATCTTAATTTTAAAACCAACTATCCCTTTACTTAATCCTGCCATATAATTCGAATCTACCTCATTTAGAGAGTAGGTACTCTGTGGCTCTTCATATGTATGTACTAAATCTTGAAGAGAATTTAATAATTCCTGTTCACCTTCAACAATTTCTAATTCACCGTATACATGTACTGCAACGTAATTCCATGTTGGCACTGCATTGTTTGTTTCATACCATGACGGCGATATGTAACTGTGTGGCCCTTGGAATATAGCGAGTACTTGTTGATTCCCACTATCTTTCCACTGTTCATTCGGACGTGCGAAATGGCCATGTAAAGTTAGGGTCTCCCTATTTAATAACAACGGCAAATGCGTTGCATATGGTTCCCCGTTATGTTGAGAAAATAATGTCGCAAAGCTACTTTGTTCCATTATTTCGTACTTCATCTCTTCATCTTGTATTGCGAAATATTTTGGTATGTACATAAGCTCCCTCTTTTCCAATATTTTCTTTTTTATTTCCTATTATATTTAGTAATCGCAGCAATCAACAGGGACAGTTTGTCATTATTTTATAGTGGCAGCTTTCAATTAAAAAAGAATAGGCAGCATGTATTCCATGCCGCCTTAGTTTATTTTTTCTAATATATTTGTAATAAATGCCGTCTTACCTTCACTATAGCTCACTCGATTTTTCGACTCTCTTACTAACTTTCCCTTTAGACGACCATATTCAATAGCAACATCGGCATGTTCACGAAGGTAATCCCGAAACGCTATATGTCTTCTTAACTCTTCGCTATTTTTGTCACACACATACAAATGATGTTCCATCCAAACTGTACTTTCCCCGTTCCATGGAACGAAAGCGTCCTTTCTGCCAAACGCCTCTCTTCCTTTGAAGCTCCAGTCTGCTTGATGGTAATACCCTATCGTTTCAAGCCTTTTTACTACTTCAGGAAAAATTTCGTACTCTTCTATTACTATATCAATATCTAATATTGGCTTCGATGCAAGTCCTTTAACAGATGTGCTCCCAACATGCTCAATGGACAAAACAAGTTCTTTTATTACATTGTTAATGAGCGATTGTAGTTTATAAAAATCACTTTCCCATATAATGTTATATTCTTCGATAGTAATTCTCTGTTTCAACGTATCCCTCTCCTCAAAAGCAATTATAACCTTTGAATATGAGTATCTTTAAAATCCGTCTCATATTTCAATCCATATCCAAACATTCGATCCATCCCAATATGTGCTGTCCATATTAAGCCAATCATTATAACGGTATCTATCTTAAAATAGACACCTATGATAGCTATTAATATAGATATAATATATGTGTGACATATATTATAAACTTTAGCACCAACACGATTATTTATACCATACGCTAACATGGATACATCCGGGGCTAAAAGGAATACCAAAAATATAATCCAACTAAATTCATATATTGAATACGCATAAATTGTGGCTACGAAAACAACCAGCCCTTCAAAATGTACAATACGTTTTTGCATTCTTTATCGTTCCTATTTTTCTATATTTACCGATAAATTTTCATCACTGAAAGTATTCTTTGCATTTTTTGACCAGATAGTTGCTAAAATCGGTCCTGCAATGTTATGCCATACTGCCGCTAATACACTTGGAAGTGCAGCTGCTGGTCCAAAATGTGCTGTTGCCAGCGCAACTCCTAAGCCTGAATTTTGCATTCCTATTTCTATTGAAATAGCTCTTCTTGTCCCTTCGTCTAGTCTAAGTACGAACGCTGTGATATATCCGAGTAAAAAACCAAACGCATTATGGAGCATCACTGCAATGAAGATAAGCAGGCCCGAAGAAGTAATGCTACTTACATTCGCTGAAACAACGGCAGAAACAATAATGATAATTGCTACAACTGATATTAAAGGGATAACAGTCATTCCTTTCGTAACAGTTTTAAGGAAAAACTTCTTCACTACTAATCCTAAAATAATTGGTAGGATAATGACTTGTACGATAGAAAGAAACATAGACATAGCATTCACTGGCATCCATTGTCCTGCAAGTAATAATAAAATAAGAGGTGTAGCAATTGGCGCTAATAACGTTGATAATGACGTCATTGCAATAGACAACGCTAAGTTCCCTTTTGCTAAATAAACCATAACATTTGATGCAGTGCCACCCGGTACTGAACCGAGCAACACTAATCCAGCTGCTAATTCAGCTGGTAACTTCATAACGTAGGCTAGTACGTATGCGACAAGTGGCATAATAATAAACTGAGCACATACACCGATAATAACTGGCAATGGTTTTGTAGCAATGATTTTAAAATCAACAGCCTTTAATGTTAATCCCATCCCAAACATTACAATCCCGAGTAAAATTGTTATATAACTAGTTAACCCGAGAAATGGTCCAGGAATGAAATATGCAATAGCTGCCATACAAATAACCCAAAATGCAAAATACTTTCCAGCTATATTACTTATCGCTTCTAGTACTTTCACCCAATCATCCCCTATCCTTCAACTGAAAAACTTTATTCGGATTCAAAATGTTTTGTGGGTCAAGAGCTTTCTTTATTTTTTCCATTACGAGTAATGCCGCCCCATGTTCTTCTTCTTGATACTTTCGTTTTCCGATTCCAACGCCATGTTCTCCCGTACACGTTCCACCTCGTTTAAGAGCATATAAAACGATACTTTCATTTATTTCGTCCGCCTTTTCCACTTCTTCTTTATCGTTTGGATCAACCATTAAGAGCACGTGGAAATTCCCGTCTCCCACATGCCCAAGAATACCACCGATAAGACCTACTTTATCTAATGTCTCTTTCGCATGTTGGATTGCACCAGCTAATTCTGAAATTGGTACACATACGTCTGTACTCATAAGCTTTTTACCAGGATAGCTATGAACGTAAGAATATGCTAGATTATGCCGCGCATCCCATAATTTATTTCTCGCCGCAGTTTCCGTTTCAAAAGCAACTTCTTTACATTTATGATCAAAAACAATTTCCTTCGTGAATTCAATATCTTGCTTTAGCCCTGCTTCATTACCGTGAAACTCTAAAAACAGTGTAGGTTTTTCTCTGTAACTTGTTTCATTATAATGATTTACTTGTTTCATAGACAATTCATCTACAAGTTCAATTCTTGCAATTGGAATACCCGCTTGTAGTATATTAATAACAGCTTCTACTGCATTATTTATAGTTGGAAACGATGCTCTCGCAGCCATAACATGTTCTGGTATGCCGTATACTTTTAACGTTAACTCTGTAAAGCATCCAAGCGTACCTTCTGATCCTACGAAAACACCATTTAAATGGTAACCTGATGATGACTTCGCCGCTAAATTTCCAGTATGTATTACTTCCCCATCAGCAAGAACGACTTCTAAATCACGAACTTGATCACGCATTACCCCATACTTAACTGCTGTCGTTCCGCTCGCATTTGTAGCAGCCATTCCACCTAACGTTGCATCTGCTCCTGGATCCACACTAAAAAACAATCCATACTTTTTCAATTCTTTATTAAGCTGAGAGCGAGTCACTCCCGGCTGTACTCTTACAAGGAAATCTTTCTCTCTTATTTCGAGTATTTTATTCATGAGCGAAAAGTCCATTGTAATTCCTTTTTCATATGGAATAACGTGGCCTTCTAAGCTAGAGCCTACACCGAAAGGAACGACAGGTTTTTTATGCTCACTCGCTACTTTCATTAATTTACTAACCTCTTCAGTCGTTTTTGGAAAAACTACTACATCAGGTAAACTACTAGTATGATAAGATTCATCTTTACTATGTAACTCTCTTACTGTCGTATTTACAACTACTCGATCTTCGGGAAGTACACCCTTTAATTCATTTACTAAACGCTCTACCGTTATTTCCATCGTACACTCTCCTACTTTCTATAAATTTGAATTACAAAATATGTTAACTATTTTATACATAATAATCCGAAAAATTAAATAATTCAAGTTTTATACATATGCAAGTTTCATACTGTCGAATAAACAAAAAGAACTTGCAATACCTATCGCAAGTTCTTTACTATAAAACTACATTTTAAATGACTTCTTTATTAACAACATAAACCAAATTAAAGTACCTGCCATCAGCGAATGAGAAAACCCAACAATATAAGTTAATCCATTAAAGTCCGCTCCATTTAACTGAAGAAGCCCTCTTGCGGCCAATGAACCTAACATTAAAATTAATGCGATATTATGTACAACAAACCACTTATTAAAACTTCTCGCTTCATGAAACGCGAATACTTTTGCTAATCCTAAAGCAATTAAAAAGAAGAAAAAGCCAAGTACAAGTGTATGTGTATGCAATAAATTTAACAAAGTAGAACCTAAAATCCCCTTATACTTTCCATACTCCCTGGCGAAAATTCCTGATAATAAACCGATAATCAAATACGTAAACGATGCATTATATAATTTCTTCATTATGTACCTCCTTGAGTAGAATGTGTAGTGTGCCATATTTAGTAATAATGATAGTTATATAGTAAAAACTCCTAGTCACCTAGGAGTCATTGTATAAGCATCTCACTCTTTACAATCAATTTTAATTATAGGATATCCCTTTATACAAAACAAACGAACTTTATGTGAACAAGCAGGACTATTTTAAAATATGTTGCGATTTCGTATTACACACTCCATACTAATTATTATAAATGTTAAAGGTGGTGCAATAGCTTGATAGTTCTTGAAACTGAACGACTCGTTCTTCGCTGGTTTCATATAAAAGACGCTCCATTTATTCTTGAATTAGTAAACGATCCTGCCTGGATTCAGTTTATTGGTGATAAAAGGATTAAAAACTTAGAAGATGCAAAAAAATACATCTTAAACGGACCAGTTGATATGTATAATAAAATGGGATTTGGTCTTTACTTAGTTGAACGAAAAGAAGATTTCACTCCACTTGGTATGTGCGGACTTATTAAAAGAGATTCATTAGAAGATGTCGATATCGGTTTTGCCTTTTTAGAGAAATTCCGTTCGAAGGGGTATGGCTTTGAATCAGCTTCTGCTGTAATCGACTACGGTGTACAAAAGCTCGCGCTGAAACGAATTGTAGCAATTACTACTATTGATAACATCAATTCAGGAAATCTTTTAGAAAAAGTAGGATTTCAGTTCGAAGAGATAATTTCAGACTCTGGAGAAAACTTAAAGTTATTTGGGTATAACATATAATAAATTGTCAGAGTTCACTTTTAATCTAATCAAAAAATATTTCTTACATATACATTCCTAAAAGTTATTATGATTAAAATACTCATCTGTTTTTTCACATTATAACCACACTAATTTAAATCACAATTCTAATTTAAATTAGTGTATTTATTCTTACAAACACTCTATTTTGTTCTTAAAGTTGTCAAAACTCTTATGTAGCTACATGAAAAGTTTATGCTAATATATTAATAAGAAACTATGCGTTCCCTTAACCCTGTATCCGGCCCTGTATTTTTTACAGGGCCTTTTGTTTATTTAATTTACTTATCACGTGCTTATATGCACATTAAAAGTCATTTCAAATGTAATAAACGATAAATAATAAAATGACTTTAGACAGTATGACCTGCACCTTTAATACGATCCCTTCAAATTTCTTGACGAGAAGACAAGTCATGAAAAAGGAATCACTTAAGAACAAGATAACAGCTTGAGTAATGATACATCTTAATGCAAAATATTTTGGAAACCTAACTGCTAGTTAACTAAAAAAGAAGTTCTACTTAATATAGGTAGAACTTCTTTTCCCTTTACTTCACAAGTACATAGTTCTCACTTATTCCCTGCTTAAAAACTTGAGAAACTCATCTTCATTTACAGGTTTACTGTAATAATAGCCTTGAATTAAATAGCATGCATTTTGTTGTAACACTGTTAATTGTTTCTTCGTTTCTACTCCTTCCGCAATCACTTTCATATTTAAAGTATGAGCTAGCGAAATAATAGTTTGTATAATTTCATCTCCATCATTCGAAGTTCCAATCCTATTCACAAATTCTCTTGGAATTTTCAAAGTATCAATTGGATATAAAGGTAGATATGCTAATGAAGAATATCCTGTACCAAAATCATCAATTGATAAATGTACACCATATGATTTTAATGCTTTTAACTTCAATAAAGTTTCTTTTTCATCTACCATGGCAATTCGCTCTGTTAATTCCAAATCAATCAAATTAGCTGGTACTCTTATTTCTTCTATGGTAGATATAATCGTTTGAACAAAATCTTTCTGTTCAAACTCTATAGCTGATAAATTTATCCCCATTTTTAGATTTGTATAACCTGCAGAATGCCATTCTTTCAGTTGTGAACACGCTTGCTGTAGCGTCCATTTCCCAATTGTAATAATCTGTGATGTTTCTTCCGCGATAGGTATAAACTCAAAAGGTGAAATTAGCCCCAGCTCTGGATGTTGCCAACGTATTAATGCCTCTGCACCAATAACCTTTCCTGCCTTACTATCAACTTGTGGTTGGTACAATAAAAACAACTCATTATTTTCAATTGCATTCGGTAAATCTTGCTCTAATTGTAATCGTCTTGTTATTTTTAGAGATAATGTCTCGTCGTATATACAAACAGCATTGCTACCTTCTTCCTTTGCGCTATACATAGCGATATCAGCATGTTGTAAAAGTGTTGTGGCATTTGTTCCTCCAAATGGATACAACGCTATTCCTATACTAAGGGATAAATAAAAGCTGTGTTGATTTATTACAAATGGTTCTTCAGTTATACGAAATAATATTCCGCACAAATCTAATAGCTGTTGCTCTGTTTTGTTATGGACAATGATTGCAAACTCATCTCCCCCTATTCTTGCTAAAGGAATAGCTGGTGACAGACATGTCCTAAAACGTTTGGCAACTTCTTTTAAAACACTGTCACCAATTGCATGCCCCAGTGTATCATTAATGGTCTTAAAGCGGTTTAAATCTATATACAGAAGTCCAAACTTATCCTGTGTTTTTTGTACACGCTCAATAGATCTGTCTAATTCTTGTTGGAAGAATATTCGATTTCCAATCCCCGTCACTGTATCATGAAATGCTAGATAGTTTATCTCATCCTGTTGTTTCTTCATCCTCGTTATGTCTTTTACCATTATATAACTCCCAAAAGTTTGTCCTTCTATCATGATAGGAACAATAGTAACGTACCAAAAATGTATATCCTTCTCATTATTATTTTTCACACGTAACTGTAACGCAGACGAACTACATCGTTTCCCCATCTTTAGAGCTGCTTCCAATTCAGGTTTATCTTCATCTGAAAAAATAGAAAAGCACTCTTTTCCTATTAATGCTGCACTGTCTTTTCCTAATAACATACTTCCAGACTGGTTTATATTTAATACGGTACCATTTGAATCAATTGTTAATATAGGATCTGGATGGTACTCATATAAAGACTTAAACCTCTCTTGATTTTTCACCAAATCATTAGATTTTTTTATTAAATCTGCTGTTCTTTTAGATACTTTTTGCTCTAATTGATTATTAAACACTTTTAATGTTTCGGTTAAATCTTTGTTTTGCATTCGTACAATTGTATGACGAATCAGTACAAATACAAAGGCAATACAATTTCCCGTAATCAGTGTAGAGGAAGAAGTTTGCTCTTTGAAAGTAAAACCAATTAAAATTGCAACTGAAAGATAAGGAAATATGACAAGAAGTTTCTTTCCAAATGTCGGATTAATAATAAAGTAATCTCTTCTAGAAGATGTACTCCTTGGAATAGTAGCAGCAATGGCAATAAATAATAGAAAAACTCTATACAAACACCTTAATAATATAAGTGAACGATGTGATAAATCATCTTGTAAATAGAAATATAAATAGTCCGTAATAGACAAGCCAGTTAATACTAAGATAAAAATAAACAATTTACTTTTCGCATTAAAAATTGCTGGTCGAAAAATAAGGCTAACTCCTAGTAATAGAAGCAATAGATCTATAATTGGGAAAATAAATGAAAGAAAAACATCTCCAATTGATAAGAATAAGATATTTGCAGAAGGTTTATTAAATAGGTACCATTCTAAGGTAAAAATAGCAGTAACAACAATACATAAATCACAAATTAAATACGCTTTTTCCCACTTGTTACATTCCATAATGATTTTATAAAAGAACGCAAGGAGAAAGAAGAATAAGAAAAACAACAAAAATACATCAGAGATATTAAAATTTTCTATTGGTAATTCTACATTAAGTACTTGAAAAGCAGATATAAAATTCCCTATCAAGAAACACCCTATTGCAATAGTAATACAAACCCAAAAGACTCCTAGTTTAATTTTTCTTGATACCATAGAGTAAAGTAATGAGATAAATACAGTAGTTTCAACAACTAAGGATGATAGTCGTATATTAAAATCTGATACAAAATAATGATTCGGAAAAACAAATAAAAATATAAAACAAAAGCTTAAATAAGCTAGTAGAGCTAATATCAATACATAAAATTGCACATGTGAATGTTTACGCAACGGACTCACCTTCTTAATTTTTTCTAGATTTTTATTAAAAATGACCTGATGCTGCACTGCTCGTATTCATCAAAATGAACTTACTTATTATTCCATATTATGAACTTTTTATAGGATTTCTTTCTACATACCACAGCCTGATTTACTTTCTGCAGATATTTCTTCTTTTTTAACTAAGCATTCCAAAAAGAATACGATGGAAAATGTTATTTTTCGGTATTTACTCATCGTAAATTTGAATAATACAACTTAGCTGTTCTTTGAATATGAGATAGAATCTAAACTTCCATAGCAACATAGTTATTCGCTTATTGTCACACTTAGAAAGAAGGGTAATATACTATCATTAATTTAGAAATTCGAATTAAATGACCGAACTCACTGTAACTATTATAGTTACAGTGAAGGGTGCTGTCAATTTCAAATACCTCCCCTTTTAATGGACAAAAGACGTGACATTTTGAACAAAAATAAGATGTTTATAAGAAAGATGTAATGTTATATCGACCTAACCAAAGAAATATAAATGATCTAGCATTAAGTGAAGATGATATTGCATCTCCCAAAAAAGAATGTTACTCTAAAAATAGAATGATGAAAGGAATGATGGATGAATAATGATTAACTAATTTATATTTTAAGTTGAATTTTATAACTTCAAACTACAAAATATAGGGTTAGTCTATCCATTTTTATAATTCATTTCATACTTTATTTGTCATGATTCAAATGATTAATAAGTACTTACTTAAGCGACAGACTAATCCTTCCGATTAAAAATCGGGGGATTTTTTTATTCCCTTTTATGTAAGTTAAAATTTATTAATCGCTAAATTTACCTAACAAATAAAGGAGCGAAAAAAATGGCTAATTCAGATACTATTGTTACACATGTAATGCTCTATATAAGTCGTTAATATCCATCAAACTTATATAGAGAAATTAAAAAATGGATGGATGTTCCGACTTTATATGAAACGTTTCGATATATAAAGGAGGAATTATTATGTCAATGATAAAAGTTCAAGACTTAACTTTTTCATACCCAGGTAGCTTTGATAATATTTTTGAAGATGTAAACTTTCAAATAGATACGGATTGGAAACTAGGATTTATCGGTAGAAACGGACGAGGTAAAACGACATTCTTTAATTTATTATTAGGAAATTACGAGTATAGTGGAAAAATCCTTGCTTCGGTAGAATTCAATTACTTCCCCTACACTGTTGCAGATAAGAACAAATTCACTCATGAAATCCTTGAAGAAATTTGTCCCCAAGCAGAAGATTGGGAATTTCTACGTGAAATATCCTATTTAAATGTTGATGCCGAGGTCATGTACAGACCGTTTAAAACTTTATCAAATGGAGAACAAACAAAGGTGTTGCTTGCTGCACTGTTTTTAAATGAGGGCCAATTCCTATTAATTGACGAACCAACAAACCACCTAGACACGGATGCACGAAAAATAGTCTCTGATTATCTAAGGAAGAAAAAAGGGTTTATTTTAATTTCACATGACAGAGTCTTTTTAGATGGATGCGTTGACCATATCTTATCTATAAATAGAGCAAATATTGAAGTTCAAAGCGGGAACTATTCTTCTTGGAAATTAAATTTCGATAGACAGCAAGAGCACGAAGAGGCTACAAATGATCGTCTACAAAAAGACATAGGAAGATTAAAACAGTCTTCCAAGCGTTCAGCAAGTTGGTCTCATGATGTAGAAGCTTCAAAAAATGGAACAAGAAATTCAGGTTCTAAGTTGGATAAGGGATTTGTAGGACATAAAGCAGCCAAGATGATGAAAAGGGCAAAAAACCTAGAATCAAGGCAACAAAAAGCTATTGAAGAAAAGTCAAAATTACTAAAAAATGTGGAGAAAACTGAGTCATTAAAATTAGAAGCATTAAAGTTCAAGTCAAATGAATTAGTTACTTTGGCTGACGTGTCTGTTACGTACGATGAACAAGTCGTGAATGAGCCAATTAACTTCGTAGTTGAACAAGGTGACCGAATTGTGCTTGATGGCAAAAATGGGAGCGGGAAAAGCAGTATCCTAAAACTAATTCTAGGGTATCCGATACAGCATACAGGTTCAGTTACTTTAGGTACAGGACTCACCATCTCCTATGTCCAACAAGATACTTCTCATTTGAAAGGATCGCTATCAAATTTTATTGAAGAGCACAAGATTGATGAGACATTATTTAAATCCATCCTACGAAAGATGGATTTTGACCGAATTCAATTTGAGAAAGATATATTTCATTATTCTGGTGGACAAAAGAAAAAACTGCTTATCGCTAAAAGTTTATGTGAAAAAGCCCATATGTATATATGGGATGAACCATTAAACTTTATAGATATTTATTCACGTATGCAAATTGAAGAGCTGATTCAACAATTTAATCCCACAATGATTATTGTTGAGCATGATAAGGCATTTCAACAAACCGTTGCAACGAAAACTATATCTATGTAACTCCACTCGAATCATTAATAAATCAAGCCATTAGTCTATAAAGTATTTGAATGAAGTGTCCAAAAAAGCCTAATTTCTCTACAATCCATTGAGAAATTAGGCTTTTTAACAGGAAAATTAGGATTCATAAACAATGAGTAATTTACATATTAGGCTTATCTGTTAAAGCAGAAATAATTCTGCTCACCAAATCTTCTGGCATCCATTCATAATTTGTATCATTCGATTCATTTGGTCCTAAAGAATCAATGAACTTTTTAAACTTTGGAAATAAAACAATAGAAGTGATCCAATGTATCGTATGATTTATAGAGAAGAAATGAAATACTCCTTGTTTCTCCCCCTCCTGCAATATTTCTTTTAACTGTTCAAAACTACCTACAAAATACGGTTTAATCTTTTCTAATCTTGCACTTTCCTTAATAATCTCCTCATATGCCAATGTGCCAATTTCAGGATTTTCTTTTATATGTGTAATAAAGACTGTTAAATATTCTCTTAGAGCATTAATAGGATTAAATTGATTCTTCTCAAGAAAATTAGGTAACTCATTAGCAAGACCATATTTCTTAAACACCTCATAATATAGGTTTTCTTTCCCATTAAAATAGTAAGAAGCCATAGCAACATTCACTTTCGCTTCTTTTGCAATTTCTTGTATGCTCGTACCTTCATAACCACGCTCTCCAAATTTTTTCTTAGCAGCCTTCAAAATATTTTCCATCGTCTGCTCTCGAGATTTCCCCATTTCACACACCTCAAATAATATATATTTCACTTCAAAAATCCACTAAGGACTTTGAATAGAGTATCTTTTTAATGAAGTTTAATTATATATTTAAAGTAATAACTTAACAACCGATGAAGACTTGCTTACTTTAAACTATTCGCCACACAACATACTCCTCAAAAAGAAACATCTCCTGAACATCGCCTACCCTATGTCATCATACAAAGAATTCATTTAAAAATGAAATAAAAATAAACACCCTACTTAAAACAATATCTCCCTGCGTGGCATGAATAGCTTTCAAATACCTCACGTTCTTTTCTAATTGCGTATAAGAATGAAAAAAATAATAAGGGCCAGAGTTTATCTATCTTTACAGATAAACTCTGGCCCTTTCATTTGCAATTCATTTACTGATTAGATTTGTTTAATCTCAATATAAGGTCCTTTGATGTTTAATTTGTTAATGTCATTCGAAATATTACCTACAGTTGTTTTTTCATTAAACGTATAGATCTTTTCACCATTCACAAAGATACCCCAATTTTTATCCTCGTAACTAATACCATAACCAGCATTGCTAGATGTCGCTTTGAGCTGATTTCCATTCATTGAAAAAGATAATTTCCCTTTGCCTTTGTTAAGTTGGTTATTCACATTGTTGATACTACTCATTTGTTCTTCAAGGGCTTTTTGTTTATCAAGAGTAACTTGATGGTTTTTCCAGTCTAACTTATAGTTGTTTGTAAAGAACTCATTATATGTATCTTTATTATTTGTTCCCCACCATTTCGAACTTACCCATTCGATATTGTACTGATCTGATATTCTACGATTTGTTATTTTTAAATCAGATGTAGATTCTGTTTTATCTGCAGTAATAACTGCTACTACATTAGGAGAAAAACCATATCCTGTTAAAGCTGGTACTGTATCTTTTGAAACAAAATTATTCGTTCCTTCATTGTAACTACGTGATTTCATAAATAGTTGATTACCGTAGAAAGTATTAAATGAATCACGATTATAAATTCCCCACTCCGGGTAATTAAATGATTGGAATCCTACTTTCCAATTTAATTTTTTATCTGTGTGAGTCTCTAATACCGTTTTATAGTCTACTTGATCATAAGATACACTTTCTTTCCAAGCAAAGCTACCTGTAATACTTGCATCAGCATTTGGGCCTTTATCATTTACCCCAACTTTAACACTTCCGCCAAGTGTATACCCTACTTCAGAAGTAACCTTTGCTGAAGTCATTGTATTAACTGGGGCAGCTTTATGGAATTGAGCGCTATCACCACTTGTTATTTCTGCTTCAGTATGATAAGCCGATGGCCACTTTAAACCTGCGTTATAGTATCCGCCATTAATTGTATATTTAGCATCTATATTACTACCATCAGTAGTAACAATTGCAATCTTTTTATCTGCGTAAGGATCCTCAATAAAAGAAACCTTTATTGAATTTTTAATATTTTGCTTCATGTCATAAGTAGTTTTAAAACTATTATAGACTTTTCCACCATTTTGAAGATTTTCTACAGTTCCTTTAGAATCTGCAAATACAGATGTTGCTTGTAAACCAAGTGATCCAGACATAATAACGGACGCTACCGCAACACTTTTAGCTATTCCATTTGTTTTTTTCATACAGACAGCCTCTCCTTCTTAAACATTTAAAAGGTATAAACATATTACTTTTAGCTCTCAATACTAGAGATAGGTTCATAACTTTACAATGTAGAAATTTATTAATCTTTATGACAATAACTATCAACACTTGTTTTTCTAATTTCCATCTCTTTTTTTACTGATAACTATTATCAATATTATTAAAACACATAATAACGATTTAAACAACAATTTTAAATAAATATTTAAAATTGTTGTTTAAAAAAATGCAAAAAAATTATAGAATTCTTTATTTCGAGAATTACTATATTTTCATTTACTTATTGCAACCTATATTCAGATACATTATTCCCTTTCCATTCATAATAATCTAAAATCCCCTCATAAATGGCTTCTGCTGCAACCTGCCTTCCGTTTTCTGTAGATAACTTACTGTAATCAATACCATTATCTATAAAAGCAAGTTCCGTTAACACAGCTGGCATTTCATTTTCTCTTATAACATGAAGATCGCCATGTTTAACGCCTCTATCACGTGTTTGAAGAGCGTCTACTAATCGGGTTTGAATTTTTTCAGCTAAAACACGACTTTCTTCCACATGAGGATTTGTTTTTTCAGATTTAGAAGATTTATAGTAGTATGTTTCTGTCCCTTTTGCATTACCATTATAAGCATTTGCATGAACACTTATAAAGATATCCCCCTGATTTTGTTTAGCAAATTTAACACGTTCCTGTAAAGAGCTTTTTTGATCATGTCCAGGTCTAGTATCAGATTCACGAGTTAGTAAAACTGTAAATGGTGTATGTTTTTCAAGCAATTGTTGTAGACGTAAAGAAGTGTCAAGTACAATCTTACTTTCAGGTAATCCCTTTGTGTCTTTTCCAGGATCTGCGCCACCATGTCCGGGATCAATAATTATTGTCTTATTTTCTAAAGGATTACTTTGACTATATTGAAGCATATCTGTTTTTGCGGTTAGTTGTGCAGCTTCAGCGCGTGTTATGAACCTATTTGGTTGCCAACCATTATCTGTACCAACTGAAATTTTTAAATCAATTAAAGTATTTGCGAACTTTTCACCCCAATGTCCCTTTAAATCTTCAAATTTACTTTGTCCATTGCTAGTGTTTTTATTTTGTAGTTTATATGCATTCACTAGCATAGTAGCCATAGCAGCACGAGTAACTTTTCCAGAAGGATTAAATATTCCATTTCCTTCACCTTTAATTATTCCTGCCTTTTCAGCTGCGGCGATATAAGGGGTTCCCCAGTGGTTTTGTGAATCTTTAAAAGATGGTTTTGCATTTAAATCAATGTGTATACCAAGAGCCCTTGTCATAATGGTTGCTGCAGAAGCTCTATCTAGTGTATCACTTGAACCAAAAGTTCCATCTGGATAACCACTCAATACTTGTTTATCAACTAAATAAGTAACGGATTTGTCAGCCCATGCAGGAACATCTGGAAATTTGTGAGTATCTGCAAAAATACTAGTAGAATAAGATAGTAAACTTCCAGCAAGAATTCCTGTAGCAATTAATTTGTTCTTCAAAATTTAGCACCTCTAAAAAATTATTACAAGTCGGTAAATTATGTAAAATATAGTTAATCTTTAAATAATATGAATTCGAATAAATTATAGATTAAGTTGGCGTCATCACTATTATAAGATAAAGAATCTAGTATAGAATTATCATTCCGAAAAGAACCCTTCGGCATACACTTATAGATTGAGACTATTACATATATTCACCAACATTGTGTAACTAGTATAGTTACTTATATATACGAGTGTCAATTGAAATAACCTTACAGTTTTGTAAGGTAACAAACTTAATAATATATTAAGTAATTATTAAACGATATAAACAATTATCTCGTATTTTAAGCAAAGATTGATTCAAAGCACACTCCCTCTAAACTAGCATTGGTGCCTCCTTCAAGTCCTAATGCACATCTTAAAAAGAGCACTTTTGAAAAGTACTCTTTTTAGCTACAAACCTAGAACTCCTACAATCTGACGAGCCTTAACATTATCGATATAATAATGCATCTCTAACCCTCGTCTTTCTGCACGGAGCACGGTTCCCTTTAATTTTGATAGATGCTGTGAAACAGTAGATTGCGGGAGTCCTAATATTTCTGTCAACTGTGTAACATTACACAGTTTATGGTGCATTAATTCATTTACAATTTTCAATCGAACGGGATGTGCCATTACTTTTAATATATCTACATCTTCCTCTTGAATGTTAGCTAGATCTCTATTAGATATTAATATTGTCATTTCGCATTCCCCTTTATTATTAATTTCTATTTTCCAATTATCCTCATAAGTAGTACTTATAGATATTTACCATTTGTCCTGTTGAGAAAATGTATTCTCGTTCTTAAACAAAAAAAGACACCCATCCAATAAACAGCTTTTACTGTTCCAATGAATTGATGCCCTCTAATTTTTAGCCAAATTATATTTTGTTTTTAAAAAATTATTTTATAGTAGACATTCTCTCGTTGACACAAACTAGTAGATTAGCGATGGAAATATGAAAATGTATTAATAAGCGGTTGGAAGTAATTGTTTTTTGTTTAATAGCAAAAAACGAACATCCTCTCAAATTAGATAAGGTGCTCGTTTTCATTTTGATCGGTAATTCTCAATTCAATTTAGTTTCTTTCCAATAAGGAAAGATTAAATCAACTTAAAACAAAGCGTTTTAAATTTAATTCATAGATCTTACTGCAACTTGGAATTGTCCCTTAGAACCATCATCATTTGAAACGTAAATTTTATATGTTCCAATTGGTAATGGAGATAAAGCATTCCGTACATTTGTAACATTATTTTTTTGTTCTCCAGGTTTTATATAACCACCAACAATTAGCTCCATATTTGGACCTTTCACACTATATCCCATTGTATTTTGGCCATTATTTTTCATAAAGAAGCTTAAATTTTCACTCCCATTATATACAAAAGAAGTTACAGCCTCTCCACTATAATCCATTGTTTGAGTTAATAATAAGTCTACAGGAACATGTTCGACTATATGAATTGTATCATTCGTTTTGTGTATTTCTTCAGCATAAGTATTATTTCCTAACACACCAAGTGTTAATGCTGAAATTACTCCACAACTAAGCACTAGTTTATTTAACTTCATTTTAAGTTCCCCCTTGATGTTTGTAATCTATTACCATCATACATTCTTTTTCAGGTGCGTTTTTATGTAATAATTCATATCTTTAAACCTATATATTTTAACTTTACACCTTAATAGTTACTGAAAAACTCACATTGATAAAGCTACAGTATTATGATTCATAAAAAACATGTAAATTTCAAAATCTTTTTAACGAGAATTCATACAATTAAGTACCAAGCACGCAAATAAATAGCGTTTCCATTTTAGATAAAATATACTAATGAAAAATTTTGAAATTTACACTTTATAATTTGGTATATTCCATGTTAATATAACGAAGGCTACAAATAGAATCCACAAAATATATTTTTTCATAGAATATTCATACTTAAAATCCTATTATTTTATTAGTAACTCAATCCTAGTTTTCCTTATACAAAAGTCAATTTCTAGTTTCATATGTATAAATATCTAAGTAGATTTTTTTATCTATTATTTTTCCTAACTTCCTTATCAATTCTAATAAAGTGAAACTTTAATCAGTGGGGTTTTGTTCATCCCCCACTGATTATCAGCCCTCACCAATCGGGCTTTTACGGGCAGTTGATCCCCTACCTAACTTCTTTGCTTCCGCTGAATTTTGAGGTGGGGGTCTTACTGCCCGTTAATGCGGGATAAAAGTAATATTATAGTACTTTTTCAAGCGCTCTTCCTTTTTTAGATAGAAAGTCTACTGATAACTAAACATCTAAGTTTAACTCATACATAATCCAATATACAAACTATCGGAGATGCAAACCTATGGGAATATCTACTCTTTTATTAAATACCTTTATAATAATAATTTGTATCCTTAGCTACCACGTATTTTGGCTAGAATTTAAAGAAAAAAAAACATGTAATAATATATTGATTTCTATCCTTTCCTCCATTGCTATTATTTTTTGCATGACTTTTCCTTTTCATTTACATGCTGGATTTATTTATGATTTACGTTTTATTCCTATCATATTAGTTTTTCTATATGGAAATACAAAAAACATTGTTTTTATAGGAATTTTATATCTTTCTTATCGATTTTTCTTAGGCGGAAATGGAGTTCTTCCATCATTTATTATCTTTACTATTATTTCTGTTATAACAATGCTCTTTCGTTACTTATTACCAATGTATGTTAAAGAAAAAAAGATATTATTAAGCTTGCTTCTTATTTTAGTATGTACAACTTCACTTTCTATCTGCGGTATTGTAACTCAAATAAATACAGGTGGTAAAATTGACTCTACTCTCATAGAATTTTTATTAAATTATATAATCATTAATATATTTACAGTATTATTATCAGTGTATTTAATAGAGGGAATGATTGAGAAATATAAAATGAAAGAAAAGCTGCAACGGGCTGAAAAATTTTATATAGCTAGCGAACTAGCCGCGTCCATTGCACACGAAATCCACAATCCACTAACCACAGTACATGGATTCACTCAATTGTTAAATGAAAAACATGCCTCTAAGCTACCTCAGAATCAGTACTTAGAAATCATGTTAATTGAAATGCAACATATACAATCTACTATTAATAACTATTTATCTTTAACAAAACCACAGAACACCCTAAAAGAGAAAATAGATATTAATCATATTTTAAATCAAGTGAAAGACACTATTTCACCACTCGCTCTATCATACAAAGTTGAAATAATACAAAATAGTACAAATTCCTTTTATATAAATGGAGACCCCGAAAAATTCAGGATCTGTCTAAACAACATCATGCAAAACGGAATTGAGGCCATGATAAATGGTGGAATATTACAAATAAATATACAGAAAATTAAAGGTAATATTATAATCGATATTATTGATTCAGGGGTTGGAATGTCCTCTCAACAAATAAAGCGGATTGCTTTACCATTCTATTCAACAACAGAAAAAGGAACTGGGCTTGGTACTATGATTGCTTATAGCATTATTAAAGAATTAAACGGTGATATAGAAATAGAGAGTAAATTAGGCCAAGGTACACGATTTTCCATTAGTATCCCTTGCTAATATGACGGAATTATTAAAATAATTATTTTTTCTATTTAACTTCTAAAATAAATTTCAAAAATGCCGCTACTTAACTCATTAATCATCTTGATTTCGTGAATAAATTAAACGTAATAAGGACCAGAGTATATCTTTTTTTACGGATATACTCTAGTCCTTTAATTAAATCAAATATACTTAAATTTTATTACTTTGCTCACATCTCTATGAAATCATAATTCATCGATTGTATCTCATTTACTGATTAGGTCTACTTAACTTCAAGATAAGATCTCTTGATACTTGATTTCTTAATATCATTAGATACATTACCTACAGTTATTCTTTTATTTAAAATATTAACTTTTTACTATTCATAAAGATACCAATTTTTATCTTCATAACTGATATTGTAACCTGCATTACTTGATATAGGCTTAAATTCATTTCCATTTATTGAAAGACAATTTCTCTTTTGCTATTTCACTTCTACCGTATAATTCCCTGTTCCCCCGCCATACTGATACACATGTAAATAATATTTTCCTGGATACGTATAGTAACTTCCTACTAACTTATTCCCTTCTTGCTGAGCATACGTAACATAATTATTTAAATCCGCTTCTGAATAAAGAACCCAGTTTACTCCGATATTATTTTCCTTCGTTACATTAATTTGTAGGTTTTTCGCAGTTTCCACATTTATTTCAAAGTAATCACTCGTATCACCATTTCCTAAACTAGCACGTAAAACTTGATTTAATTGCAGTTTATTTGCTGTTTGGAATGAATTATTTGGCTCTTTTTCTACACTGTTATCTTCTTTCTTTTGAACCGTTACATTCGTTGTAACAGTATTCGTTAATCCTTTGTCGTCTGTTACTGTCAATTTTGCCGTGTACGTTCCTTCTTTTGTATACACGTGAGTTGGATTTTGTTCATTGCTTACAGTACCATCACCAAACTCCCATTTATAAGCAACAATTTTTCCATCTTCATCTTTTGATCCATCGCTTTTAAACGAAATTGTTTCATTTAAAATTCCGTTATATGGACCATTTATAACCGCAACTGGTGCTTTATTCACAACACCTTCTTCTGTATTCATACCATGGAATACAACATCATATTCAAATTGTCCTGATGCATTCACACGATAATTTACAAAGTAAGCTGTTACTGTTTTATAGCCTGTCCATTCTTTTGCACTTAAACGTTTTAACGTATCATTTACGTTTTGTGTAATTGTTTTCCAGTCTTCATATTCCCCTTTTGCAGTAGTACCTGTATACGTTCCTTGCAGTGTAAATGTATTAAAGAACTGTGATTTATTTTTCTTAACTGATACATTACTTAATTTTGCTTCTGCTGTAATTTCTGCCGCAATATCTGAAACTGGTTTTGGTGCGTGAGTTGCTAAATAATCATCTGATACTAATGGAACATTATATTTCTCTCGGTTATCGACTAGCATTTGCATATAGTCTTGATACTCTTTATTTAAATTCGCATCTTTACTTAATGCAGAGCGGTATGCATCATATGCTGTTACATCATTTTTTCTAATAAGATCATGAACTTTGTCAAACATATCATATCTCTTATTGTACATATACGATTGTAAAGCGAATGAATAATTATAGAAATCCCACGTTCCATACTTTGCATTTAACGTTCGCTCTGCCGTATAACGTTCTGCTGGATTTGAAGATATTCCTCCTATAATGCTCTTTCTCGGTACAACATTATCCGTTCTCGTTGCCCCCGCAAAAAACTCCGCATTCCCTTCTTCAAACCAAGATAATCTCTCATTCTCATACATCTTACCTTGTCCCCAAAGCCCTGGTACTTCATATCTACCTTGTAAGTAATGCGTAAACTCATGTCGGAACAATTCTTCTAAACTATAAATACTTTCTTCTGGCGTACGTTCATAAGTAAAGAACGTACCTGTTCCTTCAATATAAAGGCCACCGTTATTCGTTTCATATCCGTACAATTGACGATTAAATTGATATTCAGCTGGACTATTATAAATAACCATCGTTAATACATCATCAGGATTTCCTTTTTCTAAAGGTTGATCACTTTCAACTGTACGATGGAATTGTGCCTTTACTTCTTTTGCCGCCCAATATAAACGTTTTACTTTTTCTTCTGTCACTTTATCTCCAGCCTTTAAAACAATTGCCCTATCATCAAACGTATACGTTTTCGGCAAATACTTTTTCTTCCCGTCTTCTCGTATTTGATCTAAATTCACAACATTTCCATTTGCATCTTTCCCGCCATAGTTCGTCGCAATTTGCTCAGCCGCTACGAAATATTGCTCTCCTAAATACGGATACATTTTCATTGCGTCCGTTACAACTTGCAATCCTTTCGTTCCTGTACTATGGAACGTACCAAGTCTACCTGTATAATAAATACCATTATTAATTAACCAACCATTCTTCTCTGTCACCGTTCCAATTAAAGCAAAACGACTTAATTCATTAATATAGCTATCAATTTTTTGGTACCATACCGTATCTTTCGGCGCTTTTCTCGTATCGTACAAATACGATTGAATGTCGTAATCAACACCTTGCATAATATCGTAAATCGCATTTCCAGCTGAAAGATTGTCTACCAATGTAGAAAAATTATCGTTATATTGTTTAAAAATCTTTGCAGCTGATGTTATCGTTTCCACATCACTCGAAGCATTTCCTATTAATTTTCCGTATGATGATACTACTCTATTTTGTTCTAACGTACCGAGTTTGAAATTCGGGTTATTCGCAATCGTTTTTAATGCAGGTAAGCATTTATCATGATAGCTCCGCTCATTTAGTTTACTTAATTCTGTATGATAAAATCCTAAATAAAACCCTGAGCGTAATACCTCTACTAAAGTCTCAATCCCTTTAGAATCATCCTTCGTATAAGCTTGTCCTTGCTGCTTCAATTTATCAATAATTGCCTGCATCCTACTATCATTTTGATAGAATGCAAGGCTATCCTTATTAAATTGAAATAGACCCGTAATTTGCTCCCAATCAATTGTTACGAGTAGATCTACTAATTGCTGATTGTTTAATTGATTTAATTCAGCAATTGTATAAGTTTTCGCTGCAGCTAATTGCTTACTTTCTTTTTTTACTTCAGGTGGCCTTTGCGACAAATCAGCAAATTGTAGCCTTTTCTCAAAAGACTTATTTTCAAGCACTTTTGATGAATGAGCTAATTCTTGCATTGGCAGTTGTACACCAACTGGCTCCATTTTGAGCACATTCCGATAAGAAACTTGCTCTCCCTTTTTACTTTCTGCCAATGTGCTCCCTTGAAAACTCCCTAACATTAAACTAGCAAAACTTACCCCTACTAACACTTTTTTTGAATAGCCTTTCATGCTCTCCCCTACCTTACATTTTTTAGTGTCCCGCACCATTATTTTACTATTCTTACTTTTTATTCTGTATTGAGAAAAAATAAGGGAACGTTCACATATGTATCCATACCGCGCAAAATTAACACTTGACTTTATGTGAATTTTATATCAAAAAAGATAGATAATAGCGAAATTCCTGCTATATCTATCCTCGTTTTCAACGCTATGATTTTAACTTTATAAACGTAACTTCCGGTAATGCTTGCATATGCTGAATAAATTCATTCTTTTCTTCTGACGATATATTTTTCAGCTGCATCCCTACCTTATAAACTATTTCTGTACCTCGCTGCAAAGCTTCCACTTCATATGACAGTATTGGAATACCTTTCACTTG
Source organism: Bacillus sp. MMSF_3353 (assembly GCF_030733445.1). Taxonomy (NCBI): domain Bacteria; kingdom Bacillati; phylum Bacillota; class Bacilli; order Caryophanales; family Bacillaceae; genus Bacillus; species Bacillus sp. MMSF_3353. The sequence continues at coordinate 343,036 of NZ_JASHJA010000004.1, forward strand.
TAGCGTTTCTACTATTTGTTGTACCGCCTCATGTTTATTTATACACATTTGCACTGTTATATTTTGCGGAAATAAAAATTGCACCTTAAAAATACGACTCACAATCTCTAAACCAATTAAAACTAGAATCGTCGCTCCAATGCCTACTACATACATGCCAGCCCCAATTGCTAATCCAATTCCTGCTGTAGCCCATAAACCAGCCGCTGTCGTTAATCCTTTCACTGCCTGTTTTTGAATAATAATTGTACCTGCACCTAAAAACCCTACTCCACTTACAACTTGTGCTGCAATACGGCTCGGATCAAGAGCCATATGTTCCTCATTCATAATATCTGAAAAAGCATATTTCGAAACGACCATTATTAATGCACTTCCTACCGCTACTAGGAAATGTGTTTTTAATCCCGCTTCTTTTGATCGAATTTCCCTTTCAATACCGATTATTGCTCCTAACAAACCCGCAACACCGATTCGTATAATCAAATCAAAATTTACACTCACGAGCCCTTCCCCCTTTCATTCATTATAGATAGATAAAACAAAAATTATCACACACATCCTTTTATCGATATGAAGGAATTTTGCTAAAATACACTTAATACTCTGACCGTTTTATGTTAATATTTTAAATATTAACATAAAATAAATAACTTCTAATTTTAAAACTCCACTAATTTTCTTAAAAAACAAAGGTGGATTACATGAAATGAGGTTGAGAAAGTTAAGAAAACGCTTACATTTTATACCGTATTTTTTTATACATACTAAATAAATAAAGGAGCTTACTAACAATGAACGTCTCTTTACTTACACCTACTATCGATTTACAAGAAGAATACTTAGATTTTTATAACGAATGGAAAGATAGCGGTGAAACGATGATTCCGTGGGTTATTTCAAAGGACCCTTCTAACTTTCCGGCTATGATTCAAGAATTGCTCGATGCGCATAACGGAATAAACCTCCCTGAATCTTGGGTACCAGACTCTACGTATTGGCTCGTTACAGATGAAAATAAAATTGTAGGAGCTGTTAATATACGTCATAGTTTAACCAAGCATTTATTTAACGCTGGAGGTCATATCGGTTATGGCATTCGCCCTTCTGAAAGAAGAAAAGGTTATGCTACGAAGTTATTAGAATTATCGCTAGAAAAAACGAAGGAATTAAACATTACGAAAGCACTTGTCGTTTGCGACGAAGTGAATACAGCTTCAGAAAAAACAATTTTACATAACGGCGGGCTTCGTGATGATGATTTCATTGAGGAAGATGGAAATGTAGTAAGAAGATTTTGGATTGAGCTATGAAGAAGTCATCCGATGAAAATAATCTTGTTATAGAGAAATATAGTAGAAGTAATGAGCTAAAAGTAAAACAACTTATTGATTTATACAATGAAGACTCTTATCTATTTAACTTATTACGAGATAATAAAACAAAATGTGCGTATATTGCCTACTATAAAAAAGATGTAGTAGGCGTCTTTTTCACGTGGAACAGTAACTTCCATCCATACTGCACATACTTTCGAATGTATACAAATCCGTTCTATTCAGAGGTACACATTGAACAATTTTTATTAAACGAGGTTCAAAAACGAGAAAACTTCAAACTACCATTACAAACCTCTATATGGGGAACATCGGCTCATTTAAAAGCCTATTATGAAGAACATAATTTTATGGAAATCCGAAGAACATATATGCCGATATTAGAAGTACGCAAAATCATAGCTATCGATACAAAGCTTCATTCAAATTATGATGTACAAAGCTTATCAATCATCCTATCCAATAATAGCTCCTTTGAAAAGCTAGCTCACTTAGTAAAAACGAATTATGAGGATACTCACTTAGCAAATCCCGTTGCCTCATACCCGCTCGAAACTTGGAAAGAACAGATCTTAACTGATGATGTGTTACTAGATGGGAGCTTTGTAATGATAGATGAAGAGAATAAAATTATTGCGTACTCTTTCCTCCATACATCAGAAAAGGATAATACGGTAGAACTAGGATGGTGTGGGACTCACACTACAGAAAATTTATCCTTACTGAAACTTCTCGTTTTCAAACAAGCTATGTATGCAAGTAAACACGGTTATTCTTTCATTCAAGGTGAATTCGATTCAACGAGTATATATGCAATGGAATTATTAAAATCCTTTCCTTTTAACCCTTGTGCTACTTGGATTACGTACCAAAAAGAAGTCGGAAAGTGATTATACACCTTCCGACTTCTTTTATGCTTTCTCTATTTCAAACTGCACTGTAATACCACTAGGATCTACTACTGTAAATCCGTTTGTACCTTCGTTTACTTTATGTTGTTTTTCTATTAATCTTTCTTTCACTTCATCTAACGCTTCTTTATGTGGTAATACAATTGTATACACTTTAAGTCCAGTTGCATGTGCGGGTGGGTGTGGATTATTTACTCCGTTCCACGTATTTGCACCTATATGGTGATGATATCCTCCTGCAGAAATGAATAAGCAGTCATCTTCACGCTGTTGCACTTCAAATCCTACTGTCTCTACATAAAACTCGTGTGACTTCTCTACATCTGCTATTCGTAAATGTACGTGCCCAACGACAGTATTAGCAGGTAATCCATCAACCTCATAATCAACGAGCGTTGCCAGTTCTTTTAAATCTAGCGGCGTACTTCCTCCTGGTCCTTCTCCCCATTGATCACGCGGGCGGTCTGCATAAATTTCTATGCCATTCCCCTCTAAATCTTGTAAATAAAACGCTTCGCTATATGTATGATCACTTGCACTATTAAACCTTGAGATCGGTAAAATTTCATTTGAATATGTATAACGTCCTTCTTGCTCAGCCGGACTATCAATTACATTCTTATTACGAATTACACCAAATAATGCCGAAGCAAAAGCCTCACGAGTCGGAACTAAAAAGGCTACATGATATATACCAGTCGTACGCGGTTCTTGCAGTACCCCGTCCTCTAATTTTTCAAGAACAAGTAACGTGTTCTTTCCACCTTTTCCTGATAAATATGCTTTATTCTCCTCTTGCTTAATTACTTCTAAGCCTACTACATTCTCATAAAATGCAATTTGGCGCTCTAAATCTTGCACTTTAAATTCAACATGACCAATACGTGTTTTCGGATGAATTTGTACCATGAATTACTCCATCTCCTTATCCCGATATTTTCCTATTTCATATAACCGTTACTATGAAGGATACAACTAAAATCATCCTATGTAAATAAGAAAAGTCAGAATTTACACGCATTTTTTTATTTTCATAATAAAAAAGTCACCTCTTCTAACTTTCAGAAAATGTGACTTTACAAAAACAGTATGCTGTAACTCTTATTTCATTTTATGTACTTCGGCAACTAACTTTCCACCCTGAATGCCCATATAAAGTTTCACAGGTGCATCATTCGTGTTTTCAAACACTAAGTCTAAGTATGGATATGCAATTGTAGCATCTCTTCCTTGTGGAACATAACCTACCGTTTTAGAATGTGTCGTTCTCTCTACCATTTTCAAACCAGCTTGATCTGCTGCATTGTATAATGTTGATGATGTTTGACAAACACCACCGCCGTATCCATCTACTAATTTACCATCTACAATTTCTTTTCCTAGTTGATATCCTTTATCTGGCGTTGTATCACCAATTAATGCATTGAAAGAGAAACTGTCTCCTTTTGCTAATACAACTCCATTTATGCTCGCTGCTGACAAGCGAATATTCTCAATACGGCCACCTGCTGAGCCACCTAAATTCGTTTCATATCTACCAATTACCGTACCACTTCCTTGCGCATCACTTAATGTTGCGATAGGCTTTTTCTCAACAATAGGTAATTGATATGAAGAATCCCACATGCCAACGTTTAATAATTTATCTACTAATTCTTTTTCCATTAATTCATAAGAAGGTTTTCCTTCTTGCCAACTTCCATCAGGTGCTACACGTGAAGGGACCATCTTTTTGTCAACGCTTTTTCCAACCTCGCTAGCAACCTTCGTTACCGATTTTTTAAATTTTGCTTCGTCTTCAAAATAACCTAGACTCGATAAATCTAGCTTTTTCACTTCCGTACCAGTACGACCATCTACTAAACTAATAGAATCCTGTACCTCTGCTTTAGCCTCTACCGTGTGGCCACCAATATCGCTTACTAATGCAACATCACTTACTTTTGCACCACAACCACTCACTATAGCTACACATAACACCCCAACTAATATACCCTTTACTTTACGGAACAATATACTCTCCCCTTTTTCCCAATATTACTTTTATGTATTATTTCATTTTTATGTATGTTTTGTTACAATCATTTTACAATATATTTATAAAATGTTACAAGTTATTTTTTACTCTATATAAATTACTCTTTTCTTTTCTAAATGTCTATACATATTTACATAAAAGTTGGAGTTCGATAGAATTGTAACCTTTATGTAACCTCACCTTTTTATCCAGTATATACCATAAAACAAAAGAAATACAAATGTAAAACTCCATATTCTTATTTATAAAGAAACATCCTGTGAACATAAATAGGTATTTGCCGTGCCACACTCCGCTTTTACACATACATTATGGTGAATTAACCTATTTTAAAGAAATGGAGGATGTTTTATGTACCCCTACAATCCATACGATCCATATAACCAAAATGCTTATCAGCCTCAATATGATTTACAAGCACAATACCAACAATATATAGATCCAGTAGAACAAGTTAATCCATATGATCAAAATCGACAATTCCAACTTCCAATCTCTTTTCCTGGTACTGGAAACCGTCAACTAGAAAGACGAGTAAATGAACTTGAGCAAAGAGTACGTCAATTAGAAAACACGGTTGAGCGTCATACACGTAGATTAAACCGCTTAAACCAGCGTTTACGTACAATAGAAAACAGACTAAACATTCCATTTTCAGCATTAGAAGACGGATTTTAATTTCGAAAGTAAAAAATATATAAAGGAAGGGGCTCCCCCTTCCTTTATATAAATTGACGAAAGTTTTCTCCATCTCTATACTGATAAGAGTTAATGAAATGAAACAAGGTGATAAATATGGATTTTGAAATAAATTATCTTTCCTTTTATGTTGTACAAGTAGAAGGAAAAGGTGAAGCTGTTGATAAACGCTACAAACATTTTCAAACGTTAGACGCTGAAGAGTATGAAGATAGCTCCTTAAAAGAATTTTTGAATGGTGAATTATTAAAAATTTCAAAGCGAAAAGTAGAACGTCATGCGAAAACAGAACAAGCTCCGACAAAGATCGGTCGCTTCATTGTAGAAGAAGGGCACGAACTTGATTCAAACCCTCATTACAACCTATTTAATCGCATTCGCTTTGCGGAAACAAAAGAAAACTTCAAAGATATGAGTGAACCTCTCGTTTATACATATCTGGACACAAGCGCTGTACGCGGTGGTGTATTTTTAATTGCGCAAGCAAAACTACGCAAATACTTTGATGATCCATTCGTTTTCGTTATGAAATGTGACTTCGAACCGAAAGTCGCTTCTATTTCAGATGAATCCACACTGATTCGTAACGTTGAAATGGCCATCACAACAAAAAACATGAAATCTATCCAATATCCGTACATGCCTGAAGAAGGTATGGTCGAAGTAGGCGAACTAAAAATTCACCAAGCATCTCACGCCCGTTATTTTGAGGACTTCTTAAAATTCGTCGAGTACGAACGCTCTATGCCTGAAATTATGAAAACACAAGTAATGGACATGGTATACGACCAAATTGAAGATGTATTTGAAGAAGGTACGGAAGAACGCGAACAATTCGACCAAGCAATGGAAGTATGGGCTGCCAGTCCGAAACGCGAAATTATGGAACAATTTTCAACCGAAGAAGTAATGGAAGCTACCGCTCAAATCGTCGAGCACGCTCCTGAAGTGGAATTAAAGCTAAAAGCAGACCACATCTCCGTAAAGGCCCTGCTTGCTGATTTCGGGGATCAAATACATATCGCAAAGGTAAATGACCGATACGTATTAATGATTGAAGCTGATACACTTACGTTTGAGAAAGGCTTCTCTCCGATTGAATTTCTGAAGCCAGATGAATTGCAAGATGTGATTGAGCGGATTGAGAATAAGCAACAGTATTCTTACGATCCGAACGGGATTGAATAAAGTGAAACTTTAATCAGTGGGGGTTTTGTTCATCCCCACTGATTATCAGCCCTCACCAATCGGGCTTTTACGGGCAGTTGATCCCCCACCTAACTTCGTTGCTTCAGCTGAATTTTAAGGTGGGGGGTCTTACTGCCCGTTAATGCGGGATAAATCCTTCCATATAACTATTTTTACTGAGCGCTGTTAACAAACGCTCTTTTATTTGGGACATAGTTGACCGTTATATAAAAAAACCGATTCTTCTAAGAATCGGTTTTTCTGCTTTAAAACAAAATATGCTTATTTTTAATCCAAGATAACAATTGTTGCAGAATCCAGTAGATTCCTTCCTTGTTGTACAAGTGTATTTCCATTAGAGTAGTCACTATGTATATTGGTAAAATGAAAATTTCACTTCACTACCTCAAATTTATTGTACTCGTAAAAAGATAATTGAAAACGATATTCTGGATGCTCTCTCACCCAATCGTAAGCTTCTTCTAAAATATCCATTTTGTTTTGTAAGTCATTAAGTTCACTACATTCGTCCCTTTTCTGTTTGCACAGAGGGCAGAATCCATTCACTATTTCGGCACTCTTCGCCCTAATAGTTTTACTTTCTAAGTCAACTACTAGACGAAGAAGAAGAGAATGCTCTTCTTTTGTAGTCACGGTCATTTCAGCAATCCCATCCTCATTCCAAAAGACTCCGTTTAATTCCATCTTTACGGCGACGTCTTTAATATCCAAGTCTATCACCATCACACCTCCCTTGTATAAAACTCATATTTTACTCTTCGATTTTAACCTTTAATACACCATGATTTAAAGATATATTAAGCGTTTTCCAATTTTTCTTCTTTGCTATGAAAGGAAGTGTAATTACTGCTAATAGCGTGGTAAATATTATCCCAAAAACTAAAACTGTTACAATGTTAAAGATTGCTTCCATTTAACTCTACCCTCTTTCATTTCTATGGGCTCTAATTTTATGAATGTATTTAAAAATTCTTACCACACCTTAATTTTCAAAGCAATTATAATGGCCCAATCACAACAATTCAATTCCTATTTAATATGAATACTTTATTCATCCATCAGTACAATGACGTTAAATTTATGTAGCTAGAAATAGAGGAGAATGTCATTTAACCTCTACATTCTCCTCCATCTCAGCCAAATACCTAATCTGTCTTTCCGCTTTTCTAACCGCCGTACGAAAATGCTTTTTCAAAAGTTCTACTGTAGCTTCACTTATATAATATCTTTCTGTTATACTTTCCCACGTGTCACTATTTTCAAATGCACTCCAAACGAAAGGACGCTCTGTATTTTTTCTCATTTCTTTAAATACCCATTTTCGCATCTTTTTTTTCGCTTTTTCTGTTAGTTTTCCGTTCTCTACAAGTTCAAGCTCACCATGTCTTTTGTACCGTTTACGAATGTCTCTCTCGCTATATACTTTAAGAAGTATATTCGCTGTATTCTCAGCATCCGCTAAAGCTCGGTGCTGCTTCCCTTCCCACGTTAAACCGAGCTGTTCTACTGCAAATTGTAAACTTGGTGTATGCTCAAATAACTCTTCATACGCTTGGAAAACAAACTTCTGCAAATCAAATTTGCTCTCTTTTTCCATACATGGGCATTCTACACCGTGTAACGTACAATCATGAGATAAAAAACGATAATCTTCTCTTCCCCATGAAACAAATACAGAGTCTTCTCCGATAAATTGAATAAATTTCTCTATAATTTGCGGAAATTTCTCCACACCAATTAAATCTTCCTTTGTAATTCCCGTTAATTTTGTCGTATGACGAGTGAGTCGTGCACTCGGCTTTACTAACTCCGAAAATTCTCCAATTACCTTCATTGTACTTGCTTCTATTTTTACAGCTCCGATATCAACTATCTCTGACGGATCTTCTGATTTATACGGCCTGAAATTTCTCTCTATATCGAACACAATAAAATGTGTAGCGTTTTCCAATTTATTTACCTCTTTCTAAATTCCTTTTCACACACATACTCTATTTTCAGTATTTATTTATTCATTCATACACTTTATGCATGAAATACTTCGTCTAATAAACGAAAATTTAATCTCATTATTATATGTACATAGGAGGTTATTCAATAAAAATGCAAAAAAAAGAAGGGCAAGCCCTTCTTTTTTCCGTAATTACTTCTTGTTAACGTTTGTAGCTTGAGGTCCACGGTTACCTTGTTCTACTTCGAAAGTAACTTCTTGACCTTCTTCTAAAGATTTGAAGCCGTCGCCTTGGATAGCTGAGAAATGAACGAATACGTCTTCTCCGCCTTCAACTTCGATGAAACCGAAACCTTTTTCTGCGTTAAACCATTTTACTTTACCGTTTTGCATTTAAAAAATCCTCCTACAATGTACCTATATGTACATATTCATTTTCAACCACTTTACAATAATACTTCAAACATTAAAAAACTGCAACCCCAGAGGAGATTTAACATTGCTATCCTCCTCGGAAGTTACAGCTCATTTAAATCTCTATATTATTAAAAGTAAAATGGTTTAAAGTAACTATATCATATCAATATAATAAAAGTAAAGTTTTTTTTGCTATATAATTTTTTTCTTCCACTGCATCGCTTTTGATTCACCTGATCCAGCTACAACATAACCCTCTTTTTGGTTAACGATGCGCCAGCCATGCCCTTTAACTGAGTCACATACTGTAACAAGTCCTTCTTCTAAAAGTACACGACAAACCGTACTAATCCCCGCCTTATTTTGCGTTGACGTTGTATATAGCACATGTTGATCTACACTCAAGGCTAAATAGCTACTTGCTTTCTGCTCACTTTGACATGTGTGCCAATATGTTTTTTCACTCTCAATACTTTCATCTATTTTACAAAAAGAAATATTCCCGCTAATCCCCTTGCACGATCCACTCGCTGCTACTATATAAGAATTGTGTACAGTCAACGCTGAGATCATCTGATTCATCACGATTTTAATCCTCTTTAATTTACGTGTCTCCAAATTAAAGAGCCAAACCCCACCATATTTAGCATGTATTTTCGTACCGATAAATAAGTAATGTTTATATAAAAATAACGATCGAATAGATGGTGCCCCGCCACCATACTCAAGAAATGGATGAATGGTTTCCCATGTCGAACCAAAATCATTAGAACGATACAACGTTTTATCTCCATGAGCAATGACTGTTCCTTGTACATTACTACACACATTCCAACTCGTTGCTTTTGTTGGAAAACGCTGAACCGTCCAGTTCTCTCCACCATTCATACTACGAATAAAAATCCCTTCGTCACCTACACCATACACTACATTATCTTCGCTATGTAAATCCCTAATTCGTTTTTGAAAACCTTTTAATATTTGTTTCCATTCTCCGTCTCGTTCAATAAATAAGCCATTATATGTAGTAGCTAACATAAGTTTTCCATCTCTTAACTTTGTAATAGCGGTCGCACTTAACATTGTCTCCACGTTGACACTCCCATTCTTAGAACTTCTCAGCAAATGCAATTGCAAAATTACTGCATTTTTCAACATCCTCTTCATCTTCTGGAGCTAGTTCGATTTTCAATCCTTCTTGTACAAGCTCTGCACCGCGTTCTACAAGTCTTTCTTCAAATATCGTTACCGCTTCACAAAATAGTTCATACGCCGTATCACCTGATCCGAATACCGCTACTTTCTTTCCTGATAAATCTATATTTTCTAAGTCCTCATGGAAATCTTCCGCCTCAAACGGTAATTCACCATCGCCCCACGTATAAGATCCTAAAATGATTCCATCATAGGCTAATAATTCTTCAGCATCCATGCCTTCCATTTCTTGCAATACTACTTCATGATCAAAAGCATCTAAACTAACTTTTATTAAATCAGCAATACTCTCTGTATTTCCTGACATACTTGCATAAGCTATTAAAATTTTTGCCACTTCGGCATCCCCCTCTTACAATAAATGATTCTCATTCTCATTATATTAATAATGAGAATCAATTTCAATTATATTTTTCATTTTTATTTATTCCATATAAAAAAGCACAGATGACTATACAATCACCTGTGCTTTTTTATTACTTTTTAAAAATACCAAACGGCTTTCCAACTGGTAATACAACTTTACCGAAGTGTGTATTTAACACTGCTGCTGCTGAACCATAGAAAGATAATAATGAAATACATAGTTCAGAATACGCTGCTAAATTATGCATTGCATGTGGCATAACACCTAAAGTACTTAATGAAAGACCAATAAATAAGAAATCAATAAGGACGAAAATCATAAATAATACTTTATGTGTTTCCATTGCACCAATTGTCATAAAGATTGTGAAAATCAAATATCCAATAAAGGCTACACCCAGCTGTTTTGAATCTGCAGCTTGTGCTAATTTTTCGCCAAATACTCCAAGTTGAATTAACCAAGTCATTCCAACACCTAACCAAAATAGGCCGTATGCACCGAATGCTGTTGTACCGAACGTATTGTTATGCTTTGCATCGTGAATGCACGCAAAGATTTGTGCAAATCCTCCTAAAAAGATTGCCCACGGTAATACAAGTGAAACGCCATCTGTTAAGCCTAACTTTTGAGATGATGCTACAAGTGTTACCATCGCTAATCCAAATAGACCAATTCCAGATGGATCTGCTGTTGTCATTTTCACATGATGTGTAGTTGTTTGATTGCTCATATAAACCTCCTGATTATAAACATACTCGAATACAATACTTAAATCAGAAGGCTATGTCAATGGTTTTTTTTGTATGTTGTCAGACCTTACTTTTTATAATGATTACATATACTTCCGACCACTTCATACGGTTTTATATTCACTTTCTCCAACTCGTGTATCGGCAACCATAATGGAATATAACTCCCTCTATCTTTCATTTCGAATTCTTCAGCTTTACCACTTCCGAAAACTCCACCTACAATATGGGCATTAAAATAATACTCCGTTCCCTTATACTCCACCTTTGCAATGAGATGCTCCACTTTTATATGTACCCCTAACTCTTCATAAGCCTCTCGCTTCGTTGCCTCTTCAGGTGTTTCTCCTTCTTCAATTCCTCCTCCCGGAAAAACATAATATATTTCTCCTTCTCGGATACGTTTTATAAGTACGATTTTCCCTTCCTGCACAATGATAGCCGCGCCGCGATTTCTTATCATTTTATTACCTCAATACGAATCGCAACTGTTCCCCACTTTTCTTCTTGTTCTTTCGTATATATTTTGTATGTACTTTCTAGCATTTCCTCTAAACTATCATTTTCACAATCCAATAATTTTTTATCAATTTGTTCGTACATCGCTTTAAAGCTTTCGTATCGTTTTATTTCCGTTACTTTGGCAGTCATCGTTTCCTCTGTCGTAAGGTGCGTAAATACAATATGATCGCCTTGTTTTATAAGTTGACGTTTTGCATCGTATAAACGTACTTCATATACTTTTTTTCCTAATTGAATTGATTGAAAAGGTTTATTATATAATCCCATTTCGTATATCATTCATTCCACTCCTTTTTTATGCATTACGCCTACTACTATTTTTGTGCATTACCAATTCATACAACACAGTTCGACTTATTCCAAGTTGCATATAATGTTCCATATCCATTACTTGCTTTAGAGAGGATGCTAAATTTGTTATGTTATTTTTAAATCAAAAACCTGAATATAATAAATATGATATTGGTGATTATACTTATAGTAAAGTAGGTCCAACCATTTTTTCTTGGAATGATGAAACAAAATTAAAAATAGGTAAGTTTTGTTCATTAGGAGAAGAAGTCGTTTTTATACTTGGCGGTGAACATCGCGCAGACTGGATAACGACATACCCATTTAATGCATTTTTTAATGAAGGAGCACATATTACTGGTCATCCTTCTTCAAAAGGTGACATCGTAGTCGGCAACGATGTATGGATTGGTTATCAATCCTGCATTTTATCTGGTGTTACAATTGGTAACGGAGCCATTATTGGGGCAAAGAGTGTTGTTACAAAAGACGTACCTCCATATGCAATTGTAGCTGGTAATCCTGCAAAATTTGTTCGATATCGTTTCCCGCAAGAAACGATTGACAAGCTAGAAAATCTCGCATGGTGGGATTGGGATATTTCTGTTATAAAAGGAGCCATTCCATTTCTACTTTCCAACAAAATCAACGAGTTTTTTACCTCACCCGAAAATGAATCTATGTGATTAATACAAAAAGAGCATCCTATTCTTTCAGGATGCTCTTTTTGTTTTTATTTCTTATGTTCGTGCAAATGATTACACGGAGAACATTGAAATGGAATTTTATCTAAGCAATTAAAGTTTGTTTCACAAATTTGTTCGATCGTTGGGACGAACGGTATGACCACAATATTACTTTCTATTATTTGTGTAACAGGCGGTAACACTGTACCTACTTGATGTTCGAAGCGAATACTCGCTTGATTTATATAATTTCCTGAACCACTTGGCGCGCTCTGAACTACTACTTGGAACGAGACTGTGCGTGCTTCACCTGGATTTAAACTTCCTATAAGAAATCCTGATATTGGGTTTACATTTGGCACTGGCGTATTATCAACCGTTACACTTCCAAGGACAAATTGAACACTACTATCTAACATATCTTGAAAACGAATATTTTGTATCGCTGTATCTCCCGTATTTGTAATAACTGTCGTAAACGTAATAACATCTCCTATTGTTGCTGTTTGATGGTCTGCCACTTTTACAACAGTCGTTGAGACATTTTGAGGAATAAACGGGATAACAACTGTATTGCTATCGCCTTCAACTACTACAGGCGGTTCATTTGGATTCACAATTGCAAGCCCACTCGCCGTAGCTGTATTTGTAACTAAGTTATTTATTTGCCCTCCTGTTATTACAACTTGGAAATTAATAATTGCTGCATCATTTGGCTGAAAATCACCTAACGGAATACCTGTATTCGGGTTGGCAAATGGAAAAGGTACATCATTTACCGTTACCGAGCCATTTATAAATAACGTATTCGGATCAATGATATCTGTTAAAACAATATTCGTCACAGGAACTGTACTATCATTTATAACAGCAATTCCGTAAGTGACAACATCTCCTACCATCGCTACTTCAAAATCCGCTCCTTTTGCAACAAATAAGATTGCCGTATTTACCGTCACTATAACTGTATTGCTCGTATCCATCACTGTAACTGGCGGTTCTCCTGGTACTAAAATATATTCTGCTAACGCCCCAGCAAGGTTCACTACTGTACCACCATCTGGAAAACTTGTAATCGTAGCTTCATATGTTACAAGTGCCGTCTCACCCACTGGGATGTCTGGTATCGTAAATCCAGCCTGTGGATTTAACCCTAGTTGCGGAACTCCATTTATCGTTACACTATTTGGAACAAACTCAGCTTCCTGAGATAACACGTCTATAAATTGAACATTCATCGCATCAGCCGTACCAGTATTTAATATACGAACAGTATACGTTACCGTTTCTCCCACTCCAACAATCGGATGATCTACTTCTTTCAGCATATCTAAACTACCTCGATTTACTGGTGTGACTGTCGTATTACTTGAGTTCGTAATTGTAAACGGTGGTTCTCCTGGAATCAATTCGAAATCACCAGTTACTCTCGCTGTATTCATAATGCTACTAGAAGGCGGAATTGCGATTACATTTACTTCAAATGTAATTAATATACTGTCCCCTACTGCAAGATCTGGTAATGAAAAGCCTACAAATGGATCTAAACCTACTTGCGAAATTCCATTTATTTGTACACTTCCAGGAATGAATTCTAAACTAGGTGACGGAACATCGATAAACTGAACATTCGTCGCTAATACCGTTCCCGTATTTGTAACTTGCACACTATAAGTTAACGTATCCCCTAATCGTGTTGCTTGCTTATTTACGGTTTTTATAACATTAAATCTCCCTCTATTTACCCTTGTTATTGTCGTATTACTCGGTTCAGTTACTACAACCGGCGGCTCTCCTGGTACTAAAGTAAAGCTTCCTGTTATATTTGCAACGTTCGTAATGGTTCCTGATGACGGGATGTTTGTAACTGTCGCTTGAAACGTCACGATAACTGTTTCTCCAACTGGTATATCTCCAACTCCAAAGCCAGTAATCGGATTTAAGTTTGGTTGCGGGGCTCCATTTATCGTTACACTACTTGGTACAAATGACGCTCCTGCTGAAATCGTATCAATAAACTGAACATCATTAGCTGTTACTGTTCCTGTATTCGTTATTTGAACTGTATACGTTAATACATCTCCAACGAGAGTAGCAGCCCTATTTACTTGTTTAATAACATTAAATCGTCCTCTATTTACAGTTGTAAGTGTTGTATTGCTCGGTTGGTTTACTACAACTGGTGGTTCTCCTGGTACTAATATAAAGCTTCCCGTAATATTTGCAGTATTAGCAATTGTTCCGTTTGATGGAACACTGACAACTGTTACTTGGAACGTAACTTCTACACTTTCACCTGGGCTTATATCTGGAAGCGGGAATCCATTATTAGGATTGAATCCAGGTTGTAGCACACCATCTATCGTTACACTATCTGGTATAAATGTGATCGAGGACGGTAATACATCACTATATTGAACATTTGTCGCTACCACTGTACCTGTATTTTGAACTATTGTTGTATATGTGATTGTATCACCTACTGCAACAACCGGCTGACTTACTGATTTTAAAACATTTAAACCGGGTTCATTAATTTCTGTTAATGTCGTATTACTTGTTGTTGTTTCTGTAATAGGCGGCTCTGTTTCACTTACAGCAAATGTAGCTGTAACGTCTACAAAGTTAACAATCGTTCCCCCCTCAGGTATGCTCGTAACCACTTCCTGATATGTGACAAGTACAAAATCATCTACAGGGATATCTGGAACTGTAAAGCCAATGAAAGGATCTAATCCTGGTGCCGGCACCCCATTTATGCTCACACTTCCCGGTACAAATGCTACACCGGCGGAAGTTGTATCTATAAATTTAACATTCGTTGCTGCCACTGTACCGAAATTAAAGATTAATACATCATACGTTAATATTTCTCCAACCGTCGCTACCTCTTTATCGACTAGTTTTAATGGAAATATAGACGCTATATTAATTGTCGTAACGACTAAATTCGTTAATATCGTTTCCGTAATTGGTGGTTCCTGCGGATTTGGTTGTGAAGTAAATGTAACATCTGCATCATTTAATATGACTTCATTATCTGGAATCTCCGTAATCGTCACTTGGAACGTCACAGCAATATTTGCACCTGCATTTAATAACGGACTAACTGGAAATCCTGTTTCTGGATTTAAGCCAAGTTGCTGCGCCCCACCTATCGTTACACTATTTGCTACAAATATCGTTCCTTCTGGTATGACATCTTGAAAGAACACATCTGTAACTGGTATAATTCCTACGTTTGAAATTAGCACAGTATACGTTAATACATCCCCAACCGCTCCAGCAGCAACATCAACTGTTTTTGTTGCTGTTACTTCACCAGGAGGAGGTAACGGTATCGTAACTACTGTCGTATTACTTGAATTTGTCGTTGTTACAGGAGGCTGTAAAGGATTTAATAAAAAAGTGGCTGTAGCAGATGCCGTGTTTAATACGGCTCCGCGCGTGGATGGCGCAACTACTGTTACTTGGAACGTTACAGTCAACGATGTTCCAGCTGCGATATTAGGAAGCGGAAAACCTATATTTGGATCAAATCCAGGTTGAGGCGTTCCATTTATCGTTACACTATTTGCTACAAATGTTGTTTCTGGAGCAATTGGATCAATAAAGGAAGCATTCGTTGCTGTTACTGTGCCGTTATTTCGAATGACAACAGAATACGTGTAAGTCTCTCCAAGTGCAGCTTGTTGTACAGATGAAGATTTTTGTATATTTAATCGAGCAGTGTTTACTTGCGTCACAACGAAATTACTATTCGTAACAGTCGTTATTGGAGGGTTTGCTGGATTTATAAGAAAACTTGCAGTAACGTTCGATTGGTTTCTTATATTTCCACCGCTCGGAACACTCGTCACTGTAACTTGAAACGTAATCGTAGATGTTTGCCCGACCGGAATATTTGGTACTGGGAAACCTACCATAGGATCCGCACCTTGCTGAACGACTCCGTTTATCGTCACACTATTTGCTACAAACGCAGCACCAGACGGAATTGGATCTTGAAAAATAATATTCGTTGCAGGAACAGTTCCTGTATTTTGAATGCGAATCGTATACGTTAGCGTATCTCCTATACCTGCTTGGGGTGTATTTACACTCTTCATTACATTAAGTGATCCTACATTCACTCGCGTCACAACAATGTTACTAATCGTTACAATTGTAACTGGTGGCTGGAGAGGACTTACTTGGAAATCAGCAGTTACATTCGCATTATTTGGAAGAACTCTATTTGGTGGTACACTCGTAATCGTCACTTGAAAAGTAACTGTTACCATACCTCCTACCGGAATGTTAGCAAGTGGAAATCCAATTGTTGGGCTTAAACCTGGTTGAGGCGTTCCATTTATCGTTACACTATTTGCTACAAACGTTGTTCCAGATGGAATTGGATCAACGAATGATACATTTGTCGCTGCTACTGTTCCACTATTTTGTATACGAATTGTATACGTTAGCGTATCTCCTACACCTGCTTCAGTAGCACTTACACTTTTTATTACATTTAGCCCTGAAGAATTCACCACTGTATTAACAGTATTACTTGGCACCGTTACAGTAATTGGTGGCTCTGTTGGATTTACAAGGAAATCTCCAGTTACATTCGCATTATTTACAACATTATTTCCTTGAGGAATTTCATCAATTAATACTTCAAACGTAACAATTATACTCGCGCCAGTAGGCAAATTATTTAATAAGAATCCAAGTTCTGGATCTGCCCCTTCTTGTAAAACACCATTAACAACTACACTATTTTCAATAAATAATGTCCCTTGTGGAATTGAATCTTGAAAAAACACATTTGTAGCTGTTACACTACCTGCATTTATAACTTCAATTGTATATACTAAAACATCCCCTACCGTTGCAACATCCGTATTCACTGTTTTCAAAACTTCAAAGTTCCCTGATTGTACTGTTGTATTCACAATGTTACTCGAAACATTGATTGTTACTGGCGGTTCACTCGGATTCACTTGAAAACTCGCTGTTACATTTGCTTGATTTAAAATATCTTCATTTTCTGGATCCTGTACAATTAATACGTCAAATGTGACTATAACTGTTTGAGCCGCAGGAATATTAGGAAGAGAGAATCCTGTATTCGGATTTAATCCACTTTGCGATACTCCATTAACGGTTACAGAATTTGCAACGAAAGAAACCGCTGAAGAAATAGTGTCTTGGAAAAACACGTTTGTTAACGGAACATTTCCTGTATTTTGAACGGCAATCGTGTACGTTAAAGTGTCCCCTACTGCCGCTTGTGTCGTATTCACTTCTTTTATTACATTTAAACCGCCTGTATTAACTTGCGTCACAACTGTATTCGTTTGTCTATTAATCGTCACTGGTGGTTGATTCGGAATAACGACGAAATTAGCAGATACATTTCCGCGATTCGCAATCGTGCCTCCGAATGGCGTAGATGTCACTCGGACTTGAAAACGCACTGTCCTACTTCCACCTGGAGAAATATTTGCTACCGCAAACCCAGTCGAAGGATTTGCTCCTGGTTGTGAAACCCCATCTACAGTTACACTATTTGCTATAAAAGTCGTTCCAATTGGGATTGGATCTTGAAAAATAACATTCGTCGCAAGTACATTTCCTATATTTTCAATTGTAACAGTGTACGTAAGAACGTCATTCACTGTCGCAAAAGCTCTATCCACTGCTTTTCTCGTTCTTATATCAGCTACATTAATTGTAGTAAATACAGTGTTACTTGTCGCCTGTCCTGAAATTGGTTGTTGACCAGGTACTGGAGTAAAGTTAAATGTTACACTCGCACGATTTGGAATTGGATTTACAAGCGGATTAGATGTTACTCGAACTTGAAAACGCACTACCGTCGTTTGCGAAGCATTAATACTTCCTAGATTAATACTACTTGCTGGATTTGCTCCTGGACGTGCTACCCCATTTACCGTGACACTATTTGGAACAAATGTTGTGCCACCAGGGATACTATCAACAAAAACAACATTATTTGCAGTGACATTTCCATTATTCGTCACATTAACTGTGTATGTTAATACATCATTAAGGGTTGCTGTCTGTAAATCTACAGATTTTTGCATACTTATAGTTGCTTGATTCACTGTCGTTTGTACTGAATTTGAAGAAGACATACTTGTAATTGGTGGACTACCGACGAAAGGACGGAATTGATATGACACCATTGCGCGATTCGGAATAGGATTTGGGTTCGGAAACGATGTTATTCGCACTTGAAATGTAACAACTCTTTGCGCGTTAGTTGGGATTGTGCCTAAATTAATTCCATTAGCAGGGTTCGCATTCGGCTGTGTTACTCCACCTACCGTTACACTACCTGTAACAAACGTCGTTCCGTTCGGAATACTATCTTGTAATATAACATTTTCTGCACTTCCCGTACCTGTATTAGGAACTGTAATTGTGTAGGTAAGAATATCTCCAACTCCTGCAACTGTTCTATTGACCGATTTAACAGGATTAATAATTGGCCCCGTTGCATCAATTTGAACCCCAAAACCAGCTGCAGCATATCCATCTCCATTAGTAACGAATCGAACCGTTGCTGACGTTTGATTATTTACTAATGATGCAGAGGCATTTACATTTGTAATATCCCACCCTTGTCTTCGGACGGCTAAAGCTATCCCTAAAGGCTGATTCAAATCTCCAAACGTTCCAGTTGTATCTAACTCTCCAATATCGTTACAAATTTGTGACTGAAAAAAATTATTTGCGGGGTTTCTCGGGCCGGATAATGCAACTGTAGTATTTGCATTCGGTCCAAAACGAAGTTGATCTCCAACAATGTTAGAATCACCTTCTTGAGCAGTTACGAGCACCCGTCCTGTTACAGCTCCTGTGGCTGGAGTAGCAAATCCTGAAATAGTAGCATCCACTGGTGGTGATGAAGCATCGATAATTTCTTGACCTGCATAAACTGATAAATTCCGAAGTGGCAAACTAGCATTTTGATACACAACCTCAAGCGTCCATCCAGCCGAACGACTAATAGTTGGATCAGATGAAGTTCTTGCAGCTGGCACAGCCCCGGTTGTATATGTGCCTGCCCCACCCGCACTAACAAGATTCGTTACATTGGCAGAGCGCGCATAATAAAACTGATTCCCTACTGAACCTTGCTGCGCAGTAGCAGGATCTGGCGTAACAGAAAAAGTCCCAGCCGGTGTTGTAAATGTAATATTATCATTTAAAAACGGTAAAACATCTTCCGTATCAGTCCGGAAAGTACCAGCCCAAACTAATTCTGCATATAACACACTACTTCCCGCTGGAAGATTTAAAATTGCACTTGAAGAATTCAATTGCCATTCATCTGTTGTCCCTACCGGGAATCCTGGTACTTGTAGCGCTGTATTTACTGTCGTAAACACAGCAAGTGTACCAAAAATATTACCTGGTGCAGGTGATGTAGGGCTAAGCCCTAACGTATTCCCAGTGAACGTGACGGCACCAGGTACTGTTGTTGTAAAACGATTTATAAAAGGCACACAATCATCTCATTTCAATTATAGTAAAAAGTGCTCTATACTATAAAATGTAGACAAACTATGCAATGTACTTTGTCCAACAAAATTCCGCACATACGAGAGGAGCTTACTACACTATGCGCTATGTTATCGTAACAGGAACTTCACAAGGTTTAGGTGAGGCAATTGCCGCACAATTGTTAGAAGAAAACACGAGTATCATCTCTATTTCTAGAAGAGAAAATAAAGAGCTTACGAAACTTGCACAGCAATATAACAGCAATTGTGTTTTCCACTCCTTAGATCTTCAAGATGTACATAATTTAGAAACGAACTTTAACGAAATCATTTCATCCATTCAAGAAGACACTGTATCATCTATTCATTTAATTAATAACGCTGGTACACTCGCACCAATGAGACCAATAGAAAAAGCTGAAAGCGAACTACTCATTACGAATGTTCAAATTAATTTACTTGCACCGATGATCCTTACCTCCACTTTCATGAAACATACGAAAGACTGGAAAGTAGATAAACGTGTTATAAACATTTCATCTGGTGCAGGGAAAAATCCTTATTTCGGATGGGGCGCTTATTGCACGACGAAAGCTGGTGTAAATATGTTTACACAGTGCGTAGCAACCGAAGAAGCAGAAAAAGAATATCCAGTAAAAATCGTCTCTTTTGCACCTGGTGTTGTTGACACAAGTATGCAAGCACAAATTCGTGAAACAAATAAAGAAGATTTCATAAATTTAGACCGCTTCATCGCACTAAAAGAAGAAGGAAAACTATTGTCACCTGAATACGTTGCGAAAGCAATTCGTAACTTACTAGAAACTGAGAATTTCCCGCAAGGTGAAGTCATTCGAATTGATGAATAACAAAAAGGCATGCTCTAATAGCGTGCCTTTTCATTTTATTTCTCTAAAAATATAAGTATAGACTCCGCAATTTGTTCATAACCAATTTCTTGATAAATTTTATTAGACGTAGGATTCGCTAGATCAGTATATAACGTAGTCGTCTTATACCCTTCATCTAACATACGTTGACTAAGTGCACCGACACAACTAGATGCATATCCTTTTTTCCGTTCTTCTTTCGGCGTATATACGAAATTAACTGTTATATTGTTTGTAGTCGGTCTCGTTTTTGCAGCTACAGATACAAGCTTCCCATCTACTTCTAAACCAAATAGACGACGGTTCGTAATTAATGTATGAGCGGTTTGGGTCGCTTCTTCTTTCGTAGTAGGCAAATTCACATCTTCGCAAAATTGATATATCCACTGTTCTATTAATGGTAGCTCATCACTACTTACTTCTCGAAATACTCCATCTCCGTTCCACTTTTTCTTCACTTGTTTTAATTCATATATACCTTGCTCCATTGCAACAGTAGTTTTCTTATTTTCTAACACTGCAATCTCTTCCGCTAATCTCTGTACCATTTTCTTATTACCAATCAATCCAGGAACATTTGGATATACTTCTGCTAATCTTTTTGCAAGTTCCACAATTTCCTCTTCCATCATTTCAGACGTAGCAACAATGATTTGTTTCTTCTCTTCTGTTTGAAGAAATACAACTTTAATTTCTTCTCTTTGTTTTGCTACTCCCATAAATATCGGTTGTTGAACCATTTGTAATACACCTAATATGAGATTATTTTCCTGCTCATTCTTTTCTAAAAATGGTGTAACCTCTTTTTTAAAAGTAAGAATCTCTTCATATACATGTAATTGAATCATCGACAATCTCTTCTCTCTATTTATAGTTTCATTAAGTATTGGCGATTAATTCATTAAATTCCTCTTTTACGATTCAATAATATTCGAAACTAACGTATTTAAATCATTTTCCGCTTGTAAAATTCTCTGTTTTTCCTTTTCAAATACCTCTTCTTCTTTTTGAAATGACTCTTTTCGATTGTTAATCATGCGCTCCATTTCTTTTTTACTCGGTCCACCGTATACATTTCTTTTTTGTATAAAAGCTTCTGGTGATACAATTTCTTCCCACTCTTTTTCTAATAATTTTATTTTAAATTTTTCTTGTAAGTATATATTTACATCTTTTACATGTAATTCATGCAGCTCTTTTTTTTGCTCCAATGACATATTCGCAATAACACTCGCTGCATGATGCGCATGCCGAAATGGAATGCTATAGTTTTTTGTTAAAACATCTGCGAAATCAGTTATCGTAATTGCATGTTTATAAGAACGACTCTTCAACGTTTCTTCTTCTACTTTCATCGTTCGAATAACTGCATTCATAATACAAAAAACACGAATGGTCTTTTCAATCCCTTTATATAAATACGGCTGCAGGTCATCTTCCGTATCGACAATATCACCAAATGGAGTATTATGAATCATTTGAAATACTGTAAATGCTTCTCCTAAAGCACTACTCGTAATCGCACGGGCGTGTTCAATGGAAACTGGATTTCGCTTTTGCGGCATAATGCTACTTATTTGTACATATGGCTTTGCGACAGTAATACCATCATATTCTTTCGTCGCTAATAGTAAGAAATCATGGATCCATCTACTCGTATTCGTCATAATTACCATAAGTAACGAGCTAACTTCTAATAAATAATCCGCTCCAGCAACAGCATCATATGAGTTCTCAATTACATTTGTAAACCCAAGTAAATTGGCAACTCGCTCTCGTTTAATTGGGAAACTTGTTGTAGAAAGAGCGGCAGCTCCCATTGGAGATTGGTTTAAAAGTTTGTACGTTCGTTTCATTCGTTCTAAATCTCTTTGCATCGTATCATAAATCGCTAACGTATAATGACCAAATGTTGTGGGCTGTGCTGGTTGTGTATGTGTATAAGCTGGCATAATCGTTTCCTTATGATCATCGGCAAGTTGTAATATACTTTCTTGCAATAATAAATGATGTTCCATTAATCGTAATACATATCTTCTTAAACTCATGCGATACATCGTTACACCCATATCATTTCTACTTCTACCAATATGCATATTACTTACAAAATCGCTTTTCGCTTCTTGAGAAATTAAATGTTCCACTAAAAAAAAGAGATCTTCATGCCGCTCTGTATAGAGCAATTGCTCTTCTGGAATTCCCTCTACCTTTTTTAATGCGTGTAGTATAACTTTAGCTTCTTCCTTTTTCATTAAATTTTCTTCAGTCAGCATCGTGATATGCGCTTTATGCACTTGAAACATATCTTTCAATAAGTAATTTCGCTGAAAATGAAATACATGTTGTAATACGCAATCTACATATGTTTTTCCAGGGAAATCAGCGCCTTCACTCTTTATAAACTCTTCTTTACTTTGTTTCATCACCTTTTCCCCTCTCACCTAAGTATTACTACCCATCATACCCAGAGATAGGAAAAAAGTGCTTGTACATAAAGTGAAACTTTAATCAGTGGGGGTTTTCTTCATCCCCCACTGATTATTAGTTGAACCAATCGGACTTTTAGGGGCAGTTGATCCCCCACCTAACTTCTTTGCTTTCGCTGAATTTTGAGGTGGGGGTCTTACTGCCCATTAAAGCGGGATAAAAATAAACTCGGTGCTCTCTGCACCGAGTTTACTTAATAAAAGTCGCATCATACTTATCACTTTGCAGCACTTGGAAATGTAAGTTCGCTAAATGTTTCCGTATTTCTGCACTGTCGTCCTCATTTAAATTATTTGCTAAAAACACTATTTCTGTACAATTCCCGCGTTTATCCATCGCATAAACTGCTTTTGTAACTGTCCATGGCGTATAGCCATTTTTTTGCCCTGCATGTCTAAATGTTTTACGATATTTTTTAGCACTCATATCTGTTTCAACGATATTCGCCCACACTTTTTCTTCGGCTTCTGTTAGGCCACCTTTATGATTTGCCTTTTGAAGCAGTACCATATAATCGTTTGCAGAAGCTGCTGGTAATCGATCTGACCAAATTTTATCGTAACGTTCCTCTAAATAAAGAGGAATTTCCTTCTGTAATAATGGCCCCTTCTTCTTTAAGCGTTCATGTATAATCATCGCATATTCACGATATTGCTCTTGAGACATCTCTTTTAACTTTTTCTCTATTTTATATTTCGGAACATGTAATTCTTTATGCAAATATCCAGGGATGTATAAAGATGAAACAATCGGAAATAGCGGCTGATGTGCTGGAAGCGATAAACTTTGTAAATTACGATTAATATTATCTAATCCTAACACTTCCATCAAATATTCAGCATTCGCATTCGAACTAAACTTAACCATTCCTTTTGCCACTTCTTCTAAAGAAACTGCCCCTTCTGTTATCTTTTCTGTCTTTTGCAAATACCTTTGCCATCTATCTTGTGCACCGCCATCTGTATTCGGCACATAATAACGATTTATATCATTAATGGAAACGAAACTAGACGGATCAATTTTCCCTTCCGTAACTTGTTTCGTATATTCAAGCGCCACAATTAACTTCATCGTACTAGCAACTGGCAATACAACATTTGGATTTACAGAATAAACAACTTTATCATTTCTCTTCACGAGAAGGGCACTATTTTTTTCATCTTTATGTTCTTCAATAAAGGATGCGATATACTGTGCATCATCATTATTTGAACTCCACACTTTTTTCACTAAAAAATTACCCGATATTAGCAAAACGAAAATACCCACAATCACTGCGCATACTATAGTTTTTTTCAAGTAAAATTCCTCTCCTATTGTATAACTCTTCTCTATCTATCTCTTTCAAACAAAATAATGGAGATGATTATTTTAGTAATCATCTCCATTATTTTAACTTGTATTCTCCTATTATGTCTACGTCATAATTTTCACGAAGTCTTCGAGAAATTTTTTATAATGTAATGACCAACCAATTCGCACCCAATTCTTTAAGGATTTTGCATCAGGTTGAGGACGAAAATCAGCAATACTTTCTCCTTTTGCAATCCCTACTGTATCTACATCGACACGGCGGTATACATAGTCCAAAATAGACGGATTTGCCGCAACCATCATTGTGACAACGTCATGCACTGGACTTCCTTTTATTTTCGGATTTAGCTTTCTATAAGCTTTATAATAATACGTAAAAATCGGTTCAATTAATTTATTAAAATTCGTTTTAGAATGTTTCGTAATGTAATTCACCATCTCTGGCGTAATAATTGCTTCAGATGTAACGTTAAGTGGCACTAATGTCACATTCTTGGCGTTTTGCATAACTAATTGTGACGCAATCGGATCACCATGAAAATTCGCCTCTGCAACTGGTGTAACATTTCCAGGCATTAAGAAAGAACCACCCATTATATAATATTCTTTCACATACTTCATCATCGGCTTTTCTAAAATAAATGCTGTCGCTAGTGTCGTTGACCTGCCTGCATCGACAATGATTAATTCTCCTTTATATTTTTCAAGAATATCAAAAAAAGCACAAAAAGGTTTTATATTTGGTGAAAAAGCTTTTGGAGGTTTAATTGGCCCTAAACCGTCTGCCCCATGAATTTCTGGATAATACGTTGTAACATCTCCGGATAAAGGAATTTTCGCACCATTAATAACAGGTATATCTTCCCGTCCTGCCATTTGTAGCAAATATGCTGCATTACTTGTCGCCTTTTCTTGTGTTACATTTCCATATCCGGTTACAACACCAACAATATCAATATCAGGATGCATAATTCCGTACATGATGGCTAAAGAGTCATCAATTCCTGGGTCTCCCAAAAATAATACTTTTTTCATCGACCTCAACTCCATCCCCTCAATTGTTATTAATTTATGAATAACCTTACATATACAGAATAAAAAAGAATAAATTCACACAAAAAAACGTAGTCCTCTATAAGGACTACGTTCTTCCTCTAACCTATACTGTTTTTCTTCACAGCACTCATACTTCCAATGATATAAGCTATAAACGCAAAACAAATTGGGAAGACAACTGTATGTATACCGAACGGATTTGGATAGAAAAGATGAATACACATATATGAGCCTACCCCAACTAAAATAGAGGCAAGCGCTCCTGTTGCATTTCCTTTTCTCCAATATAACCCTAATACGATTGGCCAAATGAATGCTGCTTCTAACCCACCGAAAGAAAATAAATTTAACCATATTAAAAAATCTGGTGGTTTAATTGCTGCTGCATAAACGAGCAGCCCTACGATACCAGTAATCCACAAACTTCCTTTTCTAATCGTACTGTCTGCTGCATCTTTATTTATGTAATTTACGTATATGTCTTTAATAATTGATGAACTTACAAGTAACAATAACGAGTTTACTGTAGACATAATTGCTGCCATTGGCGCAGCTAAGAAAACTCCAGCTAGCCAAGGTGGCAACACTTCCATCGCGAGTAGCGGCATGACTTTATCCGGTACCGTTATACCCGGAAGTACGACTCGCGCAAATACACCTGTTAAATGCATACCAATCATAATTGTACCTACAACAACCGTTCCAATTATTAACGCTTGGTGCATAGCTTTTGAATTTTTATAAGACATGGCACGCACGCTAATTTGCGGTAACCCAACAACACCAATTCCAATTAAAATCCAAAATGATGTCACATATGATTTCGTTAAACTACCATCCGCTCCGAATGGTGTAATTAAATTTGGATTGATTTGAATAAGCTCCTGCATAATCTTTTCAATTCCACCACCAGCAATGACAGTAGCAATTAAAATGATTGTCGTTCCAACTAACATAATGATTCCTAATAACGTATCTGATAAAGCAACTGCACGAAATCCACCAATTAATACGTACACAAGTACAGAAAAAGTAAATAAAAATAGTGCTGTTGTATAAGATAGACCCGTTAGTGATTCAATTAATCGGCCACCACCGACCCATTGAGCTACTGTTGCTGAAAATAAGAAGATAATAATACATAACGCAGAAAGTATAACAACTGCTTTATTATTGTATCTTCCCTTTAAATAATCGATAAGAGTAATGGCTTCCATCTTCCTAGCGATAATTGCAAACTTTTTACCGATAACCGTTAAAACGATATACCCTGTTACAACTTGAATCGCAGATAATAATACCCATCCGAGGCCCATATTGTACGCAATACCTGGACCACCAATAAAGCTACTAGCACTACCGTACGTAGCAATCATTGTCATCGCTAATAATAAACCGCCAAGTTCACGCCCACCAAGAAAATATTCTTGTAAAAATTTATTATTAGCAGTCGCTTGTACGCGTCTTGAAGCATATACACCAATTAAAAATACAACGATAAACGAAATTATCATTGGAATGATTACATACCAATTCATCTATTATTCCTCACTTTTTTCTTCCTCATCGAGTGAAATATCTTGAAATACAAAACGAACAACTAAACTAAGTAAAATAACCATAACGATAAATCCAACGATACAGCTATAAAAAAACCATGCTGGAAAACCGAATACATATGTATATTCACTTGGATTTTTACTACCAAGCCCATAAGCAAATCCGTACCATATTATAAAATTGATAATAGCAAGTCCAAGACCAATTAACGCTTCTCTATGGGCAATTCGAAAGCGTGGATCATCATGATAATTCTTCATTTTCTCCCTCCTCTCACGATGTATTATTGTACCATTGTTCTTCTAGTTTTTCCTACTAGAAAGCAAAAACAAGCAGGATTTTTTATAATCATATAGAAGCTTCTCTTACATTACATATTTTTTACAATTGTAACACAAATGAAATTTGAATTTTCAGTATTCGTTAATTATGATTAAAATTAGAGGCTTTCCATCTAGTTCCCACATCCTTGATTTCGGAATAAACGCCGTCTCGTACTGCGTTTACATTATATTTTCAAGGGGGTTATACAATGAGTCAACTAGCTGTAAATCTTCATGAAAAGGTAGAAAAGTTTCTTCAAGGTACAAAAAAGTTATATGTGAATGGATCTTTCATTGAAAGCGCTTCCGGAAAAACATTTAAAACACCTAACCCAGCAACCGGCGAAACACTTGCCGTCGTTTCTGAGGCTGGTCGAGAAGATATTCATAAAGCTGTCGTTGCAGCTCGTATGGCTTTCGACGAAGGTCCTTGGTCTCGCATGAGCACTGCTGAGCGAAGCCGTCTTATGTACAAGTTAGCTGATTTAATGGAAGAACATAAAGAAGAGCTTGCACAGCTCGAAACATTAGATAACGGAAAGCCAATCCGTGAAACAATGGCAGCAGACATACCACTTGCAATTGAACATATGCGCTATTATGCTGGCTGGGCTACGAAAATCGTTGGTCAAACAATTCCTGTTTCTGGTAATTACTTTAACTATACACGCCATGAGGCTGTTGGTGTCGTCGGTCAAATTATTCCTTGGAACTTCCCACTTCTTATGGCAATGTGGAAAATGGGAGCAGCGCTTGCTACAGGATGTACAATCGTTTTAAAACCTGCAGAGCAAACTCCACTATCCGCTCTATACTTAGCTGAATTAATTGAAGAAGCTGGATTCCCGAAAGGTGTTATTAATATCGTTCCTGGATTCGGTGAATCAGCTGGACAAGCTCTCGTTAATCATCCACTCGTTGATAAAATTGCATTTACTGGTTCTACTCCAGTCGGTAAACAAATTATGCGACAAGCATCTGAATCATTAAAACGCGTTACACTTGAGTTAGGCGGTAAATCACCAAATATCATCTTGCCAGATGCTGATTTATCTCGCGCGATTCCTGGTGCACTTTCTGGTGTTATGTTTAACCAAGGACAAGTATGCTCTGCTGGATCACGCTTATTTGTTCCGAAGAAAATGTATGATAATGTCATGGCTGATCTCGTCCTCTATTCTAAAAAACTAAATCAAGGTGTCGGTCTTAACCCTGAAACAACAATCGGTCCTCTCGTTTCCGAAGAACAACAAAAACGTGTAATGGGCTACATTGAAAAAGGGATTGAAGAAGGCGCTGAAGTACTTTGCGGAGGAGGCAATCCATTCGATCAAGGCTACTTCGTTTCTCCTACAGTATTCGCTGACGTAAATGACGAAATGACCATCGCAAAAGAAGAAATTTTCGGTCCAGTTATTTCTGCAATACCTTTTAACGATATTGATGAAGTAATTGAACGTGCAAATAAATCACAATTCGGCTTAGCGGCTGGTGTGTGGACAGAAAATGTTAAAACAGCACATTATGTTGCAAGTAAAGTACGTGCTGGTACAGTATGGGTAAACTGTTATAACGTCTTTGATGCAGCATCTCCATTCGGAGGATTTAAACAATCTGGTCTTGGTCGTGAAATGGGATCTTACGCATTAAATAACTATACAGAAGTGAAGAGTGTTTGGCTCAACTTAAATTAACGAAAAAAGAACCTGGCCTATCCGGTCAGGTTCTTTTCATTATGTATTCATTTAAACTTGCAATCCCCCGCTCACATTTAATACTTCTCCTGTAATATAGGATGCGTACTCTGATGCTAAAAAGGCCGCTGCGTTCGCAATATCTTCTGGCGTTCCAATTCTACCAACCGGAATCGCGCCAACCATCTTTTCTTTCACTTTATCTGGTATCGTTTTTGTCATATCTGTATCCATAAATCCTGGGCAAATCGCGTTACACGTAATGCCGAAACTTCCAACTTCTTTCGCTGCCGTTTTCGTTAAACCTACAACGCCTGCCTTCGTAGCCGCATAATTCGCTTGACCTATGTTTCCTTCTCTACTAATTGAAGATATATTAATAATGCGTCCATACCCTTGTTGTCTCATGTAAAGAAGCGCTGGCTGCATACAATAAAAAACACCTGTTAAATTTACTTGCAGTACTTGTTCCCATTCCGGTTTCTCCATTTTATGTAACATAGCATCTCGCGTAATTCCTGCATTATTTACTAAAATGTGCAGTGTACCAAATGTTTGGACAGCGTATTCAATTAAGGACTTCGCATCATTTTGATTACTCACATCACAACGATACTGCTTCACTTCATATCCTTCATCTGATAACTCACGTGTCGTTTTTTGTAGCTTCTCTTCATTTACATCGCTAATTAATACTTTAGCCCCTAGTTTTGCATAAACCCTTGCAATCTCTTTTCCAATTCCCTGTGCAGCTCCTGTTACTACAGCTGTTTTCCCATTTAAAAACTCCATCCCTATCCCCCATTTCTATTACTTATACTGTATATTTCGGCTCTTTGCTTCCCAATTCCTCTTTGTATAAAAAAGTCTATTTGTGTCAAACTAACTTTGCAACGTCGCATAAAACACAAGGAGATTGTGTCGAATGAACAAAAAAAATTTCAAACAAAACAAAGCTGCTGATGGCATTGATGTTGAGTTCTCTCGTGAACTCGCTGACCACAATGACTTAGAAGCAAACGCACGTGCAAATGCCGCTGATGCACGTCAAAAACGCCAGTCAATAGAGAAATAAGGAACGCACAACCTTATTCTTTTCAACAGGGACCTACTACCCAATAAAATAAACCGAGAGATATCCTCTCGGTTTATTTTCTATATTTTTTTATATAATGTGCCAAAGTAAGTAGCGGATATATATATGCATAGCTATGATAACGAATATAAAACCCACCTGGTAAACCTGTTCCGGTAGGATAGTGTTCATTATCATCAGGATTCGCAAGCAAATATGAAATACCTTTTCGAATAGCTGGTGTTTCTTCATCATGGTAAGAAATGAGAGCATCTAACGCCCATGCTGTTTGGGATGGTGTACTAAATGGTAAAGTAACGAACCTTTTTTCCACGCTACTGTGGCACGATTCCCCCCACCCACCATCTTCATGCTGTATATGGTCCAGCCATAAAGCTGCTCTTTTCATTGATGGATTGCTAGATGGAATTCCGAGTGACCGTAAACCAGTCATAACAGCCCACGTACCATATATATAACAAATCCCCCATTTCCCATACCATGATCCATTTTCCTCTTGCACATTCATTAACCAATTTATCGCACTTTGTTTTTGTTTCTCAGGCAATTCATTTTGCGCGTATGTCCCGAAAAGCTCTAACACTCTTCCTGTAATATCTGGTGTGGAAGGATCTGTAATCATATCGCTTGCATTTTCGATTGGTAAATTTGCTAATAAATTGCTCGTCACACCTTTTTCAAACGCTCCCCAGCCACCATCATTATTTTGTAACCCTTTAACCCAATTGACCCCTTTCTTCCAAGCATTATCTACATTTTCGTTCCCTCTACTTCTTGCCAACGCTCTTAGCACAGCTGTTGTATCATCGACATCTGGAATTGTCGTATTCACATCCGAAAAACCCCAACCGCCTGGAGTCAGCGCCGGAGCATGTACGCTCCAATCAGCTTTTTTTGTATGCTGTTTTTTTAATACATACGCTGCTGCATGTTGAATCATCTTATTATCTTTCGAAGCGTGGGCCTCTTGTAACGTATAGCTGAGTAAAGCCGTATCCCATACAGTTGAAGGAGAATTTTGCAAATGATTCCCTCTTTCCATCTTCCATATATAAGATGTTATCCCTGCTATAGCTTTTTGAATCATTGATGATTGAAGAGAATGTCCTAACGCGAGTAAAGCATAAATCATATAAAATGAGGCAGTTGCGTAACTATATAACGTTCCATTTTCATCGATACGCTCTTTCATAAAACGTTCGACTTCCTCATATCCTTTATGGTGTAAAGAAAGTGGATACGATATGATTTGTTTTACATCACTTAATAACGTTTGAAACAACGGAGACCGCTCCTCCCGAAACCATTTCCCGCCCCCGCCTGCGATATGATTTAAATTTGGCAGTAACTTTTTTCCTACTCGAAATCTTTTATTTAAACACACCATCATCGGAATTAAATGGATACGTGCTGAGCTACTCAATTCAAATATACTTAGGGGTGAATCATTTTGCAGAAACATAATCGGTGTTGGCAAATGAAAGAGCGAAGGGTATTCATATTCTCCATGAATTGCTAATAAAAACTTCGTCATAAAATGAGCACGCGCCACGCCTCCACGTTCCTTAATAAACATTTCGGCTCGCCTCATATTCGCATCTTCTTTTGTATATTTTTTTGAAGCTAGTAAGGCAGCATAAGATTGAATTGTAGCAGATAAATTGCCACCCACTTCATCTTCATACAATTTCCATGTTCCTTCATTTGTTTGAAGTGATGCTAATCTTTTTACAAACGGTTCTATCTCTTTATCTCTACCTAATAATTTTAATAAAAAAATCATATGGCAATCTGTTAATGGTGCTCCTTCAAAGCAAAACTGCCACGTACCATCTTGCCGTTGCATCGTTTGAAGTGCAGTTGTTCTTCTCGCTATTTCTTCATGCACTTTTTCATATAATAACAAGTTACTCACCCACCCTTTCGAAATCCGTATAACGATATTCAAAAAGGTAGCTAAATATGTATGAAAACAAAGAAAAACAGAACATATAAAATGTTCTGCTCATAAGCAATATCCCACTCCGACAATAATCCCTACTAAAGCACCGACTACTACTTCATACGGTGTATGCCCGACAAGTTCATTTAACTTCTTATATTCTGTTTGTCTACCGTGAAAGAACTCATTCAATATTTTCGCTTGTTTACTAACTGCAAGTCTTACTCCTGAAGCATCATACATAACAATTATTGCAAAGATAGCAGCAATAGCAAATAAGGTACTTTCCACACCTTCTACAACGCCAACACCTGTCGCAAGTGCTGTAACAGTTGAAGCATGAGAACTCGGCATCCCACCTGAAGCGAAAAACTTTGCAAAATCAAATTCACCCGTTTTGAATAATTTAAAGACTACTTTCGTTAATTGTGCTAGAAACCATGAAATTACAGCGGCCATAAGCGGATCATTATGTAAAATTGTTTCCACGTTCTCAGCTCCCTACTGACTATAATGGAAATCTATATAGTATCAGTATAAAGAAAAATGCATAGAAAATACTACGCATTATGATACTTTTGCTGATTTATTTTTTATAAATTTCGGTTGTTTCTGCACTAAAAACTTTGTTTTCGCTATTGAAAACACAAATAATGCAACCCATATACAGAAAAATGCCATCATATGAGTAGATGTGAAATGTTCACCAAATACGAATACACCTAAAATTAAACTAATCGTTGGTGCAATATATTGTAAAAATCCTACCATATAAAGCGGAATAAGTTGTGCTCCTTTTGCAAAATAAAAAAGTGGTAAAGCTGTAACAATGCCCGCTCCTATTAATAGTAACGTCGATGACATGGAAATAGATCCAAATGAACCGAATCCATGCGCTCCTGTCATAACGAGATAGATAATCGCAAACGGCGTCACTAACATCGTTTCCATCGTAAGACCAATTGTCGCATCATAGTTTAACAATTTTTTTGTTAATCCGTATAATCCAAATGAAAAGGCAAGTGATAAAGAAACCCACGGAATAGATCCGAAACGGACTGTTAAAATGATAACCCCTATTCCAGCTAAACCAACTGCAACATATTGCCAAAAGTTTAACTTTTCCTTTAAAACGACTGTACCAAGTAAAATACTAATAAGCGGATTAATATAATATCCAAGACTTGCTTCAATGACATGATTATGATTAACGGCCCATATGTAGACAAACCAGTTTCCGCTAATCAAGACTGAAGCTATTGTTAATGACATTAATAATTTAGGTCGTTTAAAAAGATTCACGAACTCCCCAATAAACTGACGAAACCTCTTCGTAACACCTAACACAAGTAACATAAAAACGAACGCCCAAACGATGCGGTGTGCTAATATTTCATCTGCTGGAACTTCCTCAACCCATTTCCAATAGATTGGTAGGATTCCCCACATCGTATAAGCACCAGCCGCATATATAATTCCTTTTTTTTGCTGTGCTGATTGACTCCCCATCTTCCCTTTTCTCCTCTTCTCATTTTTCTCCATTATACGGTCCCGCATGCTCACTTTACCAATAATCAATCTGCAATTCTTTCGACATTTCTCATACAGCAAAAAGTAAACATACTGTTATAACGACAAGTAACGGTATACCGAAAACAAATTTCTTTTTATGTGTTTTATGGTGAAACATATACATACCAATCCAAGCACCAACTGCGCCTCCAGCTACCGCTGATAAAAACAACGTACTTTCTGGCGTTCTCCACTGTTTCTTCTTCGCTTTTCGTTTATCAAGCCCCATAAGGCTAAAAGCTATAACGTTAATAATAATAAAATAAATCCATTTCATCGCTTTCTCTCCCTATGAAAAATTCGCTTAATGGTAACATGAAAAAACGATGGAAACAACTGAAGAACACTTTTTATTAATTAGTTACCTTTATATTTAAATAACCAACTAAAATCGCAGTTACAGCAATTAAATAGAAAGATATTATGAGCAGAATCTTATATTGCATTCCCTTCATCCACTACCATATCATCGAAAAAACTTCTCTCAATCTCTTTTTCATCGAAATGAAGAACTACAATTAGTCCTACATATAAAGAAACGAAATTTAGAAACCATTCCCCATTATCATCTTTCTTAGCTAAACATTTAAATATCTCTTGAAATTGCATACGTTCATCTGCAACAACAACCGGGCGCACACCAAAATATTTCAATACGAAATGTAGGTTCAGCTGCACGGATAATGATAAAATATATTTTAATATCTCCTTATACTCCGCACTATCTTTTTGACTATACAACTTCACAAGCTTTTGATGTAAAGTAGAAATCGATAATTCTTCGTTAGTCACTTTAGTTGCTTCTATCGTTTCAATCATCTTTTTCATATTCATTACATTCACCCCTTCTGCAAAAAAACAAAAGCCAAAGCGTATTTATTTTATAATCAGCAATAATTGAGTATTTCTCATCTCTCGTTCTTCTTCACTAACCAAATCATACTTTTTTAAAAGATGAAAGATATCATTTAATATTTCCTGTGAATGATTCCCTCGCGAAAATACCTTTAACTCTTTAAAAATCACTTCCGGTAAAAAACTCTTTTGACTTTCAAGTTTACTCATTACATCTTCCATAGAATGATCGATATTACACGCCATACTAAACTTCCCCCTCTATCCTCTATAAATAATATCCTCCGCTAACGATGTAAACACTTCTCCTACAAGAGACTCTTCATCATATACAGATGAACCGTTATTTTCTTCTCGTCTTGCAAAAGGTATTTGTGCAATCACTTCTGTTTGCAATTGTTCTGCAAGCATTTCGCCGCCTCCTTTTCCGAAGAGATAATTTTTCGATCCATCTTGTTCTTCATAATAAGCCATATTTTCTACAATTCCTAAAATCTCGTGTTTCGTATGTTTTGCCATAACACCTACTCTAGATGCTACGAATGAAGCTACGTTGTGTGGTGTTGTAACGATAATTTCTTGCGCCTGCGGGATCATTGCTGCAACATCAATAGCTACATCTCCTGTGCCAGGTGGTAAATCAAGAAGTAAATAATCTAATTCTCCCCAGTGCGTATTCGCAAGGAAATTTTGAATCCATTTATTTAACATCGGTCCGCGCCACATAACCGGGTTATTTCCTTCTGCAAAAAATCCCATCGACATAATTTTAACACCGTGACTTACAACCGGAATTGCCGTTTGATCAATCATCGTCGGTTTTTGATTCGTTTCCATCATAGCCGGAATGCTAAAACCATATATATCTGCATCTAATATCCCCACTTTTTTTCCCATACGAGCTAAAGCAGTTGCAAGGTTAATTGTCACTGTTGATTTTCCAACTCCACCTTTACCGCTCGTTACAGTAATAAATCGTACCCCTGAATCAAGGCGAAGCATGCTCGGCATTCCAGTTTCTGTTCTACTATTTTTCTTTAACTTCTCTGTTAGCGCAGCTCGTTCTTCTTGTGTCATAGAACCAAATGTCAAATCTACTTTAGATGCACCAATTGCCTGAAGAGACTCTTCCACATCTTGTTGAATTTTTGCCTTTAATGGACAACCTTGAATCGTTAGCACTACTTCAAGTTTAACCTCTGTTCCATTCATTTGTATATTTCTAACCATATTTAATTCTACAATACTTTTGTGTAACTCCGGATCCTCTACATGTTTTAATGCGTTCATTATTTGTTCTTGAGTAATCATAGAACTCATCCCTTCTCGTATTCGAATTTATATACAACATCTTCTTGGCGAAAAAGCTTATTATCCCCCACTAACGGGCGGGATTAATGCGACTATATCTCCAGCTTTTATCATCTCTTCATCCGTTACAAATTCTTCATTAACAGCCACCATCACTCTATCAAGCGATTGTAAGCAATAGCTTGCTTTGAGCCATTCTTTTAATTGCTGCACTGTCATTTCTTGTTTTTCTGAAATTATTAATTGATCCGATCCGATTTCCTCACGCAAATTTGCGAACAATAAAATTGTAATCATCTTCTCATTCTTCCTTCTTCGGTTTTCCTTCTGGATATGCCGTATTTTCAAGTTGATCTCCAATCCACATCGTCCCATCTTCCCAAAATTCTTTTTTCCAAATTGGGACGATTTGTTTTATACGTTCAATCGCGTATTCATTCGCTTCATACGCTACTTTACGATGCGGTGATGAAACTGCAATAACGACCGCAATATCCATGATTTCTAGCCGCCCTACACGGTGCTTAATTGCTACTTTTGCGTCCGGCCATTTTCCGTTAATTTCTTCACCAATTTTTGTAAGTTGTTTTACTGCCATCGGTTTATATGCTTCATACTCTAAATGTAACGTTCGTTTTCCTTTTGTTAATTCTCTCACCGTACCAATAAATGTTGTAATTGCACCTGCTTCTCTTCTTGCGACTTTATTCGTTACTTCTTCAACTACAATCGGTATATCTACAATCTCAAATAGCGCTTGTCCCATTAGAAACACCTCTCACTTTATAAAATGCCCAAGGCCATTCACTACCTTCGTTATCTTCCAGCAAAAGAACATCTACGAACATATCTTTTTTATAACCTCTCGTACCACCTGGAAGTACAATAAATATATTTGTCTCTGCTAGAGAAGAAACCGAGCTAGATTTATCAAACCCTGACGGATAAGCGATTAATTGCCCTTCGTTATATGTCAGTTTTGCTCGCACAAATCTGGTAAATGGATTTGGTTTTAGAAAATCTTCTCCTAATAACGCTTTTTCTCTTTTTACATGTGCTTTTTCACTAAACATATACGTCCGAATACAAGGTCTTACAAATAATTCAAATCCTACGTAACAAGCAGATGGATTTCCTGATAAACCAAATAATAACTTGCCATTTAATTGTGCTACAGTCGTAACACTACCTGGCCGCATTGCAACTTTATTGAAAAGAACCGATGCACCTAACTTTTCGTAAATAGCTGGTAAATAATCGTAATCCCCTACTGATACACCACCTGTTGTAATGAGCATATCCACTTGGCTTAACGCTTCTTTTACAGCTGTGAAGCATGTATGAAACTCATCGCTAAACTTCCCAAAATATTTTACTCTTCCGCCCGCTCTTCGAATTTGAGACAATATCATATACGTATTACTATTTCGGATTTTCCCTGGCTGTAATGAATCATTTACATCCAGTAATTCACTACCAGTCGCTAACAATCCAATTACAGGCTTTCTTGCCACTGGTACCTCACTATATCCAAACGTAGCAAGAAGAGCTGAAATACCTGGATGAATGTATGATCCTTTTTTTGCAAGAACCGTTCCTTTACGAGCATCTTCACCTTGAAAAGAAATATTGTCACCCGTTTTGAATGATCGCTTCACTTCCATATAATTGTTGCCAGCTTCCTCATATTGACGAGTCAGCTCTAACATAACAACCGCATCACACCCATTCGGAATTTGCGCTCCCGTCATAATTCGAACCGCTTGAAACGGCCCTACTTTCTCGTGAAATATTGATCCCGCACCAATTTCACCAATTACTTCAAACACAATTGGTGTTTCATAACTTGCTACATTCGTATCTTCTGCTCTAATAGCAAATCCGTCATACGGTGAACGATTGAATGAAGGTACGTCATGGTCAGCTATTAAATCCTCCGCTAATATACGTCCGTAAGCTAATTCAATAGGTAGTAACTCCTTTAATCCCTCATTAGCAAATCCCATTACTTTACGAACAGCTTCTTCAACCGTAATTGGCACTCTTCTTTCCATTATTGACAACCCTTTCTATTAACCGAATACGCGATAATATAATTGTTTCGCTTTCGAAATATCATTTGTACCATGAATGAAAACACGACCATCTCGAAAAATAACGACGCGGTAATCATCTAGTTGGCAAGATAGTAAATACGGATTCCGATCTACTTCCCCCAATTTTTTTAATACTTTTTCTATATCGTCAAAATCGTACTTCCTATTTTCTACCGGCCTAATTTGCACTGTATTTCTTCCGCATAAAACAGCCACCTTCGTTTGGTTTTCGTATGATAAATAAGGATAAGTTCGATTCAAACCGCACGAGGGGCAATCTTCTGTTTTGATTTTCCCTAGTCTTATAAAATGATTTTGATTACTCCATATATCAAACATGAAAAATGTTTTTCTAATTGCTGAGAAATCTCCGACTAAAATTTTGAGTGCTTCCGCCACTTGATATGCTGCGACGATTTGAACAGTCGGGCTAATAATTCCAGCGGTATCACATGTCACACCTGTAACAGGAACGTTCTTCAGCACGCAATGTAAACACGGTGTCTCTTGCGGAATAACCGTATGACTCATACCGTACGATCCAACGCAAGAACCATATACCCACGGGATATTATGTTTTTGTGATAAGTCATTTATTATAAATCGAATATCAAAATTATCTGTTGCATCAATTATTACATCTACATTTTTTAATAGGTCCTCCATATTTTCTGCAACTGCATCCATTACGAAAGCATGCATTTGTACTTCCGAATTAATTTGTTCTAGCCGGTCTTTAGCAACAATTGCTTTCGGCATTTTCTTTCTCGCATCTTGTTCAGAGTACAATTGTTGCCTTTGTAAATTACTCCATTCAACGTAATCACGATCAATAATCGTCAATTTGCCAATACCTGCACGTACGAAACTTTCGGCACTTGCACTTCCTAATGCGCCTGCTCCTACAATTAACACATGTTTATTCCGAATTTTTTCTTGCCCTCTACTCCCAATTGGTTTGAACAACTGTTGTCGTGAATACCGCTCATCCATTACATATCCTTCCTCTCACGAACTCTATTTCATATTAGAATGTTGTTTTTGATAACAAGCAAAATAAGCAAATCCAACAAATCCAGCTCCCCCAATTACATTTCCGATAAAAACAGGAACAAAATTTCTAGCAAGATCCATCCACGTCAGATGACCTGCAAAAATAACTGCTGAAATAACAAACATATTTGCTACCACTTGCTGAAATCCAATCACTACAAATGCCATAATCGGAATCCAAATTCCGATTATTTTCCCGACAAAATCACTCGTCCCATAAGCGAGCCAAAGCGCAAGACAAACGAGCCAATTACAACCAATTGCTAAAATTAAAGTTCTCCCAAATGATTCATGTAATTTCCCTTCCGCTATCGCTACCGTTTTATTTAAATAATCTCCCTCTGTTAATCCGCCAAGATGACCGAAACAATACGCAACAAAAATAGCTCCCACGAAATTCATGAAAGTAATCCAAACCCAATTATTTAGTACACTTACCAATGTAATTTTCTTTGCATAAAGCGCCATAGAAAGTGACATCATATTTCCGGTAATTAATTCTCCTCCTGCTAATACGACGAGCATTAATCCAACAGGGAAAACCGCTCCTCCTAAAACATTGACTAAACTACCCCAGCGCTCAGGTAAATTACCTAAAACACGAATATTAAGCAAAAAACCTAACGAAATAAACGCTCCTCCTAAAAAACCGAGAATAAGCATTGCTGGCAACGTCTGACTTACTTTTTGAACACCGGCCTCAATTACAAGCTC
Source organism: Bacillus sp. MMSF_3353 (assembly GCF_030733445.1). Lineage (NCBI taxonomy): Bacteria > Bacillati > Bacillota > Bacilli > Caryophanales > Bacillaceae > Bacillus > Bacillus sp. MMSF_3353. Next base: position 382,908 of record NZ_JASHJA010000004.1, read on the forward strand.
AGCAATTTGTTCCGGTTTATGAAATGCCATTACTAATTCCTCCATTTTCTCCAAATAAAAAAGCAGCTTCAAAAAACCTCCTCAAAATAAAGGTTTTTGAATGCTGCTTAATTTCTCTGCACATCTTTTACAGAGATATCAATCATCACTTTTACTATAAAATAGAAAATCTACAAACGTTGCATACTTTCCATTTTGTATATACTTCCTCAAAGCGTCACTCTTATATATCAACCACCAATATGTGACATTTCAATTTTAGGCGATCTTTTTTTACTTGTATGATTTAAGCGTTCATCTGAATAACGATCTTCTCGGTTGTTCCATATATCACGTACGATATCTGTTATTTCCTCGTCACTGTATCCAGATCGAAGTAGTTCCCTCAAGTCATTTCCTTTAGAAGCGAACAAACAAGTATATAATTTTCCTTCTGCAGAAATACGTGCTCTCGTACATGATGAACAGAAGGAATCTGTTACTGATGAAATAATACCTATCTCTTCTTCATTTCCAATATAACGATAGCGAGTCGCAACTTCACCTGCATAATTTGCTTCTATCCGTTCTAATGGCATAACTTGATGAATGGCATCTACTATCTCTTGTTTCGAGACGACCTCTCTTAATTCCCAACCGTTATAATTTCCAACGTCCATATACTCAATAAAACGAAGAATATGCTTATTTTCCTTAAAGTATTGCGCCATCTGCAAAATATCTTGTTCATTTTTCCCTTTTTGAACGACCATGTTAATTTTAATTTTCATACCAACTTCAGCTGCAGCCTGTATGCCTTCCAGGACCCTTTGCACTTTGCTTCTATTACCATTCAAATAGAAAAACCGATCTTCTTCTAAGGAATCTAAACTAACTGTCACACGTGATAAACCCGCCTTATATAAATCAGGAGCAAACTTTTTCAGTAGTGATCCATTGGTTGTTAAACCGATATCCTCCACACCATCTATTTTATTAAGGCGCTCAATAAGCTGCGGAAGACCTCTTCGAAGTAACGGTTCTCCGCCCGTAATGCGTAACTTTCTTACACCTAAAGAAACAAAAATACGTGTTATCCTTTCAATCTCATCAAAAGATAAAATTTTATCATTAGACAAAAACGAATAATCAGGACCAAATATTTCTTCTGGCATACAATAACGACAGCGGAAATTACAGCGATCAGTAACAGAAATACGTAAATCCTTTAAAGGACGTTGTAGTTTGTCTAATGTGACAGATTTCATATTTATTGCCTCACTTTTACTTATTTTATATTTATAACACGCTCTGGATGCGTATATACATTTAATGATTGATTCCGAATAAACCCTATCGTAGTAATACCTAATTCTTCTGCTAGCTGCAAAGCCAATTCGGTTGGAGCTGATTTTGACAATATAATTTCACAACCGATTTTTGCAACTTTCAATAATATTTCCGAAGAAATACGACCACTAAATACAATGACTTTATCTTTTATAGAAATATTATTTTTTAAGCAATAACCGTAAATTTTATCTAATGCATTATGTCTACCGATATCCATTCGGCTTAAAATAATGCCATTCACATCACACAAAGATGCATTATGAACGCCACCTGTATGTTGAAACGTCTCCGCAGATTGCTGCATTTCTTTCATTAATCGAAAGCAGTCTTCTGCAGCAACCTGTACATGGACACCATTCATTTTTTTAGCGCTTAGTACATCATTTGCAAAAACAAACCCTTGTCTACTCATACCACAGCATGAAGTAATATAACGTTTATTTTGCATTTGTTCGTAATACGGATTCACTTTTTTCGTTGTGACATGCACAAATCCTTCTTTCTCTTGTACCCATATGTCATCAATATCTTCATACTTCCGAATGATTCCTTCAGATGCTAAAAAGCCTATTACCATATCTTCTATATATTCTGGAGTACTAACCATTGTAACAAACTCCTGTCCGTTCATTTTAATCGTGACAGGAAACTCTGTTACAATACTGTCCTCTATATGTTTAAACGCCCCTTGTTCATAACGAAAGATTTCTCTTTCTACCTGTATCGGTTTCACGATCAGTATCCTTCTCTCACGTTATATTTTTATCAAAAACAAATACCGAAACTGCAATATCTTCTTCTACTTTCATATCTGAAAATAAATTCACTAATTTCGCTCCAACAAGTTCCTCCAAATGTTCACGGGAATTCGCAGCATACACTTCTTGAATCATTTTCGTTCTAGCCATATGAACCATTTCCGCACCGTCCATCGTACTTGAAATGAATTTTTCAGTAGGTGTTAAGTTTCCGTAAAGGGTCGCAATCGCCATATTTTCAGCAAAAACAGTATGAATTCGTTCTGGTCCTTTTCCGAAAAGTTCCTTTCGAAGTTTTCGTATCATATCATTAAATTCATGTACTTTTTTTGACATACAATTATACCTCCCAAAAATCCTCATTTTACTTTATTATATATTTTACCAAAATGACCCTTCCGCCCAAAATATTTCGTACAAACATTTGGGCGAAAAGATTCACTTCATGAAGATTATTCGTCTTTTAACCCTTTACCCATACCTTTTAAGAAATGAAGCCCAAACCCTATAGCACGGTTAATATCTGGGTCTTTCAATACTTTCATAAGGTCAAATACCCCTACTTTTTTATTACTCTCTAGATGTTCATTACCTTCTTCTAACCCTACTAATAAGCTACCTATTAGCTTTTTCGTAAGTTCTGGATCAAGTTCTGTTAAAGCACCCGCAGCACCCATCATATTATTAATTAAATTCGTAACAGGCTCACGAGTCACTTGGCCAAGTACAATCTTTGCGATCGGTTCTTTCGCCTTTAACATAGAATTTGCAGCTTCTAGCATTCCGATGTCATTTAATTCCCCAACAATATTAAACATTTGATTTAAAGCCTCTTCATTATTAGCTAGAAGCTCTTTTAAATCATCTAATTTTTGCTGTTTTATTTCTTCCTCAGTTAATTCTTGTTTTTGAATCACTTTTATAGGTGCAGCCATATTTTTCTCCTCCTACTTATCCGTTAAATGCACATACCCTGGACGTGCCCACTTACGATTTACCTCAATACCAGCTTGAGGATGACGTTTTTTGTTACGCGGGTTCGCTTTTGGCATCGGATTTGCGCCATCAACTTCTAGCACTTCCATACGCACTTTCGTCTGTTTATAAGCAGGTGTGTTCGTACGTACGTCCACAGCAGGACCTGTTAAGAAATTAATTGCTGTTTCATTATCTGTAGAGTTCATCGGTAAATATAACTCATTTTCTTTTACACGGTCTGTTACAAGTGCACGTAATTTTAATGCTCCAAAAGGAGAAACAAGACGAACTAATGAACCTGTTTTCACTCCACGTTCTTTTGCAAGTGCTGGAGAAACTTCTACAAACACACCAGGTACTTTCGTTTGAATACCTGTTGATTTATTTGTCATATTCCCTTCATGGAAATGCTCAAGCATACGACCGTTATTAATGTGAAGATCGAACTCCGCTGGGAATTCAGCTGGACGTACCCAGTCAGCAATCGCAAAACGAGCTCTTTTATCTGGGAAGTTAAATCCATCTTGGAACAGAAGTGGTGTATTCGTTCCATCAAAACTTCCCCAATGGAAACTATTCCACCCTTCAAGTACTTCATAGTTTGCTTGTGAGAATAGTGGTGATAAACTTGCCATTTCAGCAAAAATTTCACTTGGATGGCTATAATTCCAGTTTGCACCTAATTTATTCGCAATCTCCTGCACAATCCACCAATCTGGCTTCGCATCTCCAAGCGTAGGAAGAACTTGATACAATCTTTGTACACGACGCTCTGTATTTGTGAAAGTACCTTCTTTCTCAAGAGACGGTGCTGCCGGTAATACAACATCTGCATATTGAGCAGTTTTAGATAAGAAAACGTCTTGTACAACGAAGAAATCAAGGCTTGATAACACTTCATGTACGTGGTTCGCATTAGAGTCTACAAGAGCCATATCCTCTCCGACAAGATACATAGCTTTCATTTTCCCTTCATCAATTGCGTGAAGCATTTCAATATTATTAAGACCTGGTTCACTATTAATTTTCACTCCGTAAGCCATTTCAAATTTCGCACGTTCCATATCGTTAGTAACGTGCTGATATCCAGGAAGCCATCCTGGTAAAGTACCCATATCACAAGCACCTTGTACGTTATTATGACCTCGAAGTGGATATGCACCAGCACCTGGACGACGATAATTACCTGTTGCAAGCAGTAAGTTTGAAATCGCAGCGGAAGTATCCGATCCACCTGTATTTTGCGTTACTCCCATACCCCAAAGGATACATGTACCATCTGCATCACGAATCATTTCAGCCATTTGAATAAGTATTTCTTTTGAAATACCAGTCATTTCTTCTGCATAATCAAGTGTATATTCTGTAAGACTCTCTTTAAAATCTTCAAAGAAGTTTACATTCTCATCAATAAATCGTTGATCGTGCCAGCCTTGGTCAATCATATATTTCGTAACAGCCATTAACCATACTTGATCTGTTCCTTGTTTTGGACTAATAAAAACGTCTGAACGCTCTGCCATTTCTGTTTTACGAAGATCAGCCACAATTAATTTTTGTCCGTGTAATTTATGCGCACGTTTAATACGTGTAGCTAAAACAGGATGACCTTCTGTCGGATTACAACCTACAATAATAACAAGACCGGATTTTGCGATATCTTTAATCGTTCCAGCATCTCCGCCCATACCAATTGTACGGAATAATCCGTCTGTCGCTGGCGATTGACAATAACGTGAGCAGTTATCAATATTATTCGTTTCAAATACTTGTCGAGCTAATTTCTGAATTACATAATTGTCTTCATTCGTAATTTTAGATGAAGAAATAAAGCCGACAGCATCTTTACCGTATTCTTCTTTAATAGATCCTAATTTACTTGCAACTACATTTAGTGCTTCTTCCCATGTAGATTCAACAAACGTTCCATTTTTACGAATTAAAGGTTTCGTAATTCTTTCTTTAGAATTTACGAAATCCCAACCGAATTTTCCTTTTACACAAGTAGAAATTGCGTTAACTGGCGCATCAGAAGAAGGTTGTACTTTAAGGATTTTACGCCCTTTCGTCCACACTTCAAATGAACAACCTACACCACAAAATGTACATACTGTTTTCGTTTTCTTCGTACGAGTATCACGCATAGCCGCTTCCACTTCTGATACCGCAAAAATGCCGCTATATCCAGGCTCAACTTCTTTAATTAAATCTACCATCGGTTCAAGAATATCTGGTTTTAATCCCGTCATAAATCCAGCTTCACCGAGCATCGTTTTCTCCATTAAAGCATTACAAGGACAAATGGTTACACATTGACCACAGCTCACGCATGAAGAATCATTAATATTTACTCCTTCATCCCAAATAACTCGTGGACGTTCCGCTTCCCAGTCTATTGATAACGTTTCATTTACTTGTAAGTTTTGACAAACCTCAACACATTGACCGCATGCAATACATTGATTAGGATCGTAGCGATAAAACGGATGCGTCATATCAACTTCACTTGCATCTACTTTTGGTTCATAAGGATATTTTTGATGTTCAATCTCCATTAATTCTGCTGTATTATGCAGTTTACAGTTCCCATTGTTGTTGTCACATACTGTACAGTATAATAAATGATTTTCTAGTAACCTATCCATTGCCTCTGTTTGTGCTTCTTTGGCATGAGCAGAATTACGTTCAATGTTCATACCTTCTGTCACTACTGCCGAACAAGAGCGCACTAACTTTCCGTCAACCTCTACAATACAAGTGTCACATGTTTGAATAGGATCTACTTCTGGCACGTAACAAATTTGCGGATGTTCAATCCCGTTCTCATTAATAACACCCAATATCGTTGAACCAAGCTCCGCTGTATACTTTTTTCCGTCAATTGTAATATGAACCATGTTGTTATTCATGGTCTTTCCCCCTTTTTGAGAATAAAAAAACTCCACCACGAAAATATACGCACCACATTTCGGCACGTTATTATCATGGTGGAGTAGTTTATTAGCACATCTTGCTAAAATACCAATCCATTTATTCATAAATAAAACGATAGATTCATAACAGGTCATATCACGATTCCATCTTTAACACTATAATTATAGCGTTAAAGATGGAAATATACAATATAAAATTTAAACTACGCATATGTCAGCACGGAACTATCCATAATAACCCATATAAAACATAACAAGGAGTAAGCGAACAAATGGGGTCTTTTAATAAATGGATACGTGGTGAAAAATCTTTCTCTGCACAAGAACAAGCTGATCACCTTTTAAATAAATCTATCTCTTCCTCTCTTTCCCTTAATCTAAAGCACTTGTCCAAACTTTTTAGCGGTATTCCAGAATTAATTACACGTACTTTTCCGTTAAAAAACGGAAAAGAAGCTGCAATTATATATATGGAAGGACTTGTAGACAAAACCGTTATTAACATTGATATTCTTCGACCTCTCCTATTTAAAGAGTGGAATGAAGTTGATTGTTGGGAATCCTCAGTTACAGTCGGGAATATAAAGAAAATTCAGCAGTGGTCCGACATTGAACATTCCCTTTTACATGGTAAAAGCATTTTATTTATAAATGGACAACTTACAGCATTAGAACTAGATACGCAATCGGCGCCAAAAAGAAGTATTGAAGAACCTACAACAGAAACTGCTATAAAAAGCTCCCACGAAGGATTTAATGAAGTAGCGAGCGACAGTCTTGCACTTATTCGTCGATATATTCCAAATCGCGAATTGAAAGTGAAGGAATTCACTGTTGGTGAACGAGCTACTTCAAAGTTTTTTTGCTGTACTTAGCAGACGTTGCAAACGAAGACGTTGTACAAGAAATGGCATGCCGTATCGAATCAATCAAAGTGGATGCCATTATTACTACTGGAGAATTAGAAGGGTTTGTTGAAGATAATTCCTATACTCTCTTTCCGCAATTATCAATAACCGAACGCCCTGATACAACGGCCCATCACATTTTGGATGGACGAATTGCTGTTGTTGTAGACCGCTCACCCGGCGTATTAATTGGACCTATGACCTTTTCATCTTTTTTTCAGACGATAGATGATTACAGCTTCCGGCCAATGATTCCATCTTTCATACGACTACTTCGTTTTACCGGACTATTTATTGCAATATTTGCTCCAGCTCTTTATATTGCTATGATTTCCTTTCATTATGAAGTGATTCCACTTAAATTATTGTTAACAATTGGAGAATCTCGAGCTAAAATTCCTTTCCCCCCTATATTAGAAGCACTTTTGATGGAACTAGTACTTGAAATGCTCCGCGAAGCTGCGGTTCGGCTTCCTGGTCCCGTTGGACAAACGATTGGAGTCGTAGGAGGGATTGTCATTGGGCAAGCTGCTGTCCAAGCAGGAATAGTAAGTAATGTTATGGTTATCGTCGTATCTATTACTGCAGTCGCTTCTTTTATCATCCCTAACATGGAAATGTCAGCAGGAATTCGGCTTCTTCGCTTTCCAATGATGATAACCGCTTCTTTGTTTGGGGTCATTGGAATTATGGTCGGGATGGCAGTTATCATCATCCATATTCTTTCTATGGAATCACTTGGTGTTCCTTATGGTAGTCCTTTTTCTCCGTCATTTGCTTCAGATTTAAAAGACATTCTTGTACGTTTACCATGGAAACTAATGAAGAAACGACCACTATCCCTTAACTTAAAACAAGAGAATCGACAACGCGATATAGAAGAAACGAAGGAAGATAAGTGACAAAGCGTGCAAAGAGGGAGATTAGTTTATTTCAATACATTTTAACGATTAGTGGTGTTCAAGTAGGGTTCGGTGTACTTACACTGCCACGTGAAGTTGCGCAAGGGGCGAATACAGATGGCTGGATGTCTATTATAATATGATGCGCTATCACTACTTTAGTCAGTCTATGTATTGTAAAAATTATGGAAAAACATCCCGGGTATACTTTACTTGATGTGCTAACTCGTTATCTTGGGAAGTGGCTAGGAAGAGTAGGAATGATTTTTTGGATTTTATATGCTGTTCTTGCAGCTGTATCCTTAATTTTTTCCCTCTTATACGTTATTCACATTTGGATTTTACCTAGATCTCCAATGTTTTTAATCATGATGTTATTATCTATCCCAATGGTTATGCTCGCATGTAAAGGTGTTCTTATTATTAGCCGCTATGCTGTTTTTACTGTCTTATTTACACTCTGGATGCCATTGCTATTATTTATCCCACTTAAAGACGGGCATTGGGTTTATCTTCTTCCTCTCCTTAAAGAGGGATGGCTACCAGTTTTCAACACAGTAAAATCAACTATTATTGCCTTTCTCGGATTTGAGTTTGCATTTGTCCTTTATCCTTATCTCAGTAATAAATCATCTGCAAAAAAAGGAATCGTTATTGCAAATATGATTACTTTATTCGTTTACCTGCAAGTTACGTTCGTTTCTTTCGTTTATTTTAGCCCAGATGGTATAACTAAGTTTTTATGGCCCACTCTTTCTCTTGTTACACCATTTCACTTTTCATTTCTGGAACGGTTTGAAATTATCTTTTTGTCATTTTATCTCTTCATTATTTTTGATTCTTGCATTCCTTATATTTTTACTGCCTCAGATGGAATCAATCAGTTACTTAACAAAAAAGGGAGTTCATTACCTATTTGGTTTTTATTATTCGGGTGTGTTTTCGTTTTATTTTTTTATATCCCATCCTCGTATCAAATAAGTGCATTGCGGGAATTTTGGGGAACTGCAAGTTATTTTATCGTTTTTCTATTCCCAGTCGTATTTCTCTTATACATGACACTTTATCAGCATTGGAAAAGGAGAAAAATTTAAATGAGACGCTTTATTTTCACTATATTTTGCTTTCTCATAACCTTTTTAACAGGATGTGGAGGAGATCGGCTCGACTTAGAAAAACAATCCATTTCATTAATTTACGGGTTTGATGCAAAAGCAAAAGGAAAATTAATTGTATACCACGTAAACCCTATTTTTAATGAAGATGTGGAGAAAAAATACGAAACTCATGAAGCGACAGTACATACCCCTCGAGAAGCAAAAGCAACATTTAATAGTTCAAGTAGCGGTTTAGTATCTACAGAAAAGTTACAACTCATTTTATTTAGTACGAAATTTTTAAAACAAGAAGGAGCTATGCCTTACCTTGATGTTTGGTATCGCGACCCTAAAAATACTGGAAATATGCGCATGGTTGCAGTAGACGGTCCAATCTCTTCAGTTATATATAATAATTTTAAAGATAAGCCTGCACTTCCTGAATATTTAACAGATTTAATTAATACGAACAAACTATACAATCGAACCGCGTTTACGACATTCCATGAATTCCATAGGCAAACTTTTAATAAAGGTATAACACCTGCTATCTCAGAAATAAAAAAAGGTAAAAAAGATATTCTCGTTACCGGCTCTGTATTATTAACTTCTCGCGGAATCTATAAAATGTCTTTAAATCGATATGAAAGTGCCCTTCTTCTTCTATTACAAAAGAAAGCGAATATACCCGTTTCACTTACACTGAAAATCCCTTCTAATTCAGTTGAAAGTAATAGTCATCTAAAAGATACAGACGGCGACGACTTCGCAACAATAAATGTTCTTAGCATGAATCGTGACATTCACACAGGCTATAACGATAACCACTTCAAATTTAATATTGCAATGAATTTTAAAGTTTCCGTATCTGAACTTACATTCAACATGGATATAGACAAAGGTAGAAAGAAATTAACTTCACTTATTACAAAACAACTAAACAAAGATTTAAACGATTTAATCCACAAAATTCAAAAACAGCAACTTGATCCATTCGGGTTTGGTGATTATGCGAGAGCATTTCAATATAAAGAATGGAAAACGGTTGAAGACGATTGGCCGAGTGCCTTTTCAAAGTCTAATGTGAAAGTAGCACCTACTATTAAAATTTTAGAGAACGGGATTATTAAATAAAAAAACACGCTATTTACTCTTTGCTCTTATACGTGCAAAGATTAAGTAGCGTGTTATCATTTTTATTTTGAAGCTTCCTATACAGTTACGCTTCTGTTTCTGGTTCTTCGTTTTCCGCTTGTTCCAATCTTTGCTGCTCCGCAAGTTCGGCTGAAATCATTCCATAATAAATTTCTGGATACAATCCAAATATTTGATATACACTTCCTAAAAACGGCATCGGAATCCCTCTCTTCTAAAGTTGTATTGCCACTTTTAAGGATTCCCTTTTCATTCATTTTACATTCGTTTTTGGCGTTTCTTCTTCATCATGAACGCTTAATAAATTTTGCCACTTTTTATAAGGAGCACTATTTGGATCTACATAACCTTTCGCGTACGAACGATCCCACAATTGTTTAATAAACATTTCTTTCTCTTTCTTTGCAACCATATCGGCACCTGTACCGTAATAGTTTTGGAAATATAACTCAATTTCGTCAAGGAATAATCTTAATAATTCATCAGAAGTTTCTTCTAACGTTGGATCATATTTTGCTTCACGGTCATACATTAAAATCATATCTAAAATATTATGGACATGCTCTTTACGAAGCCATCTAATATCTTGAGCACCTAATACGAACGGATGTGTATATAAATGTCCGCCCTGTATCATAGCTTTTTCTTGTTCTTCTTCAAATCTGGACAAGATGTTTTCATAAATAAACGGATTATGAAGCAATGCTCTGTGTAATTTATAACTTTCACTTGAAATATTTTTTCCCATCGACTGAATTAAGAAGCTACGTCCAACACCGTTATATTGATACACAAACTGGCCATCAACAGCAACTAAACTAATCCAACGATACATATACGCATATAGAAGAGCGCGATTACATTTATCGTAATCCAACTTCGTTTGCGTTGCATTTAAGTCTGGCATGAAAGCTGGCAAGTGCCAATATTTATCTAAATGCGGCGTTAAACTAGATTTTTTACTATTCAACTTGTTCACACGGCGATAGTAAGACTGAAAATAATCACCTTTATCATTCATAAATCCATTTGCAATATGTCCAGACGACAGCTTAGGAAAGTCTTGTAGTGATAAACCGTAATGCGCACGATAACAAATGACCTCAAATGGCGAAAAAGCTTCATGTACTGTATCTTTTTCTTTAAACATTTCTTGAATTAATTCCTCTTGCAATTCTTTCTTTAAAGATGGATGTATACCCCAATATTGTAATTCCCTATGATGGGAAACTTTCGGAACGAATGGACTTGCTAAATGAAACAAGTCTTCAATTTTTTCACGGACGTATTCATCACGATCACGCTTCTTATAATCCGCCTCTTTTCGTAACGCCTCAACGATATTCAGCTCTAATTTATCACGATAGCGTATTTGTAATTCATCGTAGCAATAACTTAGTATGTGCTCACGATAAAAATCTTCTACTTTTTTCGATTGAATCTCTTCTGTTTTTGCATCCCGGCAATATTCCCCGTATAAACTCATATAAATTTCCGCAGATATATCTTTCGGTAATACTCCCAAATTTAAATGTTGCTGCATATCTTGCCATATCTTTTCTTGCAACTTCTCTTCAGCTAATACGTATACATTCGTTGGGTTTGTTTTCCCTTCAAATTCCTTGCTTCGTTTTTGAATTTCAAACAATAAATTTTCACGCGTTTCGTGTAAATTATCAAAAAACCTTTCCCAATATTGAATCATTTTATTAACTGCTTGATAAAGCGATTGATAAACGAGTTCTAATAGCATTTCTTTGCGATACTCGTTTAATTTGTGTACATACTGCGTTACAATATCTTCAAATTCTTTTTTAAACAAACGCTGCTGATTATTAATCATTTTTCCAAACCAGCCTTGTTGCTGCGCGATTTCTACTCGGCGAACAGCTGTTACCGTTCCATCAATATTACTCACATTAAATTTCTTATCGTAGTTTTGAATTAAATTACGCTTTTGTTCATTATTTTCATGTAGTCGATTCATTTTCTCGACTAACTGCTTTCGAATTTCATACAACATAAAACGAGCTGATACTGGATGAACAGGATCTGTTTTCTTTAAAAACCATGTATTTAATTGATAGGACTGCCCTTCAGAACCACTTGGTGAAAAACGGTCTGATTCAATCATGTCATACAATAGTGTCGTTACATGCTCATGTACGCGGCTCGGAATCGCATACGCATATAAACGAACCGCATGATCCACCCTTGCTACTTCACCTTTCATTTGCTCCATCATTTTCAGTTTCGCAGCCGAAATTTTACACTCGTGCTGCAGTCGGTTTAATTCCTCATCTTTTTGCACCGTACGCTGTACATAACTTTCTACAGCCTCTAAAAACAGTTTAGATTTCGCAACACCGACCTTACCGCCCTCTGCTCCTTCACGCGTTTCATTGTACATTTGTCTATAAAAAATATGAGCCTGTTCTGGACGGGTAGCAAGATGTTCTAAGTCTTCTAAATAACTTTTCCCACGCTCTGGCTTTTCACGTTGCATCCCGCGTTTGACGTCTTGGTCATATCTTTGCTTCTTCTCTTGAAACAGTTGATCTAAATGCAGCCAAGACTCATCTAAACCTTGCACAGCCCATTTTAAAGCACAATATTTTAACACGTGCTCATACGGATAAATAATCTTTGCCGTTCCTGCCCCGCAATATCGTCCTTTCCCACTTGATTCTGCTAATTGCTGAATTTGATTATCTTCCTGTGCAAAATGATTTGCAGACATCGGACTAAATAACTGTAAATAAATCGTATTTGCCATTTGCTCCATATAATCTGATAAATTGTGCAGATGGTGTCCATGTAGATTTTCGTAATCGTATAGGAAACAATAATTGTATGGTAAATGATGTTGTTTAATCGTATGATTCGTTCTTCCGTCTTCATCTACTTGATCAGGTCGATATTCTAATTCAATCGTCACACCGCCACGTTTTGATAATTCTCCAGTGGAACCGAGTGTAATGGCATGTAATTCTTTTAACGAGGCATAGCCGTTTGCTTGCACCGTTTCAAACTCTTTCGCACTAACCGTTCTCGTCTTAACTAAAACATCCGGCATTAAAAACGCACCACGTATTAAAATGTTGTGATGCTGCAGTTTTTTCCGAAGCATTTCACGTAAATATAATGCAATTTGTAGAAACATCCCTGAACCTGTTCCGCCCGCTAGTGATGTTACGATAATGACACGCACTCCATATTCCGTTTGATCGCTTGTAACCGGAAAAATCTTCTCGATTTCTTGCCAAAAGGATGTCAATTTATCTTCTTTCATCGCAGCAAGTAACGCTAAACGGGAAATGACGCGTAACTGTCCTGCCCCTTCTGTCAGTGGTTTATCAAGTATAGTCGGGTCCATCGGAAACCACTCTGGAATCGTTGGATCTCCTGCAATATACTCTCTTGGCGTTTTACTAGAACTCGTTTGCGTCTTAAACTTTCGAATATGATCAAATTTACTCAATGTATTCACATCTGTATCAAATACGTGCATTGCTACCTTTTTTCGGCGCTCCTCAGGTAGCCTTTCATATATTTGATGTGTCACAGTACTACCGATTCCACCTAAACCAATTAATATCGTTGGAACTTGTAACGTCATGTGAACCACCTTCCTATTCTTGCTTGTTTGAAAAGAGGGGGAGAAAGATAAGACTCCCTCCTTTTCCCTATCTACTATTCACACTCATATTTGTAAATTTCTTTACCATACCCTCTATCAACTACTAAAAGTTCATTTGGATATAGCGTCTTATGTTCCATTCCAACCTCATCTTCTGTTATAAACATCCCATCAATAATCATTCCTACTACTTGTGACTCTTTCGCTACAAATATTGATTTCGATCCTTTCTTTGCTATAAACGTAACGGATTGCACAGTCTTTCTTTCTGCTCGGAATGGAATGCCAAAATAGTGTTTCCACCATTTATTTTTAAGTAATTCTGGCTCAGATTGATATAACCAATCTTTCGCTACCTCTTGATCCCATTCGTAATACAATAGTGCTTTTCGGTGAAATCTTGGACGAACAATCCATCCTAAAACGATTATTCCTACTACTAACAATAATAAAGTGATAGGAATAACAAACTTAAAAATAAGCGCATATTTTTCATAGAACGGTGCATTTTGAATATGAAGTGATATATTTTTCTTTACTTCTTGTAATTTTGAATCTTGCACTACGATGGTAGCTTCTACGGTGCCGGTATCTGTAAAATTGAATGTGTCGGAGTAATGAGGGCGAGGATAAATATAAATTTGATTATCCTGTTGTTTTATTTCATAGTTGATTGATTGTTTAGATGTGACACCAGTAGATTTTAATAGTTTCTTTACAGCTTCTTCTGTCATCGGCTTACCATCTAACTGTGGTTGTATAATAAACGGTTTACTATTCTCTAAATTCGTTACTTTTTCCTCATAATCTTTCGTAATAGTTTGCAATGATAATTTTGGTTTTTCAGTTACTTCAATTTTAAATTCCTTCGTCTGTCTGTAAAACCCCTTTATGTTCATATGAACTTTCCCGCGCACTAACCCTTTATCGATCTTCGTTTCGTAGTAAAATACATGTTTTTTATCGTCCCACTTCATCGGGTACTGTTTTCCGTCTATTTCTACTTCTGACTGAAAATATGAAGACTGAATTGGTAATTCCGTAGGCTTCGCTTCAATAACAGCAGTAACACCTTCGTACATTTTCTCCACATTTTTTTGACTACTATCGTCTTTGTCATAAGTAGAAACAGTATAGTTAAGCGCCGGTTCAACTAGTACTTGTAATCCTTCTTTCTCAATATCTCGATCCACTTCTATCGTATACGTTCCTGGTTTAATAACTTCGTGATTTTCCGTACTTATATGAACTATATTTCCGAATAATTTCGCTTCCCCTGGTGCATGTATGGAATAAGAAGATTGTAATTGTAATGGTTTAGAAATTTGTGTGACCTGATAATTAGACAAAGAAGGCGATTGCCGTACAAGCGTCATACGCTTTAACGGGAATGGTGTTGTAATCTCTACTTTCTTTCCTACTACTTTCGTTTTTACAATCGATTCAACCGAGGAGAACGGATCACGATTTGCAACTAATGCTGCCACTTGATTGACGCTTTTTACAATACCATCCTCTCCACTAGATGGCATCGTAACGCCATTTATCTCTTTCTTCCATATTTCTTTAAACGTATTTAGTTGTGCCTTTTCTTGCTGCCCTAAATCCTCTTCCATCGTAATTAAAATTGGATGTAACGATATCTTTTTTGCATCCATTTCTTTCTTAAACTGTGCTAGCTTCTGTGTAATTTGTTCTTTTCCGCCAACCTTATCTTTCTCTAAATCATTAAATGCCCCGTCAGTTAAGACAATAAGCCAAAATTCACGTTTTCCATCTATATCTGCTTCCTTTTTTATAGATTGCATCGCCGTCTCTACTGCGCTAAACGGAGTATTTAAATACGTTTTCCATGCTCCAATTCCCTCAATTTCTGTTTGTCTCTTATCCTTCGTTAACGAAATGTTTAATGGATCATTCGGCTTGCTCATTGGAACATAAGAGAATTTATCTTTTTCATCTAATAGCGCAACTAAACTTTGCAAAGCATAATTGGCATATTTCCAGCGATCGTTATTTCTCATGCTGCCCGAATCATCATATACAAGTGAAACGACCCTTTCCTTTGCCTCCTCTCCTTTTGCAAAAGTCCAAAAAGGATGTAACCATATAAATAGAAACAACATGAATGTGGCACAAATTCGAATTTTCATGATGAGGCTTCGCCACCTTTGTAGACAAATTCCTATGTTTAAATTTATGAGAGGATACAAGATATATGACTTGTATTTTAGGACAACTAGCGCAGCATAACTTTATTATGTAAACAGATATATATATTGAATATGATTCCTTCTAGCGTTTTCTATCCGATACTATAAGTAAAAAAGCCTGTTTAAGCTCTACACTTAAAACAGAATTTTCCTACTTTTCATATTGAAAACAAGCATCAAAAAGTTTGATTTTAAATTAACACATCACTTCAATTGTAAATCCGCCAGGTGCTTCAACGTCAACTACCCCCACTGAGATGAAGCGTTTCAGTGGGGCTTGAGTTCGAACGCTAGGTCTTTTCGTCTATCGCTAGACAGTTTGACGCTCTAGCATTCATGCCACCTTCCGGTAACACCCAAGTATATTTTTGGTTGGTACTGGCAACGAACGATTGTTTTCCCACTTGCACCACCCTTTCGAAAAAGAGCAGTTCTCCCTTGTGGAAGAAGCCACCACTCAGATGAACCCGGCGTTTGCTACAAGCCCCGACAAGTCGAGTACACATGGATGGTTGACGCACCCACTAAGCTATGCGCGAAGCAACAGCCTTACGTTTTTGCACTTCTAATAGAATCGGCGTTTTCACTTTGAGATTGTCATCCAATTCTACAACTCTTGATTTTTCCAATGTATTCAATGCACCATTAATATCAGCATGGATACATGTTCCTGCCTTACTTTGGTACAGACCACGAGTGATTCGTTTGCCACTAAAGTGATAATGCGTCCTCTCATCCTTAGACCAAACTGGAACCGGATCTTTATCTAGAAAACTAGCTTTTGAAGTATAACTTTCTTCTTGTTTGAAAAATCGTATACCTTCTTTTATACATTTATTCTCAATTGCTGCAATCATTTTATGAAATGGGATTTGAACAAATTTTTGATTATTCTTTTTTCCCATATCAGATTTTTGTTTCCAACCAACGTTATAGCCTACGACAACCGTATCTATGCCTAATGCTTTCACTTTTTTGAACAACAGGCCTATAGTTTGTGAAATGTAACCATTTATTTGTCGTTCTCGTTTATGCCAAAGTGCAGCCATTTGATTCGTTACAATACGTTTTGAAATTCCATTGTCAATATTTTTCTGTTGGAGGTTACATATCATTTTGTTAAAATATTGGTTTATAGATTTTAATTTTTTTCCATCAATTAAGAATGTATCACCTGTATTCGTTGCGCAACTTACTAATCTGTCTACGCCTAAATCGCAACTCAAAGCGTTACTAGTGGTCGTGGATTGTTTCTTCATTTGAGAAACGTGCATTTCAGATGTATAATGCACCTCAAAGAACCGACCTTTTTGCTTCGGTACAATCTCAATATAGGAGATTTTTTTATTTCTTAAGTTCTTAGGCATACGTATTTTAATGGAACCGAATTTTTTTCTGAATGCCACACTCATCGGAATGATCCAATACCCGTTCTCATCCACTTTTGGAACTTGATAGATTTCAATAATTCGTTTATCAGTAGAACGAGAATAATTTGGAAACTCAGGACGACCTGTGAATGCTTCAGGTTTTTTCTTCCACTGTTCCAATGCCTTAAAAAAGCTCTTCACTTCTGTAAATAAGGCTCTACGAATCGCTTGAACAGAGTTTGATTGCATGCCCCAGTAATTCAAATCGGCTTGCATAGCAGTGTCCACTTCTTTTACAGTAGCAATCTTATTATTATTCAGGTAACTTTGTTTAATGGTATACAATCCAACATTTCGCAATGCTTTTGAACTATGCGACATGCGCTGAAGTAAACGAAATTCTTTAGCTGTGAGGCACGCTCGTCCGATATTTTGTTTTTGAGTGAATCGTTGCATGGTTTCTCTTTTCTTTTGTTTACGTAATACTTTCACTGCTTTCTTTCTAGCCATTGTTTTCACCACCTTTCTTAGAAAGTTCATTACTTTTGATAAATCAATATTTGGAAAGAAATGTGAACATGGTCTTCATCGTAATTCCTTTTGGTTCAAGTAGCCGAATGATGATCATTATCCAATTTCGTTGTCTTACAATCTATTCCCTCCTTATCTAAGGACAGATTGTATCGTAAGACAAAAAAACAAACATTCGCCCTAAAAAATTGTTATGAACGAAACAAAAGAGTTCAGCCTTATTGACTGACGGCAACTCATCTCCACCTGAATTGTTGGGTTTCACCCGTAACACAAATCAGATGGAGTCTTCTTGCCGAAAAGGATAAACTCATCATTATCACGCATAACCGCAAAGCCATTTCCCCTTGCTCCGCTACAAGTTAAACCGAAATATTTTTCTAAAAACTCTCTAGTAGCTGCTACATCTGAAACTGTTAAATTAAGATGTTTAATTTTCAAACCATCACCATATTTCTTAATTTTCTAACATTTTATCATATAAAGTGAAACTTGAATCAGTGGGGGCCTTACTGCCCGTTAATGCGGGATAAATAAAAAACACGCCTTCACAGCGTGTTTTATTGCTTCACATACACTTCAACAACCGGATTTTCTTTATTATCCGCATGCAAGCGTAAATTCTCTTCACTTGTACTATAAATACTAGCTAATAACATAATCGTTAGCACATTAGGAGTTTTTGCATCGCTTCCGTATTTTCTTTCAAGTGCTTCCTTGTATTCAAACTCCAAATCCCCCTGCACATATGTATACACTTCAAAGCCATCTTCTAAATTGCAAACTACTGTATCAATTATATCTGCCCCTACTTGCTTCTTCATTTCCTCTCGCAATGCTTCAATAAATTCTTCCCACGGTACTTCGTATGTCTGAAACTGATCTGTAGATTTCATGCCTTTTGCCTCCTTATATATCCTCTTCCTATATTTCCCCTTTCCTATAACAATTATGATAGATAGGGCATTCGTACAAGCCGCACTTGTCCCCATTACATATCGTATTACTGTAATGGGGAAGGAGGAAAGAACATGCATAGACAAAAATGTTACGATACGTGCCAACGTTATTTCGGTAAAGTCGTTCGAATTGAAGATCGTGATGGTCGCATTCATTTAGGCAAAATAATTGATGTGACAAACAGCTCTGTATGGATTGAACCAGTGCAACAGCGCTCATCTTTTGATACAGGATTTGGATACTATGACGCATATGCAAACGGTGGCTGTGACCTTTGTGGGGGCCTTAGCAGATGTGATAGTTGCGGATTTGGTTGTGGTGGTGGATTCAGCGGCTGTGGATGTGGCGGTCGTGGTTGCGGTAGTTGTGGTGGCTGGGGTGGCGGCGGCTGGGGCGTTGAACTCGGATTTGGTTTCATCTTCGGAATTACATTAGCTGCATTATTTTTCATTTAACATAGTAAAGAGTTGACTAGCTTTAGTCAACTCTCTTTCTTTATTTTTCACATATAAAAATACGATGTCCTAAAATATGTTGGTACATAAGTCGTACATTTTCATGCTGTACCCATGCCTCATATAATTCATTTGGAATATGCGAGGATACATTCCATTCTGGCTCTTCTATATAGCCCGAGATCGTTTCTGCAATTGTACCACCGCCAGCAATTGTAATTCTTTTAAAATTTGCTTTCTGAAATAATTGTACCCATTCACTCTCAGTTAATAGTTCTTTCATCCCGTATAGTCGGGCAATTTTTCCTTCCTCACTCTTCTCAATGTGCCTATCAATAATCATTTCAATGACAACAAGTTTACCGTCTTTCTGTAGTACACGATAGCACTCCGGGATAACCCTTTCTTTCTCTGTAAAAGCGAGTATCGATTCTCCGAGTACGAACTCAAATGAGTCATGCAAACAAGGTAATTGCTCTACATTTCCTTCAATTAATTGAATGTCTATTCCTTCAAACGACCATCTATCTTTCGCCTTTTGAATCATAATCTCATTCTTTTCAACCGCCGTTACTTTATAACCATATTCTTTCTTCATATATGCCGCTGTTTTCCCCGTACCACAGCCTATCTCAAGGACATTTGCTCCATATTTAAAAGGTAATTGTGCTAACAATTGTTTCGTTAACGTAAAACCACCAGGATGAGCACTTCCTATTCCGTAATAAGCTAGGAAATCGATGTAAGTATTTCGTTTCATAGAATTCTCCTTTAAATTTTCTATAATACATATATTCACCTATCAATAAATCGTGCACATAAAAAAAGCATTTCCAAGTGCTATACCGCAACTTGAAAATGCTCTTCTCTTTTTTATTTCTCTTCTACATACGCCCATTTGAAACTATATTCCGGACTAATATTATGTTTCACAATTCCCTTTACATTCGGTTTCATAACATATGATTTAGCACTTTGATATAAAGGTACAAGTGCTACATCTTCCTCAAGTAACAATTTCTCTGCCTTCCCTAGCTCTGTCCAACGTTTTTTTGCATCAGCCATCCATTCTGTCTTACCTTTAGTAATAATATCATCATATTTTGAATTTGAGTAGCTCATCTGGTTTTGAGAATTTTTCGTTTCAAACATATCAAGGTACGTCATTGGATCCGCATAATCTGGATTCCAGCCACCATATGAAAAATCATAATCTTGGTCTGATTCTAATTTTAGTTTTTGCTTAAATGGTTGCAGTTTAATATTTACTGTCACGCCTTTTAAATTCTTTTCAACTTGATCTTTTACATACTCCCCAACTTTTTTCGCATTACCAGTATCATAATTTAACAATTCAATTGTTACTTGATCTTTTCCAAGCTCTTTTTTCGCTTCTTCCCATGCTGCTGCTGCCTTTTTAGAATCTTGTTTTAAACCATTCTTGAACGTTTCTGCGAAATCTTTACCGTCTGGTCCACTCGCTAAACCTTTTGGTACTAAATAATCCACTGGTTTTGAACCATCATTTAAAATAACATTCGTTAAAGCTTTCTTATCAATGGATAATGCGATTGCTTCACGTAGCTTTTTGCTCTTTAACGGTGTATCTTGCCCACCACGCTTTTGATTTAGACGCAAGTAAAACGTACTTGTTTCTGAATATGCTCCAAATTCCTCTTTATTATTTCTATACTTATCAACAAATTCTCCTGATAAAATTGCGAAATCAATTGCACCTGTATCATATAAATTCACTCTAGTAGCTGGTTCTTTTACTACACTATAGTTAATTTCATCTAGTTTTACAGTCTTTTTATCCCAATACTGCTCATTCTTCTTCAATTTCCAACCTTGCTCATGCTTCCAATCAGTAAGAACAAAAGGTCCGTTATATACTGTTGTATCAGACTCTAAACCGAATTTATTTCCTTTTTCTTTTACGAATTTTTCATTTAATGGATAGTATGACGCAAATGCCATTAAATTCAAGAAATATGGTACTGGTCTTTCTAGTTCAACTTCAAGCGTATGATCATCTACCGCTTTTACACCTAATGTAGCTACTTCTGCTTTTCCTTGATTAATTGTTTCTGCATTTTTAAGATAGTAAGCAATAAATGCATACTCAGCAGCTGTTTTTGGATCTACTAGACGTTGCCATGCAAATACGAAATCTTTCGCTGTTACAGGATCACCGTTCGACCATTTTGCATCTTTCCGTAATTTAAATGTATATTTTTTACCATCCTCGCTTTTCGTGCTAGATTCTGCCACAGCAGGGATTGGCTTATTATCTTTATCAAGGCGATATAAACCTTCCATTGTATTCCCTAAAATTTGTGCCCCAAGTGTATCCGTACTTTTTGAAGTGTCCATCGTCGGAATTTCATTCGTTTCTGTACGATTTAACACTTGCTTTGCCGCATATTTAATATCAGATTTCTTCTCTTCTCCACCATTATTAGATGTCGTTGTCGTTTTCTTCTCCCCACCAGAAGATCCAGAACACGCTGTTAACGCCATACTCATCGCTAAAACTGGCACTACAACCGCCGTAAACTTTTTCATCTTTTTCTTCATTCTTGTACCCTCCCCAATTTATATGTACGAAACTAACTTTGAGAGATTTCAAATTTAAATTACCAGAAAATTATTACTAATTATCATTCTACTAATTTTTCGTGATTTGTAAAGTATTTTTAAAGAATATTCATAATAATTAATTTATTTAAATCAATAACAATCTATTACTACTATACGAATTCTCCCCCATCTACTATATGTAAGTACCACTTTTCTTATTCTTCTCTATTTATTTAAATTTAATTGAATAGTAAAAGAGCGTTAAAAAAATAAATAATATATTTTTTTAACGCTCTTTTTTCCTATTTCCCTTCCGTTACATAAGCCCACTTAAAGCTATATTCTGGACTAATGTTATGTTTCACAATTCCTTTTACATTCGGTTTCATTACATACGCTCTTCCTGTTTGATATAAAGGAACTAACCCTGCATCTTCTTCAAGGAATAATTTTTCTGCTTTCCCTAACGTCTCCCAACGTTTCTTCGCATCACTCATTAATTCATTCCCTGATTTTTGTACCATTTCGTCGTATTTTGCATTTGAATAACTCATTTGGTTATATGGGCTCTTCGATTCAAACATATCAATAAATGTCATTGGATCCGCATAGTCTGGACTCCAACCTGCATAAGAAATTTCATAATCTTGTGCAGTCTCTAATTTTAGTTTTTGTTTGAACGGCTGAATTTTTGTATTAATCGTTACACCTTTTAAATTTTTCTCAATTTGATCTTTTACATAATCAGCAATCTTTTTCGCAGTTCCATCATCATAACTTAGTAATTCAATTGTAACTTGATCTTTTCCAAGTTCTTTTTTCGCTGCTTCCCATGCTGCTGCACCTTTTTTCGGATCATATTTCAGACCATTTTTAAATGTATCTTGGAAATCTTTACCGTCTGGTCCTGTCGCCAGCCCTTTTGGAACCAATTGATCCGTTGCTTTTGAACCATTATTTAAAATAACGTTTGCCAGCCCTTTTTTATCAACCGATAATGCGATTGCTTCACGAAGCTTTTTGCTCTTTAACGGTGTATCTTGTCCGTTACGCTTTTGATTTAAACGTAAGAAGAATGTACTTGCTTCTGAATACTCACCGTACTCATCTTTGTTCGATTTATATTTATCTACAAATTCTCCTGATAGTAATGTAAAATCAATTGATCCTGTATCATATAAGTTTACTTTCGTCGCAACTTCTTTTACTACACTATAGTTAATTTCTTCTAATTTCACAGTCTTCTTATCCCAATACTTATCATTTTTCTTTAGCTGCCATCCTTGTTCATGTTTCCATGAAGACATCACGAACGGCCCGTTATACACAGTTGTATCTGCTTCTAAACCGTACTTATCGCCTTTTTCTTTTACGAATTTTTCATTTAACGGATAGTATGACGGGAATGCTAGTAAATTCAAGAAATATGGTACTGGCTTTTCTAATTCTACTTCTAGTGTATAATCATCTACCGCTTTTGCCCCCAAATCTGTTAGAGGTTTTTCACCCTTATTAATTGCTTCTGCGTTTTTAATATAGTAAGCAATAAATGCGTATTCTGACGCTGTATTTTTATCGAGTAAGCGCTGCCATGCAAATACGAAATCTTTCGCTGTTACAGGATCACCATTCGACCATTTTGCATCTTTCCGTAATTTAAATGTATATTTTTTTCCATCCTCGCTTTTCGTACTAGATTCTGCAGCAGCTGGGATTGGCTTATTATCTTTATCAAGACGATATAATCCTTCCATCGTGTTCCCTAAAATTTGTGACCCTAACGTATCAGTAGATTTAGAAGTATCCATCGTCGGAATTTCTTGATTCTCTGTACGATTTAATACTTGTTTTGCTGCGTATTTAAGTTCGGATTTGTTCTCTTCCCCACCACCATTAGACGTCGTAGTCGTTTTCTTCTCCCCACCTGATCCAGAACACGCTGTCAACGCCATACTCATCGCTAAAACTGGCGCTACAACCGCCGTGAACTTTTTCATCTTTTTCTTCATTTTTGTACCCTCCCCAATTATATGTACGAAACTAGATTTGAGTAATTTCCTAATAATTAGTTATCAGAAAATTCTTATTAATTAATATTCTACTATTTTTTCTGGTTTTGTAAAGTTATTTTTAAAATATTCTAAAAATTATTCCTTTCACAATAGAAACCTTATATCCATTATTTTTTACATTTAATCTCATAATAAAAAGCATTCCAAAAGTAAAGAATCTACCTTTGGAATGCTCTATCATTTTATCTTTCTATTGTGGACATTGAGATTCTCACTACAAAATAAGCTAAGAAACTTGTATACATCCACTTAAAGATAGTATTACTGTTTAAAATTATTTTCCATCCTTTTCAGTCATATATGCCCACTTGAAGCTATACTCTGGGCTAATGTTATGGTGAACAATACCTTTTGCATTTGGTTTTTGAACGTATGCATCACCACGTTGGTATAAAGGTACAATTGCTACATCTTTCTCAAGAAGTAATTTCTCAGCTTGTCCTAGCTCTTCCCAACGTTTCTTCGCATCGCCCATTAATTCTCCGCCAGCTTTTTTAATCATTTCATCATACTTCTGATCAGAGAAGCTCATTTGGTTATGAGAATGCTTAGACTCAAACATATCTAAGAATGTCATTGGATCCGCATAATCTGGATTCCAACCGCCATATGAAATATCATAATCTTGCTCTGTTTCTAATTTTAGTTTTTGCTTGAACGGCTGAAGTTTAATATTAACTGTTACACCTTTTAAATTCTTCTCGATTTGATCTTTAACATATTCTCCAACTTTTTTCGCATTACCAGTATCATAGTTTAATAGCTCAATTGTAACTTGATCTTTTCCAAGTTCTTTTTTCGCTGCTTCCCATGCAGCAGCTGCTTTTTTCGCATCTGGTTTAATACCGTTTTTAAATGTTTCTTGGAAATCTTTACCGTCTGGTCCAGTTGCTAATCCTTTCGGCACTAAGAAGTCCGCAGGTTTAGATCCATCATTTAAAATAACATTTGCTAAATTTTTCTTATCAATAGAGTAGGCAATTGCTTCACGTAATTTTTGACTCTTTAATGGTGTATCTTGTCCACCACGTTTTTGGTTCATACGAATAAAGTAAGTACTTACTTGTGAATAAGTCCCAAACTCTTCTTTATTGTTTCTATACTTATCAACGAATTCACCTGATAGAAGTGCAAAATCAATTGCATTTGTATCATATAAATTTACTTTTGTAGCTACTTCTTTTACTACACTATAGTTGATTTCATCTAGTTTTACAGTCTTTTTATCCCAATATTGATCATTTTTCTTTAGTTTCCATCCTTGCTCATGCTTCCAATCAGTAAGAACGAACGGTCCATTATAGACTGTTGTATCAGACTCTAAACCGTATTTATCTCCTTTTTCCTTCACGAACTTCTCATTTAATGGATAGTACGATGGAAATGCTACTAAGTTTAAGAAGTATGGTACTGCTTGTTCTAATTCAACTTCTAAAGTAAGGTCATCTACTGCTTTTACTCCTAGTTCCGTTACAGGTTTTTCACCTTTATTAACCGCTTCTGCATTTTTGACTGGGAATGCAATAAATGCATACTCAGCAGCTGTTTTTGGATCTAATAAACGTTGCCATGCAAATACGAAATCTTTTGCTGTTACTGGATCACCATTTGACCATTTTGCATCTTTACGTAATTTGAATGTATATTTTTTACCATCCTCACTCTTCGTGCTTGATTCTGCCGCAGCTGGGATTGGTTTGTTATCTTTATCTAAACGGTATAAACCTTCCATTGTGTTCCCCAAAATTTGAGAACCTAATGTATCTGTATTTTTAGAAGTATCCATCGTTGGAATTTCATTTGTTTCAGTACGATTTAATACTTGTTTCGCTGCTAATTTTTCTTCTGATTTGCTATCCCCGCCAGAGCTAGAATTTGTGCTTGTCTTCTTATCTCCACCTGATGTAGAACATGCTGTTAATGCCATACTCATTGCTAAAACTGGTGCTACAACTGCTGTTAGTTTTTTCATTTTTTTCTTTTTCACTTTCTGTACCCTCCCTAATTCTAAACGCTCTCGTTTAAGAATTTTCTGATAATTCTGTTTTTCTTTATATATTTATCAGAAGATTCTTATTAACTATTATTCTACTAATTTTTTGAGTTTTGTAAAGTGTTATTATTGAAAATTTTTAAAAAATTATTTTTTTACAGTAATATTCATAAAAATTCCATAATCTTTTAAAACACTATACCTCATTGAATTCTATGTATTGATTTAATAGTCTTTATATCCCTTCGCTATAAAACACTTGTAAATTATTGTTAATAAATAATGTATATCGTAACAAACCTCTTTTCTACAAAAATAAAAAAGTCAGCTTTGCTGACTTTTTTATCCGGCCATTTTCTTTTTTTTCATTTCCTCTATTACTCTCGTATACTTCTCTTCATCAAATTCATTTTCACTTTTTGCAACAACTACAGTCGCAATACCGTTACCAATTAAATTGACGATAGCACGTGCTTCTGACATGAAACGATCTACACCAAGTAATAGCGCTAACCCTTCTAACGGGATAACATTCATTGCAGATAAAGTAGATGCTAGTACTATAAAACCTCCACCTGTTACTGCTGCTGCCCCTTTAGATGTAACTAATAAAATAGCTATTATAGTTAATTGTTGACCTAGTGAAAGATCGACGTGAAAAACTTGAGCTAAAAATATAGTTGCCATCGATAAATAAATCGTCGTTCCATCTAAATTAAAAGAGTAACCTGTCGGAATGACTAAACCTACTACTGGCTTAGAACACCCGAAGTCTTCCATCTTTGTCATCATTCGCGGCAGTACTGATTCTGATGATGATGTCCCTAGAACAATAAATAATTCTTCTTTAATATGTGCTAAATATTTCCACAAACTAAATTTGTACAGTTTACAAATAAAATTTAAAACAATAAAAACAAATAATGCCATTGTCGTATATACACAAATCATTAGTTTACCAAGTGGTATTAACGTACTTAAACCATATTTACCAATTGTAAACGACATTCCACCGAATGCTCCAACTGGCGCTAACTTCATAACAATAGATAAAATATTAAAAAATACTTTCGATAATCTTTCAAAAAAGTCGATAACAGGTTGTCCATTTTTCCCGAGCATCGTTAACCCTGCACCGAATAAAATGGAGAAGAACAGAACTTGTAAAATATCACCTTTTGCAAATGCTTCAAACATGTTAGACGGCACAATATGTAAAAAGAAATCCATCCACTGCATTTCTTGCCCGCTTTGTACATATTGTGAAACATCTCCTCCCTTTAGTTTCGAAGGATCTAATCCATCTCCGGGACGTACAACATTCGCTACGATGATACCAATAAGTAAAGCCGCTGTTGTAACGATTTCAAAATATAATAGTGCCTTCCCACCAACACGACCTACCTTTTTCATACTTCCCATACTTGCAATACCAAGCACAATCGTTAAAAAGATTATCGGTGCAATAACCATTTTAATCATATTGATGAATGTTTCACCAATTGGCTTCATCTCTTGTCCAACACTAGGCCAAATTGCCCCTACTGCAATACCACAAATAATTGCCACAATAACTTGGAATGTTAAATTCTTTACAATTCTCATTTTTAATACTCCCCTGTTTCGTTCATTTCTCCCATACGATTTCAATAATTGCTAATGATGTATTTTATGTAATAGCCCCCCTGCTATTTAACTTAAACCACATCATTACGTTACACTATTATCAATAACTTGAAAATAGTATATAATATTTGAATTTAAATGCCATACTATTAAACGTAATAAAAAAGCAGACATTATGCCTGCTTTAATTCTCCTCAATCTGCTTTTCACTTAATCCTAGATGTGTTCTAAGCGTATTACTCAAACTCTGTAGATCTTTTTTATTAGGGTTATAATAATATACACGTTGCCCATTTGGACCGTTAGGTAAATATAAATCATCTCCGCCTAATTGAATCTTTTCAACTGAACCATTTAAACCGTATTTATAAAAAGATAAAATATCATCCATTACTAAATTTGTTTTAAAATCGCCGTCAATCGCCTCAACTATTTTTTCTAGCTTCGTAATCGAGCCTACACTTTTTAATTTACTTAACATCGCTTCAATAACAAGTTGTTGGCGCTGACCTCTCATTGCATCACTATCAATATGACGCGTTCTTGCCAGTGCAAGTGCTTCTTCCCCTGTTAATTTTTGTAGTCCTTTTTTCAAATGGATTGCGTCAGGTTCATCTTTACTATTTTGCTCCGTAAATTCAACTGGGACATTTACTTCAATTCCATCTAATCCATCAACAATTTTAGTAAATGAATTAAAATTAAACTTCACAAAATAATCAACAGGCACTTGTAACAACTTTTCTACTGCTTCCACTGAAGCTTGCGGTCCTCCATCTTTACCATTTTTAACGAAACCACTTCCATATGCATGCGTTATTTTATCTTTTTTCTTTTCAACTGGAACATATGTATATGTATCACGTGGTATGCTCGTTAATTTCACTGTCTTATCATCTTTATTAAAAGTAGCTAACAGTAGTGCATCTGTATGGAAAGCACCATTATACTCCTTTTGTCGTTCTTGATTTTCATCAATTCCCATAATTAAAAGTGAAACATTGTTTGCAATTGGCTTTACAGTTTCCTCACGTAAATGTGATTTTTCACCACGCGCTAAATTTAAACTAGACTTTTGTACGAGATTAGAAGTTTTCATATATACATAAGTACCATATCCAACTCCGCCAAATAGTAATACTACTAACAAGACACTTATTATCGTTGTCTTTTTATATTTTCTTTTATTTTTCTTTTCTCTTGAAGAAGAGGTATTCTCCATATCGTTCCCTCCGTTTTCTATTCATCTAATATATTTTTCAATTTTTCATAATTAGTACTATCCTTTTGAAATACATTCTCTTTCAACCCTTTGTTTATTTGTATCCATTCAGTTGTAATCGAATATTGAATCATACCTTCGTGGAAACTAAGGAACTTTAGCATAATCCCCGTATTTTTCTCTACAACCATTTCAAATTTCCCTCTTAAATCTTCAGATGTACTTACAGGCATTTCTATGTTTATTGTCCCTTCTATTTTGTAGCAATCAAGTCCAAGATACTTCGTTTCTTTATAATTCCAATCTTTATATCGGATTAATAGCTCAGCAAATTCTGATTGCATACTATACTTCGCAAATCCCACATATTCGTCATCATATCGTTTCTTTTCACCTGATTTTCTCAATAATCTTTCCGTAGGATTTAATTTTAATAGTTCATAGTTTCTTTCCTTCGGGCTCCATTTTGTCTCTCTATATGTATACTTCTCATCATCAAATTCTTTTTTCTTGCCCTCGTTATATATAATTGTTCGTTTTTTCGTTAGCTTATCTTCTTTCGAAGAGATACCTCTTTGTTGCTCCGTATCAATCGCATATTTGTATGTTGTAGCGATTCTTGACGAACTAGAATATTCCTCAAATTGTCCTGAAATATTTTTAAAATGATCAATGGAATCCAGCATCTTTTCATGAATCTTTTCTTTATCTGGATAGTTTACGTTCGATTTTATTTCTTCTTCATTTTCATAATCAGAAAACGCCTTTTTCTTTACATATTCAAATACCCCACCATTTTGAGCAAAAATTTGATCAGAAAACTCCGACATAGACACAATGGACAGTGTTAGAACCGCAGCACTTATAGCCATCATATAAACTTTGTAACCTTTCTTTTTTACCGGAAGATTATGTAGTGTACGATTAATCTTTTCATTTAACTCTGGTGGTACTATAACATTCTCTTCTTTTATTCTCTTTTTTATTTTCTCATCAAATAATTTTTCGTTATCCATCCTATACACCTCCTATTCCATCTTTAATCGCTTTTGCAATTGTTCCCTCGCGCGTGACAATCTCGATTTCACTGTTCCTTTTGGCACTTCTAAAAGCTTCGCTATACTTTCTTGATTCATATCTTCATAATAAAAAAGCACCGTAACCGCTCTTAACTCTTCATGTAATGATTGAATCGCATTACACAAATCTATATCTTCATACTGATCACAAGCACTCATATTGTAATCATTTTCTTCTATTACCATTATCTTTTTGTATGATCTAATAATGTTGTTACACTCATTTATCAAAATTCGAATTAACCAAGTTTGAAAAAACTCTTCTTTCTTTAATTTTTTTATATTTTCATAGGCTTTTAAAATTGTTGCCTGTATCGCATCCTCTATATTTGTCTCATCACGTAACATAGCCTTTGCAATACGATACATCTTCATTTTTTCTGTATGTATAAGCGCCATAAACGCTTCATGATCACCTTTTTTCGCTAAGGAAACATCGGTTTCTTCTTTTACAATCATTTTATATAAAGGGATTACTTTCACAATTGCTCCTCCTGTTTCATCCTCACTTCAAATTTAACTTTACATGTATTAGACGGATGAGCCTAGAAAAAGGTTCATTTTTTTGAATATTTCCATAAAAAAAGGTAAACATTCTTCATGTTTACCTTTACTCAGATGTAATTCTAAGGAAATATCCATCTGGATCGACAACTTTAAATCCCCGCATCTCCCACGGATAAGTTTGAATTTCTTCTTGTATTGTGCATCGCTTCTCTTTACAACGTTCATATACTTCTTCAATCCGATTGACAACAATAATTAGTTCAAAGCCATTCCCCTTCATGTCTTTTCGATTGTAAAAATAGTGATTTTCACTCAATGTTGAATCAGTAGCTAGTAACAGAGAAAACTGATCGTGATTAAAGCGTGCTGCATGCATACTTCTTTTATACAACTGTAAACCAATTACTTCTTCATAAAACAATAATGACTTCTCAATATCATTTACATATAGTTTAACCCGGAACAAATGATTCATTCGTTTCCTCCTCATCAAAAAAGCCCACTTTCTCAGTGGACTTTCTACTTTACAACGGTAAATCCCTTTTCCTAAACACTACAATTGCTACTATGAAAATACAAAGTGCTCCAGCAGTTAAACCTATACTCACTGGCCATATATTATATGTTCCCTCAGCAATTTCTTTCGGACGAAATAGCGTAAATAATGATATATTTCTCATCCACTCTAACTTATCGCTTAATTTACCTACCATGTCCGTTACGAAAAATAAAATAGTTAAACTTGCTGAGTAGCTAAGTGCCTTTCTTTCGTCATTACATATACAAGAAAAGAAAAATGAATACGCACTAACGACTAAAAATATTAACCCACCGACTATATTTATCTTCAGGAATAATTCTTTATTTAAGTTATTATCTTGTAGAAACCACTCTGCACCTACTATACCCGCTACATACGTAACAGTTACTATGATTAGTAGCCCTAATACGAGAATAGCCGCTTGCGTGATTGCAATTTGCACTCTAGATACAGGTGTTGTTAGCAAGTATGCCATCGCTCCTTTATCTACATGACGAGCAATTAAATGCGTTGCAACTGTTACACAAAAAATTGTTAATATGATAATAAACAATAGACTATAATATTCGCCAGCTAAAAAATCCATTACGTTTTGAATCGGACTTTCCATTCCAACAATTTTTTTCACACTATCAGGCATAGCACTTATTAATTCATTTAACCCTTTCGCTGATACCATTGAAGGGAAGATCCAAATTAATAACCATAAATATAGAGCTGCACCAGTTGCATAACTCAAAATACTTTTTTGTGTTTCTTTCAAACTAGCTAAAAACAATTGCTTATTCATGCTTTCCCCCTTCTTTCTTATCGTAATAATGCATAAATAAATGTTCTAAATCCATTGCTCTCGTTTGAAGCGCCGTTACATTATAGTTTGAAAGTGTTTGTAAAACAGTTTGATAGTTTCCTTGCACAATAATCGATGCTTCTCTACCTTTCACCGCTTCAAATTGCAAATTACATTGTGTAAGAGATTCAATCTCTTCTTGCGATGATACGGTTACATCTATTACCTGTCGTCTCAAGCTTTGTAAATCATGAATATTTTCAACCGTTACAAGGCGACCATCTTTAATTATAGCCACTCTGTCACAAGTTCTCTCAATCTCAGTAAAAATGTGCGATGACATAAGGATTGTTTTCCCTCTTTGCTTTTCTTCTAATATTAAATCGATAAACACTTGCTGCATAAGTGGATCGAGTCCTGATGTTGGTTCATCTAAAATTAACACTTCCGGATCATGCATAAAAGCAGCAACAATTCCTACTTTTTGCTTCATTCCTTTAGACATTTTTCGAATCGGTGTTTTCACATCAAATTGTAGACGTTCTATTAATTCATCTCGTCTTTTCGTATCCTTTAACCCGCGCATTCCTTGCATTAACTTTAAAAAATCTAATCCGTTCATTCCTTCAATAAAAGAAATTTCACCTGGCAGATACCCAACTTTCCTTTGGATTTTCGCCGCTTGATTCCAACAATCTAATCCAAAAATTGTCGCTTTACCAGCTGTCGGTTTTATAAATCCCATTAAATTACGAATTGTTGTGGATTTCCCAGCACCATTTGGTCCTAAGTAACCAAATACTTCCCCTTCTTTTACATCAAATGTAATATGAAACAAACCTTTTCCATTTGAAAACTGTTTTGTGACATTTTGAACTGAAATCATAATTCCACCTCATTTTTTGAAATATTTAATATGTGATATTTCAAAATTATTGTACTCCTCATCTTTCATATTCGCAACAACTTTTTGAAATATTTATATGTCCATATTTCAAAATTATTGTTTTCCATTATTTTTTCTTGTATATTTTAATTGAGGTGATTGCATTGAACGGCTTTGAAAAAGTGAAAGAAAAGAAAAAACGTGCCATTAAAGAGGCAGCCTTCTTATTATTTTCAGAACGTGGATTTAATGAAGTGAAAATAGAACATATTGCAAAAGAAGCAAATGTTTCTCAAGTTACCATTTATAATCATTTCGGAAGTAAAGATGCATTATTTAGAGAGCTTATACAAGAATTTATCATATCTGAATTTCAATATTATAAAGATCTTGCAGAGGAAAAATTACCTTTTCATGAGATGATGCAAAAAATGATTGTAAGAAAAATGAATACTGGTGGGTTATTTCAGCCGGATATGTTACTACAAATGATGCAAAGAGATGAAGAGCTCCGAGAGTTTATTTATAGTTATCAAAACGAAAAAATCCTGCCTTGGTATTTAGAAATACTAGAACAAGCACAGCAAAAAAATGAAATTAACCCTCACCTTACTAAAGAAATGATGTTACTATACATTCAAATGTTCACTAAACTAGGTGATGATTTCGGGGCTCAGCTTCTTGAAGGAGATCGCGAAAAACATATACAAGATATCGTTACGATGTTCTTTTATGGACTGTCCGTCCCAGAAAAATAATGTTTCTAAAGAACAAATACCATCACAAAAAAAGCCCTTTGGATATTTAAATCTCAAGGGCTTTTTCATGTCAATAAAATGATTAAAACTAACTTTATCTTAAAGCAGTTAAATGCTGCTTTATAGATAATACCTTATTATAGATTAACTCTTTTAGCATAACTGGCTGAATTGAGATAATTGTTTCACCGAAATTCAGAAAGTAACTTGAAATAAACTCAACTTCTTGTTTGTTAAAATAGCCTGTTATACTATAATTTTCATTTTCTTTTTGTATCCTCATGGAAGGATAATTCTCTTTATCAAAAATATCTTTTCCTTTTTGATTAACAATGACACGAAAATCAATTGCATCCGGCTTTCTGTGAAAAGTTGTAAGATAACTTAACAACTCTTCAAGATTTTTTGGATTCGTATTGCTTGTTTCCTCAATAGAAAGAATTTTATCACATCTAATTATTTGAACATTATTTGTCTCAAAATTAAAGATTTTAGCATACCACTGGCCAAATTTAGATTCTATTCGAATAAATTGGGCGACCAATACTTTTTCCTCATCTTTTTTTAAATATGTTAAATGATAAACTCGCTCAGCAAAAATCCCCTGTAAAATTTCTTTTAAGAACGGACTAAAATTACTATGATTTGTTACTTCAAAAGAAAGCGTTCTTTCCATGATTGAAATATTTTCACTCACATTATCAGGTAATACATGTTTAAATTTATTTTCAAGCGCAATACTTTCTACATTAAATGGTTTTGTCTTGTATCCATTTAGCGTAAGAATCGAAAAGTATAACGCATACATTTCACCTACACTAAAATAAATTGGCGATAACACACTATTTTCTATAATTTTATAACTTCCATTTATACCCAGTTCAGAATATATTGGTACACCTATTTCTTCCAATGATTGAATATCTCGCAACGCGGTACTTTTAGAAATATCATATCTAGCCATTAAATCTTTTAAATTAAAATATCTTTTATTATTTAAGAAAATAAGCATATCATTTATTCGTTCCGTTTTTTTCATATTTCCCTCCCAAAAAGGTGTCATGTATTGGAACCTTTTTAGTCTATATTATAATTATTAACTAATAAAGGAGTTATATATTTATGACATTAGAAATAGCTATTTTTCTTTCAATGAATGGGCAAGCAAAGGAGGCAATTAATTTTTACACACGTAATTTAGAAGCTACGCAGTTAATGATTGTTACGTATGGAGAAATGGCCAAAAGAGATAGTTCTTTTAAAATTACAAGTGAAAATAAAGATCATATTGCTCACTCTGTTTTACAAATTGGGAATACAAAGCTAATGATAGCAGAAGATACAATGAAACCTAATGAACGTTATAACGTTGGAAATAACATGTCACTTTGCATTCAAAGCGCTAATTTAGAAGAAATACAAAGGTTTTATAATAATTTAATTTCCGATAAGCATGTGAAGATAATCTCTCCGCTAGAAAAAAATATATTTAGTGAAGCATATGGGATTATTGAAGATCCTTACGGCATACAAATCCAGTTAATGTATGACAAACGATTAAACTAAATCATTATCCATATTCACATATTCCTAATAAAAAAGACACGAAATTCGTGTCTTTTTTACTTTATAGTGATGACTCTACCGGTTTCACTACTTTCAATCGCTAATTGAATAAGTCGGATAACTTCTAAGCCTTCTTGTGCTGTTACAGGTGGTTTCTCACCATTTACTATACTATCTCTTACACCTTTATAATACATGTCATAACAGCCAACTTCTGTTGGAATACGCTCTAGCTTTTCTTCCGTATGTAAAGTAGCAAAATTCTCTTCAGCATCTAATCCATAACCGTTATCGCCTGGCTTCATTCCATTTTTTAATTGTTCTTCCTGTGAATCCATACCGTATTTCACGATAGAACCTTTATCTCCGTGCAGTGTAAAGTGTGGACCTTCTTGCTTTACGTAACTGCTACTATGTAAAGTGACACGTTTAACACCGTAGTGAAGTATAACATGGAAGTAATCATCAATTTCTGCACCTGGTCGTTGTTTGATTACATCTGCACTTATCGCATCTGGTTTCCCAAATAATGATAATGCTTGGTCAATTAAATGCGATCCTAAATCATACAGTATACCTGATCCTGGTAAATTCTTTTCTCTCCAGCGATCACGTACATTCGGGCGAAAACGATCGAAATGCGCTTCATATGCGTATAGATTCCCTACTCTATTTTCTTCTAACAATTTCTTTATCGTTAAGAAATCATTATCAAAACGGCGATTATGATACACGCTTAACACCACATTATGCTGTTTTGCTAATGAAATTAGTTCTTCGCCTTCTTCAATTGAAACAACGAATGGCTTCTCCACAACTACATGCTTACCATGTAAAATTGCTTCTTTTACATGTGGAAAATGAGTTGTATTCGGTGAAGTAATGACCACTAAGTCAATATCAGCACGATTTACTAATTCCTCAATTGTGCCAACAACTTCAGCATTTGGTAATGCTTGCTTCACTAGTTCTTCTTTTGAAGATAAAATAGCACGAATATCATATTCTTCTATCGTTTGTAATAATGGGATGTGAAATGTTGTACTAGAAAATCCAAATCCTACAATGCCTACACCTATTTTTTCCATGTTGCCCCTCCATCTGTCCCGCTTTAACGGACAGTAAGATTCCTACCTCAAAATTCAGCGAAAGCAAAGAAATTAGTTGAGGAATCAACTGCTCGTAAAAGTCCGATTGATTAAAGTTCCACTTTATGAGAACGATTTCATTCAGTTATTATAACAAGATTATTATTATTTACATAATAATTTGCCTAGAAAAAAGCATCTTGCCATTATTCATAGCAAGATGCTTTTTTACTCCGGTCGTTTTTTTGTCCACGTTTCAATAACTTCACCAGTATCATTAACATCTAGTACTAAACTACCGTTACTATACCGGTCTTTATTTCGATACGCTTTCGGATCAATTTCTTCTACAATATGTTTCTCAGTCTTCATATATACTAGTTCATCATCTCGAACAATTTCAATACCGACAATACGGTATGGATTACGTTTTAACTCTTTAAAAATAACAAGACCTCGCTTCGCTCTCGTTGATTTCTCAATTTCTGATGCTTTTAGACGTTTTACAGCACCTCGCTGCGTAACAAGAATAAGTTGATCTTTGTCACCATTTAACGGTTTACCCGAAGCGACATAATCATCTTCTTTTAAGTTAATTGCTTTTACACCAGCGGCCCTTACACCGACTGGACTTACTTCATCTTCATGGAAAATAAGTGCATATGCACCATAGGTTGCAAGAACAATATCACTCGTTCCATCTGTTGCAAATATATCTACAACATAATCATCTTTTTTCAAATTCACAGCGACGAACGCTCTTGAATAACGCTGAACTTTATATTGGTTTAATTCTGTTTTCTTAATCATACCATTTCGTGTAACAAATACGATAAATCGTTTTTCTTCTTCAAAATTCGGTACGACGGTCGCCCAAATAATCATTTCATCCCGCTCGAGTGAAACGAGATTCGCAACGTGTTGACCTAAATCTTTCCAACGAATTTCTGGCATTTCATATACTGGCAGATATATATAGTTTCCTTTATTCGTAAATAAGAGGACTGTCTCTGTCGTATTCGTATCGAATCGCTCCAGTAAGATGTCACCCTCTTTCATACCGAAGTCTTTTCCGTTCGATGCATTATGTGAACGCCAACCTGTTCGTTTCACATATCCTTCTTTCGTTACAGTAACGATGACATCTTCCTGCGGAATCATAACTTCCACATCGATTTTAATTTCCTCAATTTGTTCTTCAATAATAGCACGGCGATCATCACTATATGTTTTCTTGACTCTCTTCAAATCTGTTTTAATAACTTGAAGAAGTCTTTTTTCACTTTGTAAAATTGACTGTAACTCTATAATCTTCTTATTAAGCTCGTCTGCTTCTTGTTCTAGCGCCGTAATATCTGTATTCGTTAAACGATATAGTTGCAGCGAAACAATTGCTTCTGATTGCGCTTCTGTAAATCCAAATTTCGTACTTAAATTATCTTTTGCATTACGTTTATCCTTAGAAGCACGGATTGTTTCAATCACTTCATCTAAAATCGATAATGCTTTCTTTAAACCTTCTACAATATGTTGACGGTTTTCTGCTTTTCTTAATTCATATTGTGAGCGTCTCGTAACAACTTCTTTTTGATGCCCAATATACGCATCCAAAATCTTAGGTAATGTCATAAGTGTCGGACGACGATTATTTATCGCTACCATATTAAAGTTATATGGAATTTGTAAATCTGTGTTCTTATATAAATAATTTAAAATACCTTCAGCATTTACTTCTTTTTTTAACTCTACAACGATGCGAAGACCTGTACGATCTGTCTCATCACGTACTTCAGCAATTCCATCTAGTTTTTTATCTAGACGTAATTCATCCATTTTTTTAACAAGGTTCGCTTTATTTACTTCATACGGAATTTCTGTAATAACGATTTGTTGCTTCCCACCACGGATTGTTTCAACTTCAGCTTTTCCGCGAATAATAATTTTACCTTTTCCTGTTTCATACGCTTTTTTGATACCATCAATCCCCTGAATAATACCACCTGTCGGGAAATCTGGTCCTTTCATAACTGTTAATAAATCATCAACAGTACTATTCGGCTTATCAATACGCATCATCGTCGCATCAATTACTTCCCCAAGGTGATGCGGAGGAATTTCTGTTGCATAACCAGCTGAAATTCCTGTCGATCCGTTCACTAGTAAGTTCGGGAACATCGCTGGAAGTACAACAGGTTCTTCACTCGTATCATCGAAATTTGACACGAATTCTACTGTTTCTTTATCGAGATCACGCAATAACTCAGATGCGATTGGTGATAATCGTGCTTCCGTATAACGCATTGCCGCTGCTGGATCGCCATCCACACTACCATTATTACCATGCATTTCAACTAAAACATTACGTACTTTCCAAGTTTGACTTAAACGTACCATCGCCTCATATACAGAGGAATCACCGTGTGGATGGTAGTTACCAATAACATTACCAACTGTTTTAGCTGATTTACGAAATGCTTTATCATGTACATTTCCTTCTACATACATAGAATATAAAATACGTCTTTGCACCGGTTTTAAACCGTCACGCGCATCTGGAAGCGCGCGATCTTGAATAATATATTTACTATAACGTGCAAAGCGGTCACCTAACACGTCTTCAAGCGGGAGGTCATGAAACTTCTCTGCCTGCATGTTATTCCACCTCCGTCTCCATAATCATTTCATTTTCTAAAATGTTTCCTTCTTCTTGCATACCAAATTGTACATTTCGTTCGATCCATTTACGGCGAGGTTCTACTTTATCACCCATCAATGTCGTAACTCGGCGCTCCGCTCTTGATGCATCGTCAATTTTCACACGAATCAACGTACGTGTTTCAGGATTCATCGTCGTTTCCCATAATTGGTCTGCATTCATTTCGCCAAGTCCTTTATAGCGCTGCAGCATGTAGCCTTTACCGACCTTTTTTGTTACACCATCTAATTCTTCATCAGACCATGCATACTCAATCACTTCACTCTTACCTTTTCCTTTACTTACTTTGTATAAAGGAGGAAGTGCAATAAATACTTTGCCAGCTTCGATAAGTGGTTTCATATATCTGTAGAAGAACGTTAGTAACAATACTTGAATGTGCGCACCATCTGTATCAGCATCGGTCATAATTACAATTTTATCGTAGTTAATATCTTCAACAGCGAATTCATTCCCTACACCACCGCCAATAGCGTAAATAATTGTATTAATCTCTTCATTTTTAAAGATATCAGCAAGTTTTGCTTTTTCTGTATTGATTACTTTACCACGTAACGGTAATACCGCTTGGAAACGTCGGTCTCGACCTTGTTTCGCGGAACCACCCGCAGAGTCACCCTCTACTAGGTACAGTTCATTTTTTTGCGGGTTACGTGATTGTGCTGGTGTTAACTTACCACTTAATGTACCTTCTGATTTCTTTTTCTTTTTACCAGTACGCGCTTCTTCTCTCGCTTTACGAGCAGCCTCACGTGCCTGCGCTGCTTTAACTGCCTTTCTCACAAGAAGTGTAGCAACATCCGGGTTTTCTTCTAAAAAGTAAGCTAAATGCTCAGATACAATTGCATCAATTGAAGAACGAGCTTCACTTGTACCAAGTTTCCCTTTCGTTTGCCCTTCAAACTGAAGTACTTCTTCTGGTACACGTACAGAAACGATAGCCGCTACACCTTCACGAATATCTGTACCTTCTAAGTTTTTATCTTTTTCTTTTAATAACGATACTTTACGAGCATACTCATTGAACACACGAGTCATTGCTGTCTTAAACCCAGCTTCGTGTGTTCCACCATCTTTTGTACGTACATTATTTACAAACGAAAGAATATTTTCTGAGTAGCCATCGTTAAATTGAAAAGCTAGCTCTGCCTCAATTCCATTTTGTTCACCAGTAAAATATACAACCGGATGGATTGAATCTTTTTCTTCATTTAAGTATGAAACGAAAGCTTCGATTCCTGTTTCATAATGAAAGACATCTTCTAAATCATTTCGCTCATCTTTTATTGAGATTTTCATCCCTTTTAATAAGAATGCAGATTCACGTAATCTTTCACATAATGTTTCGTAATTGTAATTTGTTGTGCTGAAAATCGTTGTATCTGGTTTAAAATGTATTGTCGTACCAGACTCTTTCGTCTTCCCGATCTTTTCCAGTGTCGTTGCAGGAATACCACCATTTTCAAAGCGTTGTTCATAAATATTTCCGTCACGTTTAATCGTCACTACTAACCATTCTGACAAGGCATTTACAACTGATGCCCCAACACCGTGTAAACCACCACTTGTTTTATAGCCACCTTGACCAAACTTACCACCGGCATGAAGTACAGTTAAAATAACTTCAGGTGTAGGTTTCCCAAGTTTATGCATTCCCGTAGGCATTCCTCGCCCTTTATCAATAACGCTAATACTATTATCTTTATGTATTACGACAGAAATTTCGTCGCCAAATCCCGCTAACGCTTCATCAACGGAGTTATCTACTATTTCATATACTAAATGATGCAATCCACGGCTATCCGTACTCCCGATATACATACCCGGGCGTTTTCGAACGGCTTCAAGTCCTTCTAGCACTTGAATTGCATCTTCATTATATTGGAACTGATGCTTTGCCAAACTCCTTGCCCCTTTCCTAATCAAATCAGAACATATGTTTCTATTATAGAATAACGCCTCGACTATAGTTTTGGCAAGTTATCTTATCTCTTTTATATACCATTTTCAATAGAAAAATCCTTGTTTTTTCACAAGGATTCCTCTAGGCTACTATTTCAGAAAAATAATCGTTTGTCAACGAGAAATGGATATGTATGCCAAGATTATACATTCCAAACCTTTATCATGATCCAAATGATCAATATCCAAAATGGGATAACAAGTAACAATCCCCAAAAACAGCCTTTAAAAAATCTCATGATGAACACCTCGTTCATCGGCCCTACTTATTTATAAAGAGGGCTGAATCAATCTTTCTCTCTTTAAAACCTATACTATTTTGTCATCGCATGTTCTACTTTAATGCAACGATCCATTATTACAGTATAGCCTTTTTCTTGCAAAAGTTTATATGTATCTTCATCTTGTACTCCTAATTGTGCCCAAAAAACATCTGCATCAATCTCTACAAACTCTTTCGCAACATCCATTAAAAATTCTGAACGACGGAATACATTTACAATATCAACATGTTCCTTAATATCCTTTAGTGAAGAAACTGCTTTTTCTCCAAGCACCTCATCTACTGTTGGGTTTACTGGAATAATGCGATACCCAGCATCTTGCATTGCTTTTGAAACCATATACGATGTACGTTCTGGCTTATCCGATAATCCAACAACTGCAATCGTTTTGCTTTTCTTTAATACTTCACCAATTTCCGTACGAGTTGGGTTTTCAATTGTCATAATTTATCCCTCCTATTCCTTTAGTATAGCCGATAAAGAAAGTCTCTTTCAATATGAAAGAGACTTTCTTTTATTTCAATTATTGATTCTTTGTAGCTGAATTATCTGCTAAAGTAGCTGTTTTCGTCATTTTTTGACCGTTACGATAGAATGTAACTTCTACTTTCTCGCCTACTTTTTTCTTTTCATATAAATATTTACGGAATTGAAGTGAATTTTCTACTTTTTGATCATCTAATGATACTACAATATCATATTGCTCTAAACCAGCTTTTTCTGCAGGTGATATTGGGTAAATTTTACCTAATACAACGCCGTTTGTTACTTCTTTCGGTACTTTCAATTGATTTACTGCATAAGCTTGCACATCTTCTAATGAAACGACACCTACTCCAAGAGCTGGACGTTTCACTACTCCGTCTTTTTCAAGTGATTCAATAACTGGCTTTGCAATATTAATTGGAATAGCAAATCCAATTCCTTCAACTTCTTGTTGTGCAATTTTACTTGAATTAATCCCAATTATTTCACCATTTTGGTTAAACAACGCACCACCACTATTACCTGGGTTAATTGCTGCATCTGTTTGAATAACTTGAGCATTCCAATCTGCACGCTTATCGCCATCGATATCTACTGGAATTTCACGTTCTTTGCTACTAATAATACCTTCCGTTACACTTCCATCAAACCCTAGTGGGTTACCAATTGCAATCGCTTTTTCACCCGCACGAAGTTTACTTGAATCACCTAAAGTGGCAACTTTATTTACATTAGATCCATCAATTTCTACAACCGCTAAATCTAACCAAGGGTCTTTCCCTACAAGTTTTGCATCTACCTTTTTACCATCACTTAGTTTTACAGCAAGTTTATTCGCTCCATCTACTACATGGTTGTTCGTTACAATATACGCTTTATTTCCTGCTTTTTTATAAATAACACCTGATCCTGAGCCAGCTTGTTGCTCTTGGCCTGTCGGTTGCATTGCAAATGGATCAACACTTTGTTGCATATTAATAACACCTACAACAACATCTTTCGCGCCTTCAATCATACCAGGTAAATCAGTTTCATTTTTTGCTTTATTGACAACAGGAACTACAGTACCTTCAACTTTTGAATCCGAACTGAATGATGATACAGCCGCTCCATTATTTTGAGCCCATGGCATATATGGTGCCGCAAAACTAATTGTGACAGCCCCAACTACAGCTCCGACTAAACCTGTGAAAAAATAACCTTTTTTACTACCTGATTTTCTCACTTCTCTCGTTTCACTATGCTCTTCATTTAAATTTGGTCCGTCGTAATATCCCATGTTTACTTCCCCTCTCTGGTGAATTCGTATTTTCAGTATAGTCACGTCTTGTGTCCTTCTTGTGAACTCATCGTGAAATCCAATTAAAAAAATACTCTTATCTAACATTGTAGACAAGAAAAGTATTTTTTGTACATTCCACCTACAAAAGAGAGTATAAATTTGCTATATCCCAAAGCCAAAGCGCATAGTAATTTAAAGGTTATTCTTCAAATTTGTAACCCACTCGAATAACAGTACCGATATGCTTCGCTTTATCTCCTAACTTATTTCGTAGTTTTTTAATATGAGTATCAACCGTTCGGTCATCACCGTAGTAATCATATCCCCATAACTGATCTAATAAATGTTGACGTGACAACACAATTCCTTTGTTCTCCATTAAATAAACAAGAAGTTCAAATTCCTTATGTGTCAATATAATTTCTTCTCCATCTACTAAAACGGTTCTAGATAGACGATTCACTTCTATTCCAGCTAAAGACATAGCATTTTCTTCCGCTACTCCTACCACACCATCCGCGCGTTTCAATAACGTCTTCGCACGAGCTACTAACACTTTCGGGCTGAAAGGTTTCGTTACATACTCATCTGCACCTAATTCGAACCCTAGTAGTGTATCATCCTCATCTGAACGTGCTGTCAACATAATGATCGGTACTGCTGATTCTTTTCTAATTCGTCTACAAACAGACCATCCATCTATTTCTGGTAACATAATATCTAACATAATTAAATCAATTTCATGCTCTGCAAATAATTCTAACGCTATTTTTCCGTCTTCTGCTTCGATTACTTCAAAGCCTTCATTACGAAAATAATCACTAACGATTTCACGTAATCTTCTTTCATCTTCAACAAGTAATACTGTTTTATTCATATAATCTATCCCGCCTTTTTACTCTTTCAATCGAATAATACGTTGATTGGAGCTTCCGCGAAATGGAAGTGTTAAATCTTTTTTCTCGATTTCAAACCTTCCATCGACTAAAACATCCCCATAATGTAACAACTCTATCATATCATTATTTTGAGAACTCTGTATCTCTTCTAACGTATAACCTGTATACATCCATAGATTTTTTTTCAAGTCTTTCACAGCTTTTGCTACTTTTTTCACTTCAGCAGCTTGGAAGAATGGATCTCCACCTGAAAATGTTACATCAGTTAATGAATTACTTGCAATCTCGTTCACAATTTCTTCTACTGTCATTTCAGTTCCATTACAAATATTCCACGATTTTGGATTATGGCAACCGAAACAACGATGCGGACAGCCCGCAAAAAACACGACTGTCCGCAACCCTTCCCCATCTACTACACTATCATGAATGATGTTCATCACTTTCATTTATGCTTCACCCGATCCATCTCTTCACTACGTTTCGCACTATTCCACTTCGACATATCTCCTACAAGATAACCTGTTATACGGCGAATTCTTTCTATATTAGCTTCGTCTTCATTTCCGCAACTTGGGCATTCATTTCCAATAACTCCGTGATAACTGCAGCACTTACAACGGTCAACAGGATGATTAATTGAACCGTATCCAACGCCATGATTTGCCATCGCTCGTACAATTTGTTTTAACGCCTGTTTGTTATGCATAGCTGCTCCGTCTAGCTCAATATACGTAATATGTCCCCCGTTACATAGAGCATGGAAAGGTCCTTCTAAACGAATTTTATTTATCGCTTGAATGCTATAGTAAACTGGGATATGGAATGAATTCGTATAATAATTATGGTTCGTTATACCGCTAATCACACCAAATTCTTCTCTATCTTTTTTCACAAACTTCCCTGATAACCCTTCTGCAGGAGTTGCAATTACTGAGAAATTCAGTTCATGTTCTTCCGTTGCTTTATCCATTCTATCTCTCATAAAGGAAATGATTTCATATCCGAGTTTCCATGATTCTTCATCTTCTCCATGATGCTTTCCTGTTAAAGCTACTAAAC
The DNA here is from genome assembly GCF_030733445.1 of Bacillus sp. MMSF_3353. NCBI lineage: Bacteria > Bacillati > Bacillota > Bacilli > Caryophanales > Bacillaceae > Bacillus > Bacillus sp. MMSF_3353. The sequence goes on from NZ_JASHJA010000004.1 coordinate 427,542, forward strand.
ACTCCGCAAGACCGATAAAACCAAGACTTAACGTCCCTTGCTTTAAAATGGATGCTACAGAATCTTCAGGCTGTAACTTCTCTCCACCGCGCCATACACCTTGTGAATATAAAAATCGAAAATCTCTTGCTCGCTTCGTACATTGATACTCAAATCTCTCTAATAATTGCTTAATCCCTAAATCTAAGTAATAATTTAACGCTTCAAAAAATGCTTCTTTTGAACCACTAATTAACGCTAATTTCACTAAGTTGATAGACGTAAATGATAAATTGCCTCTTCCAATCGCTGTTTCTTCTCCATGTATGTTAGACATGACACGGGTACGACATCCCATATAACATACTTCACTTTCCGGTCGTCCGTCATAATGCACTGCATTAAATGGCGCATCTAAAAATGAAAAGTTAGGGAATAATCGTTCAGCCGTTGTCTCTAACGCTAATTCAAATAAATCATAGTTCGGATCACATTCTTCAAAGTTCACACCTTTTTTCATTTTAAAAATTTGAATCGGAAAAATTGGTGTTTCTCCTTTACCAAGACCAGCTTGTGTCGCTTTTAAAAGTTGTCTAACTAATAACCGTCCCTCTTTTGATGTGTCTGTTCCATAATTAATAGAAATAAACGGTACTTGTCCCCCGCCCCTACTGTGCATACTATTTGAATTATGAACGAAAGCTTCACACGCCTGATACGTATCATTTTCTGTTTCTTTCCATGCAAATTCTTCTATTTGTTCTTTCGTAAGCGGATATGACTGTAATCGTTTCTTATGTCTCGCTACTGTTTTTCTCACATATGGAGCTAAATCAATATCAAAGAGTGCAAATGATTGACCACCGTGCTGCATATTTTGATTCGCCTGAAAAATAATAGATGAAAGAGCCAATGCACTTTTAATATCCTGCGGTTGTCTCATATGCCCATGTCCGGTATGAAAACCGTCCGCAAGCATTTGCGCTAACGGAATTTGCGAACAAGTCGTCGTTCCTGTCGCATAAAAATCTAAGTCATGTGGATATAATATATTTTGATTTATCGCTTTTTTCACTTGATCTGACAATAAATTTTCAACTGCATAATATTTCGCACTCTCTGATGCGAACGTTCCCATTACTCCCATTGGAGAGCGACCATCTACATTTGCATTTTCTTGCATTAAATCTTGCTCATTACCGTGGACAATCGTCTCAAACACTCTCATTAATTCTTCTCCACGTACATTTCGTTGTAACATTTATAACCCTCCACCAATATGTTGTTGTCTTTTGATTAAAATGTTACTACATATAGTCTTGGTGTTTCTGTGAGAAATGTAACATTCCTGTGAAATTTTTTTCACGAAATAATGAATTTTTCATTTACAAAAAAGAAATGTGCTCTTTACAAATGTATGGTACAATATACGGGAAAAACTCTTTTTACCCTTTATCAACACATTTGAATAAAGGAGACTGAACTTATGGTTATTACATATCTTTTATTTATCGTTGCCTACTTACTTGGCTCGATTCCATTCGCACTAGTCGTTGGAAAAATCGGCTACGGAATCGATATTCGTGAGCACGGAAGCGGTAATCTAGGCGGAACAAATACATTCCGCACACTAGGGAAAAAAGCAGGTTTTATCGTTACAATTGCTGACATTTTAAAAGGTACATTAGCAACAAGTCTACCGATTATTTTCGGTTTAGATGTTCACCCACTATGGTTCGGATTAGCAGCTGTTCTTGGACATGTGTATCCGATTTTCGCGAAATTCCGTGGTGGTAAAGCTGTTGCAACTTCTGCTGGCGTGCTATTATGCTACTCTCCAGTTGTTTTTGCAATATTAGCTGTTGTCTTTTTCAGCCTTTTATTTACAACAAGATACGTATCACTTTCTTCTATGGTAACAGCCGTCGTTGCTGTTATTGCATCCATTGTTAGCGGGGATAAAATCTTCATTATTGCGATGTGTTTATTAGCAGGTATGGTTATTTATAAACACCGTGCAAATATCGGACGAATTATAAATAAAACTGAACCGAAAGCAAACTTTTCAAAAAAGCAAAAATAAGATCGTAACCCACATAACGCAAAAAGAAAACGTGAAGCATATTAATAGCGTCTTTTTGCGTTATTTTTTATACTAAAGAAAAAGCAACATAATTTGGAGGAACTATACATGAATCTTTCCGTAACAAAAGAAGCAGCACAATGGTATAAAAACGAATTAAACTTACAATCGGGTGAAACACTACGCCTTTTCGTACAATACGGCGGTTGCAGTACTGTGCAAAAAGGACTTTCTTTAGGTATTCGTAAAGATGATCCTGCACATCCTGCTGTTCAAACTCAAGAAGAAGGTATTAACTTCTTTATTGAAGGCGATGATGAGTGGTTCTTCGATGGACATAATTTAGCTGTTACATTTAACGACGGTGATGATTTCCCGCAATTTAATTATGAAAAATAAAAAAGCGTGGCTTCTGCCACGCTTTTTTATTTTTTCTTAATTTCCTCATATTTCGCATACCACTCTGGATATAACTTTTTAAATGATACAGGCCTGAACCCTTCTTTTTTCGCGCAAATATTCGTCGTACTTGCAGTAATACAAAGTTCACCTTCACCGTTATATATTTCATAACCATATACAACGCGAAGCGGACTAACAGTATCAATCCACGTTTTCACAATTGCTTTTTCTCCGTAACGCATCGCTTTACGATATGAAATTTGCAAATCTAACACGGGAGAAATAATCCCCTCTTTCTCCATTTCAACATATGAAAATCCTAAATCTTGTATAAGTTTCGTGCGACCTAGTTCAAGCCACACCAAATAGTTTGAATGGTAAACAACACCCATTTGATCTGTTTCCGCATAACGGATTTCAACTTCATGTTCTGCTACAAACATATGTATTCGCCTTCTTTCACTTCTGCTACCTTGCATACATTTAATCATAATACAGTGACATCAAAAATAAAATAAAAACAGTGAATCTTTTACTGAAAGGAGCAAGCATATGATTCAAATTGTAACTGTTCGTAGCGGTGATAGCGTATATAGCTTGGCATCAAAGTACGGATCAACACCTGACGAAATAGTAAAGGACAATGGACTAAATCCAGCTGAAACACTCGTTGTAGGTCAGGCACTGATCGTTAATACGAAAGGGAATAATTATTATGTACAGCCTGGCGATAGCCTATATCGAATCTCTCAAACATATAACGTACCTCTCGCTAGTTTAGCTAAGGTTAATAACTTATCTTTAAAATCCATTCTCCATGTTGGACAGCAATTATATATACCAAAAGGGACAAAACGCGCAGTAGAATCCATCGCTTATTTACAACCTTCAACAATACCAATAAAAGAAAGTTTGGTTAACGCTACGCGTGCCATTAATCCATTTTTAACATATTTGGCTTACTTCAGTTTCGAGGCAAAAAGAGATGGTACGTTAAAAGAACCAACTGAAACAGCTAAAATCGCTAATATTGCAACGCAAGGCAAAACCATCCCGATGCTCGTTATTACAAATATTGAAAATGGAAATTTCAGTGCCGATCTGACATCGGTTATTTTACGCGATGCATCGATTCAAAACAAATTTATTACTAACATTTTACAAACAGCTGAGCAGTACGGTATGCGAGACATTCATTTTGATTTCGAGAGTATAGCACCTGAAGATCGCGAAGCGTATAATCGTTTTTTACGAAATGTAAAAACACGCTTACCTAACGGATACACATTGAGTACAACGCTTGTACCGAAAACAAGTTCAAATCAAAAGGGAAAATTTTTCGAAGCTCACGATTATAAAGCACAAGGGCAAATTGTTGATTTCGTCGTCATTATGACATATGACTGGGGTTGGCAAGGCGGGCCACCGATGGCTATTTCTCCTATCGGTCCTGTAAAAGAAGTACTTCAATATGCAAAATCTCAAATGCCTCCCCAAAAAATTATGATGGGGCAAAACTTATACGGATTCGATTGGAAACTTCCGTTCAAACAAGGCAATCCGCCTGCAAAAGCAATTAGCTCTGTCGCAGCTGTCGCACTAGCTCGTAAATACAATGTCCCCATCCGCTATGATTTCACAGCTCAAGCTCCTCATTTTAATTATTTTGATGAAAATGGTGTTCAACACGAAGTTTGGTTTGAAGATTCACGGTCTGTTCAAAGCAAATTCAATTTAATGAAAGAACAAGGTATAGGCGGTATTAGTTACTGGAAGATTGGCTTACCATTCCCGCAAAATTGGCGTTTACTCGTTGAAAATTTTACGATTACGAAAAAGGGCTGACATAAGTCAGCCCTTTTTGACTATTAAAAATCCGTCACAAAAAGAAGAATGACAACATTCTCCCTTTTTTAACCGTTATCAACAATCGGTTGTTTGCCTGTTTGGTCTTGCATTTGCTTTCCTTTATTGCCACCAGCTTTTTTTGATTGTGTTCCAATATGATTCGGTGCAAAGTCTTTTGAATTCTTTTTCGGATTACCCATTACTATCGCCTCCTTAACACTAGTATCGTACTAGTGTTAAGAATTATTCAGCTTGCTTAAAAAGTTGCATTTCATAACGTTTTTCAATACGCTCTTCAATGCGATCGATTGCATCACGATCACTTAATAATTGTTGTTTATTTTCTTTCACAAGTTCGTCAAATGATTTACGGCGACTTCTTCTCATGCTGTTCACCCTCTCTCCTTCGCATTCTTACTATACATAGTATGAGCAAATGAAAAACTCTTTAATCAGATTTGCAAGAAAATTTTATGTTTTAGTACTCCTAAAAAAACTCCGTGCACAACTTCTTGTACACGGAGTTTTTTATACCATTATATTTAAATATTCTTTTAGCTTTTCATCTGCATTCATTTCACTTTGTTTATACTCACTTAGCGCTTGCAGTACGAAATCATACTGTCCTAAAATATAACTTTCTAATTTCAGGACATCCTCTAAGCTATTAAGCATAATTCTCGTATTACCAACTTCACTTTTTAACGCGGGTTCACAATTTAAACTCGTACATATTTCTTTCACATCATCTTCTAATATCTCTGTTAATACGTATTTCTTTCGCCCTTTTACTTTTACTCTCATAACTGGATAAAAAGCTTTTATATCTAAATAGCTTCCTACACTCATACAACGAATCCATTCGATATCACGTTTATTTCGTACAAGTATCTTTTTTACTGCTTCATATACTACTGTTTCATCAAGTACTTCTGTATTCGATTTCCTGTTTGTTTCTTCTTCAATAGATGCACATTTTTGATAAACAGCTGCACAAGTAATACAATCATCAAATGCATTATGAGAACTTAAACGAATGCCAAGCATTCGCTTTAACGTTTCAAGTTTATGATTAGGTGCGTGCTTCATATATTTCTTCGCTAAAAACACAGTATCAATCACTTTATTTTGAGGTTCAGGCAGCCCAAGCATATTTACATTACTTTTAAAAAAACGCATATCAAAAGATGCATTATGAGCGACAATAACATTTGTATGTAAAAATGCTAAAAATAAAGGTAATACTTCTTCAATCGTCGGTGCATCTGAAACACGATAGTTTGTAATACCTGTTAAACTCGTTATTCGGTCCGGAATTGAACGCTCTGGATTCACATAGGAAACAAATTGATCTACTAGTTCATGATTACGATATTTCACTGCTGCTACTTGAATAATTTTATCATTATAAGGGTTAAATCCTGTTGTTTCAAAATCAATTACAACATAATCTAACGGTAAGGATATATTCCCCACTCCAAACACTCCTTTACCTCTAAACGTTTATATTTCTTTTATCATAACATGCTGCTATCACTACGTGAAAAAGAAAAGGCAGAAATGGTAACTTTCCACCTCTACCTTTTCACCATTATTTTAATTTAGCAATCCGTTTCTCCATCTCTTTTTGCGTCATCGGTCCAATAAACTTATCTTGAATGACACCTTTCGTATCTATAAAATACGAAGTTGGAATCGTAATTACTTTATACGCTGTTGTCACATCAATGTTCTTGTCCAATAAAATAGGAAAAGTAATTCCTTTTTCTTTTGCAAAATTGCTTACCTTTTCTACTCCCCCGCCCTTTTCTGAAGGCGTATAATTTATTGCTAAAATTTCTACATTTTCTTTATGTTCTTTATAGAAAGCCTCCATATCCGGCATTTCTTGCTGGCAAGGTCCACACCACGTTGCCCAAAAGTTTAAAATCACTTTCTTTCCTTTCAAATCTGATAACTTTACATTCGTTCCATCTAACTTCGTTAATTCAAAGTTTGGCGCACTCTTCCCTATTTCGATACCATTACTTGCAATCATCTCTTTCATAGCAGCTTCACTTTTTTCTTGCTCCCCTTGTACCGCCTGGTCTTTTTTACCAAACTGTTCATAAGCTGCATATCCCGCTAAACAAAGTAACACTACAATAATCGTAAGCTTCCGCCACATTTTATATCACCCTAACGTATTTATCTTCTTATTAACCTAATTACCCAAATACTATATACCTTATTTTAGCTTATACGGACAAGCTTGGAAATATTCACAGTCAAAATAATTAGAATATTCTTATTTAAAGTGAAGTTTTTTCCTTTTTATCATATAATTAGAAAAACAGATGAGGTGTTTTATCTTCTTATTGACCCACTTACCTATTTACTCTCGTAGTTAAATAACCTTCAACAAAAGGGGGATTGTTTATGAATTCATTCGAAAAAACAACATTATATATTCTTAGTTTTCTTTTATACCCAATCGGCATTATTACATGGATCATTTCACTCTTTAGTAAAGATCTTGAAAAAAAGAAAGTAGGGCGTATTTGTCTCTACGTCTCTCTAGTCTCATTCGTCCTTTTCTTAATTCTCGGAATTGCAACTTTCCTTATGACTGCTACTTTTAACGTTGATCTGAATCACTCCGAATCTATCGAGTATCAAATAAATGATGCTGAATAAAGATAAGAGCAGTTCTCTTATCTTTATTCATATCTCTGTAAAAACGAATGACTATTTATTAATTTTTCAGGACTTCCACATGCAACAATACTTCCTTCTCTCATTATAACAACACGATCTGCTAGTATCGCTTTCTCTACATCATGTGTTGCCACAATTCTCGTGACCCCTCTTCCTAATCCTTCTATCATATTCCAAACAGTTTCTTGATTGCCCGGATCTAATCCCGCAGTCGGTTCATCTAAAATAATAAGATTCGGATTTGAACCAATAGCGCGTAATAATGCAAGACGTTTTCTTTCCCCTCCAGAAAACTCTTCCCCGCTTTTATGTAGTACAGTTTCAATCCCCCTAGGTAAATCACTAATAATCGGTTTCACATTTACAAGTTCAATATTTTTTTCTAACTGATTTTCTAGATACTTTCCCCCGAAATACATATTCTCTTTTACTGTCGTCCGAAAGAAACGAGGTTCTTGCCACACTGTCGTCATACGAGCCTCATTACCATAATAAACAATGTTACCGTTAGATGGTTTATACAACCCTATCATTAATTTTAAAAGTGTCGTCTTTCCTGCACCACTTTCTCCTACAATCATAACGAGTTCACCAGGATTAATTTGCAAATCAATATTATGAATTCTGCATTTCTCTTCATTACTCTCCTGAAATGAAACATTTGTTACCGTCATCCCCATCGCTCTTTCTACCTTACTATTTGCCACTCGTTTATCTAAAAAGGAAAAAACTCTATTTGCCGAAGCAACTGCAACTTGTGTCATCATTAATAAATCGCCAACGTAGCGGACTGGAAAAAAGAGCATTTCAATTGTGGCTAACACGGCAACAATTGAACCAACTACCATTTCCCCCTTCATTATTTTCTGCGCGCCTATAATGAGAACAACGATATATGCCCCTGTTTCAATCACGGTTCCAACTACTCCAATGCAATGTTGCATCATCGTCTTCTTTACTTCTGTTTTATAAGATTGTGCCGTTACTCCCTTAAATAAGCGAATGGCCCATTTTTCTTTTTGCAAACTACGTAAATCTTGTGCTCCTTTTACAAACTGTGACACCATCTCTACAACACTTGATTGATTTCTTTGAGCAATGCTGGCGATATTTCTTACCTTTTTCCCCATCAACATCGGAACCGTTGCACTTAAAAATAAAAACGGAGCTACCCACAATATGAACTTTATATCTATATGTTGTAGTGCTATGATTGCGCCAATAAATTGGGCAATAGCATGTATATATTCTATTAATATAGATCCATATAATCTGACCCAGTTCGGAATATCAGACACAACTAATGTCTCTAACTCTCCTCCCTTAATCTTCTCACTCTCTTCAAACGGTAATGAGAAGAAATGACGCAATACATCTATACGCTTCTCTCGTAATATTCGCTGACTCGCTTTTGAACTTACATAATCAAATGAAAGATTGTTCACCCACATCAACAAGCGGCTAGCTGCAAACAAAGTAATGTAAAGATACACCTCCTTTAACTCTCGTTGAATAAGGTTATCTACAATTAATCCCATGAATAGTGGACGAGATAAATTTAAAATAGCAGCAAAGCATCCACTACATACAGCTGCTATTACTAATAATTTTTCTTTCTGTAACGGTAACAATATTCTTTTATATTCTTTCATGATGTTCCCTCCATTATTATAGTAAAAAGAAAGGGATGAAACCAAATGGTTTCATCCCTTTCCATAAAATAAGGAAGCTAACAGTTGTTAGCTTCCTTATCGTTCATTTCAATTATTTAGTTCGACACTTTAGACTCTTCAATTTTCTCACGAAGAACCATTTGCAGAATACCACCGTGACGGTAGTAGTCAATTTCTACTTCACTATCGAAACGAGCTACTACTTCAAATTGTTTTTCGTTGCCATCTGCATCAGTTGCAACTACTTTTACAAGATCGCGTGGTCTAACTGTTTTGTCAATTTGAATTTCAAATGACTCGTTACCAACAAGACCTAACGTTTCAGCGCTTTCGCCATCTTTAAATTGAAGTGGTAATACACCCATTAATACTAAGTTACTACGGTGAATACGTTCGAAGCTTTCTGCGATTACCGCTTTAATACCTAATAAGTTTGTACCTTTCGCAGCCCAGTCACGAGAACTTCCCATACCGTAATCTTTACCAGCAATAACTAGAAGGCCTGTGCCATCTTCTTTATATTTCATAGCAGCATCATAGATTGATGTTACTTCACCAGTTGGCCAATATGTTGTGTATCCACCTTCTGTTCCTGGTGCGATTTGGTTTTTAATACGGATGTTCGCGAATGTACCACGCATCATAACTTCGTGGTTACCACGACGAGAACCGTAAGAGTTAAAGTCAACAGGTTGTACGCCGTTTTCTAATAAGTAGCGTCCTGCTGGTGTATGCTTACCAATTGAACCTGCTGGTGAAATATGGTCTGTCGTTACAGAGTCTCCAAATTTACCAACTATGCGTAAATCTGATAACGTTTCAACTTCACCTGGCTCTTTAGATAATCCTTCAAAGAACGGTGGGTTTTGAATATAAGTTGAATCATTATCCCAAGTATATAAAGCTTCATTTGAAGTTTGGATTTCATTCCAGCGCTCATTGCTGTTAAATACTTGTGCATATTCTTTCTTGAACAGTTCAGATGTAACAACGTTTTGAACTACATCTTCAATTTCTTTAGCTGATGGCCAAATGTCGTTGAAGTAAACAGCATTGCCATTTGCATCTTTACCGATTGCATCATTTTTCAGGTCAATATCAACAGTACCTGCAAGTGCATATGCCACAACAAGTGGTGGTGATGCTAAGTAGTTTGCTTTTACAAGTGGATGAATACGACCTTCAAAGTTACGGTTACCAGATAAAACAGATGTTACTAATAAATCGTTTGCTGCGATTGCTTCTTCTAACTCCTCTGCTAACGGACCAGAGTTACCGATACAAGTCGTACAACCGTAACCAACTGTTTGGAAACCTAATTGATCTAAATATGTTGTTAAACCTGATTTATCTAAGTATTCAGTAACAACTTTAGACCCTGGTGCTAATGATGTTTTTACGTACTCAGGTACTACAAGCCCTTTTTCAATTGCTTTCTTCGCAACTAGACCTGCCCCAATTAATACGTATGGGTTTGATGTATTTGTACAGCTTGTAATTGCAGCGATTGCAATTGCACCTGTTTTCATCGTTACTTCTTTATCTTCTAATGTAACCTTCACTTCTTTATCGAACTCTTGCTCATTAAATCCAAGTCCTTGTGTTCCAACTGGTGCCACAACAGCTTTATGGAACGCATCTTTCATATCTGAAAGTGGAATTAAATCTTGTGGGCGTTTCGGTCCAGAAAGGTTAGATTCGATTGTATTTAAATCAATTTCAACAAGATCAGTGTAAATTGGATCTTTGCTGTCTGCTGTATAGAATAAACCATTTGCTTTACAGTATTCTTCAACAATGCGAATTTGCTCTTCATCTCTACCTGTTAAACGTAAGTATTCTAATGAAATATCGTCAATTGGGAAGAATCCACAAGTTGCACCGTATTCTGGTGCCATGTTTGAAATTGTTGCACGGTCAGCTAAAGGCATGCTCTTTAGTCCATTACCGAAGAACTCAACGAATTTACCAACTACACCTTTTTGACGTAATACTTGTGTTACTTTTAATGCAACATCAGTTGCTGTAGTACCACTTGGAAGTGTACCAGTTAATTTCACACCGATTACTTCAGGTACTGGGAAGTATGAAGGCTGTCCAAGCATTCCTGCTTCTGCTTCAATACCACCAACGCCCCATCCAAGAACGCCGATACCGTTAATCATTGTTGTATGTGAGTCTGTTCCAACTAATGAATCTGGGTATGCAACTAAGTCACCTTCAGCATTTTTCACAGCATGAACAACTGGTGCTAAATATTCAAGGTTTACTTGGTGTACAATACCTGTAGCTGGTGGCACTGCGCGATAGTTATCAAATGATTTTTGTGCCCAGCTTAAAAATTTATAACGTTCTTCATTACGTTTAAACTCTAAGTCCATGTTGAATGCAAGCGCGTCTGCCGTACCCGCTCTATCAACCTGTACAGAGTGGTCAATTACAAGGTCTACAGTAATTTCTGGATTAATTTTATCAGGATCCCCGCCCATATCTGCCATTGCTTTACGAAGCGAAGCCAAATCTACAACAGCTGGTACACCAGTGAAATCTTGTAAAATTACACGAGATGGTTTAAATGGAACATCGATATCTTGCACATCTTTCGTTCCCCATTTCGCTAAATTTGTAACATGCTCTTCTGTAATTACACGTCCGTCTACTTGACGAAGTACTGATTCAAGTAAAACTTTCACGGAATATGGTAATTGAGATACGTTGCCAACCCCTGCGTTTTCAAGCGCTTTCAAATCATAATAATGATACGTTTTTCCATCTAATTCAAAAGTTGCACGTGATTGAAATGGATTATGTTTGACCATTATGTTTCCCCCCTGTTAAACGTGACTAAGTTGTCTGAATATAAAATGTAGACAAACTTTTCAATACCTTACGATAATATCTTATTACAACTTTCTAAATAAGTAAATAATAAGAAACTTATAGATTATCATAAGTTTTCTTTATGTTCCTAAATTTGAATAGTGTTCACGCTCCTTATGAATACTATTACCATAAAGTAAAGTGCTCTATTAGTGCTTTACTTACAGTTCATACATACTATGAACTGCTCATCATTCAACATACAAAAAAGTTATAGAGGTGAAATAAAATGGGTAAAAGAAAAGCAAATCATACTATTTCAGGAATGAATGCGGCATCTGCACAAGGACAAGGTGCTGGTTATAATGAAGAATTTGCAAACGAGCCTTTAACTCCAGCAGAGCGACAAAATAATAAAAAACGTAAAAAGAACCAGTAACGAAAAATCCCAAAAGGTCCATTTCCTTTTGGGATTTTTTCTAATGTTTATAACGTAGTAATTCTGAAACCGTTACAAATCGATATCCTTGTTTTTTCAGCTCAGGTAAAATTTTTGCTAATGCTGCTACTGTTTGACTACGATCATTTCCTCCATCATGTAACAATACGATATCTCCACTTTTAGCATTTTTTACTACATGATTTACAATGGATTCAACCCCTGGATTTGCCCAATCACGCGGGTCTTGATGCCACGACCATAGAACAGTTTGATAACCTGCTTCTTTCGCTGTTTTAAATACAGCATCGTTAATATATCCGCCAGGTGGACGGAATAGTAAAGGTTCTTTCACCCATTTTTCGAAAAATTTCTTTCCATCTAAAATATCATTTTCTAATTTTTCATCCGATGAATTACTCGCATATAAATGATTCATCGTATGATTTCCAATTTCATGTCCCTCTTTTAACACTTGTTTCACTAAATATGGATTACGCTGAACTCGAAATCCAATCATAAAAAATGTTGCTTCTGCTTTATATTGACGTAATAAATGTAAAACTTGCGGTGTATAAGTTGGATCTGGGCCATCATCAAATGTAATGGCAATAATCTTTTCATTATTAGGTACTTCCCACGTTACATAGCCAGTTGGTTCTAGCTCTTTTCTGAGCAACATTTTCGCTTCCACTTTTTCCACTTGAAATATATGTACTGCGCATAATAAAGAAAAAACCACTAAAAAAATTTTCTGTTTTAGCATAATGTTCATTAAAGTAGGAGGTTGTCGAATACACAACAACCTCATTTACTTTTCTAATTGATCTACATTTCGCATAATGTTTTGAAGATTATTTTCGTATTGCTCAAGTTGTGGGCGTTGTGTTTCTGAAGCTACCTCTAACGCATTTTGAATTTGTTCATACGCTTCCTGAACCTCTTGGCGTAACTCTTTTAAATCATGACCGTAGTTTGGATCATTTTTTACAATGTTATTAAATGCGTTTTCTGCTTGTGTAACTCCTTGCTGCGCTGCTTGAAAAGCTTGTTGTTTATCTTTATGATATGGCATTATATAATCCCCTTTCCATAATAGTTAGTCCCATTTATCTTTACCTTTTTTTCTAAAAACATTCTCGTATAAATTTGCAAACTTCTCTCATTCTAAAGAGAAAGAGGAGGTGTCACATACAATGGGAAAAAACAATCGTGAAGCGAAAGAAAAAAAGGGACAACCTGAACCATTAAGCGGATCTCATAAAGTAAAAAACCGTAACCATTCACGCCAAAAAAATCATGCACATCATGATATGTAAAACAAAAGGCTCACACTAGCTACCTTTGCCACATACAATGTTTATATTTTTCCATTTATTCTTCACCCCTACTTCATTCATGCATAACATAGTATGAATTGAGATTTTACGGAGGGTGTCTTACATGGGCAAGAAAAAGAAGGATTGTCTTTTTCATGTTGATGGTTTCGAAGAATGGATGGATCAATTTTGTTCTGATTCTTGTAGTAACTTTAGTTTCCCAAATCAAATTCATATTGACCTTTGTGAAACTGAACAAGAATACATTTTGGAAACAGATGTACCAAATGTATCCGAACAAAATGTAGTTATTAAAAAGATGGAGACAGGCCTAAATATTTGCATACTTCATAAAAATATTTCTTTGCAGCGGATCATCCCTTTACCCGCTACTATTATTTATAAAAAGATGCTAGCCTGCTTAGAGAATGGATATTTAGCCATTCATATTTCCAAAAATGAAGTTGCTAATAAACATGAAGAAAAAGTTCTTTTTCAAATTGAGAATTAAAATAAAGTAAAGCTTTAATCAATGGGTTCTTACTGCCCGCAAATAGCGGGATAAAGTGAAACTTTAATCAGTGGGGGCTTCATCCCCCACTGATTATTAGTTGAACCAATCGGGCTTTTACGGGCAGTTGATTCCCCCACCTAACTTCTTTGCTTTCGCTGAATTTTTAGGTGGGGGTTCTTACTTGCCCGTTAATGCGGGATAAATACAAAAATAAGCCCCAGTCATCTGCTGGGGCTTATTTTATTTAGCATCTAATTCTAAATTACAATTTCTATCATATCTTTTTTTCAATAAACCTTTTGTAGCTACAAGTACAGGAAATGCTACAGTTGAAAATATAGCTAGTGCTGAAAATACTACAAACCCATTTTGATACCCGTAGTAATCGAGAAGCACTCCTCCAAACCATGGACCAATTACTGCTCCAATCCCTGAAAATCCCATTGCTCCAAAATATGTTCCTTTTAAATGTGAAACAGCTATATCATCAATAAACACATCCGTCATGGAAAACATTAAAACTTCTCCAACTGTAAAAATAATTGTACAAATAGCAGCACCTAGCATAGATTCTGCTATTCCAAATCCAAACAACCCCCCGCTCACAAATAAAGTTCCAACCATAATTGATGTTAACGGTGTATACTTTTTACATATTTGAATAACAGGGTATTGAATTACGACTACAACAATCGCATTTAAAGCTAACATATACGAAAATAATTTCACTCCATCCTGAAATATATGTGCATTTGCAAAATATTGAGATACTGTTGTCGTTAAGTGTGAAAAGCCACAATTACTCAAAATAATACCGACTAAGGCAACTAAAAATACGACATCCTTTCGCAATATACGAACTGCATTTAACATTGTGACAGGCTTTTCTGTATTTACTTTCTTTTTTTCAATTGGATACTTCTTAAATTGGAATGCTAATATAGCTGTATATAGAATATATACTCCAGCTGCTACTAAAAAAGGAATTGTAGATTTTGCACTTCCAATCTGTAATCCGACAAGTGGGCCAATCGCTACTCCAACATTGATTGCACCGTAACGCAAATTATATACGAGTAAACGATACTCTGGTTTCGTTAAATCTGATAATAATGCTCTTGACGTCGGCTCAAAAAAAGACCGACATAATCCATTCAAAGCATTTAATAAAAAGAAACTTAGAACATGATTTGCAAATGAAAAACCTATAAATACAAACACCCAAACGATCATGGACCATATTATAATCATGTTTCGGCCGAATCGATCCGATAAATTCCCTCCGATAAAACTAGCAAACACTCCAACAAGTGCACTCGTTCCGATAATAGCACCCGTCATTCCAGCTGATACACCTTTAACAGTCGTTAAATAAATTGCTAAAAAAGGAATACTCATTGACGTGGCGAACCTCGCAAATAAAGTCCCTATTATAATTGTCATTCCTAACGGATGAATATTTTGTAACTTCCCTTTCATCGTTAAACCTACTCTCCCTGTTCTTACAAAAAAAAAGAAAGCAAAGGATCTGCTTTCTTTTCCCTTTTTATACTTGAGCTGTTGATACCCGAGCTGTTCTCGTTATTTCCATATCTATGCCATATGTAAACTGTAATTCTTTACAAACATCTTTAATTAAAATTACGACATTATACTTCTCATTAAATTGTAAAACAATATTTTCTACTTCTTCATATGTATACTTATACTCCCCTGTAATGACACTTTTTAAATCAAAGCATTCATTTATACAAAGTTGCACAAGCAGCTGATCATATTTCTCTATTACATCTTCTTTCTTCCACAGTACCTCTTTTACATATAACCGATCAAACTTCACACTTTCTCGATTACAATCCGTTAAAATCCGGGTCATTTCATTTAATTCTCGATACAATTCAGAAATATTTTTGCTTAAACTAAGCAGTTTATCTACGCCGTTTTCATATAACATATTCATTCCACCCCCGCATTTTCTTCTTATTATAGCAAGAAAATTCTAAAAATAGTTTCTTTCTTCTGAAATATTAGGAAACTAATTTCGATTGCTTTACAATGAAACTAGTGAACAGGAAAGGGGAAAGAAAATTGGAGCAAAAATTATATTACACTGACGCTTATAAAAAAGACTTTACTACGAAAGTCATAAAGCAAGATTATGATAAAGACGGTAACTTATACGTTGTTTTAAATGAAACAGCATTTTATCCGACAGGTGGCGGGCAGCCCCATGATACTGGAACTTTAAATGGAATTGCTGTACTCGATGTTGAAGAAGTCAATGACGAAATCCGCCACTTCATTACCGAACAATTACATACAGAAGAAGTAGAAGGTAAAATTAATTGGGAGCGCCGTTTTGACCATATGCAGCAACATGCGGCTCAACACATTTTATCTGCTGCTTTTTGGGACCATTTTAACATACCTACGATTGGATTCCACCTTGGTAAAGAAACGGTAACAATTGATTTAGAAACAGAAAATCTTCATGCAGAAATAGTTGAAAAGGCGATAAAAATTGCAAACAAAATTGTTTTTGAAAACCATCCAATCCGTACCCTGTGGATGAATTTAGAAGAAGCGAAAACGTTACCTCTTCGTAAAGAACCGACTATAACAGAAAATATACGTGTTGTTATAATTGAAAACTTCGACTACAACGGCTGTGGCGGAACGCATCCGAAACGTACAGGTGAAGTAGGTCCTATTCAAGTACTAGGATGGGAGCGCAATAAAGGCGGCATACGATTAACGTTTATAGCTGGCTGGCGCACACTACAACTTATGGGGCAACAGCAACAAATTATGAAGGATGTTTCTAAACAATTAAACAGTAGCGAGAGTGATATTCCAGCAAAAGTAGCACAACTGCTTACTTCTCAAAAAGAAAACGAAAAAGCAATACAAACAATGAATGAAAAATTATTATTTGTAGAGGCAAATGAACTACTTCAACAGCCTACGGAAATACATGCTGGCATACTTATTTCTAAAGTATTTACAAATCGCTCTATGCAAGAAATCGCAAAACTTTCTGCCATTATTACAGAACAACAAGAGCATGCCATTACATATTTCGTTATTGAAAATGAAGACAAATTACAATGTATCCTTGCTTGCGGAAAAACAGTCACGCTCGATATGAATGCTCTTTTAAAAGAGGCACTTCCTACAATTGAAGGAAAAGGTGGCGGAAATAAAAAGAGTGCTCGCGGCGGCGGAAAAGCGGTTATGACCGGGGACGAATTTTTAAATCAACTTGTTTCTTCTTTACAGTCAGAAGTGTAAAACATGTTTATGAAGGATAGCTAACTGCTATCCTTCAACTATATTTACAAGCCTATATTTTGTTTCAAGCCTTGATAACTCCCTGCACTTGCAAAACCTTCACTTATAAGAGTTATAAAAGTTTCCGAAAAACCATATTGACTTAAATCTTTAATCGGTACCATTTGCACATCTTGAATTGGATTATGATCAAACTCATTAGAAGGTAGCGTAATTTCACCTTCAATCCTTTCAAGCAGAAACGTAATATGTAATAAAGATGGACTAGCATCTGGTTTATCACAAACATAGAGTAGCTTCTTAATTTTAACTTCTAATCCTGTTTCTTCTCTCATTTCTCGAATCATCGCTTCTTCTAACGTTTCACCATTCTCTACCCTTCCCCCAGGTAAAGACCAATTGCGATTAGCAACTTTTTGCTTTACTAGCAATACTTTTTCATCTTCAATTAAAATTCCCGTAACACGAACTTGCATTACACTTTCCATATGTAATCTCCTCTTCCCGTTATATTTACAAATTAATCCTTCCACAAAAAGAACATACGTTTTATAATTAAAGAAAATTATGGAAGAAAGAAGTTGTTACATCTATGCGTCCACCTTTAACAAAGTCTATATCACTTGAAGATTTCCAAAACTTTTATTGGTTAAAAGCAGAACTCCAAACATTTTGTCGTGAGCATGGTTTGCCAGCTAGTGGCTCTAAGATTGAAATAACCGAGCGTATCTCACATTATTTACATACTGGTAAAATATTAAAAAACAACTCTCGTCAAAAGGTGAGTAAAGCTTCCCTCTCTTATAAAGAACTTTCTCTTCTAACGATTATTACTAACAATCACCGCTGCAGCGAAGAAGTTCGTGCTTTTTTCAAAGAAAAAATCGGAGCAAACTTCCGCTTTACAGTAGCTCTTCAAAAGTTTTTTAAAGAGAATGTCGGAAAAACATATGAAGACGCGCTAACGTTTTGGTATGAAGAAAACGAACGAAAAAAAGATCCTACATACAAAACAACTATTAGCGCGCAGTTTGAATACAATCGTTTCACTCGCGACTTTTTCGAAGATCCAAATAACAAAGGGAAATCAAAAGCTGATGCTATCGCTGCTTGGAATGAAATAAAAGCACAACCTGGTAGCAATGCTTATGTTCCTCAAAAAGTAGAAAACTAGTTCTTTTCTAGTCTTCTACTTTTTCAAATAATAGCGCTAACCCTATTCCACCACCAATTCCTAACGTCGCAATTCCATACTTCATATGCTCTCTTTTCGCTTGATAAAACAAACGTGTCACAAGCATAGCTCCAGATGCACCGTACGGATGACCGAGCGCAATTGCACCACCATTTACATTTAATTTTTCGAAAGGAATTTGTAACTCCTTTGCACAAGCAACAACCTTTGAAGCAAATGCTTCATTTATTTCAAAATAATCAATGTCCTCTACTTTCATATTCATTTCGTTTAATAATTTGTTCACCGCAAATATCGGACCAGTCCCCGGAAGATTTGGATCCACTCCAACTACAGCACTGCGGACGAAACGAAGAACAGGCTTGTATCCTAGTTTTCGGGCTTGCCCCTCTTCCATTACAAGAACAGCACATGCTCCGTCATTTACACCGCACGAATTACCTGCCGTTACTGTACCATTTTGTAAAAATGCGGGCTTAGTTCTTTTAATCATTCTTTCATAATTCATTTCTCGTTTTATAGCCTCATCTAAAGGTCCATTAAAAGAAAGTATTTCATCTTGTAAATATCCATTTTCTAATGCTTGCAGTGTCCGTTTATAACTAAGGCAAGCATACTCGTCTTGCATTTCTCTCGTTACATTATAACGCTCTGCAACATATTCAGCCGCCACTCCCATATTAGGATCACCAATTGTTTCTGGTGAAAATCGTGCTCTATTTTGAAAAGTTGATGTACTTGTACTCTCTACTCCTCCTGCAATATAACAATTACCTGCGCCACCTTGAATGAAATGACATGCGGTGCGAATCGCTTCCAATCCGGCACCACATTGCCGATCAATCGTTACACCAGGAATATGATAACCAAGTCCTGCCGCTAAAGCAGATAATCTTGCAACATTCCCTCCCGGCCCCACAATATTCCCTAATATGACATCGTCTATTTCTCTCTCAATCCCTTTACTTAAAAACGTAAGAAGCGGCGTTACTAATTGCTGAACTTCATAATCTTTCAACATCCCATTTTTCTTACCAATAGGTGTCCTTTTCGCTTCTACAATAACCGCTCTATTCATATATCTTCTCCCGGTTTTCAATCATATTTTTTGCTGCAATACGAGCGATTTTCCCACTATCTGTATACGGTATTTCATCTACAAAATGCCATTCTTTCGGTATTTTAAACGAGGATAATCGTTGTAAGCAAAAACTTTTTAATTGTTGCCTCGTAGCACTTCCTTTTACAATGGCGACAGGTTTTTCACCCCAGTAACTATCTTTCACACCAATTACAACTATTTCATCAACAGCTGGGTGTTCATGTAATACACTTTCTATTTCTTCTGGAAAAATATTAATTCCTCCAAATAAAATCATGTTCTTCTCTCTACCCACTATGTATATAAAGCCTTCTTCATCTTCATAACCTACATCTCGCACTGTCATCCAGCCATCCGTAGTCAACTCTGGAACTAAAACCTTATCCAATATGTAGCCCATAAAAAACTGATCACTTTTCACATAAACAGTTCCTATCTCGCCTTTCTGTACTCCTTCTCCTGCTTCGTTACATATTCGAACTTGAACATTGTGACAAGGTTTTCCTACTGAATTTGGCCTTCTATCGCTCTCTTCATCAACAAGTGCTGTTACAAAACTTAGTTCCGATGCACCGTAAAATTCATATTTTTGCGCATAAGGAAATATACTCTTTATTTTTTCTTTCGCTTCAGCTTCCCATTTCGCTCCTGACGAAATAATTTTCACCCCATTTTCTATTACTCTATTTTCTTTATATAAAGATTCTAGCATTGTCGGAACTGTATACATGACCGAAATATTTTCTGTTTCTAACTTTTCCAGTACTTGATCTGGAATAAACTTTCTCATAATATGCACCGTTTGCCCTACATATAATGCACTTATTGCGCCGTATAAAAAAAGAGAATGAACGAGCGTCCCAGCTATTAAAATAGAATCTTCTTTTTTCATATGAAAGTCATGTATATTGCAATCAAAACTATGAACCCACGATTGTTGTGCACGTAAAAATGCTTTTGCCTTCCCAGTCGATCCTGATGTAAATCCCATATAAAACGGAGCATGTTGTACATCTTTTACAGGGGCATATGCAGGCAGAGAGTTCTCTATCATTCTTTTCCACTCATCAATTTCAATTACTCTTCCTTCTTCATCCGGTAAATCCTTTACCTTATATCGCTCTGTCACAATCATAGCCGGATTACTGATCGCAATTCTTTCTTTGAGCTCATCCTGTTTCCACTTTATATCTAACGGCACACAAACCCATCCGGCCATAGCAGCACCAGCAAATAGTTGTAAAAACTCCATACTATTTTCTAATACAATTGCTATTGTTTTATTCTGCGATTCTTTTTCATTCAACCAGTTTGCTACTTTACACACTGACTCAAACCATTCTTTAAATGTTAATACTCGATCATTTTCCTTTATTGCTATTTTATTTGTTTGTAAAGAGGCATACTTTTTATATTCTTTTGTAATCCCCATTTGAGACGTCCTTTCTTTACAAAATAATAAAAAGAAACACGCAATGAACGTGTTTCTTCTCTTTCTTATCCCGCATTTGTATATTTCCCACTCTTGAGAGCAGGCGTAATAATATGTTTCAATGAACGATGTAATTTCGTTACAAGAATTGCTGCTATAATCGCTTTTATGCAATCACCTGGTAAAAATACGGCACTTACTTTCATCGTCTGCCATATAGAAACATCCATAAAGAAAGCTTGTACAATGATACCAAATACATAAACTACGAAAATACCACCAATTATATTAATACATAATACCTTTATTATAGAAACTTCACGTAAACGCTCAATTAAATAACCAATGACAAACGCTCCAACGATATAACCAAGTAAATATCCTGCACTTGGCCCAACAAATACGCCTGGACCACCGCGTCCACCAGCAAGTAATGGTGCTCCAACTCCAACTATAAGTAAGAAAATAAGCTGACTTAATGCACCAAGACGTGATCCTAACAATCCACCAGCAAGCATAACACCGAGTGATTGTAATGTAATCGGAACTGGTGTAATAGCAAGAGCAATTGGAGGTATTAACCCTAACACTCCCATAATAGAACTAAATAAAGCGACGAAAACTAAGTTTTTTGTATTCATATTTGCTTCTCCTATTTGTAAACTTAAAATGATTTTCAGATAACATATTATAGGAGTTATATTATCTTTCTATTTAGTCTTTGTCAACTTGTTTTAAATATAGGTTTACAAATATTTTTTCAATTATTTCTCTTTATGCAAATGCTCAAGTTCTTTCCGAAGCGCCTGTTTTAAAAACTTCCCAACAGATGTTTTCGGTATTTCTTCCATAAATACAATATCATCTGGTAACCACCACTTCGCAAACTGTGATTTTAAAAACTCATATATTTCTTCTTTTGTTACTGTACTATTTTTCTTTTGAACGACGCAGGCAATTGGTCGCTCTTGCCACTGCGGATGAGGAACGGCAACGACAGCTGCTTCAAATATAGCATCATGTGCCATTAATGCATTTTCAAGGTCAACTGAAGAAATCCACTCACCTCCGCTTTTAATAACATCTTTCGTACGGTCAACAATTTTCACGCAGCCTTCCTCGTCAACCGTAACGACATCTCCTGTATATAACCAACCATCACGAAAACCTTCGACAGTACGTTCATCGTTATAATAACTTTCAGCGATCCATGGTGCTCGTAAACATAGTTCTCCCATTTCCGTACCATCCCACTTCACTTCACCGTTTGTACCGACTACTTTCATCTCTACACCAGGGACAAGATACCCTTGTTTTGAGCGGATTTCTAATTGCTCTTCATATGATAATTCTGTTTCATAACTTTTTAAACGTGCAAGTGTTACGAGTGGGCTTGTTTCAGTCATACCATATGCATGTACGAAAGGAACATTATATTTTTGCTCAAATGCTTTAATAACGCTTTTCGGTGCAGCAGCACCACCGCATAATATTCTCGTTATACTAGATAAATCGTAACTATTATTTTCTAACTCTTGTAATACACCGAGCCAAATTGTCGGCACACCTGCTGCTATCGTTACTTTTTCAGCTTGAATCATCTCTAATAAAATTTTTGGAGTAAACATTGGTCCTGGCAGTACTTGTTTAGTTCCAAACCAAGTAGCTGCAAAAGGAAGCCCCCAAGCGTTCACATGGAACATCGGTACAATTGCCATCGCCGCATCACTTTCCGATAAAGCAGCTGTATCCGCTAAACCGAGTGCCATACAATGCAATACAGTACTACGATGCGTATATACAACACCTTTTGGGTTTCCTGTAGTCGCTGACGTATAACACATACCAGCAGGTGTATTTTCATCAATATCTTTTACAAATTGGAAAGTTGGATTGCCTTCTTCTAATAGCTTTTCATAATGATATACAGGTTCTAGCGTAGTATTGGGAAGTTCATCTTTATCAGTCATAATAATGTAGGCTTGTACAGTTGATAATTGTGATTGAATATTTTCAACAAGTGGTACGAGATCTTCATCTATAAGTAGAATTCGATCTTCTGCGTGCTGAATAATGTATGAAATATGTTGAGGAGATAAACGAATATTAATTGTGTGTAAAACGGAAGCAATACCAGGAATAGCAAAATACGCTTCCACATGTCGATGATGATTCCACGCTAACGTTCCTATACGCTCGCCTTCTTTAATCCCAAGCTTTTGTAACGCACTAGAAAGCCTTCTCGTCCTTTCACCTAACTGCTTATACGTTAACGTCGTAACTGTATCATGTGTCCGTGAAACAATTTCTTTCTTTGAAAACAGTTTTTCTGCTCTTTCCATCATAGAACTAATTGTTAACGGTACATTCATCATCATATTGGTTATATCCCCCTTTAAAGCGTTTTCATTTCGTTCATTATAACAGACTTCTACAAGTGATTACGACATTTTTCCGTATTTTCTGAATTATTTCTTTGGAAATAATTCAGAACGATAAAAAACATGTTTTGAATACATTGATTCGAAACATGTTTTTTATTTTTTATAAACTATCTACCTTTTTTCTTACTTTCTTTTTCATTTTAAAAATAATACGATTGCTATATTCTTTATTCTCTACTAAAATTCGATATATCTCCCACACTCCTACAACACGAACAAAAAGATAGACTCCAATCGCAATAAGTACAACACAGTACGGATAATACTGCACTAATTCTCCTGAAATGATATGCTTTTTCTCAAATAAAAATGGTATCGCTCCTGCTGCTATAAAACAAAATCCAACGATCATTACTGCAGCATACTTCTTCTTAATTACTTCATATCTTTTTGTCAATTCTTTTAGAAAGTTTTGATCAAATAGTAGTTCTTCTTTTTTCAATACATTGTATCGACTCTCTTCTATCGTTGCCGGTACCATCATTGCTCCAATTCCAAGGACAGCAATGATAATGACAAGAAATGTCGACATTGTTGCATTTTCTTTAAATAATAAATACGGTATTGTCGATAAAATGAGCAAACTAAATCCTAACGCAATATATTTAGAAATTTTTTGCCCATACACTATATACCCTTCTGCCATTTCCTGACTTACGTAATAGCCCTCCACATTTTCATTACTTTGCTCAGCAGTTTCTTTTAATAAATAGTCGAGTGATACTTCAAATACATTTCCAATCATTATTAACTTTTCAGTTTCAGGAAAACCTTGACCGTTTTCCCATTTACTAACCGCTTGCCTTGTTGTGTTTAATTTTTCAGCTAATGCTTCTTGAGAAAGGCCCTTTTCCTTTCTTAATTTAAAAAGCTTTTCACCAAATCCCATATGTGTGTCCCCCTTTGTTTTCTTAACTAAATTGTATGTAAACATTACCCTTATCTCTATCTTCCTGCAGTTGCACTTTGTAAACTTATGGTTGCGATTGTGTTATATAGCCGTTTTCTATACGATTTAGCTAGTTTTCTTCTATGATTATGGCGTTAATAAAATACCCTCTCCCAATAACCAATTATAACAATTAAAGGTAATTACTGTCACGAAAAAACAAAAACTCCCTTATTCATTTAAAGGAGTTTTCGATATGAAGTATTCCAATAAGGGTTAATTTGTCTTCCCCATATTGATTCACAATTTCTTCTATACATTTTTGTATGTCGTGCAACGATTAATAAGCATCCCACACAGTATATGTTGTCATCTCTTTATATAAGGACATACTCATATATATATGTAAATTATTACTCCTCTAACTTCCCTAATAAAAACACTTCTCCATAATCATAACGGCTTCTGCTTAAACTTTTCATAATGTCGTACTTTTAATAAAAGGATATTCCCACAATCTGTACAAATATAAGCATCTACTGGTGAAGATGTGAACATCGTCTCCTTTTTCCGTATTTGTGCATAACCGACAAACTCCCCTTCTCCTATGTTATGAGAACCACAATTAGAGCATGTCTGCACGTCTTCCTGTTTCATGAGAGCACCACCTTTAATCTGTTTCCACTCCCTTCGACAGTTAACTTCCATTTCCCTTCCAAAAAACCTCTTATTCTCTTACATTTCAACAGGAATCTCCGAACAAACATCGTATATGTACTATGAAATATATTTATTGACGGAGGAATATTATGAGTACAATTATGACACTCAATGCAGCTCAAGAAATTGAAAACGCAGAAATACATATGCTCTCTTCTAGACTACAAGCACTACAAGCGTTAGCTGAAAATCCAATGCAAATACAAATGAAAAAGTTCGGGAATGCCACTGCCTTTTCATCAAAAATAATTTTTGGTCCTGCTTTTAACACAGTAAAAGGCGTTACCTTTACAAATACAGATGAGATAGATGAAATCATCTCTTATTATCAATCGCTACAAATCCCTTGTCGTTTTGAAATTACACCCGCTCAAGGTACAGCTGAATTATTTCAATACTTATCTCAAAAAGGATTTTACCAATCCAGCTTCCATACCGCTTTATATAGTATACCGAGAGAAGATCCATCCCTACTTACTTCTAACATTTCAGTACGCCAACTAAAAGAAAATGAATTTCATATTTTTGCAGACATATATGTACGTGGATTTAACATACCACCCTTTACAAAAGATGGCGTACGCCAAAATAACGAAATTCTCTACAATAAACCTGGCTGGCATTTTTTCATAGCCGAAGTTCAAAATACTCCTGCAGGCATTGGTGTCCTGTATATAAATAATGGGATTGCTTCATTAGCTGCTTCTGCTACTTTGCCAGAATTTCAGCGTAAAGGCTGTCATACTGCCTTAATTCAAAAACGAATAGAAAAAGCCCTAGCGAAAAACTGTCATTTAATAGTCGGACAAGCAAGGTTCGGTACCGGAAGTCAAAATAATATGGAACGTGCCCATATGAAAATTGCTTATACAAAATCAATATGGACTGCAAAAGACATGTAATTTACATGCTTTCTCTTCTCATTACAATTTTATACATTTCATGACAATTCCTTTTCTATCCTATTAATCATTTGAATATTCAAACTAGATTTGTTACGCTATTACTAGATACATCATTCAACTTGCAACATGAAAAGAGAATTCTAATCAAACTACAAGGAGGAGAAATGTATGACTAAGAATGATCATGGTTTAAAGGAAAAAGTAGAAGGTGCCATTGATAAAGTAAAAGGTGAAGTAAAAGAAGTTGTCGGGAAAGTAACTGACAATAAGAAATTACAAGCTGAAGGAAAATGGGATAAAGTGAAAGGCACTGCTAAAGATACGGTTGGTAATGTAAAAGAGAAAGTACATGAATATAAAGAGCATAAAGAGAATAAATAAAAAAGAACTAGGATATATGGTTGTGCAAGTAGGGAGTTACTAGATCCTAGAAAAAAGAATTTGTATTTTATATTTACCCATAAAATCATTTTAAAGACAAATAGATGCCTCAAGGCATCTATTTGTCTTTAAATAACTATTTTACTTCTACTGTATAATTACCTAATAGCTCAGGCTTTCTCTTACTAACATAGTGCATTTGCTAGAGTAAAAGATTACTTTGTGAAATTTGGTTTTAGGTCACCTGTATACGGTTCATGCTCAACAAAGATTTTTATATCTTTTCCATTCGCATCTTTCCCGATTCTTGTATACGTAAATTTCTCTTTATTTAGCTCAGTCAGTTCAAGGACCGCACCATATTTATTATTTCCTAACGAAACGTGAGCCCTTATTTTATTACCATGTACAACATCAAAGAAACCATAGTCTCCACGACTTTCTCCTGTATTCGCATTGAAAAACTCGTATTTATTTGTATTTTTATCGTATTTTGCTAGACTGATTAAGTTTGAGTTGTATTTTGTTACATCATTACCCTGTTCGTCTAATACCACCGTTCCATTCCATAGTGTACTAGATAAAATTTCATCTCCATCAACGTCTGTAACTATTTTCCCCGTCGAGCTTTCCAACTTTTTATCAGGTCGCGTGAAAGAAAGTTCTTTTCCATGGTAAGGAACATGTTCAACAAACACTTCTACATCGTTCCCTTTTGCATCTTTTCCCATTCTTTTATATGTAAATTTCTCCTTGTCTAATTGCGTTAATTCAACAACTGCTTGATAATTTTGCGTTTCAGAAATTAACACCCTTTTCTTTCCATCATTCGTTATAAAAAAGGTACCGCTATCATTACGACTCTCTCCTGTACTTGCATTAAAAAATTCATACCTTGCAGTTTTAGCATCATATTTTGCAAGCCCGATGAAATTTTGATTTTCTTTCGTTACATCATTATGATCTTTGTCATAGACTTTTGTCCCTTTCCAGTTTGTTTCACCAAGTATGCTAGCTAGTAGTTGCCCTTTCGTTTGTTGAATTTGCTCGGTTTCTTGTATTGCATTGTATAAAAATTGTGCGTACTGTTCACGCATCACATCCATACTTGGAGCAAATTTCCCTCCTCCTACTCCTTTTGCAATATTATTTGTTTGAACAGCACTAATTGCATTTCTTGCCCATGAGTTCGTTGCAACGTCATTAAAAGTATGATCACTCTTTGCCTTTAAATGAAAAGCATTTGTAAGAACCTGTGCCATTTCTGCGCGTGTTAAGGATGCCTTCGGTCTAAAGTTTCCATGCTCATCCCCCTTAAAAACACCCATTTCTGTTAAAGATAAAATTTCCTTTATATAGCTTGTTGAATCTTCACTTACGTCACCGTATGGGTTTTGATAATTTTTGTTTTCTTCCATATTAAAATAACGATACATTAAAGCTGCAACTTGTTCACGTGTTACGTTATCTCCAAAACCAAATCTTCCATCATCATAGCCAAAAATGATTTTCTCACCTGCTAATTGCTGAATCGCCTCATATGCCCAGTGCCCCTTTGGAACATCTTTGAATACACCAGTATGATTCGTGTTTGGTGTAACCTCTTCTGCTTTCACCTCTCCACTCGTTTCACTTAATAAACTTCCACCTAAAACTGCTGATATGATACATGTTTTTAAAATTGTTTTATTCATAGCTTCCCAATCCCTTCCTTCATTTAACAAAGAATTACACCACTTATCTTCCAAAAGAAGATTCTATGTGAGCAATTCATGTTTTAAATTTTGATTACAGCTAATTGGATACAAAGGGTTACACATCCAAATTTCTTCTTTGTAGTATCCATAGCTGCTATATATAGGAATTATAAATAGCAACTATAAATTGCCTATAAATAAATTATTAAAAAAAGATAAAATTAAGATAATATATTTTTAATCTCAATCTAAAAAACGTTATTCTTTCTCATCTAGCTTGTTAAGAAAGAATAACGTTTTTAGTTCTAGGGTTCTTTTTGACAAAAGAAATGAAACTTTATTTTATATGCCCAAAAACAACTTCACGGCCTTTTCCAAACAGAACATCGGAAAAAGCCGTGGCATAATACTTATTTTATAATTGACGGAATACGGCCAAAATGGCTCTTTTTACTTCCCTTCATTCTTCTCTAACACATACAAATCTTCTTCAATATTAGATAGTTTCTCTGTTACAAGCTTTCTAGCATCTCCAATTGCTTGATTGTATGCAAACGGTCCTACTAATTTAATCATTTCTTCTATTAATCGCTCTGCTTGGAAACGTCCAATTTCATCTAAATCTTCTTCAACGAAAAATTGCTGAATTTGTGCCACAAGCTCTTCTTTTTTATCATTAGGTATTTTTATATTCATCATCATTTGTTACTCCTCTATATTTAAGTTAGTCCGTTTCTTAACTCTACCATAGAAAAATGCTTTCCAGGACAACTTTTTGTAACGCCTTCTAGCTCCCTATGACCAAGTATATTTTCTTTCTTTATAGCAAACTGCTTCATAAACATTTTACATAAAGAATATAATGCATTCATTTGTGCGGTAGTTGGATCATATTTATCAAAATTACCCGTCATACATATTCCAATTGTATCCCTATTATTATCTTTCGCATGTGCTCCAATATGTAAACCTCGCCCTTCGACTACAGTTCCATCTTCTTCAATAAAATAATTGTAACCGATCCCGCTCCACCCTCTTACTTTTTGATGAAATTCATGTGTTTTATACACATCCCATCCATCTTCGGATGTATGGTGGATAATCAGTTTATTAACTTTCTCTAAAGGAACTAATTCATCTTGAAATGTTAAATTAACACATTTAATTTCCATTTGAACATCCTCCCCTTAAAAATCAATGATCATAATTGTTTTATCATCTGGTCTTATTCTCTTTTCCCCTTCTAGCTCTTCAATGATTGCTACATATTCACTTATACTATTCTTTCTTATATATGCAACAGTTTGTTCAAGTGGCCAATCTGGGTGGAATAATCCGTCTGAACAAATAAAAATCCCACTCACTTCATCTATATGTAGTTCACCATGTTGTAAATAATGTATCGCTTCTTTCATTCCATTTGCAACAGAATACCCGTCCTGCATATTTGCAAGATAACGATTATATTTTAACTGTTCTCGCACATCTTGAAAAACATGTTCTTCTGGTACAGTTAACCCTTTATTACGGTCTTCTTCCCTCTTTTTTTTTGCTCGTTTACTAATTCCTTCAACCGTGTCTTGCGTTAATACTTGCATCGTTCCATTTTGAAGTATTGCGACAATCATACAGTCCCCTAACTGTGCGTATTCAATTTTCTCACCATCTATTTGAACTGCCGCAATACATGTACACCACAAATGCTCTTTCTTTCTCGTATCTACTTCATACTCTAACATTTTGCTTTGCAATGCTTCATTTGCTTTTGCAACGGCAACTTGCAAACTATGATTTTCACGTAATGAAGCAAAATAACTTGCAAATAAATGCGAAGCGATGTATGCTCCATTATGTCCCTTTTCATCACGAAACGGGACGAGCGGTGTTGCACCATCACATACACCATACATCTTTTTTTCTTCATTACAAAAATAAGAATCCTCACATTCTTGCTTCAACGGGCTTTTCTGTTGATACGTTTTTATCCTCATATCTGTATCCCCTTTCAAATGAGAAAATACTCGAATTCTTTTGATTAATCTAATTTTCCGAAATAAACTGTTTTTACCCAAAACTTTCAATATCATATATAATCTTGAAATAATATGAATTTTTTAGTGAAGGACGGGAAAGAAATGGTCAGATTTCTTGGTGTTATTATCGGTTCTATTATTATTGCGATTGCATTTAATCTTTTCCTTATCCCCCACAAAATTTTAAGTAGTGGAATTGGCGGAATTGCTATTATTTTAGGGATTGTAACTCCTGTAAACACGGGTATTATTAACTTTGTATTAAACTTACCTATCCTTATTTTAGGTTACATAGGTCTTGGAAAAAAAGTGATTTTTAACACTGTTATCTCTGTTATTGTATTATCTGTTGCATTATACTACGTTCCAGTAAAAGTCGTAGCAACAGACCCACTTTTATCATCTATCTTTGGTGGTGTCATTGCCGGAGCTGGTATCGGCCTTGTTTTTAACTGTAATGGATCAACTGGTGGATTTGATATTATCGGTATGCTATTGTCTCGAAAAAGAGACATTAAACTTGGTGGATTCCTTATTATTTTAAATGCAGTCGTTGTAATAATTGCAGGATTCTTCTTCACTTGGGATGTTGCTCTTACAAGCTTACTTTCAATTTATGTAACTGGTAAAGTGATCGATGCTATTCATACGAAACATCGAAAGGTTACACTTATGATTGTAACAAATGAAGCAGAAAAAATGAAAAAACAACTCCTTTCAACTGTTGTACGTGGAATTACATTACTTGATGGCGAAGGTGCTTATTCCAGCGAAAAAAAACGTGTACTTATGACCGTCGTTTCTCGTGAAGAATTAGCAAGTATGAAATTAACAATTTCCGAAATTGACCCTCATGCATTCGTTAACATTACCGAAACGGTTGAAGTATTAGGATTGTTTAGAAAAGGTTAAAAAACTAGGTGGATTTCCACCTAGTTTTTATTTTCCATAAATTCAATTCGATTTCCGAACGGATCTGACACATAAAATCTAATTACATCTGGCCGTGCATGATCATCTATTACTTCAATGCCTTGCTTTATTAACTCTTGTTTAAATTCATCAATTTTTAAAACATAAAAAGCTGGATGCGCCTTTTTAGCTGGATTGAAGTTTTTCTCAACTCCGATATGAATCTCTTGATTTCCACACTTAAACCAGCACCCACCACGCTTCTTTAATTCCTCCGGCTTCGGTATTTCCTCCATACCTATTTTATTACCGTAAAACTCTCTTGCTTCTTCTTCACATCCTACAGGCGCAGCTACTTGCACATGATCGATACCTTGAATATAATTTCTCATTTTCTCTCCCCCCTCTTCTACCCTAATGTTATAAAGAAAACCTACTTTTGTAACTTACAAAAGAGTTATAAAACAATATAAGCTCCCCTTATTACCACCTTGTACTCACTTTGCAAAAAATAAAGAAAACAAAATTTATTATATAACTTCCATTTTTTATAGAAATACACATTACATCTATATTATAGTTATGAATAGACAAATCTTTTTAGATGCTATTTGTACGGAGGAACTATTATGAGTCGTAAAAAATATTCATCAACTCAAAGAAAACGTCATCCGAACATTTCTAGACGTTTGCGAAACCATATACAAAATCGTTCATTAACAGAAATGTACGCATCTCTGTTCGAACACAATCCTGATAGTATTATTTCATTAAATTTAGAGGGAGTTATACTACATATAAATCCTTCTGCCGAAAAAATATTAGGTTACACTTCTTTAGAATTAGAACAGAAAAATATTACCTCTATTTTAGAAGCTCGTATTTCTGAGCAAGTATTACAAAATATAAAGAATACTGGAGCGGATAATCAACAAGAGTATATCTTATCAATTTATCATAAAAATGGATTCTTATTAGACGTCGTGACAAAACTAGTTCCTATTTTTGTCCAAAATCGTCTAACTGGCGTATATGCCATTATGAAGCCTCTTGAAAAATCAGAAAGAATTGAGAATATGCTAAAAGAAAGTGAGAAGAGGTTACGTACATTAGTGAACTCCATGCCTGCGTTTGTTATATTTAAGGATCATGAGGGGCGCTGGCTTGAGGCAAATGACTACGCACTTTCTTGTTTCAATTTCCATCATGTACCTTACCACGGGAAAAAAGATAGTGAACTCATTCAATATAACGAAGCGTACCGAGAGGCTTTTTTACATTGTGAAGAAGTCGACGAACTAGCATGGCAACAAAGACAAATTCTTCATGGCGAGGAATTTATTATTCATAGAGATGATTTCGATCTAATCTTAAGTATATCGAAAGTTCCACTTTATCATTCTGACGGCTCCCGTAAAGGTCTTATCGTAATGGGAAGAGATGTTACCGAGCTAAAAGAAACGGAAAAGTTATTACGAAAATCAGAAAAGCTCGCAGTAGTCGGACAACTGACAGCTGGAATTGCACATGAAATTCGAAATCCACTCACTTCTCTAAAAGGTTTTCTAACATTGCTACTCCCTGAAATAAATGAGGAGCAGAAATGGTATATCGATGTTATGTTAAGTGAGATTTCACAGATGGAATCTATCACGAGTCAATTTATGGCGATGTCTAAACCACAAGTATTATCTATCCAAACTTGTAACATACAAGCTTTAATTGAAGAGGTAGTTACATTTATTTTACCAACTGCTATTATGCATAGTGTTCATATCATTATGGATCATTTTGATTACAAACATGATATTCAATGTGATGGTAACCAATTAAAACAAGTTTTTATAAATATATTAAAAAATGCGATAGAAGCAATGCCAAATGGCGGAAATATTTACATCCAAACAAAGCCATTAGAGGATACTTTCATCTTAATACGTATTATCGATGAAGGTTGCGGTATCCCAGAAGATCGTATCTCTCGTTTAGGTGAACCATTTTATAGTTTAAAAGAAAAGGGAACAGGACTAGGATTAATGATGTGTTACAAAATAATTGAAGAACATCATGGTAAATTACACATTTCAAGCGAATTAAATAAAGGTACGATCGTTGATATTCAGCTACCACTTTCTTCGTCTCATCTTGCAATTCAGTCGTAAATAAAAAAAGAAGCATCTACTAGTTGTTAGCAGATGCTTCTTTTTTAAAATGCTTTGTCATACCATTCTTTTGCTTTTTCTACTTCACTCATTGTTAATTGATGCCCTCTATTTTCCCAATGCATTGTTACATTAGCGTTTGCATTTTCTAATAGTACCTTTAATTCCTCTGACTCTCCTGATGAACAAATCGGGTCATTTGTCCCAGCAGCGATAAACACGGATTTCCCTGCTAAATTAGGCAATTGTGTTCCTCTTCTAGGCACCATTGGGTGATGAAGCACAGCACCTTTTAATGCATTTTCGTAATGGAATAATAAGCTTGCAGCAATGTTTGCTCCATTTGAATAACCGATAGCTACAATGTTATTTCTATCAAATTCATATGTTTTTGCAGCTTCATCTAAAAATTCATTTAATTCCTTCGTACGGAAAATTAAATCCTCTTCATCAAAAATGCCTTCTGCCAATCGGCGGAAGAAACGTGGCATGCCATTTTCTAATACATTCCCCCTAACACTTAATACAGATGCTTCCCGATCAATTATTTCTGCAAGTGGTAATAAATCTAATTCATTACCTCCTGTACCATGAAGTAATAACAACACTGGTTTTGACGTATCTTTTCCTTTTTGAAAAATATGTTTCATCATAATCCTTTTCCCCTTTCAATCACTTTTCGTCTAAATTTCTCACTTCAAATGGTAAAAGTGTTTGTTCAATTTGTTTTCTATGTGGTTCATATTGCTCCGGTAACTTTAATTCCTCACCCATCGTCTCTAACGATTCGTCATGAGCGAAACCAGGAGGGTCTGTTGCAATTTCGAATAAGATTTCCCCGTGTTCTCTAAAATAAATTGCGTTAAAATAATTTCGATCTTGTACAGGAGTTACGTGATATCCAAAACGAGACACATGCTCTTTCCAGTCTAGTTGATCATCATCGTTAGTCGCTCTCCAAGCAATATGGTGGACTGTACCAACACCCATTTGGCCACGCCCGATTGTCGATAGCCTCAAGTCAATAATATTCCCAATATCAGCAGAAGAACGGAATCGAACGAATTCACCTTCTTCTCCAATTTTCTCAAGACCCATAACATGCTCTAACAATTCAGCTGTTTTTTGAGGTTGTGCAGATAAAAGAACAGCACCGCCAAATCCTTTAATTGCTACTTCTGGCGTAACTTCTCCAAAAGTCCAATTATTTAATTCGCCTTCTTCTCTTTCTACTAATTCTATATGCAAACCATGTGGATCATCAAATTCTAAATACTGCTCTCCAAATCGAGTCATTTTTGTATACGAAATATCGAATTTTTCTAATCTATTTTCCCAAAACTCCATTGCGTCCTTTGGTACGACATAAGACGTAATGCCTACTTGACCGTCACCAATAATTCCTTGACGAGCACCTGCCCATGGGAAAAACGTAATAATTGTTCCA
This sequence comes from Bacillus sp. MMSF_3353, assembly GCF_030733445.1. Classification (NCBI taxonomy): domain Bacteria; kingdom Bacillati; phylum Bacillota; class Bacilli; order Caryophanales; family Bacillaceae; genus Bacillus; species Bacillus sp. MMSF_3353. The sequence goes on from NZ_JASHJA010000004.1 coordinate 461,926, forward strand.
GGCTTTCCTCCTTCATTACCAAAATAAAGATGGTACGTGCCTGGATCATCAAAATTCACTGTTTGTTTCACTAAACGTAAACCTAACACACCAGCATAAAAATCTACATTTTCTTGTGGGTGTCCTACGATTGCTGTAATGTGATGAATTCCCATCATTTTCTTTTCCATTTTCTCCGCCCCTTTTTATTTCATTTTAAAAACTTGTATACATTAAAATTCATTATTCATTTTGTCCATACTGCAAAGTAAAATCCATCTTTATGATTTTATCTTTAATTCGAGATATAAGCTGTGAAATTACGCATTATCTTCTATATCACTGAATTCATCTCGAATTCGAGATAATTTCCAAAAAATATTTACTCCATCTGAAATCTTTATTCGGAAATAAATTATCTTGAACTTAAGATTTATTATAAGTTACTTACTTTTAGTTGTCAACAAGTTACTTATTTTCATTTTAAATCAAAAGAGAGTAAATGCTAGTTATCATTTACTCTCTTCGCTAATTATTTCGTTTCCTCTTCCAACACTGCTTCCATCTCATTAAATTCACGATGAATTGCTTTCACTGGTTCTTTCGTTAATAAACTTACAACAATAACAGCTAATAAGCTACAGAAGAATCCAGGTACCATTTCATACATAGTGGCTTTTAAACTTGGAATTTGTACCCAAGTAATAACAACTACTGCACCTACAATCATCCCAGCAAGAACGCCCCATTTGTTCGTTCTCTTCCAATATAAACTTAATAAAATAGCGGGTCCGAATGCTGAACCAAATCCTGCCCAAGCATAACCGACAAGTGTTAAAATTGTATCACTTGGATGATATGCTAAAACAACTGCAATCATAGCTACTACTAATACTGACAGTCTACCGATAAATACAAGTTCTTTATCACTAGCGTCCCGACGGAAAAATGTTTTATAGAAATCTTCCGTTACTGCACTTGAAATAACAAGTAATTGCGAGGAAATACTACTCATAATCGAAGCCAAAATAGCTGATAGTAAAAACCCAGTAATGTACGGATGGAATAAAATATTTGAGAATGTTACAAAGACCATTTCCGGGTCTTGTAATGTCTCATTATTTTTAGCGTAATAAGCAATACCAATTAGACCAGTAAGCATTGCACCTATAATTGAAATCGTCATCCAACCGATACCGATTCTACGAGAAGTTTTTAAATCTTTAATAGAGGTAATTGCCATAAAGCGAACAATAATATGCGGTTGCCCAAAATACCCAAGACCCCATGCTAAAAATGAAATAATACCAAGAATTGTAGTCCCTTTAAACATATCTAAACGCGATGCATCAACTTGCTTAATTGTATTGAATGTTTCTGTTACACCGCCCACATCTGTAAAAGCAACAATTGGTACTAATACAAGCGCAATAAACATAATACATCCTTGCACAAAGTCGGTCCAACTTACTGCTAAAAAGCCACCGAATAGTGTATAAGCAACTACGACACCGACAGTTACAAATAAACCAATTTTGTAATCAAGGTTGAAAGAGTTTTCAAACAAACGCCCACCTGATACTAAACCAGCCGACGCATAAAATGTGAAAAATACTAAAATGACGATAGCGGAGACAAAACGAAGTATTTTCGTACGATCTTTAAATCGATTCTCTAAAAAGTCTGGAATCGTAATTGAATCATTTGCCACTTCTGTATACGTTCGCAAACGCGGGGCAAGAATTAAATAGTTTGCATAAGCACCTATTAATAACCCTATCGCAATCCATACACTAGATAATCCTGTTGCATACATCGCACCAGGTAATCCCATTAGCATCCAACCACTCATGTCAGAAGCACCAGCTGATAAAGCTGTAACTGCTGGACCGAGTCCCCTTCCGCCTAACATATAATCTGATAAATCGGATGTCTTCTTATAAGACCAATAACCGATATACAACATACCTGCCATATAAATAGCAAGCGAAACCATAATCTCAATCTTCACCAAATCTCTCCCTTAGTTACATAAGCCATTCAAAATTTCGAAAAATGACTTTTTCTATTTTCTTGTTTTCGCTTATGGTTCCCTACCTTAACAAACATTTTTTGTTCTTTCAAGTGAACAAGCCCTTTTCACTACATGTGAAAACCTTTATAAACGCCTTTATCCCAGTGGATTACCCCGGTTTTAAAATAAATTAAAGTAAAAATATTCAGAAAATATAATACCTTATTTTCATTCACTTATCAGACAAATTTCAAAAGAAAAAAAGCCATACGAATGTATGACTTTTAATCTATTAAACATAGCTTATCTTCTATTTACTAGTAGGAAACAATTCTGAAAGAGGGACTATCCGCCCCACCTCATCTTTAAACACAATATGCTCTCTCGTTAAATGACGCGGGCTCTTTACTCCCGCTGCGGCCGCAAGTGAGAACAAACTATATCTCATGCTAACAACATAATTCATTACTCGCCATTTCTTCTCATACGGATCTAGCGCTTTTTGATAGTGCGGATTCGTCGTGGCAACTCCAGATGGACATTGTCCGGAATTACATTGAAGTGCCATTATGCAGCCACTTGCCATCATAAATCCACGTGCTGAATTTACAGCATCTGCACCAATAGCTAAAGCAATTGCCACTTTATCTGGTGTAATTAATTTCCCCGAGGCAAACACTTTGAATTTGTCCCGAACATCATAATGATTCGCTGTATCAATACATGTCAGTAACGCTGGAATAAGCGGCATCCCCATACTATCTGCCATCGATTTATACGTTGCTCCTGATCCACCTTCTGAACCATCAATTGTAATGAAATCTGGATAGATGCTTAACTCTTTCATCCTTTTGAATAAATCTTCCAACGGCTCCTGCTGTCCAATTACAATCTTCATCCCAACTGGTTTACCGCCGTTTTCTTGCAAACGTTGAATAAAATAAAGTGTATCTGCTGCATTCTTTAAAAATGGAAATCGATTCGGTGAATTAATCGTTTCTCCTTTTCGCACATTCCGAACAGAAGCAATTTTCTCATTTACTTTTTGTCCCTCTAGATGACCACCACGTATTTTCGCACCTTGCCCAAATTTCAATTCAAATGCTTTAATATTGCTTTCTTTTGCTTTCTCCATAAATTTCTCCATTGAAAAATTACCACCCTCATCACGGTACCCAAATAAACCCGGACCAATTTGCGCAACGATATTCGCACCTGTATGTAAATGTTCTGGAATAACGCCACCTTCGCCAGTATTAATCCACGATCCGCCAGCCATCTTCGCACCAAATCCGCTCGCTAAAATATAATTTTCGCCAATCGCACCGTAAGAAGTCGCAGATGCCCCAAACATGCCATGTAGTTTCCACGGATATTTGCGGTTTTCACCGACGATAATTGCATCGTCTTCTTCATATAACCAAAGATTCGTTGTATCCGCTGTCAATTTTTCTCTTCGTGAAAATAACCCTTCTTTATGAATCACATACTTTTTCCCTTCACGTTCTTGCGTTACATTCACACTTAATTCATCTGTTAATATCGGAAATAATGTATTAGCAATATAATATCCAGATGCATCAAAATCTCGTTTTGATCCAAAACCGAGTATTTCTGAACGGTATTTTGCTAGAAACATTACACTTTGAAAATCATAACGTGAAAAGGGCTTTCCATCCGTATCATGATCAAACCAATATTGCCTAAATTCCGGTCCTATCTTTTCAAGTAAATAACGCATCCTTCCTAAGTATGGATGCAGCTTTAATATAGAATGATGCGTCCGTTTTTTAATAAAAAATGTAATAATAAAAAAAATGATTAATAGTAACATCAATAAGAGCAATATACTAATAATAACGAGTAGCGTTTCACTCATCCCGCTTCCTCCTATGAAAATCCATAATAAAAGGAGAACACCTGATGTGTTCTCCTTTTATCTTTATTCAAATTAACGTAGCAAGATGCTCTTTCGCATCATATTCAACTAAACTTTCAGCATTTTTAATTCGATGAACAAAATCTGGATTAGCTATTAAAGGTCTTCCGAATGCCACTACATCAATTGTTCCTTCTTGCAACGCTTCTTCAGCCTCTTTCGGATTTAAATTCCCTACTCCTACAATCGTACCCTCCCAATATTTTCTTACTAATTGATGAAAATTCTTTCCGTCAGCAATAACTGCTGTATAATTCATCGTTGAAGGGTGAATCATCGTTAATCCAACTTCGTTGAACATATTTACAAACGTTTCAATTGCAAGCTCAGGGTTTTCCCACATATAAGTTGGATTATCACCTTTGAAAGCAGAGAAGCGAAGAAGTGTTTTATCAGCCCCAACAGCTTCTATTACAGCCTTTGTTACTTCTTTCATAAACGTTAGCCTTTGCTTTAAATCTCCGCCGTATTTATCAGTACGCTTATTTGCGAACTCATAAGTAAATTGATCGATTAAATATCCGTGTGCACCGTGTATTTCTACTCCATCAAATCCAGCTTCGATCGCGTTTTTCGCAGCTTGTGCGTATTGACCAATCACCTCTTGTATTTCTTCTAACGTCATTGCTTCTGGCGTGTCGAACGGTTTACGAAAACGCGGAACATTTCCCTCTGCAGCGATAGCAGACGGTGCTTGTGGCATTTGCCCACCAATTATCTCGTGATGGCTCATACGGCCAACATGCCATATTTGAGCAATAATCGTTCCACCTTCTTTATGTACTGCCTCTGTAACAGGCTTCCACGAATCGATTTGCTCTTGTGTATAAATCCCTGGTACTCCTGGATTTCCTTTTGCTCTTGGGCTAATGACGATTCCCTCTGTAATAATTAAGCCAACTCCATCAGCTGCACGTTTTCTATAGTACTCGACTACATCAGTACCAACGATTCCTGTTTCATGATTCGCGAAACATCTCGTCATCGGTGCCATTGCTATGCGATTACGAAGAGACCAAGATCCAATTTGAATCGAGTCAAATAACTTCGTTTCTTCAATATTTTCAAAAGAACCCCAATCATTTATATTTGTTCCTTCATAAATACTTGCTGCTTTATTATTTGAACTTGTCATTTTTCTTCCCCCTAAAAAATTCTTACTATAATCGCATCATACTTACTTTTAGATAGTAACGTCAATTTATACGCTCTTATGTAGAAATATTCGCATAATAAAACTAACTGTTTTTTAACTTTAAGGGTTCTGGTATTCAAGACACTACTGTCTATTTTTATGTTCAGTAAGTGGATGAGGAAAATACTTGTTAAGTGGATGTTTTCTTTTCTTCTAGTTTTATTACTATAGAATATATTGGTAATTGTTTTTCAAACTATTTACTAAAAAAACGATTTCCATTGTACTATATTCAAACTTACAGTAACGAGGCTTCAATCATTCATTTGTTTTTTATTGTACAAACAAAATTTTAGGAACGAATAAAAGACTCCTACATAGTTGAACGTATTTTTTCTTATTTAACTTTTAGTAAGAAGGATAACAATGAAAACAAAAGCTATCGTTTCTAAACCCGAAAAAGATTTTAATATGCAAGAAGTATACTTAGACGAGATTAAAGACGATGAAGTACTAGTAAAAATTATCGCTTCTGGTATATGTCATACAGATGCAACAGTTTTAGACGGGACAATGCCCACACCAAAACCAGTTGTTTTAGGACATGAAGGTTCTGGTATTGTGGAAAAAGTGGGAAGTAATGTAACATCCGTTACACCTGGTGACCATGTAGTACTCGGATTCTCTTACTGTGGTCATTGTGAAAGTTGCTTAGATGGTAATGCTGCTGCTTGCGAAAATATGATTGAGTTAAACTTCTCTGGAAAAAACAAACGCCATGTAACACCTATACACGATCTTAGCAATAATGATATTTCTCAATTCTTCGGCCAATCTTCATTCGCATACCATGCCGTAGTTGATGAAAATAATGTTGTAAAAGTAACAAAAGATGTTGATATACGTTTGTTAGGTCCACTTGGTTGCGGAATTATGACTGGTAGCGGTACAATCTTACATTCACTACAAGCAAAACCAGGTAGTAGCCTAGTTGTATTTGGAACTGGCGCTGTTGGTCTTAGTGGCTTAATGACAGCTAAAATTGCTGGATGTACCACAATCATTGCCGTTGATATTCATGATAGTCGTTTAGAATTAGCAAAAGAATTAGGGGCTACACACACGATTAATAGCTTAATCGAAGATCCAGTTGCCAAAATTAAAGAAATTACAAACGGTGGAGCTCATTACTCATTTGAAACAACTGGCGTAAATACTGTTACACTTCAATCCATTCAATGTTTACGAGTAAAAGGGACTATGGCAACTGTTGCTGTCGGTAAAAAAGATTTAACTATAAACGTAACAAATGAAATTGTCGTAAAAGCTATTACAATTAAAGGAGTAGTTGAAGGTGATGCAGTGCCACAACTATTCATTCCAAAATTAATTAATTTCTATCAAAAAGGATTATTCCCATTCGATACATTTGTACAATTCTATTCTTTTGAAGAAATCGCTCAAGCATTTGAAGATTCTAAAACAGGGAAAACGATTAAGCCGATTATCGTAATGGAGTAACATCTGTTTGCTTTCTCTTGATAACTAACATAAAAAAAGCCGTGCAAAAGCACGGGTTTTTCCCCATATACGTACATCAGCCTCGCCATTTATATTCTTTCGCGATTGATTTCTTAGTCCACATCGCCTAGTCTCCATCTCTGTCATTGCTCTAAAGAAGATAGGGAACAAATTCGTTTCCAACATGCAAACAACAAGCATTACGATAATAATTGCATATCTAACACATTGTTTTTTCTATTTATCCGTTCATCCCCATGAAAAAAGGAGCTGTCACATAGTCGAATTATCGACTATATGACACTCCTTTTTAGTTGACCGTATATGGCTAAAAATTCATTTATCTCTTTAATATAAAGAATATAAACAATTATTATCTCTTCACATATAAAAAATTCCTTAGCAGTAGAAGTGAGAATGGTTCAGTATTCTTCTAAAAATAATAACTTATAAACCTAAAACAATGAAAGCCCTACCTCTCTTTCATCCTTACGGCTCCTCGTCCGTGCCAGTGTGAATCAGGATTGCAAAAATCAAGTAACTATTCTATCGAAGTGTTTAATTAAACTTCGAATATTCGTAAAGAATTTAAAAAATAAAAATGGATTTGATTGTAGTAATAACAAAAGAGGTTAATGCTCTAAAAGTGGTTTGAAAGAATTGAATGTCTTTGAAATGATTAATTCTCTATAATTATGTTCCCAAAAAATTCAAAACCTTTTTTGGGATCTAATACATTATTTGTAATGAATCTTAACAAAAGCTTTTTATTTGACTTTCTGTGATACCTTCAATTAATCCCAGTTCACTAATCAAAAATTCGTGTGCGTTATCTAACATTTTCTTTTCGCTTGCATTAAGTGCTTTTTCTTTCTGCATACGTAATAAATCACGTACAACTTCAGCACCTTCTTGTATTTTACCCGTCTTTATTTTATCAGTGTTCAATTTATACCTTTGTTTCCACGTAAGTAATCTATCAGATTCTCCATGTTGAAAAATATCCAATATGTGTGCTATTGCCGTTATATCCGTGACTGGTCGTATATTTGAGCTCAATATTCTCCCTGCCGGAATCATTACTTCCATATTACTACCCGACATTTTTATAACATAATATTGTTGTTTTTCTCCTGTGATTTCCTTCTCTTCTATGGCTTTAATTATACCTGCTCCCTGCATTGGATAAACAATGTTATCGCCAATTTGAAACAAATAATCCACCTCCATATATGGTAACCTTCTCAATCTTAACACACAATCAATTTTTTAGCAAAATTTTTATTTTATCATAAAATTATTTTTAATGTCAATCCTTTCGAACTAAGAAAATAATTTCGTAAAATATCATTAAAAACCCGCAATCTTATTAACTTTTCCTCACATATATACATTCTAATTTCACCTTCTCTTTTTACATAAAAACACATTACTACATATAAATAGTAATGTGTTTTTTATACGGAATCGTTAAACATTCCCTATTAATTTCACGCCTATACACTTACCTGCTTACGTACTGTCTCTCTCGCTAAAAGAAAACTCATAATCACTTGTGCAGCTACTCGACTCGTCATATCTCTGAAATCAAGGGTTGGATCAATTTCTACTATATCCATCCCTTGAACGAGCGGTTCTTTACCAAGAAATTCAATCGCATCAAGTAAAGTCGTACTATCCATACCGCCAGGACCAATTGCTGGACAACCTGGTGCAAATGCTTGATCTAGTACATCCATATCAAGAGAAATGTAAATAGAAGTCACGCCTTGCTTTCTTAATACTTCAATACTTTCTGTGATAATATCTTTGATTTGTCGCTCTCGTACATCTTTCATTGTATACACTGTCACGCCATGTTCTTTTGCATATTCATGGTACGCTCGTGCATTTGAAAAATTACGAATTCCGATTTGAACGAGTTGTTTTCCTGTAATGACATCATTTTCTAGTAAACTACGGAACGGTGTCCCATTTGATGGGCCACCATCATCTAAATTACGTAAATCATGATGGGCATCAAATTGAATAACGCCGACCTTCCCTTTACTATTTGCAAACCCTGTTATACTCGGAAAACTAATCGAATGGTCACCACCAAGAACGATTGGTATCATGTTCGGATTTACTTTCGTTACATGACCAACTGTTTTCGCAATTCGCTTATGACTTTCTTTTATATCCGTCACATGCATCGTAATATCGCCGCAATCATATAAGACACTTTCTTTCATATCATGTTCTTCTGTAATCGCGTACGTGCTATATGCATCTAACATTGAACGAATTGTTTTTGGTGCAAAACTTGCTCCTGAATGACTAATAGATGGTTTAGAAAGGGGTGCTCCAATTAAGGCAGCACCGAATATTTCCAAGCCTTCCTCCCAATCTTTAATCATCTCACTCCATTTCGTCACTTCACGATCGATAAACTTTGCATTTTTCTTTAAATAGTGGCCGTGCTCCACGATTGTTCACCTCTTGTATATGCGATATTACCATTTTTCCATACTGTATTTACATGACTTACGCCGTAATGATACGGTACGTAAGCATAATTGTAAGCATCCCATAGAACTAAATCTGCCTTGCGACCAACTCTAATTTTCCCAGCTACATCGCCACGATTAATTGCGTAAGAAGAGTTAACTGTTACTGCATTCCAAACTTCTTCTGGTGTCATTTTCAGCTTGAGCATTGCAATGCTCATAATAAGCTGAATGTTCTCAGTTGGACAACTACCTGGGTTAAAGTCTGTAGCCAAAGCAACCGCAACACCTTCATCAATCATTTTACGTCCACGAGCAAAGCTTTCTTTATTTAAATAGAAAGTTGTTCCTGGTAATAAAGTCGCTACTGTATTAGAGTTTGCAAGCATTTCAATTCCTTTATCAGAAGCGCCAACTAAATGGTCCGCTGATGCTGCACCAATTTCAGCCGCTGCTTCCGCGCCACCAAGAGGGTCAATTTCATCTGCATGAATTTTCACATCAAACCCAAGCTCTTTCGCTTTTAATAAAAACTCTTTTGACTCTTCAACAGAGAACACACCTGTTTCACAGAAAATATCAACGAATTCAGCTAATTGCTTCTCTTTCATTTCTGGTAGTAGGTCTAACATCCATTGTAAAAATTCTTTTGATCTACCTTTATACTCTTTCGGAACTGCATGAGCACCTAAAAATGTGGAAACTAAATCAATCGAGTGCTCTTTTTGTAATTGTGCAGTTGCCTCTAATTGTTTCCATTCCGTCTCATCATCTAATCCGTAACCACTCTTCGCTTCTACAGTTGTAACTCCGAAAGATAACATACGGTCTAAATGGAATTTCGCTTTTTGAACAAGTTCTTCTCTCGACGCCTGTTTCGTTGCATTTACAGTTGAAAGAATACCTCCGCCTTGTTCTAAAATTTCTAAGTACGGAACTCCTTGTAATTTTAGTGCGATTTCATTTTCACGAGATCCACCAAATACAAGGTGAGTATGCGGATCAACAAGACCAGGAGAAACCATTTTCCCGCCGCAATCAATAACTTCTTTCGCTTGTAATCCTTTAGCTTCTTCCGCTGTTCCAACGAAAGTAATTACGCCATTTTCAATTCCAACCGCACCGTTTTCGATAACAGGAAGCGTGTTCATCGCTTCCCGTCTTAACAAGCCATCTTCTTGATCCATTGTTAGTAATTGACCGATATTTATTAGTAAAGTGTCCAGCATGTTTTCTCCTCCTTATTTCATCATTGGAATGTTAACGCCTTTTTCTTTCGCAGTTTCCACAGCTAAGTCATATCCTGCATCAACGTGACGAACAACACCCATACCAGGATCAGAAGTTAATACGCGCTCAATACGTTTTGCTGCCGCTTCTGTTCCATCTGCAACGATAACCATTCCAGCGTGAAGTGAATAACCCATACCAACGCCACCACCGTGGTGAACAGACACCCAGCTCGCACCGTTTACACTATTAATTAATGCATTTAAAATTGGCCAATCGGCTACTGCGTCACTACCGTCTTTCATCGCTTCTGTTTCACGGTTTGGAGATGCTACTGATCCGCAATCTAAATGGTCACGGCCGATAACGATCGGTGCTGATAATTCACCATTTGCCACCATTTCATTAATGATGCGACCAAATTTCGCGCGCTCACCGTAACCTAACCAACAAATACGAGATGGAAGACCTTGGAACTCAACTTGCTGACGAGCCATACGAATCCAGTTACATAAATGCTCATTATCCGCAAACTCACGTAATATTACTTCGTCTGTTTTATAAATATCTTCTGGATCACCAGAAAGTGCTACCCAGCGGAATGGTCCTTTTCCTTCGCAGAATAATGGACGGATAAATGCTGGAACGAATCCTGGGAAATCGAATGCATTTTTCAAACCTTCATCGAAAGCAACTTGGCGAATGTTATTTCCATAATCAAATGTAATTGCGCCTTTTTCTTGCATAGCAAGCATTGCTTCTACATGTTTTGTCATGCTTTCTTTTGATAATTGTACGTAACGTTCTGGATCTTCTTCACGAAGTTTCGCTGCTTCTTCTAATGTGAAACCTACTGGAATATAACCGTTTAATGGATCATGAGCAGATGTTTGATCCGTAACTAAATCTGGCGTAATATTGCGCTTCACTAGTTCTGGTAAAATCTCTGCCGCATTTCCTAATAAACCAATTGAAATTGGTTCTTTCTTCTCTTTATACTCGTTCGCAACCGTTAATGCTTCTTCTAATGATTCTGTATACATATCACAGTATCTCTTTTCAATACGACGATCGATGCTGCGCTTATCAACATCAATAGCAATGACAACACCGCCGTTCATCGTTACAGCAAGAGGTTGTGCACCACCCATACCACCTAAGCCGGCAGTAAGTGTTAATGTACCTTTTAATGAACCATCGAAATGTTGACGTGCCGCTTCGCCAAACGTTTCATATGTTCCTTGTAAAATACCTTGTGTTCCAATGTAAATCCAGCTACCTGCTGTCATTTGTCCGTACATCATAAGACCTTTCTTCTCTAGTTCACGGAAGTGATCCCAGTTCGCCCATTTTGGTACTAAGTTTGAATTCGCTAAAAGAACGCGAGGTGCATCTTCATGCGATTTAAAGATTGCAACTGGTTTTCCTGATTGAACAAGTAATGTTTCATCGCTTTCTAACGTTTTTAATGAATCTACAATCGCATGGTAGCTTTCCCAGTTACGAGCTGCACGGCCAATTCCGCCATATACAACTAATTCTTCTGGTTTTTCAGCAACTTCAGGATCTAAATTGTTCATTAACATACGAAGTGCAGCTTCTTGAACCCACCCTTTCGTTTGTAATTCAGTACCTCTTGGCGCGCGAATTGTTTGTTTAACTTTTTCCATTTCAATCTCTCCCTTTTCTCATTTTATAGTGCCGCGTTTACATCTAATCTTTCTTTTATCGAATAATTCGTTTTTAACCAGTGCGTAATATTTTCAATATCCGTTGAGAATATGCGATCATTTGTAATAGAAGGTACTTGTTGACGGCCTTGATGGTAGAAGCTCTTCGTCACTGTACTCATGTTTTCAATACCGCGATATTCCGCTGCTTGCATCGCACAAATCATCTCAATTGAAAGAACACGTCTTACATTTTGAATAATTTGATGTGCATGGCGTGAAGCGATTGTTCCCATACTTACGTGATCTTCTTGGTTAGCTGATGACGGGATTGAATCAACACTCGCTGGATGTGCTAACGTTTTATTTTCAGAAACAAGTGACGCTGCAGCGTATTGCATAATCATTGCACCAGACTGAAGTCCTGGTTCTGGACTTAAAAATGGAGGTAAATCATTTAATTGCGGATTTACTAAACGCTCAATACGACGCTCTGAAATATTTGCAAGTTCCGCCATTCCTACTTTTAAGAAGTCCATCGCAAACGCAATCGGTTGACCATGGAAATTCCCACCCGAAATTACTTTTTCTCCGCCATCAAAGATTAGCGGATTATCTGTTGCTGCATTCATTTCAATTTCTAATTTTTCTTTCACATAATTTAAAACTTGCCAAGAAGCACCGTGTACTTGCGGGATACAGCGAAGTGAATATGCATCCTGTACTCGTAGTTCTCCTTGTTTTGTTGTTAATTTACTATCATGAAGGATGTTACGAATTCTGCTCGCTACTTCCACTTGCTCTTTATAACCACGCGCTTTATGAACATTTTCATCAAATGCATCAATAATGCCTTGTAATCCTTCAATTGTCATCGAAGCAATGAATTCAGCTTGATACGCCATTGCTTCTGCTTCTATATAAGAAAGAACTCCTTGCGCTGTCATCGCCTGCGTACCATTAATTAATGCAAGCCCTTCTTTCGCTTCAAGTTCAATCGGTTCAAGACCTTCTTCTGTAAGAGCAACCATCGCATGAACGCGTTTCCCCTTATAGAACACTTCACCTTCGCCTAATAATACAAGCGCAAGATGAGATAAAGGTGCTAAATCGCCACTCGCACCAAGTGACCCTTGTTGCGGAACGACTGGGTGAATTTTACGATTTACAAACTCAAGAAGCATATTTACAACAAGTGTTCTAACACCAGATACTCCTTTTAGCATCGTGTTCGCTCGTAAAATTAACATACCGCGTGATACTTCTTCAGGGAATGGATCACCTATACCACATGCATGTGACTGAATTAAATTGTGTTGAAGTGCCTTTACATCATCTTTTTGAATAAGCACATCACTGAACTTTCCAAATCCAGTTGTAATACCGTAAACGACTTTTCCGTCCTCTACAATTTTCTCAACAACTTCGCGGCACTCCGCCACCTTTTGCATACTATTTGGACAAGCTGTTACACCTTCCCCTTCAAGTAACAACCTCTTCATTTCTTCAATTGTCAATGTGTGTCCTGTTAACGTAATCATTCTTTTTCCTCCTTAAAAAGGCAAAAGGGGACCTTATCTTTTTAAGACAGACTTCTGTCCTAAAAAAGTAAGGCCCCCTTCTAACTAATAGACTATGGGCAAATCATATGTGATTAATTCCTAAACCAATCGCCTCATGCTCAGATCCTTTTACAGGTGCACCAATCGTTCCATATAATGCAACAGCAACCCATTCGCCTTCTTTTTTTCCGTCGTATGGTCTACCGCGCACAATCGCAAAGCGAAGTCCTACTGTACGAAGAACGTCTGCTAACTGAATTTGACCTCTCGTCACTCCGTACAAAGCTTCCATAATTGCATGATAAAGTGCATGTGTTTCTCTGTAAACATCTGTTTCAATAACTTGGGTGCTCTTAGCCGCTGTTTCCATTGCTGCTACAACTTTTTGCGAATTCATCGAACCCACTTTCCCCGTACAATACTTCCAACCTTTTGGAATAGATAATACAGGGCTTTCATTCTCATCCGCAAGTGCCAACAACATGGCCATACGACCAATTCGATGTGTTCCTTGAAGAAGCATGTGACTCTCTCATTTCTTTTAATTATTTGAATATTTCTTAATTTAAGAATATATGAAAACGGTTAAATCGTCAATAGTTTAAACTCACATTCGAACAATTTTTTCATCCCCTCCATTTGTGTACACAAATTATTTACACGAATTTTTCAGGCGTGCTATAGTCTCACTAACAGATGCAAAGGGGCGAGATTTCAATGAAGAAGCGAAAAGATATTCATTTTCGAATTGAAGAAAAATTACTTGAAAGGTTTGAAGCTGCACTCCATTACGAAGGTTTAAGGAAAACCGACGTATTAACACACGCGATTCAGCAATTTTGCACGAAGGTGGAATGTGAAAAAATGAATGATGTAAAACGCCAATATAACGTAAGCAACCATTTACAGACACGTATCGATACGCATAAACATTACGAAGAAAAACAAATGAATTTAGATGAACTCGTCATGGAACATTTACAACTTCAAGGAGAAGAAAAAATATTAGAGGTTGGGTGTGCTAATGGAAATTTTCTTTCCCTTTTACAAACTAACGGTCATAAAGGCCAACTAACCGGTTTTGATCAATCGAAAACGATGCTTTCTGAAGCTGCAATAAAGAATAGCATAATTGAATGGAGACTAGGTGATGCTGGTAAACTTCCTTTTGAAGCTAATTGCTATGACTGGGTCATCGCAAGACATATGTTATATCACATGAAAGATGTCGAAAAAACAGTTCAAGGATTCCATAAAGTAATTCGTCCCGGAGGCTCACTTTTAGCTACAACAAATTCTGACGTTACATTACCTCGTATAGTTGAAATGTGTAACCGCATGTTAGACGCATTTGATTTACCAAAAACAACATCATCAGTCACTCCATTTTGTTTAGAAAATGGTAAAGAGATATTACAGTCTGTTTTTCCAACTGTTGAAGAAACAGTTATTCATAATGCTCTCGTTTTTCATCATGCTACTCCGATTGTAAACTATATTTCTAGCATGTTTCCATCGCTAAATATACCTGATAATACATATCTTCACGCCGAAATGAAGGAATGGCTAAAAGAAGAAGTAGAAAATGAATTGTCACTTCATAACGGTATATGGCGCGACCCGAAAACGTTAGCCATTTATCGATGTAAAAAAGAAAAAAGCTAGCAAATGCTAGCTTTTATACATTCTCATGTAAAAGTTTCTCCAGCATCATATTGCCCTTACCACCGTAAAAATTTATATTATGTTCGTTCGCTACTCCAAAATAAGAAGCAACCGCTATTCCGAATGGTACAAATGCATGCCCCTGTGCTGTAATAATATTTGAGTGTCGCACAACTTCTTCATACACAAAATTTTCTACTGGAAAACAATCTAATTTTTTATAATCCATAGTCACTGTATACGAGATGTCTTTGAATAAGCCTGCTTTTGCTATCGCATACGGTCCAGCACAAATCGCAGCTACTAATTTTACTTTTTCAGAAAATTGGCGAATGACTGAAAAGAGAATATCTGCGTCTTTCATATGTACTGCGTCTCCCCCTGGAATCATAATCCCCTCATATTCATCTACACGCACTTCACTTAATTCTATATGCGGTTGTACTTGCAATCCTGTTTCACTTATAATCAACTCTTTTGTTAAGCCCGCAGTAATGATTTCATATTTCTTTTTCAACAATGCTGTTGCTACTGTAATTTCAAACTCCGCAAATGTTGGGTATACGAATAATAATATTTTTTTCATAGTCCTTTCTCCTTTAACCAGCCCATAAAATATGCTTCTAACTCATCCACTGTTAATGTATTCGTGTCCACATAAGTTACAGGAAATTGTTTATACCATTCTTTTTCAGTTTCTACTAATTTAAATAGTTCTTCAAATGTACTGCGGTTTCTTGTCCTATCATTATTTTTTCTATCATATACATTCTTTTTCGTAACATCTAAATAAAAAATTGCATCCGAACAGCATTCTCTTAATTTATACAATTCATCTTTTAATTCTGTTTCTATATCCCACTCTTTCCCTATCATTTTCGGATAAAAGAGTGTATAAAATTCAATATCTTCTGGTCCGCGATCAAAAATCACGACTGAATCTTTCACATTTTGAAACTCCTTTATTTTTGCTTCCATGAACATTTTTTGATTTATAATAAACCCTTCTTTTGAATTCATATCCAAATTTAATTGTTTTCTCTTTTCTACAATTGGATATGGATTTTCATATATAATTGAAAATCCACATCGCTCTAACCTTATAGCCAATGTTGTTTTCCCACTTGCCATCGGTCCTTGGAGTGAAATTACATATGCCATTCCTCTCATTCCCTTGCACTTTAGTACACCTATAATATACAGAATTTTGAAAACTATAAACAGAATATATATCATCTTGTTTCTTAATCTTATCTAACTTATAATAAAAATAGAGATTATGACGGACGCATCAATAATGTAAGCTTGGAAATCCAAGCTTACATTATTTTTTGCTTTCCCTTTTCTAATAAAAAGAGTATACTAATTTAGAACGTATGTTCTTAATGATTACATACAGTAAGGAGATAGAACAATGGTATACGATACAAAAGCAATTTCTTGGAATGAGTCTTTAAAACAACTTCAACGCCGCTATACAAACAAACAAGTTGATCGAAAAGAATTTGAAGATATTGAACTGATGGAATTCTTCCGCGATAACGACTACATTTCTTTACCTACACATATAAGCGGCCTATCAACAGCACGTTTTACTTCTTACTCTATTTTCACAACTGAAGATAAAGATCGTAAAGTTGGCACATTAATCATTGAATATGTAGAAGATGATAATAATAATTTATGTGTTGAACAACTATACTTTGTTTAAATGATAACGCTTGGTCAAATTGACCAGGCGTTCTTGCTTTCTATGAATATCACTGTTTATAATATGAATAAAAGAAAACCGCAATCATTAAGGGGGGATAAGCTTGCTCGAAGGATGGTTCAGTTGGTTCATAGTGCTATGGACTGTTATTTTATTAGGACTTATGTCTATCGGTGGATACTTTATGTTCAGAAAATTCCTAAAACGATTACCTAAAGAAGATGGTATGTCCATTTTAGATTGGGAAGAGCACTATATTAATAAAACTAGACATTTATGGGATGAAGAACAAAAACAATTGTTAGAAGAGCTCGTAAGTCCTGTTCCAGAACTATTTCGCGATGTTGCTAAATCAAAAATTGCTGGCAAAATCGGAGAACTGGCATTACAAGAAAAAGCCTCTCAAATTACACAAGATTTAATTATCAAAGGATATATTATTGCTACACCGAAGCGTGATCATAAATTTTTAGTAAAAAAACTACAAGAAAAAGAGATTGATTATTCAAACTATAAGTCTTTACTCGCAAAATAACTTCACATTATTTTCAATAAAAGAGACAGCGCCTTTGACGCTGTCTTTTTATTTTATACATATACAGTTTTTAAGTTAATTTCATATCTTTTTCATTATAAAAACCATCTTCTTTTTCCATTTCCTTCTGTAATTTCGTAAAGGAACGGTACATAGCAATTCTCCATGACACAATCATCGCGAACGCCAGTAAGAAGAACATGCCACTAAGTTGTCCTAAATCAAGAGATTGACTTAAGTATGTTTTAAATACAATCCGCACGACAAGTAATCCAATTAATATAAAAACAAATGCTTTTGAACGCTTCAAATAAATCTCTTGTCCTCTAATTTCAAATTTAGATGTTTTAATAAGAAAAATAGAGAAAAACAAACCGACGCCAATTGCTTCTAACATTTCTGCTGGAGTTAATCGAAATTCAGGAAAAACAAACATCAACGCTCCCGTGCTCATAAAAAATGGTGGGAGTATAATTTTTTTCAATGTTGCCGGTTTCTTAGCTGCTTTTAAACGAATAAACATCGCACCAACAGCCATACAAACAGCAACGATACTGGATAAAACAACTATGTTCATATTTTCTCATCCTTTTTTGTGGCTATATGCAAAATATACTTTCATTATATGCTTTTCCGTTAGTATTTCCAACATTTTCACAGAATAATACTAAAAACCGGTAAAACCACCAAATAAACTTGAGAAATATACGATAATTTTCGTCATCCAGTTGAAATATAGGAAGATACCCATGACAATCATAACATATCCTCCAATCTTCATGAATTTCATACTATTTCTTTTAATCCAAGACATTTTCGTAATAAAGAATGATAGTACGAAAAATGGGATAGCAAACCCAAGTATGTATGCTATCATATAAATCATTGCTGATTCTGGATTTGTTGCAGCTAATCCAATTACAGACACTAAAATAGGTCCAGTACATGGTGTCCATCCTGCAGCAAAGGCCAACCCAATTAGAACGGATCCCAAATAGCCACTCGGACGATTTTTAAACGTAAATTTACGGTCTTGCATTAAAAACTTTGGCTTAAACACACCGACAATAATAAGACCGAACACGATGATAAATATACCACCTAACTGTCTAATTAAATCTTTATAATTTGTAAAGATGCCTCCAATAAAACTTGTACCAAATCCAATTGCAATAAATATAATTGAAAATCCAAGTAAGAAAAACGCTGTATGTATCATACTTCTTTTGCGAAGCATTGCATTTTCTTCTTTCAACTCAGAAACCGACATACCTGTTATGTACGATAAAAATGCCGGATAAAGCGGTAAGCAACATGGGGAAATAAATGATAAAAATCCAGCGCCAAACGCTAAAAAAATACTAATATCTTGCATGATTCCACTCCTCTCCTTACATATTGTAGCAAAAACACATAAAAATACTATGAACAATTCGTGAACTCACTTTAACAACGTGATAATAAGAAAAACTACCCTTACAAACAGTTTCTAATAAAACGTTTTCATTTCCTTCTATTATATAGAACAATCTTAATTGGACTAAGAAACTTCTCTAATTGTTATTAACATAACAAAGGTAACATAGTTTCTCAAATGATTAGCACACTATAATGGACTACCCTTCTATATCCCTAAAAAATATTTTTTTCAAATGCTGTCTTTATACAATACGAAGCTGATTTTACAATACTTTTATTATTACTAATTTCAAGATTATGCATAAATATCATACTTTTATTATTATTCTATAAAATGTCACACTTTTCTTTTATTTGACCCTTTATTTTTAATTTTGTATACTTCCCTCTAGTTATATATGTCCGTTAGGAACAATTTCATATAGATGGGAGGAATTTTTCATGCTTCGTTATTCTCTTTTAGTTTTATTAGGAGCGTGTAGTTATGGGATTTTAGCTATTTTCGTTAAACTTGCCTATGCAGAAGGATTTTCACTTGGAGAGGTAATTGGCAGCCAATATTTGTTCGGTTGGATTATTTTGCTTGCTATTACTCTTCTATTTTCTAGACATCGTGTTCCATTAAAACAAGCGTTAATTTTATTCGTTGCAGGTACATCTGCAAGTTTTACTGGAATTTTTTATTATGCTTCATTAAAAACTGTACCAGCATCTATTGCAATTATACTTTTATTCCAATTCGTTTGGGTCGGAATTATTATTGAAGCAGTCGCAACAAAAACATTACCTTCAAGAGAAAAGGTTATTTCCGTTATTTTCTTACTTGCAGGTACATTTTTATCAAGTGGTTTACTAGAAAAATCAGCAGGTGATTTCGATATGACTGGAATCATACTAGGTTTATTATCTGCTGTTACATTCGCAACATACATTTTCGTGAGCGGAAAAGTTGCTGTTGAAGTACCTTCATTACCGCGCGGTGTTCTCTTAATGACTGGCGCTTTAACTTTAGTAATGATCGTATTCCCGCCAACATTTATTTTTAGCGGTGCAATTTCTGAAGGACTTTGGAAATACGGTTTAGGATTAGGAACATTTAGTATCGTCATTCCTTCTATCGCCTTTACAATCGGTATTCCAAAGATCGGTTCTGGCTTAGCGACTATTCTTGGTGCAGCAGAACTACCAGTTACAACAATTATGTCTGTATTCGTTTTAAAAGAAGCGGTGCTATCTTCACAATGGATCGGTGTATCACTTATTTTAATCGGTATTGCAATCCCGCAAATTGCCTATGCAATGCGTGGGCGTTATCATAAACATCATACACACAAAAAATTGGCAGCATAAAACGAGAGAGGATTTTCATTTGAGAATCCTCTCTTTTCTTATTGTATAATTAATGTAAATACATTAATTAAGAAAGAAGGCATTATACGTGGCAGCAAATCTAGAGCAATTAACTGAGATGCTAATTTCTATTCGTCGAAATTTACATGAGCATCCAGAATTATCATACGAAGAATTTGAAACGACGAAGACTATAAAAAATTGGTTAGAAGAGAAAAACATTACGATTATAAATTCTAGTTTAGAAACAGGCGTTATTGCTGAAATTTCAGGGAATAATAGCGGACCAATTATAGCAATCCGTGCTGATATTGATGCCCTTCCTATTCAAGAAGAAACACATTTACCGTACGCTTCAAAAATTCCCGGTAAAATGCATGCTTGTGGGCATGATTTTCATACAGCTGCTATTATAGGTGCCGCTTATTTATTAAAAGAAAAAGAATCTTCTCTTAGCGGAACTGTACGCTTTATATTCCAACCAGCTGAAGAAAGTAGCAATGGTGCTCGCAAAATAATTGAAGCCGGGCATTTACATGGCGTGCAAGCTATTTTCGGTATGCATAATAAACCTGATTTACCAGTAGGTACAATCGGTATTAAAGATGGTCCACTGATGGCCGGGGTCGATCGATTTGAAATTAAAATTCACGGAGTTGGTACACATGCAGCTGTACCTGATGCTGGGGTAGACCCTATTGTCGCGTCCTCTCAAATCGTGATGGCACTCCAAACAATTGTAAGCCGAAATATAAGCTCTTCACATAATGCCGTCGTCAGTGTCACAAACATCCATTCAGGAAATACGTGGAACGTAATTCCTGAAAAAGCAACGCTGGAAGGAACTGTACGTACATTCCAAACTGAAACACGTGAAAAGATTCCTGCACTAATGAAACGTATTATTCAAGGAGTTTCTGATGCATTAGGTGTAAAAACAGAATTTCGTTTTTATGCAGGTCCTCCTGCTGTTCATAACGATACATCTTTAACAAACTTATCCTCTCAAGTTGCTGAAAAAATGAATTTAAATATCATCTCTCCTACCCCGTCAATGGCCGGAGAAGATTTTTCTTTTTATCAACAAGAAATACCTGGTTCATTCGTTTTTATGGGAACGAGTGGTACACATGAATGGCATCATCCAGCTTTTACAGTAGATGAGCAAGCATTACCTATAAGTGCAGAATACTTCGCTTTGTTAGCTGAAAAAGCACTTAAACAATTTGCATAAAAAAGGAGCCGTTAAGAAATACTTAACGGCTCCTTTTTTAAGTTAAATCGCGTTTTAAAAATACTGTATAGGAAATGCTTAAAAATACAAATAAATATAGTAATAACATACATGAAGCAAACGGGAATGTTACTCCATCAATAAAACTTCCATTCTTTGAAATACTGTATAAATCTGTGTTTGCTGGCAATAAATATTTCGCCCAATCATATCTAGTCGCTGCTAATAATGCAATATTTCCTGATAAAGCAAGAAATAGTGAAATACCAATCGCGCCTCCACTAGATCTTGTTAATACAGAAATCATAAATGCAAACGCTGCGTACACAATCGTCGGCAACCACGATAAGATATAATACTTACTAGCTTCCACAAAAATATTTTGTTTTATAATATTTCCATCTTGGAAAATAAGCTCGCTCCATGCAGGCTGTTGGAATTTATAAATAACAAGTCCACATAAAGTGGAGAAAATCATATTAAATATAAACAATAACGCTGCAAATATCACAATTGCTAAAAATTTAGCTGTCAAAATTTTAAATCGACTCGCTGGTCGTATCGTTAAAAATTTATATGTTCCCCAGCTATATTCATTCGCAAAAATTGTACTTGCATACACGAGGATAAATGGGAGCAATATTGGAAATACGATAAAACCTGTATCTCTCATGAAAGAAAGCGGAGAACTGCTTGCCGGTGCTGTATCTGTATCTAAATGCTTCATCTTAAGCTGATATTCCTTTACAAGCTCGTCCCCAGATCGTTCTGCTAATATAGCTTCTTTTTTCATACCTAGCTTTTTCTCTATTTCTACAGTTCGTTCTGTATAATCGGCTTTCCATCCTTTTGTTTCCGGTTCTAAATACTTTACCGTAACCCACCCTAATCCAATTATTAATACTGCAATAACTGCAAAGGGAATAATCGTTCGCTTTCGCTTAAATATTTTATACAGTTCGTTATACACTAAATTAAACAATATCTTTTCCCCCTGTTAATTCTAAAAATTGCTCTTCTAACGTTTTTCTTTCTTCATATACACGATACACTTGAATATTTTTCTCAAGCAATATACGAATAACATTTGGGATTTCTTCATCTTTTACATGAATAAGTAGATCATTACCTTTTATTAAAACATCTTGGTCTAACATTTCTGCTGCTTTATTCGCATCATCTACACGTATACGGATTGTCTCCATCTCTTCTCTTTGATTATGCTGAATATTTTGCGTCGCCACATATTCTCCATGCTGAATAATGATAACTCTATCACACATTAATTCAACTTCTGAAAGTAAGTGACTAGATACAAGTACCGCTTTCCCTTGTTCATGTGCAATTTTCTTTATGTACATTCTCATTTCATGTATTCCACTAGGATCTAATCCATTCGTTGGTTCATCTAATATTAATACATCTGGATCGTGAATAAGCGCTTGAGCAATTCCTAAACGTTGTCTCATGCCGAGTGAATATGCTTTTACTTTTCGGTCAATTACTTGTCCCATCCCTAACAATTTCACTACTTCATCGATACGTTCTTCCGTCACGTTACCATTCATTCGTCCGAAATATGTTAAATTTTCATAGCCGCTCAAAAAAGGATAAAATTCCGGTGTCTCAATTACTGCTCCAATTTTCGCAGCAGTACTTTCAAATTGCTTTTTTACAGATTGACCGTCAATCCAAACTTCACCCTCTGTCATACGAATCATGCCGACCATCATTCTCATTAAAGTCGTTTTTCCAGCACCATTTGGTCCGAGCAAGCCAACTACTTCACCCTTTTTAACTTCGAAACTAATATTTTCTACAAGTGTCTTTGAACCGATTCGCTTCGTTAACCGCTCAACCTTTACAATTGATTGTTCATTTGTCATACTATACAACCTTTCCTTCCCATTCTTTGTCAGGTCTTTACACTTTAACATGATTATTTTTATGTGTAAAATAAGAAAAGGCATGATTTCTCATGCCTTTTCCTTAAATTAAAACGAATTTTAATCTTGTAAACTTTGAACAAATCGAAAACATTGCATCATCGATAATAGGACGACCACAATCATAATTATACTAACAACTACTATTGCATATATTGTAATCGGTGCACTATTTATCCCTTGTATTCCTGCTATTTTCATAAAGATAATCGTAAATAATTTCAAAAATAACATCCCATTCACTAATCCAAAAACAAACGCTGCTCCATAAATAAATAATTGCTCCTGACATAATAAACATAGTACGTCATTTCTCTTCCTACTCTCTGCTACATAAGATTTAATTTCCTCTTTCCTCACTTGCAGAAGAGAAAACGTTATTTTATATGTAGTAAAAATACAAATAAAAATGAATACAATAAACAGCATGTAAAAGCTCATTTGAAATAAAAGTGTAGTCTCTAATTTCCCAATAGCTCCTTCATTAAATTGGAGCGATATCATAAAAAATAAAATCATAGTACTCATAGCAACCCACATGAATTGCTTCATCCTTTTGGCAGCAAATGTTCTTATATTTTTTCTCACTAACTGACATAAAGACATATGTTCTTCCCCTACCTTACTTCATACCATACTCATTCTATACTACTAGTGTATAAAAATATGACATTTTAAACATCGCACTACAATCTGAATTTTTTCTAAGTCTTTAGTCCTAGAAAATAAAATGGAAAATAAATCATATTCAGAATATAATTGTAAAAAAGAGGGGGTTGCATGCGCATAAAATTACTATCAATCTTATTTTTATTATTTCTCACAAGTTGTAGCTCACTTAAAAACAATGAGATCGCCATTGTTGAGCCATACAAATTAACAGAAGAGCAATCTTCTATTTTACAAATGACTCCTTTTCAAGAAGGAGACAGCATGTTTTATAACGTTACCCTAAAAAATGAAAAAGATGAAATACATGCTACAATTGATTATTATCAAAATGGTAAAAAAACAAACGTAATTGCGAATATAGCTACCTCCCATTTTCAAAAAAAGAAAGTAAAGCTTTCTTTTTTACCACCTCAATCCCAACTCGATAAAGATGTACAAGTGCAAAAACATTGGTATGTTAATATTGAAGGTAGTTCCATGCTCGCTCCTGAAGAAGCACCTCCAATCATAAATAGCTCTACCTCTACTACTCTTCAATCTGCTATAAACTTAACATACAATCAAAAGACGACTTTAGCGGCTATAATAAAAACGAATAAAGAAACCGTAAGAATTCCAATGCTTGAGGAAAAAACTGCTATTGACCAACTATTACAAAAAAACGAACATGTTTATCTCTTTAGTATAGAACTAAAAAAAGAACACTAAAGCGGAAATGCAATTATATTGCATTTCCGCTTTAGTGTTTAACGAGGTGTACTTTTTAACAAATTAATTAATCTCATCCTCAACTTCTATTCTTTTCTTCTCTCTTGCAATTTTCAAAAACTCTAAAAGTTCTGGATTAGTATTCATTTTTTTGTACGCTACTGACATTTCTGCAACAAAATTAGAATCACATAACTCTTTATATACGACTTCGGTTTTATACAATTTATTCGCCGATACAGGTATTACCGTAATTCCGATTCCTGCCGCTACAAGTCCCATAACTGTTTGATATTCCGTTGCTTCTTGTACAATGTGTGGACTAAATCCTACGTCGCGGCAAAGTGATAAAATTGTATCGTATAACGCTGGCCATACCGGTCTCGTAATAAATACGAACGGTTCGTCTCTTAAATCTTCAATATGTATTTCATCCTTTTCAGCAAGTGGATGTGCCTTCGGTAAACATAACGTACAAGAAAGCTTTTGAATTGGTTCTAACTCTAGTAATTGCGTTGGAATTGGCGGACGCAAAAAGCCAATATCAATACGGTTATCGTGAAGTGCATGCACCTGATCCGGTGTTGACAGTTCATGTAATGCAACAGACACTCTCGGAAATTTCTTTCTATACTCCCTTACGATAGATGGTAAAATATCATATATCGCCGCACCTACAAAACCAATTGAAAGTGATCCCACTTCTCCCCTTTGGGCACTTTGTGCAACTTCTACTGCTTTATCAATTTGTTCGAACGCTTTTTTTACTTCTTTTAAAAACATTTCTCCAGCTTCTGTTAATTCAACTTTTCTCTTCGTTCTTGAAAATAACATAACTCCCATTTCTTTTTCTAATTGCTGAATTTGTTGACTAAGCGGTGGTTGTGTCATTTGTAAACGAGCAGCTGCTCGTCCAAAGTGTAACTCCTCTGCCACTACAACAAAATATTGCAAATGCCGTAATTCCATTTTGGACACCCTTTTCACTTTCAATTAATACATCTAATATATTAATAACATATAATTTATATATTAGACAAATTTTTCGAATGAACGTATAGTAGAAATTGTTAATTCTTTTTTACAATTTTTATGTAAAAAAAGAAAGAGGTGGGTACTGTATGAAATGGTGGAAATTAAGCGGACAAATTTTATTATTATTTTGTTTCGCTTGGACAGGTGAATGGATTGCAAAACAGGCACACCTCCCAGTTCCAGGAAGTATACTCGGTATTTTTTTATTGTTAATTTCATTAAAATTTAACCTAGTGAAAAAAGAGTGGGTACAGGACGGAGCAGACTTTTTATTAAAAGAACTTATTTTATTTTTCATTCCTTCTGCAGTCGCTGTCATACGCTACAAAGATACACTATCACAATATGGAATCGATCTCATTTTAATTATTATGATTAGTACACTTTGTGTCACTCTCGCTACAGGACTCCTAACAGAATTGCTACTAAAGCGGAAAGGATCAACACAATGATCGGCTTTCTTTGTTTACTATTAACACTATTCACATATTGGATATCGAAGAAAATGTATCAACGCTGGAATTGGAGCTTACTTTCTCCTCTTCTCGTCTGCCCTATTATTTTAATTGCTTTATTACTCGGACTAGACACAACTTATGAAACATATGAAACAGGTGGTCAATGGTTAACAGAATTATTAAAGCCTGCAACAGTTGCTTTCGCATGGCCAATCTATAAATACTTTGATTTACTCAAGAAACATGGAATAGCTATTTTACTTAATGTCATTGTCGGCTCATTTTTATCAGTTATTACTTCAGCACTACTAGCTAATTATTTTCAAATTGATTCATCGTTAGAACATAGTTTAGCGCCTCATATTGTAACGACACCAATTGCAATGGCCATTTCAGAAATGATCGGTGGTATGTCACAATTAACAGCTGTATTTGTTGTTTTAACTGCGTTAACAGGAGCATTGCTCGGACCTGCTCTCATACGTATATGCCGTATTAAAACAGCGCTCGCAAAAGGCATTATGTTAGGCACTAGCGCAAATGGAACCGGTACATCAAAAGCATTCGAAATCGGCCCTGTAGAAGGAACCATTGCAAGTTTATCTATGCTTTTAACAGCAGGAGCTAGTTTAGTTATCGTTCCGCTTTTCTTGTCGTGGATACATTGAAAAAGCAAGTGTTTAAACACTCGCTTTTTTATTTATATATTTATTTAAAACCTCATAATCCTCCGGGAAAGATAGCGTTAATTCCTTCATTTCATCTATCCTCTTCCAAGCAATTTCATGTATTAACTCATCAGGATCTTGGATTTTCATACTACCGCCTATTTTTTTAACGACATAATAATGAATGTATACAGGAACCCCATATGTAATACCTTCTTTTTCGTATATTTTCTTTACAACTTCCACATTGTAACCTGTTTCTTCCCAAACTTCTCGAATACAACATTCTTCTAGTGTCTCTCCCTTTTCAAGCCCTCCACTTGGAACAGACCACCTTTTTTCTTCACCCTTTTGCCCTTGCAACACCATTAAAACTTCATTTTTTTCATTTATACATACTGCTGCACAACCTATCCATCTTTCCATATACATCCCTCCCCTACAAAAATTCACCTTTTTTATCATTTTCTCCTTGAAAAAGGAGGAAAAAAGTAAACTAATGACGAAAAATCACATTAACTTCATAGACAATCCCTTCTTAGAAATTAAAAACGGAAGGATGAAAATATGATTTCTAAATATGTTGTGGAATGTGTCTTTTGTGAAGAAAATCGAAAACCACGCCAAGCTATCGTAACAGTTCCCGCCACTACTCAGCTACTAGCCATTGAAAAAGTGCGTGCGGAATGTAAACGTCGTTTCGGAAAAGCTTTATTATTGCAAACAGAAATTAAAGAAGAAATAACTTTTGAACAAAAAGAAAGCCGACCATAAATTGGTCAGCTTTCTTATCCGATCATATTTTCACATGAAGATTAGGGGCATCCTCTTTAAGGATCGGGATTTTCCCATTATGTACGTTCCATAATGGTCATCGAACAATATATTTCTATGCAATTAATTATTGAATAGAATAGGGCAAAACTTGTTCGCATTTTTAGAAAAGGGATAGGGATATAATTCAAGTAGTACTTCGAATACTCGAACTTTACACTCATTATATTAAAGTAAATCCTTTTATATGGGAAATATGAATTACTTACATAATTCATTCGTAAAACATATTAGTTTGCTATATTATTTTTATTCCATCAATAACATACATCCAGCTACAACTGGTGTCATAATCATTGAAAGCTTCAAAAGCATACGTGGTGCATAATTTGTAAACTTCGCCCCGATATACGCTCCTAACATCGTGCCCATTAATACTTGCAATAACAGTATATAATCTAGGTAGCCTTCTGAACTATATCCTAGCCCACCTCCAATCGCAATCGGCAATATGACAAGCATTGTTGTTCCTACAGATTGCTGGATTGTTAATCCTAATAGAGCCATTAATCCAAGTTGAATAAATGGTGCAGAACCAATCCCAAATGAACCAGCCATCATTCCAGTGACTAATCCGAGACATATACATTTCATTATATTTTCTTTCGAAAAATCTTTAATTTCTGCTAAAAGTAGTTCTTCCCTATTTTGAAACTTAATTAATTTAACAAACATAAAAATTGCAGATAAAAATAACATCCCAGCTGTAAACCAATGAAGAAGATGCGGTGGTATAAGTGAACCAAGCTTTGCACCAATATAAGAACCAAGTGCTCCACATCCACCAACAATCCCTCCTATAGTAACTACAACATTTCCTTCACGATAATGACTTATAACCCCAGATAATGTCGTAAATGCCATTGCAGTTAAAGACGTTGCAAGCGCAACATGAATAGGAATGTGGAATACTAAAGTGAGTATTGCGATAATAAAACCAGCTCCCCCTGCTCCAACAAATCCTAATAAAACTCCCATTACTAACATCGTTATAATAATTGCCACAGACTTTCCCTCCAGTAAAGCAATTATCCATCATATTCTTCCTTGTATACAAATAAAAAGCATCCTAGATGGATGCTTTTTATTTCAATAATATGTACTTAATCTTGATTAATCAAAATAACTGCCGGACCAGCGACTACTACTCCGGCTACTTCTATCTTTTCAAATTCCTTTACTGTAATAGATATAACTCCTTCTCTTTCCATTAATTCTTTACTCAGGACATCAGTCGGGATTGCTTTCACCGTCTTACCTCCTTTTCATTTATACAATATGATAAAGTGAAACTTTGAAGTGGGAGTCTTATTGCCCGCAAATAGCGAGATAAAAACAACCCAATGCATCCATATATATGCATCACCTCCGCTTTCATTCCTTATTCCACTCAAAATCCTTCTCTCCCTTCCGTAACATATTGAAAAATAAAAAAGCACTCGCAAAAGCGAGTGCTTTTTTATTATTTACTTTCTATTACTTTTAACATTCTATTAATAAATGCTGCCGATTCTCCACGCGTTGCAGAACCTTTCGGCATAAATTCATTATTTTCATTTCCTTTTACAATACCTAATCCATAAACACGTTGTACAGCTTGTTTATCATATGCTAAATCTTGATCCGAGAATGGTAACGGAACTAAGTTACCTTTAATTTTTTTATATTGCAGTGCACGATCAATCATGATAACAGCTTCATCTCGTTTAATCGTATCATTTGGAGCAAACGTCCCATTTCCTCTACCACTTATTATCCCGGCAGTTGCTGCACGATTAATACCATCTATTAGCGATGGATGTGCTGTATTTAAATCATTAAAATTCGATGATCCTTCAGGTAACTGTAATGATCTTGAAATTAAATTCGCAAATTCGCCACGTGTGACAAGACGCTCTGGCCAATAAGAACCTTTCCCATCCCCAATCATAATGCCTCGTTTATCTAATTCACGAATGTCTGCTTCGTACCAACCACCTGTTATATCATCTTTATGGTTCGCATCATAATAAACCTTTGTTCCTTGTAAGAATGGTTCCCACGCATTATTTTTAATCATAATAGCCGGACAATTCTTTCCACTCCAGAATTGATGTTTCTTCACATTTTCTAAAGGAATATGTAATTCTCCCATTAAGTAAGCTGTTAATTTACGAGCATTTTCAACAGCTTTATTATAATCACCATCTTCGTTTACAGCAATTTCAATCGCAATTGATTCTCGATTTCCAGTTCCTTCTGCTCCATCTCCTGCATGCCAAGCATTTTCGTTTAATGGAAGATGTTGGTAAATTTCTTTATCGTCTACCGTAAAGTGCCATGACGCTGAACGATCTTCCGTTCCCGTTGCTTGGTTATATAAATATATTGCATGGTTTTTAGCATTTGCCCCAACACTGTAATTATCTGTCTCATGAATCGTAATATACTCCGGCTTCATCGCATAACCGGGACGGATATTTTCATTTCCTTTCGGTACAATCATTTCTTTTAAAGTTACACCATAAATATCCGTTGTTTTCTCTTCTATTGGTGCAGCATACATAACTGCTGCACGTTTTGTACGTGCTGGTGTTGCCTCTTGAATAATTGAAGCTTTTGTTCCTTCAAATTTTGCTGAAGGTGAATAAATCCATTTTATCTCATCATTTATTTTTACTTGGAACCATTCTCCGGCCTGTCCAATTGCTTGAATATTTTGTGGCTCCAATACATTTTCTTCTTTGTATGAAGTAAATGGTTCAGAGTAAGTAGAGGTTACTTCATTAATAACCAACTTTTCACTTAATAAAGGGTGAAATTCTTTAACCTCTACATTCCCCTCACTATTTTCTATCCATCCAGTTCCAGATGAAGTCCGAACATAGTAAGCGTTTCCTTTTCTCTTCTCAGCTTTTACAACTTGATTCGAAATGTGAACCCCTGTCTCTTTTTGAAAATTACTAGAATCATATAAAGGTACTTCTTTCACTATTTGTACAAGAAATTCGCCTTGCACTTCATTTTTTACTCCTTTATCTTCTCCTCGACCATCTTCCTCTTTCATATGGTTTTCAATACTTTTTAAAGCTTGTTCATCAGGTGAAACCGCTACAGTTTTTTCCAACTCATTAGCATAGGAATAATTCGGAATCGTTACCACGCTAAATACAATCGATGCAGCTAAAACATTATAAAATCTTTTTTTCATCATAATACTTAACACGCCATAATTAAATTCGTGTTAATTTCCCCCTCCTCAACCAAAATATAGGACATCTAGTAAACTATTAAACTACATAACCATTTACAATATAACAGACTCATTCCGATTCGTATAGATAGGAATGACTACTATTTGCCTACATTTACTATATTGGAATATAAAAAGAAGCTATAATATATAGCTTCCCTCTACATTTCTTTAACCTCTATGCACCTTATATTCCATAACTCTACCATCTCTATCAAATTGTAAAACAAGCTGTTCACTATCTATTGAAATAAAGCCACGTTCATTTCCAAGATAGTACGAAGTGGTAATCCCTTCTTCTCCATTTCTCGTTTCAGTAGGCGTTCCTAATAATTTTGTGATTTCTTCATTTGACTTCCCTGTTAATTTATATTTTTGCATTAGATCATCTACCATATGTACCCGTTTCTCTTCAGCATGTAACCACTGATCTTGATTAAACTTAGAGGTGTATGTATTCATACTTAATTGCGCAGTGCACACTATCAATAGAATACAACCTACTATCATTACACCTAGCATTTGCTTTTTTTCTGTATTATGATTTACAGAAGTACGTAAGACGAACTTTTGAATTACGACTAATATAGCAAATGGCATGACTACTACAAACATACTTTTTACACTTACTGACATATGAACCACATCAATAACAAACATAAACGCAAGATACATTAGTATATACAAACAAACATAAACATACAAAATACCCCTTAATATAGCACTCAAAAAGCCC
Organism: Bacillus sp. MMSF_3353; assembly: GCF_030733445.1. Classification (NCBI taxonomy): domain Bacteria; kingdom Bacillati; phylum Bacillota; class Bacilli; order Caryophanales; family Bacillaceae; genus Bacillus; species Bacillus sp. MMSF_3353. The sequence continues at coordinate 493,668 of NZ_JASHJA010000004.1, forward strand.
ACCTCTTTTTAATTTATTTTATAATTCATCCGGCTAATGATTTCTCGAAGTTTTTCTAACTCTTGATCTGTATATATTACTTTCCCTGTTAAGATCTCATTTCTGAAGAACGTTACAATTTGCTCTCTATCTTTTAATCTCGGCGTTTTTTCTTCAGACAGATCTAGCACTTCTTTCCCACTCTCATTATAAAAATATACAATCGGTTTTACTTTTTCCTTTACAATATCAACTTGTATTTCTTTTAAACAATTGTATAGAATATGAGATAATTTCTTCGCTCTATATACTGGATTCCCTTCATTTTTCACTTGTATCGTTAATGAATCTTCACCTGTAACGCATTCAAATGTCTCTTCTTTCTCTACTTCTTGTTGATACTTGCCAATTTCATCAATCATAAATGAATATATACTAGCATTTTCTTTCGTTAAGCCATGAATTAATTTCCCTGTCCATTCTTTCGTCTCAAGTAGATACATACCCGTTTTACTTAAGACAAGATGATGAATGCGACAATCATTTCCTCCATGCTGATTTCTAATAAAAACATTTGGCATAATATGCAATTCAGTGTCTAGTATTATGCCTTGCTCTACGAAGCCACGCTTCATATAATGTAATGTTTCGTGTGTATTCACTTCAGCTCCATTTTTCGTATACTCTCGCAAATTTGCAATTAACTTTTGAAACATGTGTATTTCGTTACTATGTTTTTCTTGTATTTCACTTCGTTCTTTACTATGTTGCATAGCTAATTGATTTTTCATCATACGCATATTTTCAAGTTCTCTAGCTGCACTTATTTGTAAATCATTGTATTTCTTCTGTTCCATATTTTTCAATGTATTTTGTTGTTCTTTATGCTCTGTAACCGTAGCTGCAATTTCAGTTTCATACGTTTCAATTGCTTGTTTCTTTTCAAATTCTACTTGCTGACTCTCTGATTCTAGCTGTTTATTTTTATAGAACAGCACGAATACTACAGCTAATAATAATAAAATCACACCTATTAGCACATAATCCATATCTTTACTCCTTTATTCCATTTTCATTTATTTTTATAAACATCCATTATATTATACTATGCTTTCAATATACACTTTGTAAAAATCACATATTTTTAATGAAGAGAGACTTTAATAAGCGATTTTTCTCATTCCCTACTGATTGTTTCAGGTTGCTCGCAAATAGCAGAATAAAAGGAATCTCAGGCGAGATACCTTTTACGTGCATTTTATTGTACACCATACTGAACATAACTTGAATCATAGTATATCCAGCCATTTCCACCTAAACCAAGCCAGCCATCTTGCTTACACCATACTCTATAAGCCTCACCGCGATGTAACTGTCTTATAACATTTCCATTTAATGATGGAGCATCCCGCAGATTCACATTATCACCAGTAATAGTCGCCACATAATGTTTATACTGAATGTAACTTGGATCATAGTATATCCATTCGTTTCCACCTAAAGCAAGCCAACCATCTTGTTCATTCAAAACTTCATATGATTCTCCTCTATTTAGCTGGCGAATTACACTAGATTGTAAAGATGGTCCACCCCGTAAATTTACATTATCGCCTTTAATTACAGCAACGCCGTAGACTGCAGTAGCAGTACTAGGTGGAGAAACATTTCCACCACCATTTGTTCCATTTCCTTGCAAAGCTTCTAATGAAACCGCTGCTGATACGTCACAATTTCCTACTACACCTGAAATTTGACCAGAATCTGTGTATTGCCATGCTGTCCACTCTGTCCATCCACCAGCATCAGCAGGCGGCGTACTAGAGTATTTAGAAATCCAAAGTGGAATATCGCTTAATCCGTTAATTCCAAACTCATTAATATACCAAACTCCTGTATATAACATGACATCTTTTCCAGTAGCCTGTTTCACATAATTTATGAAACTTCTTGCCCAATTAGATATAGCAGTACCAGTTAAATTACTATTACTCGGATCTATCGGTGATTCTAAATCTAAAACTGGCATTAAGTCTGTCTGATTGCTTTGTAATATATTCACAAAATGTTTCGCTTCTGAAATTGCATCATTTAGTTCTGGATGTGCAAAATGGTATGCACCGATTAATACATTCGCATTTCGTGCTGCTTGTACATTTTGAACCAAAGTAGGATCAAGATTATTCACACCTTCTGTCGCTTTTGCATACGCCGCTGAAATACCCGATCCCTTCACTGCATTCCAATCAATGTTCCCTTCCCAATGAGACACATCGATAAACGTAATATTTGAACTAGATCTATCTTGCATATAAAAGCTCCTATCAATTTTTTTCATTTCGTATACATACAATATGTACAACTTTAATAAAGGGTCACGACGTTTATACTATAGAAATTGAGAGCAAACATATTTTATAAACAAAGTAAAAAGGCCTTATAATTACAAGGCCTTTTGTAAAATCCCTTTATTTTGTAGTAAATACATATTATAATACAACCCTTGCTCACTCAGTAATTCTTGATGTGTTCCTCTTTCTACTATTTCTCCATCATGCATAACAAAAATTTGATCTGCATCTTGAATTGTAGATAATCTGTGTGCAATTGCTATAGTCGTTCTCCCTTTTCGCATTTGCTGTAATGCTGTTTGGATCGCATCTTCTGTTTCTGTATCAATATTAGCTGTTGCTTCATCTAATACTAATACTTTCGGATTCGTTGCTATCGTTCTAGCAAAAGCAATTAATTGTCGTTGACCACTAGAAAATGCAGCTCCTCTTTCTACTACTTCTGTTTCATACTGCTCTGGTAATTTTTCAATAAACGTATTCGCTTGCACAAATTGTGCCGCTTCTTTTACTTCTTCATCCGTAATTTCTTCATTGTACATACGAATATTTTGTTTTACATTTCCCGCAAATAAAAATGCATCTTGCAATACGAGTCCTATTTTCTTTCTAATTTCTCTTTCTTCAAATCTCTCTAAATCTACACCATCTATTACAATATTTCCGGACTTAATATTATAAAATCGCATTAACAAATTCATAATAGTACTTTTTCCGCTACCAGTGTGCCCAACGAAAGCAACTGTTTGCCCTTGTTTCACGTGAAAAGATACATTTTTTAAAACATCACGTTTTCCATCATACGAAAAAGTAACATTTTTAAATTCAATTTCTCCATTAACAACTTGAGGATTTCCATCCCCTTTTTGAACTGGAGCTAAATCTTTCTCATCCATTAAATGAAATACACGTGATGATGAAACAAGTGCCTGTTGGAAAAATGATAATTTCATCATCATCTCATTTACAGGCTGGAAGAAACGATGTATATAGTTAACAAACGCATATAAGACACCTACTTCAACAGGACTCTTCAAAGCATCAATTCCAAATAAACCAAGTACTAACGCAATAGCCACAATATGAACTAAATCAGTTGCTGGACGTAAAAGTAACGCGTCTAACTTTAACGTCCGTCGCCCTGCACTATAATGTTTATTATTCACTTCTTCAAACTCTTTTCTCATACGCTTTTCTTGCCTGAACACTTGAACAATATTCATTCCTTGAATGGACTCATTCAACTTTGCATTTAACACGCTTAATTGATTACGTACTTCTAAATAAAAGGCTGCACTCTTCCGGCGATATAGCACCATAATTGCAAACATTATCGGAATTAATACGAGAGAAAATAGAGCTAGTTTTACATTTAATAAAAACATTGCTACTAAAATACCTATTAAAAAGACTACATTTTTGACAAATGTGGATAATACACTGACATAAAAATCTTTAATTGCTTCCGTATCATTCGTTATGCGCGATACAAGCGTACCAATCGGCGTACGATCAAAGAAACTTAATGACAACTTTTGAACATGATTATATACTTCAACACGCATATCTTGAACAATTTTAAAAGCGATATTTTGAAAATACAATAAGTCTAAATAAGTAAATAATACTTTTAATAAGTGAGCAATAAGATACACTACAAATAGAGTAACAAGTGCTGATTGATCAAAGTTACGTGGTACTAAATGTTCATCAAGAAATTGTTTAATTAAAAAAGGACCCATCATTTCAGTTACAGTTGCACCAACTAAAAAGATAAATGCTAAAGATAGTAACCTTTTATATGGCTTCATATAAGAAAGTAATCTACTTAAATCACTCCGCTTCTTCCCGGTCATCATACGCCTCCTTTCTCGACTAATGCTTCTAACTGCTGGCTCTCGTACATTTCTTTATACCAACCGTTTTCTTTCATTAATTGTTCATGTGTACCTCGTTGCACAATTCTGCCTTCATCCACAACAAGTATAAGATTGGCATGTTGAATTGCACTTAAACGATGAGCAGTAATAATCGTTGTTTTTCCTGCTCTTTCCCTCTTTAATGCATTTAAAATCGTTTCTTCTGTTTTTGCATCTACCGCTGATAAACAATCATCTAAAATTAAAATTTCCGCATTCGTTAATAAAGCACGTGCAATAGAGATTCTCTGTTTTTGACCTCCAGATAACGAAACGCCTCTTTCTCCTACTACCGTTTCATACCCTTCTGAAAATTGGAGGATGTCATTATGAATACAAGCAATCTCTGCAGCGCGGGTTATTTCATTATATGTAGCATCCGCCTTTCCGAAGGCAATATTCTCCCCAATACTCGCTGAAAATAAAAAATGATCTTGCGGCACGTATGAAATGGCAGAACGGACACCGTAAAGTGTTACATCGCGAATATCCCGCTCCCCAACTTTTAATTCACCACTAAAATGATCATACTCACGGATTAAACATTTTAATAAAGTCGTTTTCCCTGCTCCTGTACGTCCGACAACTCCTAGTGTTTCACCCTTCTTCAAATCAAAGTGAACATCTATTAGCTGTAACAGTTCATTTTTCTTATATGAAAATGAATCGACCGCAAATGTAACATCACCGCTTGCTACTTTATGTACAGCATCTTCTCTATTTACTACATCTGATTTTTGCGAGAGAATTTTTTCTACACGGTCATACGAAGCACGCCCACGCTCCATAATATTAAACAACCATCCAAAGGCTAACATTGGCCAAACGAGGGTACCTAAATACGTTGTAAATGTAACGAGATCACCTACAGTTAATTCACCCCTCACAACTAATACTGACCCGTAACACACTGCAATTAAAAAAGAAAATCCAACGATAAGAGAGATTGTTGGATCAAACAACGAATCAATACGTGCGACTAACATATTTTTATGTACAACATCTTCTGATTTTTTTCGAAATGCTTGTAAATCTTCTTTCTCTTGTCCAAGTGATCGAATTACCTTCATCCCACTCATACTCTCTTGCACTTTATCATTGATTTCTGAAAACGATTGCTGCGCTTTATGAAACCTTTTATGTAATAACGTTCCATAATAATTTGTCGAAATCGCTACAATCGGCATTGGAATTAAGCTTAACAATGTTAACTTCCAACTAATTGTAAAACCCATCGCTACGAGTACACATCCCCCAACCGCTAATGAGTCAACAAGTGTTAAAACGCCCGATCCAGCAGTTTGTTGAATCGCCTGAATATCATTAGTCGCATGCGCCATCAAATCACCCGTACGACGTGATTGATAGAAAGATGGGCTCATCCTTGTAAAATGTTCATATAAATTCTTTCGTAATTGACGGGCTAGTTTTAACGAAGATCCAAAAATCATAATACGCCATAAATAACGTAATATGTACATAGTAATCCCTACAACTACTAACAGAATAACCCACTTCAACAATTTTTCAGATGTTAATGTTCCATTATTAATTTCATCTACTACAATACCTAGTACTTTCGGAGCTACAAGTTCAAGAAGCGCGACACCAAATAACATAATAATTCCGATTATGTACGCTCGTTTTTCTTGTTTAAAAAACCACGCTAAATTAATAAATACCTTCATTTTTATCCTCCTCCCTTAAAATGAGCGATGTTTTCAGTTTACCAAAAATACTGAATTTTTAAAAGTTTTAAACTACATAACTAACAAAAAGAAAAGACACTCTTAGCGAGTGTCTTTTAGCGCTTATTTCGTTTGTTGCTTATTCATCGCGCTCATCATTTGATTGATTTTCTTTTGGGAAGGTTTTTGTCCCATTTGCATCATCATCATTTTTAACATTTGTTCATTAATTGGTGGATTTTTTTCTAAGTAGTTCATCATGTATTTGCGGGCAATGAAAAATCCTAACGCCACGCCTGCTACTAGTGCTACTACGCCCACTAGAATACCTAACCAAATTGGCATATATTTTCCTCCTTCATGTTGTCTACCTTACAGTGTACTAAAACCTTTTCAATAAGACAAGATACAATTCGACATTTTTTACACATATGTTCGTACTTGTTTTAGAGGATTCAGCCATCCGTACTTTGTATTTTCATAATCCATAGCTAAAAATGTTAATTCACACTTTCTTAACACCTCAAAGAAAGTCGTTTCCATAGAAACGTTTCCAGAGGTATTCATGCGAATATAGTGCGGTTTCACCATTATTTCGCCGTATTCCGCTCCTGTATAAAGTGTATGTGTATGATGTGTTCGATCATATTTACCAAGAACGCGCAAAGCTTGTTCTAATTTATGGTGAATTTTCATTACTTGTAATGGCATCGTTATATACATCATTTGTTTATATAACACTTTTCTCTCCGAAAGGGACCCAGATTCTGAAAATCTAGCAAATAAATCAAAAAACAAATATTCACGACCAAAGTAAGCTTTCGCAATATCCTCTTGAATTAAATACAATTCATACGTTTTCATCTTTCGCCTCCCAATCTGGACAACCTTTTCCCTTCATTATATAGAAGAAATTTTGCAATGATTGTCTGACTGCGGAGAGATAAAAAACTTTTTCTGTCGAAAAAACTCATTTACATAGAAAAATCTCTCCATGCCGGAGAGATTTTTCTAAAATCATTAAAGCATTTCTTTTACTTTACGAACAACGTTCTCTACAGTAAATCCATACTCTTCCATAATCTTCTCACCAGGAGCAGAAGCACCGAATGTATCGATACCTAACACATCTCCGTCAAGACCTACGTAACGGTGCCATCCGAATGTAGCACCCATTTCGATTGCGAAACGTTTTGTTACGGCTTTCGGTAATACAGATTCTTTGTACTCAGCTGTTTGAGCTTCAAAGCGATCCATAGATGGCATGCTGACAACAGCTGCGTCAACGCCGTCTACTGCTAACGCTTTTTGCGCTTCAACAGCTAGACTTACTTCAGATCCAGATGCAAGTAAGATTACATCAGCTGTTTCTTTCTTGCTTGCAGAAACTACATATGCACCTTTTGCTACTTTTTCATACGTATCTTCTTTTGCACCTTCTAATGTTGGAAGGTCTTGACGAGTTAATACTAAAGCAGTTGGTTTGTTTGTAGATTCTAGAGCTAGTCTCCAAGCTGCAACAGATTCGTTACCATCAGCTGGACGAATAACAGATACATTTGGCATTGCACGTAGCGCTGCTAATTGCTCGATTGGTTCATGTGTTGGACCATCTTCACCAACAGCGATACTGTCGTGTGTGAATACATACGTTACTGGCAATTGCATTAATGCTGCAAGACGAATTGCTGGACGTAAGTAGTCAGAGAATACGAAGAACGTACCACCGTAAGTTTTTAAACCGCCATGTAGTGCAATACCGTTCATTGCTGCACCCATTGCGAACTCACGTACACCGTACCAAATGTTTTTTCCGCTGTAATCATCTCTTGTAAAGTCTTTTTCGTTATTCATGTATGTTTTGTTAGAACCAGCAAGGTCAGCAGATCCACCGAAGAATGATGGTACAGACTCTGCAATTGCATTAATTACAGCACCTGAAGAATTACGAGTTGCTGCTTTTGATCCTAATTCATAAGTTGGTAAGTTTTGCTCCCAACCTTCTGGAAGAAGACCATTCATTGCCGCTTGTAATTCGTTTGCTAATTCTGGGTATGCTTGTGCATATTCACCTAGCATAGTGTTCCACGCTGCTTGCGCAGTTTCACCAACATCTTGTACAGTTTTACGGAAGTTGTCATATACTTCTTCTGCTACATGGAAGTCTTGCTCAGCAGTCCAAGCATATGCTTCTTTCGTTAATTTTGTTTCGTCTACACCAAGTGGAGAACCATGTGAAGCTGATTTTCCTGATTTGTTTGGAGAACCGAAACCAATTGTCGTTCTTACTTCAATTAGCGTTGGGCGTTTTTCGTCAGCTTTCGCTTCTTCGATTGCTTTCGCGATAGCTTCAATATCGTTTCCATCCTCAACACGGATTACTTGCCATCCGTATGCTTTGTAACGATCTTCTACACTTTCAGAGAATGAACGATTTAAATCGCCATCTAATGAAATATCGTTTGAATCATAAAGCACAACAAGACGACCTAATTGTAAATGAGCAGCTAATGAAGATGCTTCAGCAGAAACGCCTTCCATTAAATCTCCATCACCACAAATAGCGTATGTATGATGATCTACTACATTATACGCATCACGGTTATATTTAGCCGCTAAATGTCTTTCAGCCATTGCCATACCTACAGCAGTTGCAATACCTTGTCCAAGTGGACCAGTAGTTGCGTCTACACCTGCTGTATGACCGTACTCAGGATGTCCTGGAGTTTTGCTTCCCCATTGACGGAAGTTCTTTAAGTCATCCATTGTTACATCATAACCAGATAGGTGAAGTAGGCTGTATAGTAACATTGAACCATGACCTGCAGATAATACGAAACGATCACGGTTAAACCACGTTGGGTTATTTGGATTGTGTTTCATAAATTGAGTCCATAATGTATAAGCCATTGGTGCTGCACCCATTGGCATTCCTGGGTGACCAGAGTTTGCTTTTTCAATCGCATCGATGGATAATGTGCGAATCGTGTTGATAGAAAGTTGTTCGATTGAATGTGACATGCTATTCTTCCCTTCGCTTATATTAGTAAACGTTTTATACATTTATATGATAGCTTCCCACGCAAGATTATACAACATGTATCGACAAATATGTTGATATTTTTTTGGCTTTTCATAAAAAAATCAATGATTTCGGGAATGTATGGGTATTCAATATGACATACTTTTTCATTATTTTTATTTTAAAAAGAAAGGGAATTATCTGTATATTTATTCATCATTTTCAAATTCCATAATGCAAAATATATCCTTCCCCATTTTTCACTCTGCAAAGCAAACGAATAAAAGAATTTAAATCTTGGCATAATTTATCTCGATCAAATACGTATCTTTCATATCCTCCATCAGTATTATTATCATTTTCCCATTGAAACTGCCCTGTCAGTTCGATTGTTTCTGGCGCTAGAGAAAACATGTTAACTAGCGAACAAAATAACTGTTCTGCTATCACTGCCCCTTGCTGTTCTATTTTCGTAATACCATAATAGTGAATTCCAAACCCTTCTGCTCTTTTCGCTGGATAATAGGTCGGAATCCAATGGGTAAAATCTAATAGATATACGATTAGCTCATCACTTAATACAACACACTCATCTATCGTTGCCTCTTCTTTATATAGAAAACAAAGTTCAATCCAATCTATACCTATAAAATCCAACCCTTTTTTTTCATTCGAAACAAATACAAACTCGTGCTGTAAAGCCAAATTATCCCCCCTATTGCTCACATTTATTATTCTTATTATATAAAAAAGCACCTTTTATAGGTGCTTAAAATAAATTATACAATTTTCTTCCGTATCGAACTTGAAATAAAATCAATGATAATTACCATTAAAATAATACCCAATAAAATAATACCCACACGAGACCAATTGCGTGAACTCAGTGCAAAAATTAGAGGCGTACCAATCCCACCTGCTCCAATAACACCTAAAATGGCAGCGGATCGTACATTAATTTCGAACCTGTATAACGTATACGATAGAAAATCCGGTAATACTTGTGGCAATACTGCATACCAAAGTATTTGAAAGCGATTCGCACCTGTAGCTATTAACGCTTCCGTCGGTCCTTTATCTATATTTTCAATTCCTTCTGAATATAATTTCCCTAACATTCCGATAGAGTGTAATCCTAAAGCTAGAACTCCGGCAAAGGAGCCTGGTCCAACAGCTTTTATAAATAAAAGAGCCATAACTAATTCAGGAAATGTACGAACAAAACTAAGTACAAATTTCCCAGTTCCTGCCGTTAATTTTCCACTGCTCATATTCGTTGCCGCCCAAAAAGCGAATGGAACAGATAAAAAGGCAGAAATAAATGTACCTAATATCGCAATTGCCAACGTATCAATTAAGCCATGTAATAAATCTTCACCATCTGGCAAAGATACATACGACCAATCTGGATTCAATACACCTGTCATAATTGCTTTTGTAATTTCTCTTGCCGTATCCTTTATTCCCTCTAGCGGGACTCCTGAAAAAGCCCATACATAAACAAATGCAAGTGCTATAAAAATAAACCAGCGATACACACTCGGTTTCTTCGGTTTTGGTACAATTATCGTCGTTTTACTCATTATAATTTCTCCCGCAACAATGTACTTACATAATCAATTAACAATACAACAACAAGAGTATAAATAATAATAGATGCAGTTTGTTGATATTGTAAAAATCCAAGTGTACGGTCATAATACAACCCAATACCACCCGCTCCTACTAAACCTAAAACAGCTGCTGCACGTACATTCACCTCAAATGTATAAAGAACATAGGAGACAAAATGTGCTTTCACTTGCGGAATTACCCCATACACAATCCATTGCACTTTATTTGCTCCTACTGCTGTCATCGCCTCTAATGGACCTGGATCAATCGATTCCATTGACTCATACAACAATTTCGCCACGAGCCCAATTGAGAAAAAAGTAAGAGCTAAAATACCTGGAAGTGGTCCTATTCCAAAAATAGCTACGAAAATTGCTGCTAATAATAAATCTGGTATCGTTCGGATAAAATTTAAAACCAATCGAGCTGGACCGTACAAAAATGTACTAGTAAACACATTACTTGCCGCAAATAGTGCCAGTGGAATAGCTAAAATCGCTCCTAAAGTCGTCCCAATAATCGCCATACGTATTGTATCTAACATCGCTGTTGTAATAACTTGAAAATAACTCCAATCAGGCGGCACCATCTCTTTTAACAAATCAATCATATTGGGAAAACCAACTACTAGTTTTGAAAATGATGCGTCAACCTGTACACTACTTCCCCACAACAGTAAAATGACTAGAATAGCCGTTAACATATGTTTCAACTTACTCGGCGGCTTCGGTATCGATTTCGAATATATCGTCGCGTCATTCATTTAACTGCCACCTCTAATAATTCACTTTTCTGCGCTACATCTCCATAAATTTCAGCAAATTTTTCATCCGTTGCCTCTTCTACTGAACCATCAAAAACAATTTCGCCTGCATGTAATCCAATAATGCGTGTCGCATATTGCCTAGCTAAATCAATAGAATGTAAGTTTACAATTGTTGTAATCCCAAAATCTTCATTAATTTTTTTCAAATCATCTAATACTTGCTTTGTTGTTAGCGGATCTAACGACGCAACAGGTTCATCTGCCAATATGATTTTTGCTTCTTGTGCCAACGCTCTAGCAATCGATACACGTTGCTGTTGTCCTCCTGATAATTCATCAGCTCGCGCATATGTTTTTTCTAAAATTTTCACCCTTTTTAACGATTGAAAGGCAAGCTCCAAATCTTCTTTTGGAAATAGACCTAACGTTGTACGAAAAGTCGAATGGTATCCAACACGCCCAGCTAATACATTCTTCAAAACTGTTGATCGTTTTACAAGGTTAAAACTTTGAAAAATCATACCAATATCCCGGCGCATGCGTCGTAATTCTTTTCCTTTCGCAGCAGTAATAGACTCACCTTCAATCAAGATTTCTCCTTCTGTAATCTCATGAAGGCGATTTACCGATCTAAGAAGTGTAGACTTTCCAGCCCCCGACAGCCCTACCATTACAACAAACTCACCTTTTTGAATGTTCAAGTTTATATTATTCAATCCTTTTGTACCATTCGGATACATTTTGGAAACATTTCGAAATTCTATCACACATCTTACCTACCTTCTATGTATTCAAAATGGCAAACTAACTGGAAACATACACCTTCCAGTTAGCTGCCATTTCCATATGTATTATTGCGTTTTTACTTTCTTTCCATATTCACGAACGATATCAAATTTACTATCATCAGATTTAACATATCCTTCATGTGAATATACTTCTTTAATGATTTTGTGACCTTCCTCATTCTTTCCTATTTCAATGAAAGCGTCCTGTAATTTCTTACTCCACTCTGCATCTAAATCAGAACGTACCGAAATCGTATCGTTAGGAATTTTTTCCGTAAATTTCACTATTTTCGTTTGATCGAATATATTCGGATAATCTTTTTTCACAATATTACGAGCATCTTGGAATACAACAGATACATCTACATCACCATTTAAAAGAGCAATCAGCGACTGATCGTGACCTTTTAATGTAACAGGTTTCACATCCTTTAGCGGATCAATTCCCTCTTTTAACAATACAGCCGCAGGCCATACATACCCCGCTGATGACGTTACATCTTGATAACCAATTTTTTTACCTTTTAAATCTTTTACACTGTTAATATTTGAATCTTTCTTAACTACAAACTCAGATTTATAAAAGTCTACTAAATCCTTTGTAGGAGCTCCCGTTTCATCATCTACTCCAAAACGTTGTGCTTGTAAAATTACGTTTGCAGCCTTTTTCTCATGCGCTAGCACATACGCTGTTGGAGGTAAAAACCCTACATCTACTTGCTTAGACGCCATCGCTTCTACAATTGTATTGTAATTCGTTGAAATACTAACTTTTACCGGAACATTTAATTTATCACTTAATAACTTTTCCAATGGTTTTGCCTTTGCCTCTAACGTATCTGCATTTTGAGAAGGAACAAATTGAACATTTAAAGTCTTCGGTACATAACCTTTTTTCGTATCTTCAGTTTTACTTGCACTTGATTCTTTCGTTCCACAACCACTTAATAATCCCGCCGCTAGTACAACTGTCGTACTCATTGCAAAAACTTTTTTCAACATATTAATGCCTCCAATTTTGTTGTTATAAAATTGCCTTCCGTAAACATGAAGAAATATATCACACATTTTCACGTATATTTTCTTATTTACAGAATCTTTACACATTCTATACATTCTCATTAAAATTCTCTTCATATATTTGATATGCTTAATTAGTAGATAACAATAGAAAAGGTGAATGATATTGAATCCAAATCAAATTGTAACTTTAAACATTTTATTAACAAGTGATATACATGGCACTGTTTATCCAATTCACTACCAAGATAACTCCCAAGCTGAAATTGGTTTAGCCAAAATTTCTACTCTTATAAAAAAAGAACGTTCCCAAAATAGAAACGTTCTTTTAATTGATAACGGTGACTTCATACAAGGAACACCCTTTACTTATCATTACGCTACATATGAAGAAGATAAGAAAAATCCAATGTCTTTATTAGCGAACTATTTACGTTATGATGCTGCAGTTATTGGGAATCATGAATTTAATTATGGAATGGACATATTAAATAATGCTATTTCTACTGCAAACTTTCCGTATCTATCAGCAAATATTTTAGATAAAAACAGAAAAGAACCTTATTTCGGGAAACCATATATAATAAAACATATTGAATCAAATATAAAAATTGCTATTTTAGGGATGACAACGCATTACATTCCCAATTGGGAACAACCCCATCACATTCAAGATTTACAATTTGAAGATGCATTAGAAACAACAAAAAGATGGGTTTCTTACATTCGCGAACACGAGAAACCCGATTTATTAGTCGTAGCCTACCATGGGGGATTTGAACGCGATTTACAAACTGGGGTACCGACTGAAGTTTTAACAGGTGAAAACCAAGGATATGCAATGTGCCATGAAATTGAAGGCATAGACATTTTACTAACAGGCCACCAACACCGGGAAATCGCTCACACCGTAATGAATGGTGTAACAATTTTACAGACTGGATGCAATGGACACTCCGTTGGAAAAGTAACAGTAACATTCGAAAAAACAGAAAAAAAATGGGTAAAAAAAGAGAGTGATTCACAATTATTGCCCGTACAAGGAATTGAGGCTGACCAACATATTCTTTCCTTGGTTGCCGATTATGAAGAAAAAACACAAAATTGGCTCGATCAACCTATTGGAGTAATCTATGGGAACATGCAAATTTCAGATGCTATGCAAACTCGTTTGCAAAACCATCCTTTTATTGAATTCATAAATAAAATACAGATGGATATAGCTAATGTTTCCATTTCTTGTACAAGCTTATTCCATAATACATCTCCAGGTTTCCCGAAATATGTAACAATGCGTGACATCGTTTCTAATTATATTTATCCAAATACATTAAAAGTAATTAGAATAACTGGAGCGGATATAAAAGATGCCCTTGAACTCTCTGCTTCTTATTTCATATTAAAAGCAGATGGAACTATCATCGTAAACCCCACCTACATAGAACCAAAGCCGCAACACTATAATTACGATATGTGGGAAGGAATTTCGTACGTATTAAACATTTCCAAACCAATTGGCGAGAGAGTAGAATCCTTACAGTATAAAGGCGCTCCACTTCATATGAATGAAGAATATGACGTCGTTATGAATAATTATCGCGCAAGTGGCGGAGGGAACTTCTTTATGTTTCAAAATAAGCCCGTAATAAAAGACATACCAACAGATATGTCTGAACTTATCGCTAACTATATATTGAAGCACAAAAAGATAGAAGCAACAGTCAATAACAACTGGAAAGTTATTAAATAACGGATATAATAAATAAAAAAGATGGGCTTCGCCCATCTTTTAGTTTAATTTTGCATTATCTTGCTTTTTTAAAGCTTTTAATTTCGCCGGTGTAACATCAGTACCTTCTTCGTTAACAACTTTAATTCCTTTAAGTTCGTTTAACATATTTTGACGAAATCCTTTTAAATATTGTTCACGTAGCGATTGGCGCTCACGTTGTTCTTCTTCAGTTAAACCTTCAGCTTTTGCTTTTTTCGCTAAGAAGTTAATGCGTTCAATGAGTTCGTGACTTTGCATCTCGAATCCCCCTTTTACTCAAAACTGATTATTATCATACAATAGTTAGTCCTCTTTATCAAGCAATTGCTTTGTATATTCTACATATCTTCGATGTACAGTTGCTTTTGAAACATCATGACCAAAACCACGAAGTGTTGCTGCAATTTCTTCAAAAGTTAATTCATTCCGGCGTAAACGTACAATTTCCTCAATTGGCACTTCTTTTTTCTCACGTCCTATACTTAAATGACGATTTTTCAAATTATTCTCTGGACGAAATCCTTTCTCTACCGCTCTTTGCATGCCACGTTTAATTTTTAAATTGTGGATCTTTCTTTGATACTCTTCAACAATCCCAATTATATCTAGTACCATCGAATCAGAGTCAGAGAGTTCTAATTCTCCATTATGCGTATGCGTATATACTTTTATTCCCTCTTTATGTAAACAGTGCATTAATGCAATCTTTGCATTCCCTCTACCAAGGCGCGTTTCATCTTGTATGAGAAGTACATCAACTTGTTCATCGCGAATTGTATCTAGCACTTCTAATATGCCATCACGTTCAATTGTATAACCACTAGCCTGCTCCTCAATCACCTTTACAACATTCATTTGATAGCGCTCAGCTAAATGCAATAATTCATCTTTTTGACGCAATAATGATGTTTCCTGTTCTTCTTTTGTTGTGCTCACACGTGCATAAATAATTGCATTCATATTGAACCCTTCTTTCTCACTATATTTTCCTTATAGTGTATCATAAATTCTTCTTTCGTTCGAACTTATGTTTGTAGAATGTTTTTTCGCATGTTATACTTATTAATAAGAAAAATGAAAGAAAACGAGGTGTTAGAAAACATGGAAAAGTTAACGAAACGCCAGCAAGACATTCTCGACTTTATTAAGCTAAAAGTACAAGAAAAAGGATATCCACCTTCCGTACGTGAAATCGGTCAAGCAGTCGGCCTCGCTTCTAGTTCTACAGTGCACGGACATTTATCACGACTAGAAGAAAAAGGATATATTCGACGCGATCCAACAAAACCACGAGCAATTGAAATTTTAGGTGACAACCGAATGGATACAGAGACACAATCTGTTATTCAAGTTCCAATTGTCGGAAAAGTTACTGCTGGATTACCTATTACAGCAGTTGAAAGTGTAGAAGATCATTTCCCACTTCCAGCTAGCATTGTTGCTGGAGCAGACCAAGTATTTATGTTACGTATTTCCGGAGATAGTATGATTGAAGCTGGTATTTTCGATGGGGATTTAGTTGTTGTTCGCCAACAACAGTCTGCATACAACGGTGAAATTGTAGTCGCTTTAACAGAAGATAACGAAGCAACTGTTAAACGTTTCTATAAAGAAAAAGACCATTTCCGTCTACAACCGGAAAACTCTTCATTAGAACCTATCATTTTAAAACAAGTGTCAGTTATTGGAAAAGTAATTGGCGTATATCGTGATTTACATTAAGAATAATAAAAGAAGATAATTACCTTATTTATATACGGTAATTATCTTCTTTTTTTGTATTTTGATAGATTTTCATACATTTTATTTCTTATGAACGAGTTTCAATCGTCACATCGCCAGCAGCTGTTTTACCACTAATCTTTTTACTACCATTGCCAATTGTTATATTTTTATTTTCTTCATTAAAAATCATTACTTCGCCAGCAGCACTTTGCCCCGTTATAACTGCATCTTGTGGTTTTTCTAATAAAGTAATATCTACATCCCCAGCGGTTGAACTTGCCTCTACATCATATTTAGGATCATGATCCATAATATGCACTTCCCCGCTAGCCGACTTCGCAGTTACTTTTCCTATTACCTTCTTAAAGCTCACCTCACCAGCTTTTGAAGATCCTTCCACACTTTTTGCTGTGACATTTTTCAAATCTACTTCTCCAGCGAGTGTCCCAACACTTACACAATCACTTTTCACATCACTTATTTCTATTTGTCCAGCTGATGAATTTATTTTTATCTCTTGGTATGAACGTTCAGGCACAAGGAGAGTTATTGTAGACGTTTGAAATCTAAAATCGTAAAAAGAAAAATCAAATGAAGCACCTTTTTCTCTTTCCCCAATAATTTTTAATGTGTCACCATCTTCGGCAATACGAACCTCGTGTTTACGTACATCTCCTGATTGCTTTACATAAAAAGAAGAGTCGGGAGATTTTTGGACAACAATATCCCCAGCATCTAACTTAACTTCTATATTTTTTAGTGTTTCGTTTTTAATTACGTCTTCTTTATTTCCTTCTTCTGCAGTTTGCACTACTTTTTCATATGTTTGTGAAATCCCTATTACTCCAATAATGATACAAGCGATAGCTACTAACAATATTTTCTTCATCATCTACTCCCCTTTTATCATTTTGAAGTTCCATATTACATAACGTACGCATAACTTTTTAAACCACTTCGTACTATAATAAGCGATAATACATAACAACAAACCTACTCCAACAAACGTTATACTAACGAATAAATCCAACCATATAAAAGTACCCATAAATACTTTTCCAATAACGAAAAATGGTGTCACTACACTAGCAATTCCACCGAGCCAGAAGGAAAATATAAAAGCAATAATTGCAACTAACGGGCCTAACACAATAATAAAATTAAACAAACTAAGTCCAATCGCTGCCATAACAGCCCTTGTTATATTGGTAGTTGATGGGTCCTTTTTCATTTCGTCAAAGCGATACAAAGCAAGTAAGTCTTTTGCAATTACTTTCGGAGAGCCAAGGCCCTTTATTATTTCCGATTCAGTTTTTCCTTCTTCTATTCCAAACTGAAAATGCTCTTCATAATCAAATAAAATATCTTCCCTCTCTTCTTCCGGTAACTTTCTAAGATGACTTGATAATTCTTTAAGAAACTGTTCTTTACTCATCCCATTCCACCCCTTCAATAATTTCTTGTACGCCTTTTGCAAAATCACGCCACTCCGTTACTAACAAATTCAGTTGCGTTTCCCCTTGCTCAGTTAGTTGATAATATTTACGAGGCGGTCCCTCTGTAGATTCTTTTAAATACGTTTGAAAATATCCTTCTTTCGTTAAACGACGTAATAAAGGATACACTGACCCTTCCGATATTAAAAATTTATTTGAGATTTGCTGAACAAGTTCATAGCCGTAACAATCTTTACGTTTCACAAGTGCTAAAACACACAGTTCTAACACGCCTTTTTTAAACTGAACGTTCAAGGTCAATCCCCCTTTCTTATTTCAGTACTATTCAATACACGGTACCCGTTATATCCATAATATACCACTTAGTATTATTCATTGCAAGGTACTATATTTTTCAATACTTAATTTTCGAATTAAATACATCCACACCATATTTCAACTTCCACATTTTCATTCATAGCTAGCACGCATTTTAAATAATCCACATGACTTTTTTCGGGCATTTTGCGGGCACCCATCTAATTCATTTCACAAGCCTTTATATTTGCCCACAAATAAAAAAAGCCCTGATACCGTAGTATCAAGGCTTTTTTCTCTCTTAGTATAGAGACATATATTGGTCGCGTTCCCATTGGTGAACTTGCGTGCGGAAGATGTCCCACTCAATCTCTTTTGCTTCGATGAAGTGCTCAAGTAAATGTTCTCCTAGTGCACCGCATACTACTTCATTAGATTGTAATGTAACTAATGCTTGCGCTAATGTTGCTGGTAAGTCAACGATACCTGCTTCTTCGCGCTCTTCTTTTGTCATTACATAGATGTTACGGTCTACTGCAGCTGGTGGAGTTAATTTGTTTTTAATTCCATCAAGACCTGCTGCTAATAATGTAGCCATTACTAAATATGGGTTTGCAGCTGGGTCAACACTACGTACTTCTACGCGTGTACTAATACCACGAGATGCAGGGATACGTACTAATGGGCTACGGTTTTGCGCAGACCATGCTACGTAACAAGGAGCTTCGTATCCAGGTACTAAACGCTTGTAAGAGTTTACAGTTGGATTTGCTACCGCTGTAAATGCTGGTGCGTGTTTTAAAATACCTGCGATGAAGTGACGAGCATCATCACTTAATTGTAAGTCACCGTTTTGATCGAAGAATACGTTCTCACCATTTTTGAATAGTGATAAGTTACAGTGCATACCTGAACCGTTCACACCATATAATGGTTTTGGCATAAATGTTGCGTGTAAACCATGTTTACGAGCAATTGTTTTTACAACAAGTTTGAATGTTTGAATGTCATCACATGAGCGAATTGCATTTGCATATTTAAAGTCAATTTCATGTTGCCCTGGAGCAACCTCATGGTGAGACGCTTCAATTTCAAAGCCCATTTCTTCAAGTTCAAGCACGATATCACGACGACAGTTTTCCCCTAGATCCATCGGCGCAAGGTCGAAGTATCCACCGTTATCGTTTAATTCTAATGTTGGATTTCCTTTTTCATCTACTTTAAATAGGAAGAATTCTGGCTCTGGTCCAAGATTGAAATCTGAGAATCCCAATGCTTCCATTTCTTTTAATACACGCTTTAAGTTGTTACGTGGATCGCCATCAAATGGAGTGCCATCTGCATTGTAAATATCACAGATTAATCGAGCTACTTTTCCTTTTTCAGCTGTCCAAGGGAAAATTACCCAAGTATCTAAATCTGGATATAAGTACATATCAGATTCTTCAATACGTACGAAACCTTCAATAGAAGATCCATCAAACATCATTTTGTTATCAAGAGCTTTTGTTAATTGGCTCACTGGAATTTCTACGTTTTTAATTACTCCTAAAAGGTCCGTAAATTGTAAGCGGATATACTTTACATTCTCTTCTTTCGCCAAACGGAAAATATCTTCTCTTGTGTACCTAGCCATTATAAATTCCTCCTTAGTCCCTCTAAACACCTTCAGAATCAGTTATCTTTAGTGAAAAAACCTTGAAATGTCACCTTGTCGCAATGAAGTCCGATTAAATCTACCTGTATGTTGTAGTTCATCTCGAAGTATTTTGCGAAGCTCAGTTTTTGAAATTTCTTTCGTTTCTTCTTTTACTTTCACTGTTTCTGTTTGATTTACTTTCATTAGTAACACTTGTTTAATACCAGCCATATTCAAGCCTTGATCTAATAAATCTTTAATCTCTAACAACTTATCTACATCGTTAAATGAAAATAATCTACGATTCCCCTTTGTACGGGTTGGAGAAACAAGATTATGCTCTTCATAGTAGCGAATTTGACGTGCAGATAATTGTGTTAAATCCATAACAATACCAATAGGAAACAGCGGGGCAGAACGTCTATCTTCTTTCATTGTTTCAGTTCCTCCTTCGCCTTAACTGCTTCTCATTTTATACCATGTTATGTTTAGTGTCAATAGATGTTAGCTTTTCTTACATGATTTTTTTATAAATTTTTTCATTCTTTTTTCTAATGAGATTAATCATTACTTTCACACGAAAAAAGCTGTCGAAATCGACAGCTTCCCCTTAAGAAATTGTTAATAATTCTTTTTCAATTAACGCATCAATTGCAGAACAAATCGCAATCTTCACATGTGAATAAGTTAACCCACCTTGCACGTAAGCAACATAAGGCGGACGAATTGGACCATCAGCTGACAATTCAATACTTGCACCTTGAATAAACGTTCCCGCAGCCATAATTACATCATCTTCATAACCCGGCATATAGTTGGCATATGGAGTGAAGTGAGAATTAATTGGAGATGCATATTGAATCGCTTGGCAGAATGCAATCATACGATCTTTATCATCAAATTGAACAGACTGAATTAAATCTGTTCTTGGTGCATTCCATGCTGGTGATGTATTCATTCCTAACTTCTCTAAAAATGCAGCTGTAAAAATCGCACCTTTTAGCGCTTGTCCCGCTACATGCGGCGCTAAGAAGAAACCTTGATACATTTCTTGCAGACTGTATAAAGATGCCCCTGCTTCCGCACCGATTCCCGGAGATGTTAAACGATATGCACACGCTTCAACATACTGTTCTTTACCAACAATGTAACCACCAGTTTTAACAATTCCACCACCAGGGTTTTTAATAAGCGAACCTGCCATTAAATCTGCACCTACATGACATGGTTCTTGCTCTTCAATAAACTCACCATAACAGTTATCTACAAACACAACAACATCAGGTTTAATTTCTTTAACGAATGCTATCATCTCTTTAATTTGAGAAATAGTAAACGATGGACGAGTAGCATAACCTTTTGAGCGCTGAATCCCAATCATCTTCGTATTACTATGAATTGCAGTCGCAACAGCTCCAAAATCAACAAGCCCCTCTTCAGTAAGCGGAACTGCATTATAACCAATATTATATTCTTTAAATGAACCTACACCTTTTCCGCGTACACCAACGATTTCTTCTAATGTATCATACGGTTTGCCAGTGATGTACAATAACTCATCTCCCGGACGTAAAACACCGAATAACGCTGTAGAAATAGCATGAGTACCTGAAATAATTTGCGGACGAACAAGACCAGCTTCCGCTCCAAATACATCCGCATACACTTTTTCTAACGTATCACGGCCAATATCATCATAACCGTAACCTGTCGTCGGAATAAAATGCGAGTCACTAATTTTATGTTTACGGAAACTTTCTAACACTCGAAACTGATTGCTTTCAATTACTTCATCCGCGCGTTTATGTACTTCTGTAATCTGGCTCTCTACTTCTTTTACGATTGGAGCAATTTTTTCTCCATTTTTCAAACGATCAAACATTTTTATTTTCTCCTTCTTCCACTAAAAATCTCTTTAATTGCACATTAAGCGATGAATGAGCAAAAATATACCCCACGCAATTATATACAAATTTATCTTCCAGAAACTCCATCTTTGTTAATAGCGTCTCCGTCTTTAATAGCGTTAACAACTTACCTTCACTCGGTGGAATTCCCACTTGATAACGATTCATTTCTTCCTTCATTTTCGTTTCTATCGCTTCTTTTATATGCAATAAATCACTTTGTTCAAAGGCACTAGTCATTAAGAAGTCACTTTTCGGAAACGGAATAAAGTTTTGATGTAATTCATCTTTTTTATTATATAACGTAATAATAGGAATATGATTAATTTCAAGTTCTGACAATAATTGTTTTACTGTTTTCTCATGCCCTACATAATTAGGATCCGCTGAATCAACTACATGTAAAATAACATCCGCTTCACCAGCTTCTTCTAATGTCGAACGAAAAGCAGCAATTAATGACGTAGGTAAATCTTGTATAAAGCCCACCGTATCAGTTAGTAATACTGTATAACCTGAAGGTAACGGCATCTTCCTTGTCGTCGGGTCTAGCGTTGCAAACAACAAGTTTTCTTCAAACGTATCTGCTTCCGTCAATCTATTAAACAGTGTAGATTTTCCCGCATTCGTATACCCTATTAATGAAACTTGAAATACTTTATTATCTTTTCTTCTCTCACGATATCTTTTTCGATGCTCCACAACAACTGCAAGTTGTTTCTTTATTTCATCAACGCGTGATCGAATATGACGACGATCCGTCTCAAGTTTCGTCTCACCCGGCCCTCTCGTTCCAATACCACCACCAAGACGTGATAAAGACAATCCTTGCCCCATAAGACGTGGCATTGTATATTGCAACTGAGCTAATTCTACTTGAAGCTTACCTTCCCTCGACTTCGCACGTTGCGCAAAAATATCTAATATTAGTTGCGTTCGATCAATCACCCTCGCATCTAATACTGAGGATAAATTCCGAATTTGACTCGGCGTTAATTCGTTATTAAATACGATAACATCCGGTTCTAATTCTTCCGTTAACATTGTAAGCTCTTCTAATTTACCTTTACCTATATAGGTCGCCGGATGAAACTTCGGTCGTTTTTGCGTTGTAGACACTAACAATTCTGCTCGTGCAGTCTTCGCTAGCGATGCAAGCTCTTTCATGGAATGCATAAACTTTTCATCATCATCTTGTGGCAATTGACAGCCTACTAATATGACTTTTTCTTTTTCTTCCATCAAATATGTTCACTCATCCTTTTCGAAATTTAAACCTTCTAATATAATAGCAGAGGAAGCACATTTCATCTAGTTAGCGGGGGAGAAAATTCATGGCATGGGAGATTTTTAGCATCATAGGCACAATCGCTTTCGCACTAAGCGGAGCCATTGTTGCAATGGAAGAGGATTATGATATTTTCGGGGTGTATATTTTAGGAATGGCAACCGCATTTGGGGGAGGTGCCCTTCGTAATTTATTAATCGGTTATCCGATTGTCGCGTTTTGGCAACAAGACATGTTATTCCAAATCGCACTACTATCAATGACGATTATTTTTCTTTTTCCTAATAAATTAATTAGACATTGGAAAAAGTGGGAAAATATCACTGATGCTATTGGCTTATCAGCATTCGCCGTACAAGGAGCATTATATGCTCAAAAATTAAATTTACCAATTAGCGCTACAATCGTAGCAGCTGTTTTAACTGGTATTGGCGGTGGTATCATCCGCGATCTTTTAGCCCGCAGAAAACCTCTCGTCCTTCGAGCTGAAGTATATGCCTTTTGGACGATTCTAGCAGGTTTCTTAATCGGCGCTCAAATTATTGTTAGCGATTGGGCTCTATATACCTTATTCATTTTAATTGTTTGCTTCCGCATGGTTTCTATTCATTACAAATGGCATTTACCGCATAGACGTATCGATACAAAAGAACGTTCAATGCATAAATAGCAATCTAACCTCTTTACATATCGTAAAGAGGTTTTTCTTTTCTAATGAGTTTTTCTTTACATAATGTTTATACTAATCCTCAAAGCGAGGTGAATACAAATGACAAACCATGTTAATAAAGGCGCTCAAAAAAGCTCAGTAGGTCAAATTGGACACGATCCTAATTCTGCACACGAAAAAAGCGCTAAAATGGAACACTTCCATAAATCTTATCAAGAAAAAGCAAAAAAAGAGTAAAAGCACTTATACAAAAAACAGACGCACAGTTTACGTACTGTGCGTCTCCTCTTCAAGCATCAAATCACAACTTGATATCCCAATTAAATCATATTTATCATACGTATCCTCTTGCAACAACCGCATAGCCTGTGTACGAATCGATTTTTCAACAATATTCCGTACATATCTTCCATTACTAAACGATGTAATTTGCGATGAGTACTTTACGGCATGTAAATGATCTCTAAATTTCCATTCAGCCTCTTTCGATAACTGGTATTCACGTTCTTCATACATCCTCTTCCCTATTTCTAACAGCTGATTTACTGAGTAATCCGCAAATTCAATTATAAACGGAAAACGTGATTGCAGACCTGGATTTAATGAAAGAAAGTGATTCATTTCTCTTGAATATCCGGCTAATATCAATACAAAACCGTGTTGTTTATCTTCCATATGCTTTACGAGTGTATCAATTGCTTCTTTCCCAAAATCTTTTTCTCCCCCTCGGGCTAATGAATACGCCTCATCAATAAACAAAATACCTCCCATTGCTTTTTTTATTAAATCTCTTGTTTTTTGAGCTGTATGACCGATGTACTCTCCTACAAGATCCGCACGTTCAGCTTCAACTAAGTGCCCTTTTGATAGAATATTCATCTCAAACAACAATTTCCCTATCATTCTAGCAACAGTTGTCTTCCCTGTACCTGGATTCCCTTTAAACAACATATGGAGTACTTGCTTCTCAGACTTTAACCCTATTTCTTGTCTTTTTTTATTTACATAAATCCAAGCATATATTTCTTTTATTATCTTTTTTATATCATCCATCCCAATAAGCTTTCCCATTTCTTCTTCAATTCTTTGCAGCATCTCATGTTTCGTAGTAGTTTCATTTGAAATTACTGTTTTATTTTCTGCGGCTGGTAAAGAAATTTTCTTTCGATGATTTAACACAATATTAATTTGATTATTATTTTTCTTTCGCATCGATTGTTCCATACAATCACCTCATTTTATCCCGCTATTTGCGAGCAGTAAGACTCCCACCTCAAAATTCAGCAAATATTAGGAAGTTAGGCGGCAGATAATTGCCCGTAAATGCCCGATTGGTGCAGGCTAATGATCAGCGATGGATTAACAAAATCCCACTGATTAAAATTTCGCTTTATCCACTCACCAAATATTATTATTCCTGTCTCCCTTGCAAATGACTATTTTCAGAAAAGTTTGCTATAATATAAGAAATAATGAAGGTGGTGGAACTATGGAGACAACGGAATTCCATGATACAATACAAGCCTTTTCTATTTTTTTATTGAATAAAGGCCGAAAACCTTCAACCATTAAACGTTATGTTTATGACATTGAAGATTTCGGACATTGGTTAAAAAAAAACAAAAAGCTCCCTTCCAGTAATATATGGGCTACACTTTGTACAAAAGACTATGAAGATTATTTTTTCGACTTAAAAAAGAATCGACATTACTCAGAGAAAACGATGCACCGTGTATTTATTGTATTAAATAGAATGCATCACTTTCTAAACATCCCTAATCCATTAAAGAATATGGAAATTTCTATCCAACCAGACCGCAGGCTTCGCGATGAAGATTTCATTTCATCTGATGAGGAAAAAAGATTAAAACATATAGTCTCTTCATTGGAAGGACTTTCAGAAAAACAACGTCCTGTGCGCCCTTTATTGATAGATCGTAATATCGTTATTTTAAACTTATTAATCGACTATGGATTATCCTTACAGGAACTTACAGCATTAACTCTGCATCACGTCCACTTTGAAACTAACACATTATCTATCCCAGCAACCGCAGGGGTAGAAAGAACAATTACATTAACTAACGAAGACAAAAAACAACTATATGCTTATTACAAAAGCATCCCTGAACCCGTTCGTCCAAAATATCATAGCCATGACCCATTATTTATCGCATTTGATTTTAATCGTGGAACATACAGATGGGTATACGAAAATGATGCACCGAAGGGATTAACAGAAATCGCTATCCAAAAAATGATTCGCCTTGAAGTATCTAGAGCTAATTTACGCAAAGGAATCTCAGGACAACACTTTCGTAACACCTATATTTTAAACTTAATAAAAATAGAAACTCCGGAGTCAGAAATTATAAAACTAGCTGGATTCAAATCAAAAGTTTCACTAAAACGATATTATCAATACGCAGAAAATAGAAAAAACGCCTTATGATAAGGCGTTTTTTCTATTTTTTCTTTAAACAAACGATTTTACTATGACCATTTAACTAATTTTTGCATCTACTATGATGAGTTTCGTTCATATCCTCATGAGAAAGGAGAGATTTAATGTCTCATTTTAACGACAGTCAGAACAAATTCTCCAAACCATGCTTTCCAAGTAGCGCCGGACGAATCCCAAATACCCCATCAATCCCAGTTACTAAGGTACAACTTAGAACATTCCGTGCAATCATTATTGATTTAACAAAAATAATCCCAAAACTTTTCGCAAATCCATCTCCTCAAAACATTGAAGATCTAATCGATACATTGAACCTACTAAGTAAATTTATTTGTTCACTAGACGCTACTTCCTCCCTGAAAGCACAAGGGTTAGCTATTATTAAAAACTTAATAACTATATTAAAAAATCCAACCTTCGTAGCAAGCGCTGTATTTATCGAGCTTCAAAATCTAATTAATTATTTACTATACATTACAAAACTATTCCGAATCGACCCTTGCACACTTCAAGAGCTTCTTAAATTAATAGCAGCATTACAAACCGCTCTAGTTAATTCTGCTTCATTCATTAAAGGACCTACCGGGCCTACTGGGCCAGCAGGCGCTACTGGCGCTACCGGACCTCGAGGTAACACGGGCGCTACTGGTGCTACCGGACCTCGAGGTAACACGGGCGCTACTGGTGCTACCGGACCTCAAGGTAACACGGGCGCTACTGGTGCCACTGGGCCTCAAGGTAACACGGGCGCTACTGGTGCTACCGGACCTCGAGGTAACACGGGCGCTACTGGTGCCACCGGACCTCAAGGTAACACGGGTGCTACGGGTGCCACTGGGCCTCAAGGTAACACGGGTGCTACTGGTGCCACGGGACCTCGAGGTAACACGGGCGCTACTGGTGCTACCGGACCTCAAGGTA
>NZ_JASHJA010000050.1:0-15889 GCF_030733445.1 Bacillus sp. MMSF_3353
ATATTTAAGATTAATTAACTATAAGAAAATGATTTTTGTGTTATAACTAACTATAATTCTTGAATATATGTAAATGGGGTATTCTTATTTTTTTATTTATGTGATGAAGAAATTTGGTGTAGGAGAATTAAACAAACGTTTGTTTAAAATATTTTAGTTATGAATGAATGTTCCTTGTTCAATTGTCCGATTGGTTAATTCCCTTCTTTATTATATAAATTTTATATAACAAAGAAAAAAAGCATCCGCTATGGATGCTTTCTCTAAAAATTTGTTACTATAAGTTCTTCTTAATGTTTTTTCTTCATGAAAAGTAATTAATTTTTAAACTTTTCCCAATATTCCCAACCACTATTTGTAATTCAATCCACATTTTGTTGATACCATTACAGTTACAGGTATGTTAAAATCCATTTGAAACATTGCTTTTGGGAATACAATTGCTATTATAATCGCAATTTATTTTCTACAAACTCATTGGGTTTCAGCCCAAATTGCGGTTCTATTCCGCAGTCCTTAACAAGTTGTTAAGGACTTTTTTATCGTTTTCAGACAAAAGGCTCCTTCCTCAAAAATGTGAAGGTGTGAAACACCAATTTTAGATGGAGATGAACGTCGGTTGGCATATAAAAGAATCCATGATAGTGCTTTTTCTAAATGAATATGTTACTCTTTAACAGCTGGTATTTATCCTCGTAAGAAATCCAGTAACTTCATCAAAAAAATGCTCCTAGATTGATCTAGGAGCATTTTTTATGAAACATTATTTTTTATTCGCCTTTGATTCACTTTATTATAGTAACCGTGTTTTACTACTTGCCTAACATCATCTACTTCAAATCCCATTATCTCTGTAATATCTACAACAATTGTATTCTGTAGAACACTGACTACATATCCGGTTAATTCTAAATTAGGATTTTTACGATATAAAAATTGAACGTAATCCCCAATAGTTACTTCTGTTTTATGCTCC
Source organism: Bacillus sp. MMSF_3353 (assembly GCF_030733445.1). Taxonomy (NCBI): domain Bacteria; kingdom Bacillati; phylum Bacillota; class Bacilli; order Caryophanales; family Bacillaceae; genus Bacillus; species Bacillus sp. MMSF_3353. Next base: position 977 of record NZ_JASHJA010000050.1, read on the forward strand.
ATTTGGTACCCCCTGAATCATCCTTAATTATTCGTTAGGTTTCCCATTTTTTACTTCTTTATACTGTTTAGCAAGTCTATAAAATGTAGAATATTTAATAACCTATTTCTCCATTGCTTCTACTACATTAATTGTATTGAAAAATTTTAGTTAGCAAATTAGAGATAAATACTTCATTAGCATTTCTGCTATATTTAAAAATTTTTATTCTAAATACAATGAGGGGTATCACCACATGCTCCACAAATTCTTCAGCCACAATAGTTTTGTTTTATTTAATACCTATTTTTAATTTAAAGGTTTCAATTTCATCGACTGCCTTGTTATATCCTCCAGCATTTTTTAAAGATTCTCCAATTTTATGGCTATTTTTTGTATAAATATCATTTGATAACACATGCATTACCGTATTACGTAATATATCCGGAGTAAGTAATTGACGATTTAGCTGGACTCCGGCTTCTAATTCTTCTATTCTTTGAGAAACTATAGGTTGATCTCACCTAACTGGAATAACTAGCATAGGAACACCAAAATATAAGATTTCACTGGAACTATTCATTCCTCCATGTGTAATAAATAGATCAGTATCTTGTAGAATGTCTAATTGAGGAGCGTAATTATATAACTTAAAATTAGAAGGAACTGGCATATCACAAGGCCCTCTTTATCGAGCAATCAATCAAAGAAAACTTGAAGAAATACAGAGGTGACAAATCTCTATGTTTTTACTTTGCGGTCTATGACAGCAACCCTGTCACTACCCCAAAAAGCCCGTAAGGACGTTAAGTGGTGAGTAGTTCAATAAATGCTTATTTTAATTTGAAAAATCAACGATTAAATGGAAAAACTCTGCAAAAGTGAATGATTCAAAAGATGAGTAGAACACGCAAAACGCCTCTAGCATTTAAATGAGCTAGAGACGCTTTTATGTGTTTTATTCATATTAATTTCAATGACTAAAATTTGATATTTCTATATCGTCTTTTTGCCAAATATCAACTTTAAATTCTACTGAAAATTAAACAGCTAGATGAACCTTATGTTTATCTCCACCTCTGCAACAGAACCATTTCAATTTTTAAGATGCATCTTCAAACTGACTATTATATAGATCCGCATAGAATCCTTTCTTTGCAATCAATTCTTCATGATTACCACTTTCAATAATGTCTCCATCTTTCATAACCAAAATCAAATCGGCATTTCTAATTGTTGAAAGTCTATGTGCAATCACAAATGATGTTTTACCCACCATCAATTTATCCATTGCTTCTTGAATAAGCGCTTCAGTACGAGTGTCAACCGAACTAGTAGCCTCATCTAAAATAAGTAACGGTGCTTTTTTTACCATGGCCCTTGCAATAGTAAGAAGCTGTTTTTGCCCTACAGATAAGCTCGCTTTATCATTTAATGCTGTATCGTAACCTTTAGGCAAAGTTCTAATAAAATGGTCCAAGCCTACTGCCTTACAAGCCGCAACCACTTCTTCATCAGTTACATCTAATTTGTTATAAATTATATTTTCCTTAATCGTACCTTCAAATAACCAAGTATCTTGCAACACCATACAAAATAGATCATGAACATTTTTACGAGTAATCGAATTAGTCGGTACATCCTCAATTTTTATTTCACCGCTATCAACTTCATAAAAACGCATAAGGAGGTTAACAAGCGTTGTTTTCCCAGCACCGGTAGGTCCAACAATTGCAACTTTTTGGCCGGCTTTTATATGAGCTGAGAAATCTTTAATAATAAGCTTCTCTTTCGTATATCCAAATTTAACATTTTTAAATTCCACATTACCTTTTACATCATTGGCATGTAATATAGATTCTTTATCACTTTCGTCTTCAAGCTCAGCTTCGTCTAAGAATTCAAATACACGTTCGCTTGCTGCAGCAGTTGACTGCAAACTTGTTGCTGCCTGTGCTAACTGAGACAATGGCTGCGTAAATAGGCGAATATAAACCATAAATGAAACAATAACACCAAATGTAATGGTACCTTTCATCGCTAATGTAGCACCTACTACACAAACGACAACATATCCCAAATTTCCAATAAAGATCATAAGGGGCATCATCATCCCTGACATAAACTGTGATCTCCAAGCACTTTTAAACAGGCTTTCATTGATTTTATTAAATTGTTGCTTTGCCTCTTTATCACCATTATAAACCTTAACTATATCATGCCCTGAATAGATTTCTTCAATATGACCATTCATTCTACCAAGTTCTTTCTGCTGGCGTATGAAATATTTTTGAGATTTGGATATGATGAAAATCATTAATACAAATCCAACAACTGTTGCAGCAATAGCCGAAAGTGTCATCGTAACATTAATAGAGAACATCATAATTAAAGACCCTAGGAACATAACGACCGCTGTCACTAGCGAACCAACACTTTGATTTAAAGTCTGACCAATCATATCTACATCATTTGTGACACGACTTAATACATCTCCATAGGTCGTAGAGTCAAAGTATTTTAATGGTAATTTATCGATTTTGTCAGCAATATCCGTACGTAATCGCTTGGATACTCGCTGAGTAATAGTGGCCATAATAAACGACTGAATATAGCTGAAAATAAAACTCAGTCCGTACAAAATAGCAAGAAGTAGAGCAATATTTCCTATAGCGGTAATATCAATCTTACCTGCAATACCCTCTGTAATTAAATCGGTTATATCACTAAGCATATTTGGTCCAATGATAGTGAAAATGGTTCCTACAGCTGCCAATACAAGTGCAAAGATAACCGCTGGTAAATACGGTTTACAATAGGCAATTAACTTTCCCCACGGCTTTTTAAAGTTCTTTGGCTTTTCTCCAGGAGCTGTCATTCCTCCTGGACCACCTGTACCTGTTCGAGGACTATTTGTTTGATTATTACGCATTTCCCAGCTCCTCCTTCGATAGTTGTGAATAGGCAATTTCCTGATAAGTCTTACAGGTTTCCAACAATTCACCATGTGTTCCCATACCAACGATTTTCCCTTCGTCAAGTACGATGATTCTATCAGCATCTTTAATTGTTCCAATTCGCTGTGCTACAATCAAAGTGGTTGTACCTTTCGTTTCTTTTTTCAAGGTAGAACGAAGTTGACGGTCTGTTTTATAATCTAGGGCAGAAAACGAATCATCAAAAATTAGGATTTCTGGATTTCTGTTCACTGCTCTTGCAATAGAAAGGCGTTGTTTTTGTCCTCCAGAAAGGTTTGTACCGCCTTGGGCAATATCAGCATTATATTCGCCATCCATTTTCTCTACAAATTCTTTTCCTTGAGCAATTTCCACCGCTTTTTTGATATCCTCATCTGTTGACGAGATCTGACCATTATCCCCGTAGGCAACATTTGACTTTACTGTGCCTGAAAATAATACGGCTTTTTGAGAAACGTAACCAAACTTATTATGAAGAGCTTCTTGTGAATATTCTTTTATATTGATTCCGTCGACTATGACCTCTCCCTCAGTAGCGTCGTAAAACCTTGGAATCAAATTAATCAGCGTACTTTTACCACTACCAGTAGAACCAATAAAAGCGACAGTTTCACCTTTATGTGCCGTAAAACTAATATCTTTTAAAACATATTCTCCTGCATCAGGATATTTAAAGCTAACATTACGCAGTTCGATTTCACCTTCTATTCCATTAGGTGACGATTGTACTTCTCCATCGGTAATTGTCTGAGGCGTATCTAGTACTTCATTAATACGTGCTGCAGATACAGATGCTCGCGGTAGCATAATAAACGTCATCGCTAATAACATAAATGCCATAACCACCTGCATTGCGTAAGACGAAAATACTACCATATCACTGAACAAACCGATTCGATCCATTCCACCTGCATTCATAATCAAATGAGCCCCAATCCAGTAGATAGAAAGAGTTAAACCTGACATAATTAGACCCATGCCCGGCTGCATAATGGCCATCAGGCGGTTCACCAAAAGATTTGTATCTGTTAAATCTTTATTTGCTTTTTCAAATTTTGCTTCTTGATACTCTTGTGCGTTATAGGCATGAACAACACGAATACCAGTTAAACCTTCTCTTGTTACTAGGTTCAGATTATCTGTCATTTTTTGAACTACTTTAAACTTTGGTAGTACAAAAATGATGATGCTGCCTATCATAACAAGCAACGCAACGACAGCTACTCCTGTTGCTGCTGACCATTCCCAACTTTTCCCTGTGATTTTCAAAATGGCCCAAACCGCAAGGATAGGTGCTTTAATCATAACTTGAAGACCCATTGCAACAGTTTGCTGTATTTGCGTTATATCATTAGTAGAACGAGTAATAAGACTTGCCGTTGAAAAACCATTAATTTCTTCCATAGAGAAAGATAACGTTTTATTAAATACCCCTTTTCTCAATTCTTTTGAAAGAGAAGTTGCTACTCTTGCCGCAAAATAACCAACAACAACTGACAAAATCATACTACCGAGAGCACATAAAAGCATCTTTCCTCCTGCTAGCCATATCTCGCTCGTTTCGCTACCATTTGTCTGTACAAGGGTCGTAATTTCAGACATAAAATCTGGTAGCTTCAAATCTAACCAAACTTGACCTACAATGAACACAATACTAGCAACAATAAGTATCCATTCTTTTTGTTTTAAGTATTTAAATATTTTCAACATATTTACATTTCTCCTCATTTTTCGTTAATATGCCAATGATATAGTGAATAAATAATTAAAAATAGAGTCATCTTGACGTCGGTTAATAATTAAAAAATCACCTTATACTTTTTTATGGACACCATTTATTTATCCGCCCTTTTATAGAGACCTTTTTTTAGCAATGAAAGCTCTAAAGTATAGTTTTTCACTGACTCATCGAATGGTATTTCCTTCGCGAAATTTTGAATAAGATTGTGAAACGTCACCGCCGTGATTATTTTCATGACATGGAATATTTCTCGTTCATCTGTAATGTTTAGTTTTTCTTTATTTATTAAGTTCATGATTTCAGACAATCGATTTTTATGCTCATCCTCATTCATGTTTCGAGTAAATGTATTTTCAACTTTATAATTCATATTCAAAAAAGCATTTCTAAAAAAGTTTTGATTTTCTAAGTTTTGGAATTTTATCAGTGTATATTGGTACAATTCAATATATGAGTCAAATAAATCACCCTCATTTTCTTTTATTATTGAAATAAATTTATCATTGTATCTTTTAGAGTGATCATTTAATAAAAAGAAGAAAACATCTTCTTTATCCTCAAAGTATTGATAAAAGCTTCCTCTCGGTATTCCAGCATCTTTAATAATATTGGAAATCGATGCTTCGAATAACGGAACTCTCGAAAATTCTTTCATTGCTGCCTGAATTAATACTTCTTTTTTTTTTCTTTCTAAATTAAAAAATGTTTGTTTAGGCATTTTTCTCCCTCCGATCAAATAAGTGACAACGTGTCACAATTAGGTGTAATCCAATACTATATGACAGCGTGTCATACGTCAACGGAAAAATATGACACATTGTCACAATCGTTTAACTAGGGTTTAGCGGGGGGCGACTCGATGCCCATCAAGCTACTATTTTAAAATGCTCTCAAACCGAAAATTATATTTCTTCATAATTTCCCATGGAAATTCAGCTCATTTTTTGTTTTGGGGAACAAGTATTTTTTAAGTTGATGGCTGTTGGGTCCCGCCAGATGCCCATCAACCTAAGTTTTTAAATACCCCTAAAAATAGAAATTATGTGTTTTTATAGCATAAAAGTTTATTTTTCTCCTATTAGGATGACTTGTTTTCTTAAGTTGACGGACAATTCCTTCCTTTACTTATTCTCACTTATCGCTTTATTCACCATTTCTATCAGTTGCATTGGAATGTTAAAATGATTTTGTGCGAGATGAAGTTCGGTTAGCCCCTCTTCTTCACTTGATTTTAATTCGCGTACTTCGTGGTGAAGAGCTTCCATTTTTAAATCTAATTCGGTCGCAACTATAGCGGCTTCTTTTAATTCTGACGTGAGTCTTTCCGGAACTGCATGGTTATATTTATAGTAGATTTTGTGTTCCAAACTTGCCCAAAAGTCCATGGCAATCGTCCTGATTTGTATCTCTACACAAACTCTTTCTTCTCTGTCTGACATATATACTGGTACTTTCACGATTAAGTGTAGGCTTTGATAACCGTTTGATTTTGGCTCTTTTATATAATCTTTACATTCAATGACCTCAACATCCTTTTGATTGCAAAGCATCTCACTTAGACGGTAAATATCCGATCTAAATGAACACGTAATTCGAATACCTGCAATATCTTTCACTTGCTCCTTTATTGCTAAAAAAGATAAATTGATGTTTTTTCTTAATACTTTTTTAAAAATACCTTCGGGCGATTTTAAGCGTGAAGTCGTATGTTCGATTGGGTTGTAATCATGAATATGCTGAAACTCCTCTTTTAAAATATTTATTTTCGTATTCATTTCATCCAAAGCAAATTTATAGACCAGCATAAACCTTCTCAATTCCTCTTTTATTGCATTCAATTTGTTCATCTGGATGGGCTTATTCATAGTTATACTCATTCCTTTCGTTCATGGCACAAAACGAAAGAAGGTTCGTTCGCCTTGAGCGTTTTTTATATTCCTAAATTACAGAGATACCAGCAAACTGCAAATCATGTGGAGGTGAGTGAGCCGCCCTGTCGCAGGATAATCGATAGTTATATGTGTAGATTGCTTTCCCATACACAAATAAATCGCTTAGAGCACTGCAGATTTATCTTTGATAACCAACTCATTTGTAGCTGGGTGATCAGCCTCTGCTGACTATCTCAGTACATCATACTAACAATTATCTTTATCTCAAATACGTGTGATTATGCTATTAATGGGGTAAAGCCGAAATACGTGTAAAAACAGGTCATATTCTTACTTTTATTTCTAAGTTATTCATCTGTTCGGTAAACATAGCCAAGATTTGAATGTGCAAATCTTGGGGGCTGTGTAGCGATGGAAGCAAATCTCGCAATAAGCATTTTAAACGGGCTATAATAAAAAGCGGACATTTAGTTGGTTGTACAACCATTTTATTTACTACTAATGGGTTATACATTTTTAACTATCAGTATTATTGGTTTTGTTGTATCTAAATAAAAAAGGTCATCAACAATAAAAAAACACTAACCTTACATAAGATTAGTGTTTTTTTATTGTATTTTCCTCTTGTTTTTGGGTATGAGTGCTGGCTAATCTTGTGTGGGCCAAACGCCACGAATTTAACGTAACATTATATGGCGTAAATGAATTTTTTATTCGATAAATCCAGGCAATTGTACCTTCCAGATTTATGTAAGTGATTTTAAATCCACACTAACTCAAACTTCTTTATTACTTGATTTAAAAAGTATATACAACTTCTTGGCAAGAAATTGTGGTGTATACGGCATGTCCCTATGTAACCACTTTACAATTGTTCCAATTAAAGCTGAAGAACCGTACCAAATAACAATATCTTTTGGAATGTCTTTCGTAACGAGAAAGGGGTGACTTTCTGTTCTCTCTGTTATTTTGTCTGAAAGTGTATTTAACAAGCGTTCTGTAAAAATCGGTGTTCGCCTAGAACCAAGAACTACTTTATAGAATTTAGCATTGTCAGCAATGTACTCAAGTAGGTCTACGAGTTTTAACCATTCTATATCCTCAGAGGAATCTGGGAGGCTTTCGGTGCTTATCATTATTTTCTCAATATCCTCGACCATTTCCTGTGCCATTTTCTCCAACATGTCATGAATATCACGATAATGGAGATAGAACGTAACACGATTAATGGTCGCACGTTCTGCAATTTTATTAACTGTTATTTTGCTAATTTCCATCTCTTGTAGAAGATCTATTAAAGCCGCTTTTATTAACTGGCGTGTACGAATGATTCGAGGGTCTACACGGGACTTTGGATGGTTTGTCATATCTAATCACCTTTCCTATTAATTAGAAATTTACAATATTCTAAGTTCTGTCTATTATCTTAGACTTTATTAACAGAAAGCACACGAAGTGATAACTAATAGACAGTTATAAAGAAATTGTCTGTTGTCATAATAATCTATAATAATGTAATTTATATAGTGTAAATTATTCAACACTTTGTAAAAAAAGTCTACGTTAAAATTAGAAAGGATATGAAAGAATTGCATAATCAGACTAAAACAGTCCCCAATTCGATAAAAAAAGGACCTATTATGTTCATTATGATTTTAGGTGCTTTTCTTGCAACATTAAACCAAACACTCATGAGTGTCGCTACTCCTGAACTTATGGTTGAATTTAAGATCTCGGCTACAACAGCCCAGTGGTTAACAACCGGTTACATGCTAGTAAACGGCGTCTTGATTCCTATTACCGCTTATTTAATGCAACGGTTTACCACACGTGAACTCTTTCAAACTTCCATGTTTATATTTCTAGCTGGAACCATTGTTTCTGCTGTAGCAACAGGATTTCCTGTCTTGTTAACTGGACGTATGATTCAGGCAGCCGGTGCAGGAATCATTATGCCATTGCTTACGCATGTTATTTTGACCATCTTCCCTCGCGAAAAGAGAGGAGCTGCTATGGGAATGGTGGGGCTTGCCGTCATTTTTGCGCCAGCAATTGGTCCTACAATTGCCGGATACATTATTGATAACTATAAATGGGAAACGATGTTTTACGGAATGATTCCATTTGCTATCCTTGTTATTGTGCTCGGATTCATTTATCTCCGAAATGTATCTGACCGAATCAAGACAAAACTTAATATCCTAAGCGTTATTCTCTCTACCATTGGTTTCGGTGCATTAATTTATGGTTTCAGCCAGGCCGGAAGCCTTGGTTGGTCAGATATAGAGGTATCAGGTACGATTACTGTAGGTATCCTAGCCCTTGTCCTCTTTTCATGGAAGGAATTAAGATCACAAAATCCATTGCTTGACTTACGTGTATTTAAATACAATATGTTTTCTTTAACAACAATCATTAATATCGCAATTACTATGGTTATGTATGCAGATATGATGTTACTTCCGTTATACCTCCAAAATATGCGTGGTTTCACAGCCATTGAGTCGGGTCTTTTGCTTCTTCCTGGTGCGCTGGTCATGGGATTCCTTATGCCAGTTACCGGTAAGCTATTCGATCGCTTTGGTGCGAAATGGTTAGCTATTACTGGAATGACAATTACCATTATTACAACAATGGGTTTTATCAACTTGACGGATTCCACTAGTTATATCTATTTGATTCTAATGTCAACAGGGCGTCGCATTGGTATGGCCTTAATGATGATGCCGATTCAGACTGCTGGTCTAAATCAATTGCCACAGCGGTTAAATGCACATGGAACAGCAATAAGCAATACGATTCGTCAAGTTGCCGGTGCTGTCGGTACTTCGCTTCTCGTGACAGTGATGACGAGCCGTACGAAATCACATCTGCAGGATATGGTTCCTACCGCAGCAGCTAAAGGATTGAATCAAAAAGAGCTTGTTACAGAAGCATCTATACAGGGGATTAATGACGCCTACCTTGTCATCATTGGAATTGGCATCATCGGATTAATACTTTCTTTCTTTATAAAGAAAGTTAAACAGGCTTCCGAATTAGAATCTGACATTCCCGCAGAGATGGTAACTACAGAGAAATTAAAAATAAATTAAAACCATTTGAATTCCCGAATCAAAAAGAAGAAATTTATACCAACTGTTAGTCACCATATTTGGAGTAAATCGCTTCTATCTTATGCTGGCTAGGAATGAGATGTACTCCAAATATGACTATTTATAGATTGAATTATACAATTTGTATTTTTAAGGAGGAATATCAGTGAAAAAAGAGGTTATTGCAATTCAAGAAATCCCTAATTTCCAGACGCGTACTGAAGAATTTTTCCCTTTAAAGTGGTATAAAGAAATGCTTCACAATCATTCTGTTTATTTTCACGAGGAAACAAATACATGGAATGCGTTTAAGTATGAAGATGTTAAGCAAGTGTTAACCAATTATGAATTCTTTTCAAGTCAAGGGCCTAGAAGTGGTATTTTTGTCGGTGATAATAAAAATAAAAAAAACACTTCACCTATAACAATGATTACGTTCCTTGATCCTCCTGACCATCGAAAAGTACGGTCCTTATTGGCAGCAGCTTTCACTCCCCGCAGTTTAAAAGAGTGGGAACCCCGTATTCAACAAATTGCAACGGAGCTTGTAGAAAACATACAAGAAAATTCTACGATTAATATTGTGGACGCTTTGGCATCCCCTTTACCTGCTCTAGTAATAGGCGATTTATTTGGCGTACCTGCACAAGGTCAAAATCAGTTTAAAGATTGGGTTGATATTTTGTTCCAACCATACGACAAAAAAAGGTTAGAAGACCTTGAACAACAAAAACAAAAGGCAGCGAAAGAATATTTTGAATATCTTTATCCTATTGTAGTTCAAAAACGTTCGAACCTTTGTGATGGTATTATCTCTGATTTGATTCGAGCTGAAGTGGATGGGGAAAAACTTACGGATAATGAGATTGTACAAACAACTATGTTACTTTTAGGGGCAGGTATTGAAACAACTAGTCACGCAATAGCCAATACATTCTATTCATTGCTTTATGATGACAAGTCATTATATGAAACACTAAGAAAGGATATAGGTCTAGTCCCTAAAGCCGTTGAAGAAATGCTTCGATATCGCTTTCATATTTCAAGAAGGGATCGTACGGTCAAAAAGGATAATAATCTATTAGGGATTGAGTTAAAAAAAGGTGACGTAGTCATTGCTTGGATGAGTGCATCCAATATGGATGAAAACATGTATAGCGATCCTTTTTCTATAGACATTCATCGCTCAAATAATAAAAAGCACCTAACTTTCGGAAGTGGTCCACATTTTTGTTTAGGTGCACCCCTTGCACGGTTAGAAATGAAAATTTTATTAGAGGTATTCTTACAAAAATTTTCTTGTATCGAACCAGTTGAAGGATTTGAATTAGAAAAAAACTTAACTGCTTCTGCTACGGGACAGTCCTTGACTTATCTACCAATGAAAGTTTATGGGATTCAGCCCATACCCATTAACTTAAGAAACTAATTGTTCCCCAAAACGAAAAAACGAGCTGAAATTTTATAAATCACCATCCCTATAAAGCGAAAAAGACGTTATCCTTTCTGTATATTTCTACAAAAAGAATAACGTCTTTTTTACTTAATGGATAGTGAAAAACTTTAGCTTTATGGCGATGTGACGGGACCACATGTCCATCAACATAAGGATTCAGCATTACCCCAAAATGAAAAAAATGAGTTCAATTCTTATGGCCACCTATAAAAAGAAGAATTTTTCGTTTTTAAAGCACTCCAAACTGTTAGCTTAATGGGGTGCTAATCTTAGTAGAAAATTTATTTATCACCTGAAAATTAAAATCCTTGTTTACTTTTTTGTTAATTAAAAGTAAACCTAATCCCATCATTATAAAAAGTATGCCCCTATATAATTCTTTTGAAATCCACTTGTATCCGGTTATTCAAACGTATTTGGCGCATCTATTAGAATATCTTCATTTTCACTTGTGTCAAATAATTGTTTAAAAGCAAAATCAATGCATAAATTCACTAGTTATTGGTTGGACATGGGTTTTCCTATCCCCATCTCAGAAGATGTTTTTCTTTTATTTTACATAAAAGAGTGGTAACCATGCAAATAAGTCCTTATTACAACAGACATAAGAACTTACACCAATATTTATAATATATCACTGTTTCTCATGAGTTTAACATTTTGTATGTTTTGTAAAACTATTTTTCTTTCGGAAGTACAATTCTTTTATACAACTGAACTGTAATCAAGTAGTAAATTAAATAAATCACTACGAAAATAACAAGTGGCAACCAAATTCGGAAATACGGATCAATTAAAAGCGGACCGAACATGTTCATACCAACTAATATATGAATAATACCCACAATTGCTGGTACTAAGAATATAAAGAATAACTCTTTATAAATCGATTGTGTTAATAACCCCCGGCGGACACCGATTTTACGAAGCATTTGATAACGTGTGCTGTCTTTCGATGCGCCAGATAGAATTTTAAACATTAGGCAACTTGCCATCATTGCTAAGAACGCAATTCCAACGAAGAAGCCCATAAACATGAAGCCACTGGCCATACCATGACTCTGATTATACATTTGATACGTACTACCTAATTCTTCCACTTTCACATTTTTATATTTCGCTACCTGTAATTCATCGAGTTTTTTCCATTCTCTTAAGTGTGCTCCAAAATCATCTGTTTTCCCAATAAACACAGTATTTTCTTTATCCTTCAAACTATCGTATATGTTTGAGTCTATAATTTTTATTTCATGATCAGGATACAAATAAGTTGGCTGGATTGTGAAGAAAGCCTCTTTCCATGGTTTTGTTTTCGTATCATCGTTATACAGTTTATAAAGTTGTTTTGGCAATGCAAATGCATCCTTAGGAAATTCCTCTAAAACTTTGATCTTCTTCCTATTTTCACTATCTTCTGCTAAAGGACGATTTTTCTCTACATCTTCTTTTATATAATACACATACCGATCATCTACTTTGTAGCGATATTCAAACTTCTCTTGAAATAAGATGCCACTCAAAATTTTCTTTTCTTCCGCTGTTGGATTATGAACGACTGAATCGTAAACTTTTTCTTTCTCAGTCGTCTTTAGAACGTTATTTTTAAATGCCATACCACACGCAATTCCACCAGCGCCAAGAGCCACTAGGATTGCTACCTTTGCAAGCACCCGTGTTAGGCTATTAATTCGGAAATTCAATTGTGCAAAAGTAAAAGCATTCAGCCCTTTTTCAAGACGTTTTTTATTACTCTTTACCTTGTTAAGCATAACTGGGAGAAGTGATCCAAATAACATGTAAGTACCGACTGTTGCTGTGATTAATCCAATACCCATGAATTTAGGTACGGTTACTAGATCTTTTTCCTGTAAATGTGCTATATGGATCAGTGATGCATACCCAATACCTAGCAAAATCAGACCAAGAAATGCAACTACACCTGTCATTTTACCTTTTACAGCGATACGCTCTGTTTTTGCATCTGCATGTACAAGTTGTAATACAGAAATACGAGATAATTTCATACTATTCATGATTGCTGATACTATAAATAGTGCAAAGAAAAAGAGGCAAGTAACAGTCATAGATGGAATATAAAATGCTTTATAATCTTCACCAGAGAATTCCAACTGCTTCATTAATAACTGACCAATACCTTCTGCAAGCCCTACACCAACTGCGATTCCGATTGCAAGAGATGCGGTACCTATTACGATTGTTTCAATAAACATAAGTAGGGTAACTTTATACTTTTTTGCTCCTAACATCATGTACATACCAAATTCTTTTTGGCGAAGAGATAATAAGAAAGAATTTGCATATAAAATATAGAAAAACGTTACAATCGCTAATAAAAAGGAACCGATTTGGAATGCAATTGCAACCGTATTAGCATGTGGATTGGATTCAAGGAACGCTTTATTTAGTGCTAATGTTTGAAACATATAAAAAGTTGAAATAGATACAATTAGACCAACAAGTAAGACAATATAGTCTTGTAACTTACTTTTTAGCCCTGACATGGAAAGTTTAAATAACATGATCGAAATTCCTTCCTTACGCTTTTTGTGTGCCTAAGTTTGCAAGCACGTCTAAAATTTCTTTATAGAATTCTTCACGGGTACCACCGCGATGAATTTCCTTATATAACTCACCATCTTGAATGAATAAAATACGCTGGCAGTAACTTGCACTGTAAGGATCATGCGTAACCATCATAATGGATACACCTTGCTCTTTATTTAAGTTTGTCATGGCATTCAGTAAACTCGTTGCATTTTTAGAATCTAGAGCTCCAGTCGGCTCGTCTCCCAAAATAATTGCTGGTTCATGAACTAACGCACGTGCTGCTGCTGAACGCTGTTTTTGTCCACCAGATACTTCAGATGGATACTTTTGAAGGATTACTGAAATTCCTAACATATCAGCTACCTTTTCTACTTTCTGTCCAATATTTCGTGATGGGACACCCTGAAGTGAAAGTGGGAGTGCAATATTTTCGTAAATAGATAAATTTTCTAATAAGTTGAATTCTTGGAAAATGAATCCTAATTTTTGCGAACGGAAATCAGAAAGCTCACCTTGCTTCATTTTCGTAATATCCGTTCCTGCAATTTCAACAACGCCGCCTGTCGCTTTATCTAACGTTGAAATTACATTTAATAATGTTGTTTTACCAGAACCAGATGGCCCCATAATTCCGACAAACTCACCCTCTTGAATTGAGAATGAAACACCTTTTAACGCGTGTGATTGGCTCTCACCTTTTTTACCATAAACTTTTTGGACGTTTTTCACGTCTACAACTGGTTTCGTCATATATATCCTCCTACGTTTGTTTTTTCATTTCTTTAAAATAAGTTGCTATTCATATTTGCTACTAACAAAATATTCATGTCGCATCTACCTTTTCCATAAGGCTGTTACGATGTATCCGATTGAAAGCTGTAAAGAAAATTTCATTTTAATTTCTCCACTTAACTCATCGCTTTGAATACATACATGATAAACTATAAAAATTAGGAAACGCCCTGTAAAATCCTTAAGAATTCTTAAGTTTTATAAAAAAAAGCTTATGGAACCTGTCATTCCATAAGCCAATCTATTTGATTGGATGTTCGACAATAAAGGATATCCAACCTTCTTTATATTCTGCATATATATTACCATGATGAAGTTCAACAATTCTTTTTGAAATAGCAAGTCCCAGTCCATTTCCTTGATCATCTTTTCTTGCCTTATCACCCCTAAAAAATCTTTCAAACAATTTATT
>NZ_JASHJA010000051.1:0-15734 GCF_030733445.1 Bacillus sp. MMSF_3353
CTATATATAATATATATTTATAAGTTATATAATTTATATTATATATATAAGGTATATTTTTTATAGAGGGGGTTCTTTTTCTTTTTGTTTTTTATTAGATGTTGTTGTGTATTGTTTACCCCCTCCTAAATTTTTGAGTTTTATATATTTTTATTTTGACGACTGTTGAAAGTCGTCTTTTTGTTTTGGTAATAGATTGCCAGTGTACTCTTGGAGTTATATAATTCAGACATAATAAACTATACGTTAGGATACTGAGATAAGGAGTGGTAATTGTGGCATATGCTGTTTATGTACGTGTATCAAGTGACAAGGATGAACAGGTTTCTTCTGTAGAAAATCAGATTGATATTTGTAGATATTGGTTAGAAAATAATGGTTTTGAATGGGACGAGAATGCTGTGTACTTTGATGATGGTATATCTGGGACAGCTTGGTTAGAGAGGCACGCAATACAGTTAGTATTAGAAAAAGCTAGAAAAAAAGAAATCGATACAGTTGTATTTAAATCTATACATCGACTTGCACGTGATTTAAAGGACGCGCTAGAGATTAAGGAGATACTATTAGGACATGGAGTAAGACTAATAACGATTGAGGAAGGGTACGACAGTCATTACGAAGGTAAGAATGATATGAAATTTGAAATGTATGCAATGTTTGCATCTCAGTTACCTAAAACATTATCTGTGTCTATAACAGCGGCTTTAGCTGCAAAAGTACGTAGGGGCGGTTATACTGGTGGATTTGTTCCATATGGTTATGAAATTATAGATGGTAAATATGCAATCAATGAAGAGAAAGCTGCTCTTGTCAGAGAAATATTTGAATTATATGCACAAGGATTTGGTTATATCAAGATTGCGAACACTATAAATGATAAGGGGGCACGTACAAGGAAAGGAGCTCCTTGGACATTCTCTACATTATGCAAGATGATTAAAAACCCGGCTTACAAAGGTACCTATATAATGCAGAAATATGGGACAGTAAAAGTAAATGGTAGGAAGAAGAAAGTTATAAATCCCAAAGAGAAGTGGGTGATTTTTGAAGATCATCACCCTGCTATAATCAGTCATGAATTATGGGATAAGGTTAATGATAAAGATCCTAATAAGTTCAAAAAGAAACGCCGCGTATCAACAACTAATGAATTAAGAGGTATAACGGTTTGTGCGCATTGTGGTACAGCGATGAGTAAAAGAAATAGCATAAACGTAAGTAAGAACGGAAAAGCAACAGAATATTCATATATGATTTGTAATTGGAGCAGAACTACAGCACGCCGAGAATGTGTAAGACATGTGCCGATACATTATAAGGATTTGAGGGCATTAGTATTAAGTAAATTGAAAGAGAAAGAAAGGGAGTTAGATAAAGAATTTTTTTCGGATGAAAATCAACTACATGTAAAACTAAGAAAGCTTAAAAGAGATATTAATGATTTGAAGTTTAAGAGAGAACGGTTATTAGATTTGTATTTAGAAGACGAAAGAATTGATAAAGAGACATTTACCATTCGTAATGCGAAGATTGAAAAAGAAATTGGATTGAAAGAGATGGAAATAAGGAAAGCGAGTAATATCGAAATTCAAATGAAGGAAAAACAGGAAGTTAGAGACGCATTTGCTTTGTTAGAAGAATCGAAAGATCTGCACAGTGTATTTCAGAAATTAATTAAGCGAATAGAAGTTGCGCAAGATGGGGCTATAGATATCTATTATAGATTCGAAGAATAACTTTTTGCCATATTGACATACCGCAAGTGCGGTTGGTAAGAGTAGCACGTGTCGTGAGTTAGAAAAAAATTATGGTGCGTACATTATACCTGAAGTGAATGTATTGTTTGAAAGACCAAAAAACGAACATAGAACATGGTATTTTGAAAAACAAGTAGAGCGCTGGAAAATAGCAGCGCAGAAATCAGAGCAATATGAATTAGTAATACTTGATGGCGACATTTATCAACCACTTAGTTATAATTGGTGTTTCCATTTTGATATATTTAATCAGCCGTTATCTTTAATAGAAAACTTTTATAAAGAAAAGCTGATACATAGGGAAATTGGTTTTCCCGATCAATATTTTTATTTATATACGAATGATGAAGAACTTAGAAAACGGAAAGAATCTGACGAGACAAAAAGAAGAAGAAACTTTGAAAAACATTTACATATATCAAAATCGTTTCAACGTTATTATGAAAATTTAAATGCTGTTACAGACGGATATTGCAAAATGATTGATGCGAAAAGTGTAAAATCGAATGAATTAGAAATTGTGAAAAGTTTAAATAGTTTAAATGTGTGTGAAGAGAGACGTTTTGATGTTTCGAGGTTAGATGCGATTACGAAGTGGTTAAAAGAACATCGTGCATAAAAACAACGAGTGCCTTATAAGGTACTCGTTGTTTTTTTATGTATTATATATTGATTTTAAAATTTGTAAGTTTGCTTTTTCATTTTTCTTAATAGCATTTGCATATTTAGCTAGAAAGAGCTGAGAAGGATAAACCGGTAGTTCACCACAAATATCGATACCATAAACATTTTTATTCCTAATAAGAGAATGTAAACATTTTAATAGTGTAGAAAGTTTCATATGTCCTTGATCCCAATTTGTAATAGTTACTTTTGAATCTAAAACATCTTTATCAATGCTTACATATATAGTATCTGTATGAATATGCGAAAGTATCGTATGTGTAGATACTTCATAAGTTGTATCTATCGGGAATACTTCTACGCATGAATAATCATTAGAATGAATGGTTAAAGAAGAAGGTCCGATAATAATTACTTTCTTTAATTTTGGGTTATTTTGAAGTGTGAACGATACCCATGACCCGCAAGAAATAAGAGTATGTTCATTTTCTTCTTTTAAGTTCATGTCAGTGTGATGATCAAATAAAATAAGGCTAAATGGTTCATCTATTTCTTTTAGTAGCAAATAAGATACATAATGATAATTTCCAGAACCGATAAAGGTGATTCCTCTTTGCTTTCTACGATATAACTCCCGTTTTATACTCTTTAAAGAAGGAATCTCGCAATACAGGTTTGTGTGCTCTAAATGACTAAAATCAATATCCTCATGTGAATAAGAATGAAGTTTATTTTGTAATAAATATGTATCGTCAAAGTTTAAAAAAGTTAAACCGCTATACAATAAACTCATATTTATTCATCTCCTTAATATGTAGGCTAGCATATATTTTTATAAAATTAAAACGAAATGCTTAGAGATGGATCTGCATTTGAAAAAGATGGATATTTTGACAGAATAATCTTTCAATTGATAAAGAAAAGAAATATAATATAAGGAAATATATATGTGGTTCGAGAAATAGAAAATATGAATGGGATATGTGGGAGGAAACAAGCAAGATGAAAACATTTTTTAAAATAATAGGTATTTTAGCTGGTATGGCGGTAATCGGCGTAGGTGTAACATATGGTATGCTGTATTATCTAAATAATAGTAAACCAGCTGCGAAAAAGGCATCACCAGCTGCTCCGGCAGCAGAAGTACTAGCTGATAGTAATGTAAAAGCTGAAGATGCAAAGCTTTTAGAAAATGGCAATCATTCATTACCAAATAGCGGTTTTAATAAAAATTTTAAATGGACAGATGAGAACATACAGACAGCATTACATGAAATGGCACATCAAAAAACGAAAGCTGATCAAAAGTGGGGCTATATTTTTATCACACAAGAACGAATTGAAAGTTTACTTGATATTGTAAAGAGTAATGATCTAGTACAAGGAAATACATATGCAGATATTTTAGAGAGATGGAAACAAGGGAAATATGAAAAGATGGACGCAGATCACAACAAGATTTGGAAATTACAAAGCGGGAATTTAGGCGAAGGAAAAGGAGTAATGTCAGAAGCGGAACAAAAAGAGTTAATTAATCAATTGTTTATGCAAAAAGGTACATATTCAGGTAGTAAATTAATTGCAGATGGGGGACAGACTAATAAATAAGATAATATTGGAAGAGAGTAAGTGCTTATTAGGCAGTTACTCTTTTTTTGTGCACCTTTTAGTCTCGCTCTAGTAAGGAAAGAAACGATTGTAAAACGGGTGAAATCCATCTAGATTTATGATAGATTACATGGCTTTGAATAACTGTTGAAGTTTCGATAGGCTGAAAACAGAGTTGTTCTTTTTGACAACTTTCTTGTACAACAATGTAAGGAAGAATTGAAATTCCTAACTCACACATCACAGATTGTTTAATGACTTCAACGTTGGAAGTTTCAAATGTTTTAGCTGGAATATTTCCGCTTTGACGTAAAAACCGATCTACCATCGGTCTATAGCCGCAGCTTTGTTCTGTAAAGATAAATTGAGTATCATTTAGTAAACAAAATGGATTAGAGTGTGTAGAGTAATGGGGAGGTAAAATCCATCCAAATGCTTCATTACAAAAAGTACGCGTAATAAAATCATTATGTTCCATACTTTCTCCAATTATGAAAATAACATCTGTTTCTCCTTCACGTAGCTTATTCATTGCTTGTTCGTTTGTAGTTGTTTCCAGTATGATATTTACTTTCGGATTCTCCTGTTTGTACATACGTAATAATTGTGGTAATCGGTACACTGCTAATGATTCGTTAGATGTAATCGTTAAAGTTCCCTCTAAATCATCACTATTTTGAGGGATTTCTTGCGCTTTTTCATAAATAGCTAGTAATTCTAGAGCATAAGGATGAAATTGATGACCTGCTTTTGTAAGAAGTACTTTTTTCCCTAATCGATCGAATAGAGGGAGACGTAAATCGTTTTCTAATGCTTTCATATGCGCTGTTACAGTAGATTGCGCATAACCTAACGCATGAGCAGCTTTAGAAAAACTACCATACTTAACGATGGCACAAAATGTTTTAACATGTCTCATTTCCATAAGCTATCCCTCTTTTATTATCATGATTTGTGAATGATTATATCACGTATTTCAATTTTCCAAATGATTAAATTCTTTATAAAATGAAATTATAGAAATATTCATTTAAATTATATTGGAGGAGAAATGATGATCAAAAAGGGCTATCATGTAGCTGTAGTTGGTGCTACAGGTGCAGTAGGACAAAAAATTATTGAACTGTTAGAAAAAGAAACTAAATTTAATATAGTTGAAGTTACATTGCTTTCGTCAAAACGATCCGCTGGCAAGTTAGTGCAATTTAAAGGACGAGAGATAATGATACAAGAGGCAAAAGCAACTAGCTTTGAAGGTGTAGATATTGCCTTTTTTAGCGCTGGAGGAGAAGTGTCTAGACAATTTGTTAATCACGCAGTCACTAGTGGTGCCATCGTAATTGATAACACAAGTGAATACCGAATGGCGCACGATGTACCACTCGTTGTTCCAGAAGTAAATGCGCACACTTTAAAGGAGCATAACGGTATCATAGCAGTTCCGAATTGTTCAGCATTACAGATGGTGACGGCACTTCAACCAATTCGAAAAGTATTCGGATTGGAACGAATTATTGTTTCCACATACCAAGCTGTGTCAGGTTCAGGAATTCATGCGATTCATGAATTAAAAGAACAGGCAAAGTCAATGCTTGAAGGTGAAGAGGTTAAGAGTACTATACTGCCAGCGAAAAAAGATAAAAAACACTATCCGATTGCGTTTAATGTATTGCCTCAAGTAGATATATTTACAGATAATGATTTTACATTTGAAGAAGTAAAAATGATTCAAGAAACGAAGAAAATTTTGGAGGACCAAAACTTGAAAATGGCAGCTACTTGTGTGCGTGTTCCGGTCGTATCCGGGCACTCAGAATCGGTTTATATAGAACTTGAAAAAGAAGCAACTGTTGCAGAAATAAGAGAAGTGTTGCTGGATGCACCAGGTGTTATACTGCAAGATAATCCTAGTGAACAGCTGTACCCAATGCCATTATATGCAGAAGGGAAAATAGATACATTTGTCGGGAGAATTAGAAAAGACCCTGATACACCAAAAGGATTCCATCTTTGGATTGTTTCCGATAATTTATTAAAAGGGGCCGCTTGGAACTCGGTTCAAATTGCAGAAACGTTGGTGGAAGAGGGGATAATATAGTATAGGTAAATTAGGAAACTGTTAATGATTACAGTTTCCTAATTTTTATTTTATAATTGTTTTCTTTATTCCAGCCAAATTTGATTTGAAAGACAGTAAAAAACATCAAGAATGAATAAAATTCATTTGGTATGATATGGATAAATTAGATGTAAGGTGGGATTTAGATGTACCAAGTTAAGGGGTACTTTTCATCATTAAAAGGAAGTCATTATGATATTGGAAAACAACAAGGAGAGTTTGTGAAAAATCATCCGTATCTCATTCCACAATTTATACAGCAAGAACATTTAGTATCAGATAATTATTGGACAGAATCTAGAAATATATTAAATCAATATTGTCCAGGAATTAATGAAGAAATTGAAGGGTTTTGTGAAGTGTTGAAAATTCCTGCTAGAAATCTGATGTATTATTATCAAACACTATTAAAAGCAGGATGTAGTCATTGTGTCGTATTACCTAAAAAGACAGATTCAAAGCACACATATGTATTAAGAAATTATGATTTGTTACCCAAAATAGATGATATGCGTTTTTGCTCAACACATGTTGAAGGTGCATATGTACATAGTGGCTTTTCTACTTTTTATTTCGGTCGAACAGAAGGAGTTAACGAGCATGGGTTAGCTGTTACATTTTCAGCATGTGGTCAACCAGTAGGAAATATTGAAGGCTTACGAAAGCCAGTGTTAAGTGGTTTACAATGCTTTGCGGTAATTCGAGTATTATTGGAGAAATGTAAAAATGTGCAGGAGGCGATATCACTAGTTGATGAAATGCCAATTGCAAGTAATATTAATCTAATTGTAGCAGATCCTTTAGACGCAGCGCGTATTGAAATATTTGACGGATATAAATCAATAACCACAATTGATGAGGAAAGCCATGATTTTATCGTATCAACAAACCATGCGATTAGTTTACCTATTCAAAAATTGAATAATAGAAGATTAGAACAATCTACAAACAGATATCACATATTGTATGAATATTTAAATCAAAATGAACTAGTGAGCATGGATTCTTTAAAAGAATTAGTAGAAAGAGAGTATCCTACTGGGCTGACAGTACATAATTATGAAGAATGGTTTGGAACTTTGCATTCTGTCTTATTTGATTTGCATAATCGTATAATGAATATTTGCTTCGGATCTCCACTATTCAACGACTGGTACTCATTGAAAGTTGGAGGAAGTCTTTCATTTTCTCAGGTAAATGTGAAATTTAATAATAAAACGTATACTGACTTTTGGAGAGAAGAATGCTATTAATTGATTCAAGAAGAATAAATGAGATAAAATGGTAATAGTAAGGTGTATGTACGGGAGGGATTGCCATTGCTAAAAGTAATGTTACCGATTGTTCTTATCTTATTTGTTGCCGTTTCAATGTATATTACTTATGAAAAAAGAAAAAAAGCAGGGGTAAAAGGATTGAAGAGTGCGTTAACTTCAATTTGTTTCTTTACACTAGCAATCTTAAATTTGCTTGCATATTGGTTTAACTTTGGCGGTATTTTTATTTGGTTAACTTCAATTGTTTTATTACTAGTCGGGGCATATTTTACGAAATATATTCCAATATCTAAAAAGGTACATTGAAATTTATTTGAGTTTAAAAGTTATGTTGTATTTTGTTTTGAAAAGAGATTATCCTACTAGAGCGTTGTGAAACGGTTTTATAGGATAATCTCTTTTGTTCGTTTAGCTTTGTAAAGAACGTACTGTTCTTTTTAGTTGTTCAATAAATTCTCGAGTTGCAGCACACATATATTTATCTTTTCTATAAATAAGCCCAATTTCTATTGTTGGGGTAGGATTTTCTATTTTAATTGCTTGAATGTTTTTATTTTGTAAAAAGTCTATATACGGTTTTGGTAACACTGTAATTCCCATTCCTTTTGAAACCATTTGGATTAAAGATTCCATCGTACTAATTTCTAAAATTGGTTTTGGTTTAAAGTTAAATTTTTGACAATGAGATGTAATTAGTTCGGTTAAAAAGAAATTTTTAGGTAAAAGAATTAAAGGGTAGTTCTGTAATTCAGCAATAGATACATGATTACGTTCAGCTAATTGATGATCGGTTGGTACGACTAATGTAAGTTCACTTTTGTATAGAGGGATAGAAATAATCTCCTTATCTTGCACCGGGAGAAATGTAATGCCAATATCTAGTTCGTTTTGTAATAATTTTTCACGAATATCTCCTGTACGAAGCCCTAATACAGAAAGCTCTATATTGGGATATGAATGATTAAAATTTAATATAGCTGGTGGTAGTAAATAATTTACGACGGTTAACAAAGAGCCTATTGTTAAGGAACCTTGCTGTAATCCGTTTAGATCTTGAATTGCAGAACGAGCTTGTTCGACTTCATGAAAAATGGTTTTACTATGTAATAATAAAATCCTTCCTGCATCAGTTAAAGATATTTTTTTACCAATGCGATCAAAAAGCGGCATTCCTACTTCATGTTCTAATGCACGTATTTGCTGACTTAAAGAAGGTTGTGAAATATTTAGTTTCTCAGCTGCTTTTGTGAAATGCAATTCTTTTGAAACAGCTAAAAAATATTCAAGTTGTCTTAATTCGATTGGAATCACCTCAAGTTTAATGATAGGTTATACCTATCATTATTATATAAATAATTGGATTGAACAATGATTTTGTTGAGCTTATAATCACTTTATTAGAGAGGGATTGAAAAGTTTTGAAGTAAGGATAGATAAGTATAGGAGCAAGGATATTTGAGTGGTTATTACATTTGCTGACCTTTTGTCATTTTAAATGAAAAATAGACAGAGAGTTTGAAAGTATAAATTAATCTATTGAAAAATTGTAGGGTAAGTAAGAGGAGCGATTAAGATGAATAAAGTATATGAGGTACTATCTTTAAATATAGGGTTACCAAAAGAGGTTACATACGGCGGAAAGGTAATTCATACAGGTATAAATAAGAAGCAAGTAAGGGAACCGGTGTTTTTATCCTTTTTAAAATTTAATGGAGATGGGCAAGCGGACTTAGTTCATCATGGTGGAGTAGATAAAGCAGTTTGTGTGTATTCTGGAGAACATTATAGATACTGGGAAAAAGAGTTGAATCAAGCCCTTGTATATGGAGCATTCGGAGAAAATATAACAATTAATTGTCTGTGTGAAGAGGATGTTTGTATTGGTGATACATTTCAAATTGGAGAAGCAATTGTACAAGTAACACAGCCAAGACAACCTTGTTTTAAATTAGCTAAGAAATACAATATTCCAAAGTTACCACTTTATTTTCAAGAAACAGGATATACAGGATTTTATTTTCGTGTATTAAAAGAAGGATGGGTATCACCTGTTGATACGTTAAAGTTAATAAAGTCTGATCCAAAAGGTGTTACAGTAGCATTTGCTAATCGTATTATGCATAAGGAAAAACAAAATATGGAAGGGCTAAAAAGGATCTTAGAAGTACATGCACTTTCTACAAGTTGGAGAAATACATTTGAAAAGCGAATGAGAGGAGAAGAAATTAATACGAGGGAGAGACTAGAAGGAAAAAAATAATAAAAAATATTTTTTTATAAATGGTGCATTTCTATGAGTAAAAACGAAGTAGAAAGCACTATTTTTATATAATAAACTTATTAATATTCAAAAATCTTAATATTGTTTTATTCGACTTATTTTCGAATAGTCAAAACATAAAATTAATTAGACTCTTTTTTTATATTTTATGATAGTATATTGATTGGTAAGACCTATTACATTAAGAGCAGGTTATATAACTAAATCTAATTTGATGGAATTAACGTATGGAGGGACAACATGGGGAATGTTGAAATTTTTGAAAAATTTCTTTTAGAAGAACCAAAAAGAGAGCAGTTATTTCCTTTATTTGAAGAAGTGTTTGGAATTACAATTCAAACATTGAATGATTTTTCAGAGAGAGGTTATTGGGATGATACATACAAAGCTTTATCATTTTTACATGACGATAAAGCGATTGCAAATGTTGCGGTATTTTCGCTACCATTGCTAGTAAATGGTGAAAGAATAAATGCAGCCGGCATTCAAACGGTAATGACTCACCCTGATTTTCGTAGACAAGGACTCATGACACAATTAATAAGTAAAATGATAGAAGAAATTGATAAGAAATGTGAATGTACCTTATTATTTACGGAAAAACCTGAACTATATGCATCATTTGGGTTTAAAGTTGTGCAGGAGTATTTGATGACTATTCTATATGATAAAAAGAATAATAATGACTCCTTACTTAGAAAATTAGATTATTATATGGAAGAGGATAGAAAGTTAATACATGAAACTATTGATAGTAGCCAAAGACTTTCAAATAATTTTTCAACATTAAACTTCCGTCCTTCGTTTTATTTGAATATGTATGATTCGGGATGGAATGAGAAATTGTATTATTCAGAGAAACTAGATGCTCTAATTGTGTATGAAGTAGATAATGAAAAGTTGAAATTATATGGAGTATTTGCACCAGTAATTCCAGTTTTAGATGAAATATGCGGAGAAATCGCTGAAAGATTTACAGAAATCGAATTTTACTTCTCACCAGATCAATTAGGGATTGAGGATGTACAATTTACAGAATTACAGTCTAATAAGTATTTAATGGTTCGAAGTAATAAAGAGTTAGATTTTAAAGGTTATAAATTCCCTGTATTAGCGGAGTTTTAAATGTTTGTATAAAGGCTTTATTATGGAGGAACTATGAATATATCGTATATACCTAAACATGTTGAGCAGCTCACTATAATGAATGTCCCTGAATATTATAAAATTAATGACAACCGGTCGTTTATCGTCCGTTCGAAAGCAGAAACAGATTTCTGGCTTAAAACACATTATGGTTTTGAAGTAATGAATGGTCATGTATTTTATAATGAAATGATGACAGACTTTCAAGCTGAAGTTCAATTGTGTATGGATCCAAATTCAAAATACGATCAAGCAGGTCTTTTTGTTATGATTTCGGAAAAGTGTTGGTTGAAAACTTCATTAGAGTATATTCCGGATGGCCCTTCTCATTTAGGAGCTGTCGTAACGAATAATGGATATTCTGATTGGTCAACACAAGACTTTCCAACAGAATTAGCTACCCAACAACTTCATTTTCGAATTGTTCGTAAACGTGGCGATTATATAATATATGTAAAAAATAGCTGTCAATGGGAACAAATAAGAATTGCTCATTTGATGGAGGATATAGGGAATGCGCCTGTTAAAATAGGTTTTTACACGTGTAGTCCTTCTAAAAACAATGGATTTGAGACTGAGTTTTTAGATTTTACAATTGAAGAGATATAGATGAAAAACCGTATTCTTTCTACTTAAGAATACGGTTTTTCTATTTGCGTAATATAAAGCACATTTATTGACCGGAAAGTCATTAATGCTTATCATTTAATAATGTTAAATATTAATTTGCATAATATAATAGAAGTACTGGAAAAATCAAAAATTATATGGCTTAAGTAAGGAGGGTATGAATTATTAAATGGTAATTTCATAGGAAAAAGGAGATTAAGTATGAAATCATTTCGCAAATTATTACATTATTTAAAACCATACATGTTCTTCGCGATTATTGGACCACTATTTATGGTACTTGAGGTTGCGATGGACTTAATTCAACCGACTATTATGCAACATATTATTGATGTAGGGATAGCAAATCGTGATTTGAATTATGTAATAAAAATGGGGCTTCTTATGATAGGAGCTGCAGCACTCGGTTTAGTTGGAGGACTTGGGTGTATGATGTATTCTACAAAAGCAGCTGTTAATTTCGCTACAGACATACGAAAAGATGTATTTGCGAAAGTAGAAACATTTTCTAGTGAAAATCGTGATTCATTTGGAACTGGGAAATTATTAACGATTGTGACAAATGATATTACTTCTATTCAATCGGCGATGACGATGACATTACGTGTACTTGTTCGTGGTCCTTTGTTATTTATCGGAAGTATAATAATTGTTTTTGTAACAGCACGCGAGTTATTTCCTATATTACTTGTGGTTGTTCCAATTTTATTACTTGCGATTATATTCATTGCAAGTAAAGCGAGCGGAACGTTCAAAAAAGTGCAAGAAGCATTAGATAAAGTGAATACAAAGCTACAAGAAAATTTATCTGGAGTACGTGTTATTAAAGCGTATGTAAGACAAAAATATGAAATTACTCAGTTTGGAAATGTTAATACAAATTTAACGAAGATAAATATTCGAGCGGTGCAGCTTATTTCCATAATGATGCCAATCATTATGTTAGTTGTAAGCGGCGGGATTGTCGCAACATTATGGATTGGTGGAGAAAAAGTATTTGATGGAACGCTTCAAGTAGGAGCTATTTTAGCGTTTATAAACTATTTGAATATTATTTTAATGTCACTTATGTCTATAAGTATGGTATTTATGCAAATCGCGCGAGCATTTCCATCTGCGGATCGTGTACGGCAAGTTTTAAATACTGAGGTTGATATTACGACGGAAACAAATGCGGTTGCACCTAAGCAAATCGAGGGACAAATTGACTTTAAAAATGTTAGTTATAGTTACACGAAAAATAATGAATATGTTTTAAAAGATATTTCATTTAACATATGTAAAGGTGAAAAAGTAGGAATTATCGGTTCTACAGGAAGTGGTAAATCTACTTTAGCAAAACTGTTACCGCGTTTATACGATGTTGATCAAGGGGAAGTATGCATTGATGGAATAAATGTTAGAGCATACGATTTACAAAAACTTCGTGCTTCAATCGGGTTTGTACCTCAAAAGGCATTATTGTTTTCAGGTAGCATAGAAGAGAACTTACGTTATGGTAAAGAAAATGCAACGAATGACGAACTGGAAGTAGCGGCTTCATCAGCTTGTGCGACTGAGTTTATTAACAAGTTGGAAGATTCATATCAATATCATTTAACACAAGGGGCGACGAATTTATCAGGTGGACAAAAACAACGTGTATCAATTGCAAGGGCACTTGTGAGAAAGCCATCCATTCTTATATTAGATGATTCTACATCAGCAGTTGATGCGAAATCAGAATCTAACATTCAATCGGCATTAAGAACAGAATATAAAGGAACAACAACATTATTAATCGCCTCTAAAATTTCATCTATAATAGATGCTGATAAAATTCTCGTTTTAGATAACGGTGAATTAGTAGGTGATGGTACACATGAAGAATTGTTAGAACAATGTGAGGTATATCAAGAAATTTATCTTTCCCAAGGTGGCAATTTACATAAAGAAGGTGGGAAAGAACATGCGTAATTTTCAAGGGCAATTTGCTAATAAAGGTGGGCGTAACGCGCCTAAAATGGGTGAAGCTAGAAACACTAAAGGAACTGTATTGCGAGTATGGAACTATATGGGGTATCAAAAGGCTGCTCTTACGTTCGTTATATTTTTAGTATTTGTTACGACGTTACTTGGGTTATTAGGTCCTTATTTAATGGGAGTAATTATAGATCAATATATTGTACCGAAAGATTTAAACGGTACGGCGAGAATGTGTTTGTTACTTATCGCGATTTACGGTGTAACAGTATTGTTAACTTGGCTACAAACATTTGTCATGGTTAACGTTGCATTAAAAACAATACAAAAAATACGACAAGATATTTTCGAGAAAATCCAAACGCTTTCTTTACGGTTCTTTGATGTACGTTCTCAAGGGGATTTAATGAGTCGTGTGACAAATGATATAGATAATTTGAATCAAGCGTTAACACAAAGTGTTGTACAAATTATTTCATCAGCATTAACCTTTATAGGTGTAACGATTGCGATGTTCGCATTAGATTGGATTTTAGCAATTGTTACATTAATTACAGTACCTATTATGTTTTTCGTTACAAAAAAATTAGTTGCTTATAGTGGCAAAAACTTTGCAAAGCGTCAACGAGATTTAGGAGAATTAAATGGTTTTATTGAGGAAGCTATAACAGGAGCGGATGTTACAACGTTATATGGGAAAGAAAAAGAAACCGTACAAACTTTCAATAAAATTAATGAACAATTAAGAGTTTCAGCTACGAAGGCGGATACATTTTCAGCTTTTATTTTTCCAAGTATGAACTTTATAAATAACTTAGGTATGGGGCTTGTAATTGGGACTGGATCAGTAATGGTTTTAAATGGAATGACAACAGTAGGTGTCATTGCAGCTTTTATTAATTATTCTCGTCAATTCTCAAGACCACTTAGTCAATTCGCAACTTTAATGAATACGATTCAATCGGCAGTTGCTGGTGGAGAACGTGTCTTTGAAATTATGGATGAAGTACCAGAAATCCAAAATAAAAAAGATGCGTTCATGGTACAAAATTTACAAGGACATGTTGCACTTGAGAATGTTACATTCGGTTATGAGGAAAATAAAACGATTTTAAAAGAAGTGAGTCTTAAGGCACAGCCAGGGGAGACAATTGCTTTAGTTGGTCCAACTGGATCGGGCAAAACAACAATCATTAATTTGCTAACTCGCTTTTACGATATACAGCAAGGGCAAATTCATATCGATGGAAAAGATATAAAAGATTATGATATTAATTCGTTGCGAAGTAAAATAGGAGTAGTTTTACAAGATACGTACTTATTTGCTGGGACGATTATGGATAATATTCGTTATGGTCGATTAGATGCTAGTGATGATGAAGTAATCAATGCAGCTAAGGCAGCATCTGCACATTCTTTTATTAAACATTTACCGAATCAATATGAAACAAAAATTGCTTCAGAAGGATCGAATTTAAGTCAAGGACAAAAACAACTTCTTGCGATTGCGCGGGCGATTTTAGCAGATGCAGATATATTAATTCTCGACGAAGCAACATCAAATATTGATACGAGAACAGAATTGCAAATTCAAGAAGGACTAAATAATTTAATGAAAGGTCGAACAAGTTTTGTAATCGCTCATCGACTGAAAACGATTGAGAAAGCAGATCAAATCCTTGTTATAAAAGATGGAAGTATTTTGGAAAGAGGGAATCATGAATCTCTTATGGAAGATAGAGGGTTTTACTTTGATCTGTATACGAGTCAGTTTAAAATTTAATAAAAACTTTTATAAGGTGCGGTTTCTCCAGGAAGGAGCAACCGCATTTTTATATTTGTAAACATTACTATTTAAATATTCGTTCACTAAATGTTTTAACTGCGTCTTTCTTGCATACAAAGTAAAACATACGAATGGTGGCAACCTTAATGAGTATTTCACGTTCTATTTAAATGTTTTAATGATTTATTAGATAATACAATTTGAATTTTATTAAAAAAAGACACTGTTTCCAGTGCCCCAACTTACTACGAGAGTTTTATGAGGAAACTTAAATAGGTGAATCTAAGTTTCTCTATAATATATGAAACTACAATTAGAAAATCACATATTTTTTAAAGGAGTTAATGGGTAATTGTACGTGCTAAAATCTTTATTAAAAATATCCTGTACTAATTGGATAGTTTCATGGTCATAAAAGCTATCGTATGTTGGGAGGCGTGGGAATAAAGGATCGGTAATATCAGCATCTGCAAAATTACCTCTAAAAATCGCCCTGTCTTTCTGATGATGCCATGATTTGGTTAGTATGTGTAAAGGAGAA
>NZ_JASHJA010000052.1:0-15634 GCF_030733445.1 Bacillus sp. MMSF_3353
CCGTGGTGTAGTGGTTAACATGCCTGCCTGTCACGCAGGAGATCGCCGGTTCGACCCCGGTCGGGACCGCCATTTTATATAAAGAAAAGAACGAAACATGTTGTTTCGTATTTTTTTATTTGTTTTAACAAAAAACTAATAAAGACAGTCAAACTATCCTTAGGAAAACTCCTAAGGACTTTTTTATATATTCAAAACCTGTATAATAAAGAGCAGAGAACATTGTGAGTAAAGTAGGTGAAGTCTGTGAGTAAATATGAAATAACAACAAACTCTTCTGAGGAAACACAAAGATTATCAGAAAAACTAGGTGGACTTGTCGGGGCACAAGATGTAATTATTTTAGAAGGAGATCTAGGGGCTGGTAAGACAACTTTTACAAAAGGACTAGCAAAAGGTCTTGGAGTGAAAAGAGTTGTAAATAGTCCTACCTTTAATATTATTAAAGAATATAAAGGGAGATTGCCGCTATATCATATGGACGTGTATCGCTTAGCAGAAAGTGAAGAGGACTTAGGTTTTGATGAGTATTTCTACGGTGAAGGAATTACCGTAGTAGAATGGGCTCATTTAATAGAAGCATTTTTACCGAATGAGAAGTTACAAATTAGTTTATTCCATGCTGGAGATGATACAAGGAAAATTGTACTCGAGCCAATTGGAGATCGATATATTAGATTATGTGAGGAGCTATTACAAGATGAAAGTACTAGCAATTGATACTTCAAATTACGTAATGGGTGTATCCCTTATTGAGGAAGGAAACGTAATTGGGGAAATCATTACAAACTTAACAAAAAACCATTCTGTACGTCTTATGCCAGCTGTAGAGAAATTGTTAAAAGAATGTGGTGTAAAACCGAAAGAATTAACTAAAATAGTTGTAGCTGCTGGACCTGGATCATATACAGGTGTTCGCATAGGTGTGACAGCTGCAAAAACATTAGCTTGGTCACTTCAAATACCAATTGTAGGTGTATCAAGTTTAGAAGTAGTGGCTGCAAACGGTGCTAATTTTGATGGATTAATCTGTCCTTTATTCGATGGAAGACGCGGACAAATTTATACTGGGTTATATACATATGAAGGAGAGCATTTAACTTCTATAGAAGAAGACCGAATCATCCTTATTGTAGACTGGTTGCAAATGTTAAAAGATACAGGAAAGCCTGTTTTATTTATTGGTAACGATGTTAAACTGCACAAAGAGACGATTATCGAACATTTAGGCAACCAAGCTGTATTTGCTCCCTTCACTAAAAATAACCCAAGACCAAGTGAGTTAGCTTTCTTAGGGTTACAAAAAGAAGAACAAGATGTACATTCATTTGTTCCTAGTTATCTTCGTTTAGCTGAAGCTGAAACAAAGTGGTTAGAAAGTCAAAACAAGTAGGAGCTTGCAGAAGATGGATATGATATTTAGGAAGATGGAACTCGATGATATCGCTCAAATTGTAGCTATTGAAGAAGCGTCTTTTTCAACTCCTTGGACTGCAGATGCCTTTCACCGTGAGTTAACGACGAATGAACATGCACATTATGTTGTGCTAGAAAAAGATGGTCGTGTAATTGGGTATTGTGGATTGTGGATAATTATTGATGAATCACATATAACAAATGTAGCTATTTTGCCAGAATACAGAGGTCAAAAGCTAGGGGATGCTTTATTGAAAGAAGTTATTTCCGAAGCGAAAGATTTAGGGGTAAAAACGATGACGCTTGAAGTACGTGTATCAAATGAAGTAGCAAAACAGTTATACAGAAAATACGGATTTCAAAATGGTGGAATTCGTAAACGATACTATGCAGACAATCAGGAAGATGGTCTCGTAATGTGGGTGAATATATAATGGAAAAAAATACGATTATACTTGGTATTGAAACAAGTTGTGATGAAACAGCAGTAGCAGTTGTTAAAAATGGAACGGAAATTATTGCGAATGTCGTTGCATCACAAATTGAAAGTCATAAACGTTTTGGCGGAGTTGTACCAGAGATTGCATCCCGTCATCATGTAGAAGAAATTACAGTTGTGTTAGAAGAAGCTTTAAAAGAAGCAAATATCACATTTGATGATATTGATGCAATTGCTGTAACAGAAGGACCTGGGTTAGTAGGAGCGCTTTTAATAGGGGTAAATGCAGCGAAAGCAGTGGCTTTTGCACATGATATTCCTCTAGTGGGTGTTCATCATATAGCTGGGCACATTTATGCGAACCGTTTAGTAAAAGAAGTTCAATTCCCACTACTATCACTTGTTGTATCTGGTGGACATACGGAGCTTGTTTATATGAAAGAACATGGTTCATTCGAAGTGATTGGTGAAACAAGAGATGATGCAGCTGGAGAGGCATATGATAAAGTAGCTCGAACATTATCCATGCCATATCCAGGTGGTCCTCACATTGATCGCCTTGCACATGAAGGGGAACCGACAATCGATTTGCCTCGTGCATGGCTAGAACCTGATTCGTATGATTTCAGTTTCAGTGGATTGAAATCAGCAGTTATCAACACTGTGCATAACGCGAAACAACGCGGGATAGAAATTGCACCGGAAGATTTAGCAGCAAGTTTCCAAGCGAGTGTAATAGATGTGCTTGTAACGAAAGCATCTCGTGCAGCAGAAGCGTATAACGTAAAGCAACTGCTTCTTGCTGGTGGAGTAGCTGCGAATAAAGGACTTCGCGCACGTTTGGAAGCGGAATTTGCGACAAAAGAAAATATCGAGCTAATTATTCCTCCACTATCTTTATGTACCGATAATGCAGCGATGATTGCAGCCGCAGGTACAATTGCATATGAACAAGGAAAACGTGCTACATTAGCTCTAAATGCAAATCCAGGATTAGATATTGAAGAATAGTTATGCACAAAATTAACCACAGCTTGTGGATAAAACCCATATTATCTGTTGATAATGTGGGTTTTATTGTGTATATAAAATGTTGATAACTTTTTTGGGAGTTGTGGATAATGTGGAAAAGTTATTTTGGGGTTTATTTTATAAAGGTGGATATGTGTATAAACCTGTGGATAAAGCAGAAGAAGTCTGACCTTTGAATGTATTCTTTTTTGGGAAATAAATCGCAAGAAGATATCTCTAAAAAACATTTTGAAATGTGCCCTTATTATAGGGGCGAGCCAACATTGTCAAACTTTGTCGGTAAATCGGTATGTCGTGTCGAATCGTTTATACCCCAGCTAGAAGATAAAAAGGATGTCGCATAGTCAAAAATCCCGACTTATGAGACATCCTTCTTATTCATACTCTTATAAATGTAATTCTTCCCATTCTGCCATACAAGCATCAAGTTGCTCTTGTAGTATTTGCTTTTTCGTTGTAATTTCACTAGCCTTTTCATAATCTGCGTATATTTCTGGTAAGCAAAGTTGATCTTCTAACGTAGCAATTTCTTCTTCAAATTCTACAATATTTTGTTCTAGTTCCTCAATTTTTCGAGTGCGTTGACGTTCTAATTGTTTACGCTCTTTTTCTTCGAGATAATTTAATTTTTCTTGCGCTACAGTTTTTTGAACAGGTGCTTGGTTTTCTTGCTGTTCTTGTTGTTCAAATGCTGCACGTTCAATCATTTCATTTTTCTTCTCCACATAGTAATCGTAATCGCCTAAATACTCTTGTGCACCTTCTGTTGACAACTCAACAACGGTCGTCGTTACACGATTAATAAAGTAGCGGTCATGTGAAACAAATAGAAGGGTGCCTGGATAATCAATTAAAGCATTCTCCAAAATTTCTTTACTATTTAAATCAAGATGGTTCGTAGGTTCATCGAGAATTAATAAATTTGATTTTTGCATCATAAGTTTTGCAAGAGCTAATCGAGCTTTTTGTCCACCACTAAGAGAAGATACTGGTTTTAGTACATCATCCCCTGTAAATAAGAAGTTACCTAATATCGTGCGAATTTCTTTTTCGGGCTGCAATGGATATTCATCCCATAACTCATTTAAAACTCGCTTAGAAGATGTTAAGTTTGCTTGTTCTTGATCATAATAACCAACAGATACATTGGATCCGAAAGAAACATCACCATTTAATAGTGGTAACTTATTCACAAGTGATTTTAATAATGTGGATTTTCCAATTCCGTTTGGACCAACTAAAGCAACGCTATCCCCGCGAGTTAAGCGCATAGTTACATGTTCAATAATCGGATCATCATCATAGCCGATAGTTGCATCCTTTACTTGTAAAACATCATTTCCACTTTGTTTTTCGATATCGAAGTGGAAGGATGCTGACTTAGAATCACCTAATGGTCTAGTCAATAATTCCATTCTATCTAATTGTTTACGACGGCTTTGAGCACGTTTTGTCGTAGATGCGCGCGCTATATTTTTTTGAACGAAATCCTCAAGCTTAGCGATTTCATCTTGTTGTTTTTCATAACGTTTCATGTCTTGCTCGTATAATGCTGATTTTAAGTCTAAATATTTACTGTAGTTACCAACAAATCGTCTGCTTTCTTTATTCGAAATTTCATATACTTGTGTAACGAGTTTATCTAAGAAATAACGGTCATGGGAAACGATTAGTATTGCGCCAGGATAGCCTTGTAAATATTGTTCAAGCCATGTTAATGTTTCGATGTCTAAATGGTTTGTAGGCTCGTCCAAAATAAGTAGGTCTGGTTTCGTTAATAATAATTTACCAAGAGCTAATCGTGTTTTTTGTCCACCGCTTAATGTAGAAATCGTCGTCTGGTGCGTTTCAACTGGGAAGCCAAGACCACTTAAAATCGAGCGAATATCTGCTTCATATTGATATCCACCTTGATCTTTATAATCTAATTGCAATTGGTCATAATCAGCTAATAATCTTTCATATGTAGCCTCGTTTGAAAAGTTTTCTTCTTTTCCCATCTCTTGCTCTAGCCTTCGAAGTTTTGTCTCCATTTGCTGCAAGTGTGTAAAGACGGTTAACATTTCATCCCAAATTGTTAAAGACGTTTCTAACCCGGTATTTTGAGCTAAATATCCGATTGAGACATCTTTTGGTTTTATAATTTCGCCACCATCATGAGATAGCTCACCAGCTATTATTTTTAATAGTGTAGATTTTCCGGCCCCATTTCGTCCGACTAATGCGATACGATCTTTCGTTTGAACTTCCAATTTTATGTTTGCAAGAATCGTTTCGGCACCGTATAATTTCGTAAGCGCGTTTACTTGTAATAAAATCAATGTTTTCACCTCAAATAATTTCTTAACTTTGCCATGTTTATATTTCTCAATCATACTAAAAATAGTGTATAGTTTAAAATAAAGAGAGAATACTTCTTCTCTTTATTATACAGGGAAATTCATGAGTGCTAAACTTCTGTATTTGATTCAAGTATATGAATAAAGATAGGAAGAGAGGAGAGGTTATATGGAGCAGCAAAAAATTCCACAGGCCACTGCCAAACGATTGCCTCTATACTATCGATTTATCCAAAACTTATCTCTTTCTGGTAAGCAACGTGTTTCATCAGCCGAATTGAGTGAAGCGGTAAAAGTTGATTCCGCAACGATTCGAAGAGATTTTTCATATTTTGGAGCGTTAGGGAAAAAAGGTTATGGATATAACGTAAATTATTTATTATCATTTTTCCGTGAAACACTCGACCAAGATGATATAACACGTGTAGCACTTATTGGAGTAGGTAATTTAGGGACCGCTTTCTTACATTATAATTTCACGAAAAACAATAATACAAAAATTGAAATGGCGTTTGATGTTAGTGAAGAGAAAGTCGGGACAGAAATCGGGGGCATTCCTGTATATCATTTAGATGAATTAGAAGAACGTTTATCAACTGATATACAAGTGGCAATATTAACAGTACCCGCTACAGTAGCACAATCTGTAGCAGATAGATTGGCAGAAACGAACGTGCATGGTATTTTAAATTTCACACCAGCGCGCTTAAATGTGTCAGATAATATAAGAATTCACCATATTGATTTAGCGGTAGAGTTACAAACACTTGTTTACTTTTTAAAGAATTATCCACAATAAAACGCAGAGGAAGCGACCTCTGCGTTTTATTATTGTTTTTTCTTTGTGAATTTAACTAAGATAAGGCGAAGTGCCAAATTAAAATCAATTGTTGCCATAACTGCAAATAGTATTGTCCACATATTCCAGATTGTATCTGTTACGTTCGTAATGGCGAAGCGTGTAAAGATACATCCTAGAAGGAAGTACAATGCAGCCATGAACAATGGTGAGTTCCTCATACTAAAAATCCTCCGATAAAGCCTTGCATTTTTTCAGCTTCTTTAATCATTTCTTGAATTTGTTCATTGCTCATTAAAACTTGAGCAAATGCAACTAATGTATTCATTGCAACATGAGCTGCGATAGGGACGATAATACGCTTCGTTTTTACATATAAAAAGGCGAATACGAGTCCCATAGAAGTGTATACCAATAAGTGAGTGAAATCAAAATGAATTGCTGCGAATACAAGAGAACTAATGATAGCAGCAATAAAGAAGTTAAACTTCTTATAAAGTGTACCAAATAAAATTTTTCTAAATACGATTTCTTCCAAAATAGGTCCTATTATAGAGATAACGATAAGGAACCAAGGTGTCGTTTTTGCGATATCCATAAGTCTTGCTGTATTTTCTGATCCAGGTTTAATTCCTAATACACGCATTTCTATCATACCGGCAATACTTTGTGAGAAAAATGCTAGGAAGAACCCGATAAAAATCCAACCAATCGTAGCTGGAACAGTAGAGCGCATTGTATCTAAACGTCTGTCACGAATATCTGTTCTAAGTAACCAAAGTACGATACATAATGCAATAAAGAAGCTAATGATTGCCCAGTGGCCAGTTATGAGTTGAAATTTCTCTTCTCTAGTAAATCCCCTGTTATCATAAAGTCCAGTTTTCAGCAGAAGTGGTAATCCAGCAATGGATGATAACTGCATTAAAATGTATGTAACGATAACCCACCAATATTGTTTTTTCAAATGGTTTAACCATCCTTTCTAACTCTAGTGTATGAGATAAGGTAGGATAACATGTAAGTATGCTACCTACGATATAAACCTCGCTTAAATTATGTTTTTTTCGTAAATCCTTATTTGAAATTATAATAGAAGACAGGAGAAAGTTGTGTGTATAGCGAAAACAACTTAGGGTGTCCTTTCATATTGTAACATACGAGTAGGGGAAACAACGATTCATATAGTAAAGGTAGAAGAAGAGGGACTCTATATAGAAAAGTGTATAGCTTAATTTGCGAAAAAATTATGATTTTTTTACTTGCAAAAGAAATTGAGATTATTTATTATTATAAGTGTGTTAGCACTCGGGTGACTTGAGTGCTAATAAATAAAATTTACATAACAAAATGAGGAGGTTATTTTTCATGCTAAAGCCATTAGGTGATCGCGTTGTAATTGAGCTTGTTCAAGCAGAAGAAAAAACAGCAAGTGGTATTGTATTACCAGACACTGCAAAAGAAAAACCACAAGAGGGTAAAGTTATTGCAGTAGGTACTGGTCGAGTGCTTGAAAATGGTGAGCGTGTTGCTCTAGAGGTAGCTGCAGGTGATCTTATCATCTTCTCAAAATATGCAGGTACTGAAGTAAAATATGAAGGTACTGACTACTTGATTTTACGTGAAAGTGACATTTTAGCAGTTATCGGTTAATTATATAAATCTTAAAAAATTCAAGGGGGTCAATTATTATGGCAAAAGATATTAAATTTAGTGAAGAAGCACGTCGTTCGATGCTTCGCGGTGTCGACACTCTTGCAAACGCAGTAAAAGTAACGCTTGGACCAAAAGGTCGTAACGTTGTACTTGAGAAAAAATTTGGTTCACCACTTATTACAAATGATGGTGTAACAATCGCAAAAGAAATCGAATTAGAAGATGCATTCGAAAACATGGGTGCAAAATTAGTAGCAGAAGTTGCTAGCAAAACAAATGATGTAGCTGGTGACGGAACAACAACTGCAACTGTATTAGCACAAGCTATGATTCGTGAAGGGCTTAAAAACGTAACAGCTGGTGCGAACCCAATGGGTCTTCGTAAAGGTATCGAAAAAGCTGTTACTGCTGCAATTGCAGAATTAAAAGAGATTTCTAAACCAATCGAAGGCAAATCTTCTATCGCACAAGTAGCTGCCATTTCTGCAGCTGACGAAGAAGTAGGTCAATTAATCGCTGAAGCAATGGAGCGCGTTGGTAACGACGGCGTTATTACTTTAGAAGAATCTAAAGGATTTACAACAGAATTAGACGTAGTAGAAGGTATGCAATTTGATCGTGGATATGCATCTCCTTACATGATTACTGATTCTGACAAAATGGAAGCAGTTCTTGATAACCCATACATCTTAATTACTGATAAGAAGATTTCTAACATCCAAGAAATCTTACCAGTATTAGAGCAAGTGGTACAACAAGGTAAACCACTTCTTATCATCGCTGAAGACGTAGAAGGCGAAGCTTTAGCTACATTAGTAGTGAACAAACTTCGTGGTACATTCAATGTAGTAGCTGTTAAAGCTCCTGGATTTGGTGACCGTCGTAAAGCAATGCTAGAAGATATCGCAATCTTAACTGGTGGCGAAGTAATCACTGAAGAATTAGGTCGTGACTTAAAATCTGCTACAATTGAATCTTTAGGACGTGCTGGTAAAGTTGTTGTAACGAAAGAAAACACAACTGTAGTTGAAGGTATCGGAAATTCACAACAAATCGAAGCTCGCATCGGTCAAATCCGCGCGCAATTAGAAGAAACTACTTCTGAATTCGATCGTGAAAAATTACAAGAGCGTCTTGCAAAACTTGCAGGTGGCGTAGCAGTAATTAAAGTAGGTGCAGCAACTGAAACTGAGTTAAAAGAGCGCAAACTTCGCATTGAAGATGCACTTAACTCAACTCGTGCAGCAGTAGAAGAAGGTATCGTTGCAGGTGGTGGTACTTCACTTATGAACGTATACACGAAAGTAGCTTCTATCGTAGCTGAAGGCGACGAAGCAACAGGTATCAACATCGTACTTCGCGCGCTAGAAGAGCCAGTTCGTCAAATCGCAATCAACGCTGGTCTAGAAGGATCTGTAGTTGTAGAGCGTCTAAAAGGCGAAAAAGTAGGCGTTGGTTTCAACGCAGCTACTGGCGAGTGGGTTAACATGCTTGAAACTGGTATCGTAGATCCAGCTAAAGTAACTCGTTCTGCACTTCAAAACGCAGCATCTGTTGCAGCTATGTTCTTAACGACTGAAGCTGTAGTTGCTGATAAGCCAGAACCAAATGCACCAGCAATGCCTGACATGGGCGGCATGGGCATGGGCGGTATGGGCGGAATGATGTAATTCCGTTTGCTCGAAAAACATCCATTTCTATATAGAAATGGATGTTTTTTTATGTTTTTTAGAAAAGGAAATTAATTTCTGTAGAATTTTGTCGCTT
Source organism: Bacillus sp. MMSF_3353 (assembly GCF_030733445.1). Classification (NCBI taxonomy): domain Bacteria; kingdom Bacillati; phylum Bacillota; class Bacilli; order Caryophanales; family Bacillaceae; genus Bacillus; species Bacillus sp. MMSF_3353. The sequence continues at coordinate 9,449 of NZ_JASHJA010000052.1, forward strand.
TCTCTCTTGACCATATCGATACTTCATTGTTAGAATCTAGGGAGATAATATAAAAAAATCCTTCATATATCCTCGATGATATGGTTTGAGAGTCTCTACCGGGTTACCGTAAACAACCTGACTATGAAGGCAGTGCGTCTTATATTTATAAAGAGTGGAAGACTATCTTTCTTTATAAAGCCAGACCCCTGCCTTTTCTTTGTTATGAGACTAGAGGCGGAGGACTGGCTTTTTTTATTATATTAGTAATGCTTTTTGCCTAATTGGTAAAAATATTTATATACGAGAACTAACGTTGGGGTGATTATTTTGAAGAAGCAGCATGATACAATTATCGTTTTAGATTTTGGGAGTCAGTACAATCAGTTAATAGCACGTCGAATTCGTGAGTTCGGTGTATACAGTGAACTTCATCCACATACAATTACTGCAGAAGAAATTAAAGCAATGAATCCAAAAGGGATTATCTTCTCTGGTGGACCAAATAGTGTATACGGTGAAGGCGCATTACATTGTGATGAAAAAATCTTTGAACTAGGATTACCGATCTTCGGTATTTGTTACGGTATGCAGCTTATGACGCAACACTTCGGTGGGAAAGTAGAACGTGCAAACCACCGTGAGTACGGAAAAGCTGTTCTTAAAGTAGAGAACGAATCAAAATTATATGCGAACCTTCCAGAAGAGCAAGTTGTATGGATGAGCCATGGTGACTTAGTAACTGGTTTACCTGAAGGATTCGTAGTAGATGCAACAAGTGAGTCTTGTCCAATTGCTGGTATGAGCAATGAAGACAAAAACTTATACGGTGTACAATTCCACCCAGAAGTACGTCATTCTGAGCACGGTAACGATTTAATTAAAAACTTCGTATTCGGCGTATGTGGTTGTTCTGAAGGATGGAACATGGAGAACTTTATCGAAGTAGAATTAGAGAAAATCCGTGAAACTGTTGGAGACAAAAAAGTACTATGCGCACTTAGCGGCGGTGTAGACTCTTCTGTTGTAGCAGTATTAATTCATAAAGCAATCGGCGATCAATTAACATGTATTTTCGTTGACCACGGCTTACTTCGCAAAGGTGAAGCAGAAGGCGTTATGAAAACATTCAGCGAAGGCTTCCACATGAACGTTATTAAAGTGGATGCACAAGAACGCTTCATGAACAAGTTAAAAGGTGTAGAAGATCCAGAACAAAAACGTAAAATCATCGGTAATGAATTCATTTACGTATTTGATGATGAAGCTTCTAAATTACAAGGAATGGACTTCCTAGCGCAAGGTACACTTTATACAGACATCGTTGAAAGTGGTACAGCAACTGCACAAACAATTAAATCTCACCATAACGTTGGTGGTCTTCCAGAAGACATGCAGTTCAAATTAATTGAGCCTTTAAACACGTTATTTAAAGATGAAGTACGTGTATTAGGATCAGAACTAGGAATTCCTGATGAAATCGTATGGCGTCAACCATTCCCAGGCCCTGGTCTTGGTATTCGTGTATTAGGTGAAATCACAGAAGAGAAATTAGAAATCGTTCGTGAATCTGATGCGATTTTACGTGAAGAAATTATTAAAGCGGGCTTAGACCGCGAAGTTTGGCAATACTTCACTGCGCTTCCTGGTATGCGTAGCGTAGGTGTTATGGGTGATGAGCGTACTTACGATTACACAGTAGGTATCCGCGCAGTAACATCTATCGACGGTATGACAGCTGACTGGGCACGTATCCCTTGGGACGTATTAGAGAAAATCTCTGTACGTATCGTAAACGAAGTAAAACACGTTAACCGTATCGTGTATGATATAACAAGTAAGCCACCAGCAACTATCGAGTGGGAATAGTATTATAAAAAAAGATCCATCTATTGCTCATGCATAGATGGATCTTTTGTGTTTTGCTCTTAATACGAACGAAAATGCAAAAGTTTGTAAAAATGTTCGTTTTTAAATTGACAAAACTACTTCATCGAGTTAATATGAGTATGTAATTCAAACGAAAAGTGAATATTATGCCGTCGTATAATATCGGGGATATGGCCCGAAAGTTTCTACCTAGCTACCGTAAATGGCTTGACTACGAGGCGTTTAGATAAAGATGAGGGTAAACTTGTCTTTATTCATAGAACGCTTCCATGTATATGCAATGGAAGCCTTTTTTATTTTTAATAGATAAAAGAGGGCTAGGAGATTACGGCGAGTAATCATATAACGGGGGAAACGTAAGATGAAACGCTATTTTCAGTTTGATGAACTCGGTACAAATTATAAAACAGAGTTCATAGCAGGTTTAACGACATTTTTATCTATGGCTTATGTACTATTTGTCAATCCTGCTACGCTGTCACTTGGAAATGTTAAAGGGTTACCAGCAGGTACAGGAATGGATCCGGGTGCAGTATTCGTTGCTACAGCATTAGCAGCAGCGATTGGTTCGTTAATTATGGGGATATTCGCGAAGTATCCGATTGCTTTGGCGCCGGGTATGGGAATTAACGCGTTCTTTGCTTATACGGCAGTGTTAACGATGGGTATTCCATGGCAGACAGCAATTGCTGGAACGTTAATGTCAGGTATTATCTTTATTATTCTTACAGCTTCAGGTATTCGTGAAAAAATCATTAATGCAATTCCATCAGAGTTAAAGTTTGCAGTAGCGGCAGGTATCGGATTATTCATTGCCTTCCTTGGCTTCCAAAATGCCGGAATTATCGTGAAAAATGATGCTGTTCTTGTTGGGTTGGGGGATTTAACAAAGGGCACAACGTTACTAGCAATCTTCGGGGTTGTTACTACAATCATCTTCATGATTAAGAAAGTTAATGGTGCAGTGTTCTACGGTATGATTCTTACAGCAATTTTAGGAGTAGCGACAGGATTAATTGATACTCCAAAAGCTGTAGTGGGAGCAATACCGAGTCTAGAACCAACGTTCGGTGTGGCGTTAACTCACTTCGGAGATATTTTCACTGTTCAAATGGTGATTGTTATTATAACGTTCTTCTTTATCGATTTCTTTGATACAGCAGGTACACTTGTAGCGGTTGCGAATCAAGCTGGATTAATGAAGAACAATAAATTACCACGTGCAGGAAAAGCATTATTTGCAGATGCGATTGCAACTGTAATCGGTGCGATCTTAGGTACATCAACAACAACGTCTTACATTGAATCTTCTGCAGGGGTAGCAGCGGGTGGACGTTCTGGATTTACAGCAGTTGTAACAGCGGGGTTCTTCTTGCTGGCACTATTCTTCTCGCCATTATTAAGCGTTGTAACACCAGCTGTAACAGCGCCAGCATTAATTATTGTAGGGATCTTGATGGTTTCATCTTTAGGCGAAATTGATTGGAAGAAATTCGAGATTGCAGTACCAGCATTCTTTACAATCATTTCAATGCCACTTACGTATAGTATTGCGACAGGGATTGCAATCGGGTTTATCTTCTATCCAATTACAATGGTAGTAAGTGGTCGTCGTAAAGAGATTCATCCAATTATGTATGTTATGGGAGTTTTATTCGTACTATATTTCATCTACGTTCGTAAATAAAAGGGGTTTTTTGAAAGGTCTAGACTTAAGGGGAGTCTAGACCTTTTTTGCGTCTTCAGAAAATCTTAAGGATTTCCGAGCGTTTTTCTTCAGAAGTTTTCCTATAATAGAAGTTAGGGATTAAAAAAGTGATGGGGGAGATATTGTGGCGCACGAAACAATACTTGTCGTAGATGATGAAAAAGAAATTAGAAATCTTATTACAATCTATTTAAAGAATGAAGGATATAAAGTGTTGCAAGCAGGAGACGGAGAAGAAGGATTACGTTTACTAGAAGAAAATGAAGTACATCTAGTCGTATTAGATATTATGATGCCAAAGGTAGATGGTATTCATATGTGTATGAAAGTAAGAGAATCGAAAGAAATGCCGATTATTATGCTTTCTGCGAAAACGCAAGATATGGATAAAATTTTAGGATTAACAACAGGTGCAGATGATTACGTAACGAAACCATTTAATCCGTTAGAGTTAATCGCAAGGATTAAATCTCAGTTACGTCGTTATATGAAGATGAATGGTTTTGCTCTTCAAAATGAGGACGAGTTAGAAATTGGAGAGATGAAAATAAACATCTCCACTCATACAGTCATTGTGGATGGAGAAGAAGTGAAACTGACCCCGAGGGAATTTTCGATTTTAGAATTACTAGCTCGTAATCCGGGGATGGTCTTTAGCGCGGAACAAATTTATGAAAAGGTTTGGAACGAAAGATCTTTCCAGTCGGATAACACGGTAATGGTTCATATTCGGAAAGTGCGTGAAAAGATTGAGGAGAATCCAAGGAAGCCAATATATATAAAAACAGTATGGGGAGTGGGGTATAAGATTGAAAAAGATATTTAATCCATTTACTTATGTTAGGAAATTTCGAGAATTAATTGGAAAGATAATGAAGAGTGTGAAACGGAGTGTGCGAATTCAACTTATTACTGCGTTTACTGCTTGTGCGCTATTAGGTCTTTTGTCAGCAAAGGCAGCAGCGCCGTTTTTTGAGAATGCGAATCGGAAGGCGATGATCGATTATCGGGCTGGTATGGAGGAGATTAATCAACAAGCTCAAGGAGCGGCAAATAGTTCGGTTCATGAAAATAAATTAGAAGCTATATCCGATATGATCGAAAGGGAGAACCAAAGTTTAGAGCGAGGACCTAGAGCTTTAAAAATATTGGTTACTGACGAGAGCGGTAAAGTTTTATATAAAACGAAGCAGGCGCAAGAAGAGCAAATTGATTTGCATAATACGATTCGTAATGCAGCATCCTTTGCGATCAACTATTCAAATGGCCAAGATGCATTTGAAAGTACAAGAAAAGAATTTATAGCTTTTGCACCTATTACAATAGAAGATAAGAATTTATACATGTTTGTTAGTGGGATTCCAGAAGGTGAAGTAATATATGATACGCAAGAAGGGCCGTTTCCATTTTGCATAGGTGTACTCGTATTTATTTTCTCTTTCTTCTATATAACAAAGAGAAAGATGAAGCAAATTGAAGCGATGGCACAAGGTGTAAAGGAAATAGAAAAAGGCAACTTAGCGTATCGTATTGAGAAGAAAGGTGAGGACGAGATTGCGTCTTTAACTGAGAATATTAATAATATGGCAGAAGAGCTTATGAATAATATAGAAAAGGAACGTAAATTAGAGAAGCAAAAGAATGAGCTTATTACGAATGTATCTCACGATTTGCGTACACCACTGACTTCTATTATGGGTTACTTGCGATTACTTCGAGATTCTAAATATGAAAATAAAGAACAACATGATGAGTATACGAGAATTGCTTTTGCGAAGTCGGAGCAGTTAAAGAATTTAATAGAAGATTTATTTGAGTATACGAAGTTAACAAATGAGCAAGTTGTATTAGAAAAACAAGAGGTTTGTATAAATGAGTTATTGGAGCAATTAATAGAAGAGTTAGTACCGCAGGCAGAAGAGCATGGACTTGCGTTTGTTAAGAAGTTTCCTGAGGAACGTGCCTATGCAGCGGTTGATTCGGAAAAGATGGTACGTGTATTTGATAATCTATTAATGAACGCGATTAAGTATAGTAAAGATGATGGGGAGATAAAAGTTTCTCTTCAAAGGCAGCGCCGGGATATACAAATTGTAATTGCGAATCATAGTGAAGAGTTTACGAGAGAAGAGCTAGGGAGTTTGTTTGAACGTTTTTATAAGAAGGATCAATCTAGAAGTAGAGTAACAGAAGGATCGGGACTTGGATTAGCGATTGCGAAAAGTATTGTTGAGCTGCAAGGTGGTAGTATTCGAGCAGAATATGAGGATGGTATTATTCAGTTTATCGTCTCGTTACCAATTATAGAAAAATAATAAATGAATAGAATGATATTTGATAAAAAGGCTTATTTTAAAAGAAATAAGCCTTTTTATATTTTTTTAGAAAAATATGTTGACGATTAGAGTATAGAGGTGTAATATAGGACAAGTCGCCGATGCAATAACGCAGAACGCGGCAAACGAAATAAAAAACTTAGTTGACATTGAAACATGAAGATGTTAATATAAGGGAGTCGCAAATGAGCGACCGAGTAGTTCTTTGAAAACTGAACGAAACAAACAACGTGAAACGTCAATTTTTATTTTTAGATGCTAGACAAACTAACT
>NZ_JASHJA010000053.1:0-14846 GCF_030733445.1 Bacillus sp. MMSF_3353
GAACACGGAAGTTAAGCTCTCTAGCGCCGATGGTAGTTGGGACCTTGTCCCTGTGAGAGTAGGACGTCGCCAAGCAATTAAAAACACAAGTCTTTTGACTTGTGTTTTTTTATTTCCCATGAAATAGGCTCGGTTCTGTTAGTAAAAAAGACGAAATATAGTAAGGGATTTTTTGAGCAGAAATAGTAAGAAATTGATAAATAAATGGATAATCTTCAGAGCCATAGCTCCCAAGTAAATCATACCACCAATCTGTTTCGTATCTAGAAATCATACTTAAATTGTAGAGCAATAAATAATGAACAAGAAGTTCAGGTAATACTGGTTTAGGATTTCTCGGGTCAATTGGAATTGGTAAGTAATAAGTATCAGCAAGATATTCGTAGTATAAAGGCGTACTATATATAGGGTTCCACGACTGGATAGGAGCTGTAAAAAGCAGATTCGATCCGCTCGTTTTCCCAGGAACATGTTGTATGGATAAATGCTTACAAGTTGATTCAATGTAACGTGAAAATCTTTCTGTAGTCATATGGAGTCGATCTAGTATGTTGACCGAAAAGGAAAGTTCATTTGTATTTGTTGAATCGATTTTATATAAAGTGGCCCCCCTTTGACTATAGCGAAATAAATTTTGTAATTCGGGAATATTTCCCATTAGATCTAGCATGTTAAACTTCTCTGCTTCTAAGTGTTTCATGTGAAACAGCTGTTCTGCAATATGAGTAAATAATCCATTTTTTTGCACCTTCACCTCATCTTCTAAAAATTGATACCCCTGTTTTTTTCGTTTACGAGTCGTAACACCATGAGCTAAAACAGTAGTGGATTCTGGATAGTTAGGATCAATAGTTAGTAAGCAGGCTTTAAAAAGTTGGCTCATTCCATAAAACAATAACATTGGCTGAATCGAAAAGGGGGCTACCTTATATAATTCATAATAGTTTTTCCCGTGTTCTAAGTAATAAATAAAGGGATAACAATTTTCGAAACTTTTTTTTTCAGCATCTTGTATGGAGGATTTTTCATAGCAACGGGCAAGATAACGTTGTACATTTTGAGATGAAAAGAAGAAACTTAATTGCTGCCAAGTACAATGTGTTTGATGCATATATTACGCTCCTTTTATTGTCTAAAAATTCTAACATATATATACGTCCTTGACAGTATTTTAACCAATTGATAAGCTACTAATAATAATTTCTGGTATCATGGGGGGAACAATTATGTGGGAATCTAAATTTGTTAAAGAAGGTTTGACTTTTGATGACGTATTACTTGTACCAGCAAAGTCAGATGTACTACCAAGAGAAGTAAGTGTTAAAACAGTTTTATCTGAAAGCTTACAGTTAAATATCCCGTTAATTAGTGCAGGAATGGATACAGTAACAGAAGCTGATATGGCTATTGCAATGGCTCGTCAAGGCGGTTTAGGAATTATTCATAAAAACATGTCTATTGAACAACAAGCGGAGCAAGTTGATAAAGTAAAACGTTCTGAAAGTGGCGTTATTTCAGATCCTTTCTTTTTAACTCCAGAACATCAAGTGTATGATGCAGAGCATCTTATGGGAAAATACCGTATCTCAGGTGTACCGGTTGTAAATAATTTAGACGAGCGAAAATTAGTTGGTATTATTACAAACCGTGATATGCGTTTTATCCAAGACTACTCAATCAAAATTTCCGACGTAATGACAAAAGAAAAGCTAATTACAGCTCCAGTTGGTACAACGCTGGAAGAAGCTGAAAAGATCCTACAAAAGTACAAGATTGAAAAACTCCCTCTCGTTGATAACAACGGTGTATTACAAGGGCTTATTACAATAAAAGATATTGAAAAAGTAATTGAATTCCCAAATTCTGCGAAGGATAAGCAAGGACGCTTATTAGTTGGAGCAGCGGTTGGTGTAACGGCTGATGCTATGCTTCGTATCGACGCATTAGTAAAAGCTAGCGTAGATGCAATCGTACTTGATACAGCTCATGGACATTCTCAAGGTGTTATTGATAAAGTGAAAGAAGTTCGTGCGAAATATCCATCACTAAATATTATCGCTGGAAATGTTGCTACTGCTGAAGCAACGAAAGCATTAATTGAAGCAGGTGCAAACGTAGTTAAAGTTGGTATTGGACCAGGCTCTATTTGTACGACACGCGTTGTAGCTGGCGTGGGTGTACCACAATTAACAGCAGTTTATGATTGTGCAACAGAAGCTCGTAAACACGGTATTCCAGTTATTGCTGATGGTGGTGTTAAGTACTCTGGTGACATGGTAAAAGCTTTAGCAGCAGGAGCACACGTTGTTATGCTAGGTAGTATGTTTGCTGGTGTTGCTGAAAGCCCTGGAGAAACTGAAATTTATCAAGGTCGTCAATTTAAAGTATATCGTGGTATGGGTTCTGTCGGAGCGATGGAAAAAGGAAGTAAAGACCGTTACTTCCAAGAAGGAAATAAAAAACTTGTTCCAGAAGGTATTGAAGGTCGAGTACCATATAAAGGACCTTTAGCCGATACAGTTCATCAATTAGTTGGTGGATTACGTGCCGGTATGGGATATTGCGGAGCTCAGAATTTAGAATTCTTACGTGAGAATGCACAATTCATTCGTATGTCAGGTGCTGGTTTACGTGAAAGTCACCCTCATCACGTACAAATTACAAAAGAGGCTCCAAACTACTCATTGTAATGTCTTATATACAAATAGACGGAGATTTGATATCTCTGTCTATTTTTTTTTGATTATGTTAGAATAACGGTTATGTGAGTACATAGATATTGGGGGTAGCAAAAGTGAAAGGTATGTTTTGCAAAAGATTCATTGCTTTAGTAACAATGCTTACACTAGCTTGTAGTATGTTGTTACCATATAGCAATGCATCAGCAGAAACAGGAGCTGCTTTAAACATTGAAGCAGGTGCAGCAATTTTAGTTGAAGCGAATTCTGGGAAAATTTTATATCAAAAGAATGCAGATGAATTATTATCAATTGCTAGTATGACAAAGATGATGAGTGAATATTTAGTTCATGAAGCAGTGGATAAAGGAAAACTTAAGTGGGATCAAAAAATTAAGGTTTCTGAATATGCGTATAAAGTTTCACAAGATGCTTCTTTATCAAATGTTGCATTAGAAAAAGGTGGCATTTATACAGTAAAAGAGTTATATGAAGCAATGGCAATCTTTTCTGCAAATGGTGCAACAATTGCATTAGCAGAAGCAATTGCAGGTAAAGAAGTAGACTTCGTAAAAATGATGAATGATAAATCGAAAGAACTAGGGTTGAAAAATTATAAATTTGTCAATTCTACAGGTTTAACGAATAAAGATTTAAAGGGAATGCATCCTGAAGGAACAACAGCGGATGAAGAAAATAAAATGTCTGCAAAGGATGTTGTAACTTTAGCACAACATTTAATTAAAGATTATCCAAAAGTGTTAGATACAGCAAAAATCCCGAAAAAAGAATTCCGTCCAGAAAAAGAGAAGTTTGCAATGTCGAACTGGAACTGGATGTTAAAGGGCTTAGTGAAAGAATATGATGGCGTAGATGGCCTGAAAACAGGCTCGACTCCAGAAGCAGGGGATTGCTTCACTGGTACGGTTGAAAGAAACGGAATGCGTTTTATTTCTGTAGTTATTAAAACAAGTTCTCATACAGCACGTTTTGATGAAACAAAGAAGCTATATGATTATGGATTTGCTAACTTTGAAATGAAGCAAATGTATAAAAAAGATTCTTCAGTAAAAGGACAAGAAACAGTACGAGTAGAAAATGCTAAAGATAAAGATGTAGCAGTTCAAACAAAACAAGCTGTTTCACTTCCGGTGCCAAAAGGAAGTAAAGATGTTTATAAAACAGAATTAAAAGAAGCAAATAAGGGACAAGAAGCACCTATTAAAAAGGGAGCTGCACTTGGCCAAATGGTAATCACACCAAAAGATGCGAATGATCCTGGATTTTTATCTGGTAAGTCATTACAAATAGATCTTGTAACAACGTCTGCAGTAGAGGAAGCGAATTGGTTTACTCGCTTTATGCGCGGAATTGGTTCTTTCTTTAGTGGTATATGGAATAGTGCTGTTGATACAGTAAAAGGTTGGTTTTAAAAGCTCCTCATTGTAGGGGCTTTTTCTTATTCCTATTTTTCATACCGACTTTATGAAAAAGTAGTAGACAAGCATCTGATAGTTAGTGGTAGAATGTAAGAGTATTCTTAATTTTCGCCTTTAACGGGGAAAAGCAATTCACCTAGGGGGGTTTTTGTAACATGACAAATGTAACAGGGACAGAACGTGTAAAACGTGGAATGGCAGAAATGCAAAAAGGCGGCGTTATTATGGACGTAATTAACGCTGAACAAGCAAAAATTGCAGAAGAGGCAGGCGCAGTTGCTGTTATGGCACTAGAGCGTGTACCAGCAGATATTCGTGCAGCAGGTGGCGTTTCTCGTATGGCAGACCCAACAATCGTTGAAGAAGTTATGGGCGCTGTTTCAATTCCGGTTATGGCAAAATGCCGTATCGGTCATCTTGTAGAAGCACGTGTATTAGAATCATTAGGGGTAGACTATATCGATGAGAGTGAAGTATTAACTCCTGCTGATGAAGTATACCATTTAAATAAACGTGATTACACAGTTCCGTTTGTATGTGGTTGCCGTGATATCGGAGAAGCTGCACGTCGTATTGCAGAAGGTGCATCTATGCTTCGTACAAAAGGTGAACCAGGAACAGGAAACATTGTAGAGGCAGTGCGTCATATGCGCCAAGTCAATGCAGAAATCCGTCAAGTTGCAAGTCTACGTGAAGATGAGTTAATGACATATGCAAAAAATACTGGTGCTCCTTATGAAGTATTACTTGAAATTAAACGCCTTGGTCGTTTGCCAGTTGTAAACTTCGCAGCAGGTGGTGTAGCAACACCAGCAGATGCAGCGTTAATGATGCAACTTGGTGCAGATGGTGTATTTGTTGGATCTGGTATCTTCAAATCAGAGAATCCAGAGAAATTTGCACGCGCAATCGTTGAAGCGACGACACATTATGAGGATTACGAACTAATTGCAAGCCTTTCTAAAGGATTAGGTAATGCGATGAAAGGTATCGAAATTTCAACGTTATTACCAGAACAACGTATGCAAGAGCGTGGATGGTAATTGAAGGAGAACTTTAAAATGGTGAAAATCGGTGTACTAGGTCTTCAAGGTGCAGTTCGTGAGCATATAAAATCAGTTGAAGCAAGTGGTGCAGAAGCTGTTGTTGTAAAGCGTATAGAGCAACTTGAAGAGATTGATGGTCTTATTTTACCAGGCGGTGAAAGTACAACAATGCGCCGTCTTATTGATAAGTATGCTTTCATGGAACCACTTCGTACATTCGCGAAGTCTGGTAAACCAATGTTTGGTACATGTGCAGGTATGATTCTTCTTGCAAAAACACTTATTGGCTATGAAGAAGCACATATTGGTGCTATGGATATTACAGTAGAGCGCAATGCGTTCGGACGCCAAAAAGATAGCTTTGAAGCCGCACTGTCAATTAAAGGTGTAGGAGAAGAATTTATTGGTGTATTTATTCGTGCTCCGTATGTTGTAAATGTAGCTGATGATGTTGAAGTACTTTCCACACATGGTGATCGAATGGTAGCAGTAAAACAAAATCAGTTTTTAGCTGCTTCATTCCATCCAGAATTAACGGATGATCATCGTGTGACAGCATACTTTGTAGAAATGGTAAAAGAAGCGAAAATGAAAAAAGTTGTATAAGTAACTTGCAACTTGTATAAGATTATAGTAAATTGATGGTAACAATTTTATAAAATAAGCGTGTTGATAGGAAGTAGTAACAAATGCCGTTTCTTATAGAGAGTCGATGGTTGGTGGAAATCGATAGAAACAGTTTGTGAATCCATCCTGGAATGGAATGTGGAATATCTTTATGATTAGTAAACATTCCCGGTGAAGAGCCGTTATTTCTACTTGAGAGGAAAGCGGTAATGCTTTCAACTAGGGTGGCAACGCGGGTTAACTCCCGTCCCTTTATATAGGGACGGGAGTTTTTTGTGTTTTATAAAATAAAAGGAGGAGTATATAATGCTTGATATTAAATTTTTACGTACAAATTTTGAAGAAGTAAAAGCAAAGTTACAGCATAGAGGCGAAGATTTAACTGATTTTGGTCGTTTTGAAGAGCTGGATACGAGAAGAAGAGAATTACTTGTTCAAACAGAGGAATTAAAAAGTAAACGTAACGAAGTATCTCAACAAATCTCTGTATTGAAGCGTGAAAAGAAAGATGCAGAAGCTCTAATTCTAGAAATGCGTGAAGTTGGAGAAAAAGTAAAAGATCTTGATAATGAACTTCGTACAGTTGAAGAAGATTTAGAAAGATTAATGTTATCTATTCCAAATATACCTCATGAATCTGCTCCAATTGGTGAAACAGAGGATGATAATGTAGTAGCACGTAATTGGGGAGAAGTGAAAGAATTTGCTTTTGAACCAAAACCACATTGGGATCTTGCTACAGATTTAGGAATTTTAGATTTCGAGCGTGCTGGGAAGGTAACAGGAAGCCGCTTCGTATTCTATAAAGGTGCTGGCGCGAGATTAGAGCGTGCTTTAATTAGCTTTATGCTTGATCTTCATACTGACGAGCATGGATACGAAGAAGTATTACCTCCGTATATGGTAAACCGTGCAAGTATGACAGGAACAGGACAACTTCCGAAATTTGAAGAAGATGCATTCCGTATTGAAAGTGAAGATTACTTCTTAATTCCAACAGCTGAAGTACCTGTAACGAACATGCACCGTGATGAAATCTTAAATAAAGAGCAACTGCCTATACGATATGCTGCATTTAGCTCTTGTTTCCGTTCTGAAGCGGGTTCAGCTGGCCGTGATACACGTGGCTTAATTCGTCAGCATCAGTTCAATAAAGTAGAGCTTGTAAAGTTCGTAAAACCAGAAGATTCTTATGAAGAGTTAGAAAAACTAACAAATGATGCAGAACGCGTGTTACAATTATTAGAGTTGCCATATCGCGTTATGAGCATGTGCACAGGCGATTTAGGATTTACAGCAGCGAAGAAATACGATATCGAAGTATGGATTCCAAGCTATGGCACATATCGTGAGATTTCTTCTTGTAGTAATTTTGAGGCTTTCCAAGCGAGACGTGCAAATATCCGTTTCCGTCGTGAGCCAAACGGCAAACCAGAACATGTTCATACATTAAATGGATCTGGTCTTGCAATTGGACGTACGGTGGCAGCTATTTTAGAGAACTACCAACAAGAAGATGGTACAATTATAATTCCAGAAGTTCTTCGCCCTTATATGGGAGGAAAAACAGTTATTAAGTAAATTTATAAACATTCATCGGTATGAGTGATTGGTAATTATGAGCGTTGTCAGTACTATAATGTAGGAGAGGAAAAGTAAAATTTTCCTTTCCTCATAATTTATTTTAGTAGGGTTGACTAACTGTTTTTCTTTTGATATTATATTTGATGTCAATATGGAGGTATACCCAAGTCTGGCTGAAGGGATCGGTCTTGAAAACCGACAGGCGGCGAGAGTCGCGCGGGGGTTCGAATCCCTCTACCTCCTCCAGATATAATTGACAACAGCGCATATAAGTGGAGATTGGAGAACTCGTTACCAACACGTAACGAGTTTTTATTTTAAAACCAATCATAAAGTATGGTGTAAGGCGATTTTGTCCTTATTACACACTCATATTCCGATGATTATCTTCATAGATATGAAAGGAGTCAACATGGATCTTATTATACAAACGTTTCCTTTAGATGGAAAAACTTTATATTATGTACAATGTCCTGTCTGTAAGAACAATAGAATTTTAAACAGTGGTGCAAATGTGTCACGCATTATAAGCGATGATACATTCCGTAAACTTTGTGGTTGCACTTGTGATGTAAAGCAAACTGCGACAAAAGTAGAGGCGCCAAAAAAAGTTGAAAAAGCAGCTGTAAAGAAAGAAGCAGCTCCAAAACGTACAGGTAAAGTATTAACAGCAGTGATTAACGGGAAAGAAATGACTGTTAAAGAGATTGCTGAAACATACGATATTAGTACAAGTACTGTTCGTCAGCGTATTAACGCTGGAAAACCTGAGAGTGAAATTATTGCTCCGACAAAAAAGAAGTAATTTAATAGAAAAACCCGTGCGTATGCACGGGTTTTTTATTTTACAAGTTTACGTGTTTGTTTTAAAAAATGGCCAATTTTTTTAATGATTGGTTCGATTGAATCACCATCTTTTAAAATATCGTATTCATTAATGTTTAATCGTAAAACAGGGCATGCATTAAAGTTATTAATCCAGTTTTCGTAACGGCCATGCATCTCTTTCCAATACTCAATTGGTGTTTGTTGTTCCATCGGACGTCCGCGTTCTTGGATACGATCAACAATATCATCGAAAGAACCTTCTAAGTAAATTAATAAATCAGGATGAGGGAAGTAAGGAGTCATGACCATAGCGTCAAATAAACCTTTGTATGTTTCATAATCAGTTTCCGTCATTGTACCTTTTTCATGATGCATCTTTGCAAAAATTCCAGTGTCTTCATATATAGAGCGATCTTGAACAAAACCGCCACCGTATTCAAAAATTCTTTTTTGTTCTTTAAATCGTTCTGCTAAAAAGTACACTTGCAAGTGGAAGCTCCAGCGTGTGAAATCAGCATAGAACTTGTCCAAATACGGGTTCGAATCTACCTTTTCAAATGATGTGCGATAACCTAAAGCGTTAGCTAATGCAGTTGTCATAGTTGATTTTCCGACACCTACTGTTCCAGCAATAGTGATTACTGCGTCATTTGGTATATCATATTTTTGCCTTAAATTCATTGTTATTCCGACTCCTTTAAGAGAGTATTTTGAAGGGCGGATAGGATGACGTTTAAATCATCAGGATTTTTTACAAAATCCATATCGTCTCCGTTAAATTTTAATACTGGGATATCTGGATGATCTTTTTTAAAAGTATCCATTGCTGTTTCGTAATCTTTTGTGAGCTGTAGTAAGTAATTTGGATCCATGTTTTTTTCGAATTCTCTTCCGCGCATCGCAATTCGTGTTTGTAATGTTTCCAAGCTAGCTGTTAAATAAACGATAACGTTTGGTACAGGCATATCTTGTGTAAGGATACGATAGATTTGCATGTACTTGTCATATTGAGAATTCTTTAATGTACGGGATGCAAAAATTAAATTTTTAAATATATGATAATCCGCTACTACTGGTTTCCTTTGATTCAAATACTTTATGTTAATATCTTCTAATTGTTTGTATCTATTACAAAGAAAGAACATCTCTGTTTGAAAACTCCATTCGTCGATGTCTTCATAGAATTTTCCTAAAAAAGGATTCTCATCAACAATTTCTTTTAGTAAGTGGAGTTGCATGTGAGTTGAAATTGCCTTCGCAAGTGAGGTTTTTCCAACACCAATTGGTCCTTCAACCGTGATAAATGGTACTCCGGTCACGCTGTTTCCTCCTTTCAATCAGTGATTTACCGTGACTACTAAAAACACAAAACAGAATTATTGTAGCACAGGAGGGAAGCGAGCGGGTTAATTTGATATAAAAAGTTAGAAAATAAATATATGTATTAATTAATTTTTATTTGAGATGACGGTACTATATTTGCTTTTAATGTGGCTTCCATTATTTTTAAAGCATGCAGATTATCCTGATCATGATTAGAGGCAATACAGTCCTGTGGTACATACAGTGTATAATTTCTCATATGAGCATCGTTAGCTGTAAAGAGGATACATATATTCCCGGCGACTCCTGTCAATATTAGATTTTCTATTTTTAAATAGCCTAATAAGGAATTTAAAGGTGTTTCATAAAAAGCAGAGTAATGTGGTTTAATAAAAATGTAATCATCAGTATTTGGAGCAATCTTATGAATGATATTTTCACTATACTCATTTGTACAATGAGTAATTAGTTGGTCAATATCAGATCTCCAAAGTTGATAATGGTCATTAACATAAATTATGGGGTAGCCAAAGGATTTCATTGTTTTCTTTAATTGTAAAATAGGGTTTGTTATAATTTCGCATTTTTTAGCTAGGGTGGGCCCGTGTGAAAATTGAAAATCATTAATCATATCGATAATGAGTAAGGCAGTATTCTTCATATGTAATCCCCTCTCTTTTTTATTAGGGTGGATTGAATTTGTAAAAGTTATCCCAGGTGCAGTAAATGGAAAAAAGTGTATTTTATTTTAGGTGAAAGGACTATGGTATGGAACACGATCAAGATATTTATTTTATGCAGTTAGCAATAGAAGAGGCTAAAAAAGCAGAGGCAATACAAGAAGTACCGATTGGTGCAGTTATAGTGTTAGATGGTGAAGTAATTAGTGTTGCTCATAATTTAAGAGAAACTGAACAAAGATCAATAGCTCACGCTGAGTTATTAGCTATTGATGAGGCGTGCAAAAAATTAGGGACATGGCGTTTAGAAGATGCGACGTTATATGTAACATTAGAGCCTTGTCCGATGTGTGCGGGTGGAATTGTTTTATCACGAGTGAAGCGAGTTGTATATGGTGCAAGTGATCCGAAAGGTGGATGTGCAGGGACTTTGATGAATCTTTTAACGGATGAACGCTTTAATCATCAATGCGAGGTAGTTGCTGGTGTATTAGAAGAAGAATGCGGTACTTTGTTAACAAACTTTTTTAGAGAGCTTCGTAAAAAAAGAAAAGCGATAAAAAAATTAGAGAAAAGTAACGAGAATTAACGTATTTGCATTTTGTAAAAAAACAAGTTATACTGATAATGCCTTTTAATGAAGGCAACCGAATATTGGTTTTAACTTTGCCGTGCTAAGCGGGGAGGTAGCGGTGCCCTATACTCGCAATCCGCTCTAGCGAGGCCGAATCCCTTCTCGAGGTTATGCTGCTGTAAGGTCTGCCTTAAGTAAGTGGTGTTGACGTTTGGGTCCTGCGCAACGGGACCCCGTGAACCTTGTCAGGTCCGGAAGGAAGCAGCAATAAGCGGGTCTTCTCGTGTGCCGCAGGAGTGCCTGAACCGAGCTAACTGCTTGAGTAACGCTTATGGTACGTAATCGACAGAAGGTGCACGGCAGTTATATATGTATACAAAACTCACCTTAATACTAAGGTGGGTTTTTTGTATAGAAAATAACTTTTGGAATCTATAAACAGAATGGGTTATAATAAATAAGATAATAACCTTTGAGGGAGGCCGTATTTTCGTGTCATACCAAGCGTTATACCGAACATGGAGACCGCAAAAATTTGAAGATGTAGTTGGTCAAAAGCACGTGACAAAAACGTTGCAAAATGCCCTTCTTCAAGAGAAAGTTTCACATGCTTATTTATTTTCTGGGCCGAGGGGAACAGGAAAAACGACAATTGCAAAAGTATTTGCAAAAGCAATCAACTGTGAACATGCTCCGGTAGCTGAACCTTGTAATGAATGTCCTTCTTGTTTGGGGATTACACAAGGATCTATTTCAGATGTATTAGAAATTGATGCGGCTTCAAATAACGGTGTAGATGAAATTCGAGATATTAGAGATAAAGTAAAATATGCTCCAAGTGCTGTAGAATATAAAGTATACATTATTGATGAAGTCCACATGCTTTCTATGGGTGCCTTCAATGCGCTTTTAAAAACGTTAGAAGAGCCGCCAGGACACGTCATCTTTATTTTGGCGACAACAGAACCGCATAAGATTCCGCCTACAATCATTTCACGTTGCCAGCGTTTTGAATTTCGAAAAATATCAGTAAATGATATTGTTGAGAGATTATCGACGGTTGTGACGAATGAAGGTACGCAAGTAGAAGATGAGGCGTTACAAATTGTTGCACGTGCCGCTGAAGGTGGTATGCGTGATGCGCTTAGTCTTATTGATCAGGCAATATCTTATAGTGATGAGACAGTTACGACAGAAGATGTATTAGCTGTGACAGGTTCTGTTTCCCAGCAATACTTAGGTAACTTAGTAGAATGTATACGTGAAAATGATGTATCAAGAGCATTACGTATCATAGATGAGATGATGGGTAAAGGGAAAGATCCAGTTCGTTTTATGGAGGATTTCATTTACTATTATCGCGATATGCTTTTATATCAAACCTCACCACAACTGGAACATATGTTGGAACGAGTAATGGTAGATGAGCAATTCCGGATGTTAAGTGAAGAAATGCAACCGGAAGTAATCTATGAAATCATTCATACGCTTAGTAAGGGACAACAGGAAATGAAGTGGACAAATCATCCGCGAATTTTCTTAGAAGTTGTTATGGTACAACTGTGTCAACAGTTTATGATGCAAGCGAACGGTGCAGATCGTTTACAAGCAATTATGAACAGGATGCAGCAATTGGAGAAAGAGTTAGAACAAGTCAAAAAGAATGGTGTGCCGGCTGGTGTGCAGCAAGAAGTCAGAGAGACACGTGCAACACCAAAGCCAGTGCGTACAGGTAGTATGAAAATTCCTGTTGGACGCGTAAATGAAGTGTTAAAGCAAGCAAAGCGTCAGGATTTAGAACAATTAAAAGCTGTGTGGGGTGAGTTGTTAGGAAGACTCAAATCATACAACAAAGTAGCGTTTGCTGTTTTATTAGAAAATAGCGAACCGGTAGCGGCTTCGGATGATACTTACGTTTTAGCGTTTCAATATGAGATTCACTGTAAAATGGCAAGCGAGAACCGAGAAGCTATGGATACAGTGGAACAAGCCTTATTTGAACTGTTAAGTAAAAGATTAAATATGATTGCCATTCCAAAAAGTGAATGGGGTAAAATCCGTGAAGATTTTTTACAGCGTGAAGGCGAGAATTCTGAAGAAAGCCCAGAGAAAAAAGAAGATCCTCTTATAGAAGAGGCAGTAAAATTAGTAGGACAAGAACTTATTGAAATAAAAGAGTAATAATAATTAGGAGGAATTAATTATGATGCGTGGCGGAATGGGAAATATGAATAATATGATGAAACAAATGCAAAAGATGCAAAAAGATATGGCAAAAGCGCAAGAAGAACTTGGCGAAAAAACAGTTGAAGGTACAGCTGGCGGCGGTATGGTCACAGTTATTGCAAATGGTCATAAGCAAATTCTTGAAGTGAAAGTTAAAGAAGAAGTTGTAGATCCAGAAGATATCGAAATGTTACAAGACTTAGTGTTAGCTGCAACGAATGATGCACTTAAAAAAGCTGATGAACTTTCAAACTCTACAATGGGTAAATTTACAAAAGGCTTAAACTTACCAGGTGGAATGTTCTAGGAGGATACTGATATATGCATTATCCAGAACCGATATCGAAATTAATTGATAGTTTTATGAAGTTGCCAGGAATCGGACCGAAAACAGCGGTTCGATTGGCGTTTTTCGTATTAGATATGAAAGAAGATGATGTGTTAGGTTTTGCAAAAGCACTTGTGAATGCGAAGCGAGATTTAGCGTATTGTTCTGTATGCGGACATATTACTGACCGCGATCCTTGTTATATTTGTAATGATTTGCATCGAGATCAGTCGATTGTTTGTGTTGTGCAGGAACCGAAAGATGTAATCGCAATGGAAAAGATGAAAGAGTATCAAGGTGTATATCATGTGTTACGTGGTGCGATTTCTCCAATGGAGGGAATTGGACCGGAAGACATTAATATCCCGCAACTTTTAAAGCGACTGCATGATGAAACGGTACAAGAAGTGATACTAGCAACAAACCCTAATATTGAAGGGGAAGCTACAGCGATGTATATATCCCGCCTCTTAAAGCCGACAGGTATTAAAGTAACTCGTATTGCACATGGTCTGCCAGTTGGTGGAGATTTAGAATATGCAGATGAAGTGACACTGTCGAAAGCGTTAGAAGGTCGTAGAGAAGTATAAGAGGAGAAACAAAAATGTTCTTTCAAAAAAAGGGTAAATTGCGTAAAGAGTATGATGATAAGCTAATTGTACTATTAGAAAAAGTGAAGAATGAATGGTTACGTCAGAAGAGAATGGTTGAACAAAGTGTGGAACCATCTCAAGATGTACTTTGTTCTTTGAAAATAGCAGAGGCGAAATATTTCTTCTTGTTAAAAGAAGCAAAACGTCGTCCTGTAAAAATGGAACAATGGTAAAAGGTTCTGCTGAAAAAGCAGAACCTTTTATTTTATTTATTAAATATTTAGTGGTTACTTCGTTTGGAAAGAAAGATTAATGGTTTTTATGAAGAAAGTGTTGCCGAATGAAGGTTAACAAGATAAAACAACTGGAGTTGTAGGGTAAATGTTCTTTTTTATCGCCTTGTCCCATACAAATAAATATGTATAGGTCACTTTCATAAGGAGGAAAAAATGAATTCTACAGTTGTTATTGTCGGTATTCTTACTTTAGTTTTTATCTTTCTTGTTTTTGGTGTTTCTTCTAAGCCGTTACGTTTTATAGGAAAAGCGCTCTTTCATGTTACTTTAGGGATAGCATTACTCTTTATCGTAAATGTTGTAGGGACATATTTTGATTTTCATATTCCAATTAACTTGGGAACCGCAACAATCACAAGTATATTAGGCCTACCTGGTGTTGCTGCATTAGTGGTTATTAAGCTTTATATCATGCCAAGATAAAATTATTTTGGCATTTTTTTAAAAAGTGTTGACGAACAAATGATTAATATGGTAAATTAATAAGCGTCGTCAGGAACGAAAGAAAAAAGTTGTTGACAGATTTAACGCAAAATGTTAAATTGTAAAAGTCGCTGAAACGCGATGTTGAACTTTGAAAACTAAACGAAACAAACAACGTGAAACGTCAATTTTTATTTTTAG
>NZ_JASHJA010000054.1:0-14794 GCF_030733445.1 Bacillus sp. MMSF_3353
ATATTAGGTTTTTATATTGTGTAATACTTACTATAAAGAATAGATCCCGTGTAAAGCCAATTTCATTTCTTAATGGAATTGGTTTTTTTATGTACTTTAATAAACATTATATTTAGTTTTAATCATTCTAAAAAAATTTTGATATAAAACATAATTTTTTTTATTTCTCTTAGATTTCCGAAAAAAGTAAATCATACTTAAAGTAGATAGTTGATTAGTGGAAATTACAATGAACTTTGTAATCTCCTAACCATTTAAAAAGAGAGGTGAAGACATGGTAAAAAAGAAATCCCAGGAAAACGCCGAAAAAAAGAAATTTACATTCTTTAAAAAAGCAAAGAATAAAACAACTGAAATATTAGATATGCAACAAGAAAATTCAGAAGCACTTAAAGAAAAGAAGAAACGTAAAACAAGGGAGAAAGTTCCAGCAATAACAGGAAGGAAAGTAGGTAAGGTTACATTTTGGTGTGTGATGGGATTCATGATTGCAGGAAGCTCCCTTTCATTTATCCAACTTGCCGGTCCTCCTAGAGCAGTAGCTGTTCAGGAAAAGAAAGAGGAGCCCGTAAAAATTAAAATGTCAGAAGCAGAATTAATTGCATATGCGAATAATTTTGCCGCTAATTATTTTAATTGGAAAGTTGATATGAATGTAGCTGAAGAACGAAGAAAACGATTAGAGAAATTTCTAGTTGAAGGATCTGATGAGCAAGGTGGATTAAATAGAGATACTTTAAAAAACGCTTCTAGTACTTTAGTTAAATCGGAAGCAGTAGAGGTCCGACAAAAAGGAAATGAAGCAGAAGTTACATTGAAAATCATTCAGAAACTAGAACCTGTAAATAATCCTGCTCCTGGAACGACACAAGCTCCAGACACACCAAAAGAACCAAAAGAAGTTATAAGGTACTTCTCTATACCAATTTTAATGGAGAAAGGGAAGATGGTAGTCCCTAACAATCCTACAATCGTTCATGGAGAGAGAGAAAAGGCATCTTATAAAGTAGCCACTTTCAAATCAGAAGGACGAGAAATTAATACAGATGCAGAAATAAAAAAAGTAGAACAATTTTTACAATCTGTATTTAAAGTGTATACAGAAGGAACACCAGAAGAAATTGCTTACTACTTTGAAAAAAGTAATATAACAAATGGACTAAAAGGTATTATGACATTTAGCAAATTAGAAAACCTACGAATTTATGAAGATAAGGATAAAGGATACAGAGTCTTAGTTGATGCCAAATTAAAAGACAATGATAGCAGCTTAGAGTACACATACACATATGATTTAAATCTAGTAAATAAAGATAACAAGTTTTCAATTAGCTCTATGAAAAAATTTGAAAACACATTAGAGAAAGTGGAGGGAAAATAATTATGGAGCTTTTGGGATTAGATATGGTTGCTCAGCAATTACCTGCTATTACGGATGCAGCGGTCTTAGGCAACATTAATTTTGGAGTGAATGCAAAAAACTGGTTAGTAGCTCAGTTAGGTCCCATTTTTTTAGTTGTAGCAATCATCGGTGTAATAGTTTTACTTGTAAAAAGACAAATGGCTGGTCTAATTGGTTGGTTAGTACTTTGTGCGATTGTATCTGTGTTTGTATTCACTCCAGATGTATTCAAAGATCTTGGAACAAAATTATATAATTTATTATTTAAATAATTATTAGTAAAAAATAGAAATTTTAAGGAGTTGGTATAAGTGAATCAGAAACCGACTCGCAAGGAAGTAAGGACTTACAACTCTATATGGGATATTCCTAAGAGTTTATATGGGATAAGGGATATAACACTCCCTTTCCCTGTACCTTACAGGCAGCTGGGGATTTTTGTTGGAACACTATTAATAATAATATTCTTACAACAGATTTTACCATTAGGAGACAACGTCTTTTTTAAATATCTAATATTACCTGGTGGTGTAGCGTACTTCTTTGGAAATGTAGAATTGGATGGAAAAAGCCCACACAAATTTATGTATCGATTCTTTGTATTTACATTTGAAAAAAAGAAGTTGAGTCGTTATAAAGATGCAACTGGAAATATTGGAAGCTATCAATATAAGACAGTAGTTCGATTTAAGGATGATTCAATTAAGAAAAAGTAATTAATTAATCTATACGGAAGAATTAGTTTAGTCTCATATTCTTCTCTAAGGAGGCACAAATGAATCAGGTTGAATTTCCAGTCAAATATTTTCATGATAATTTGATTTTTAACCAAGATGGTTCTTGCTGGGCGTATTATGAGGCATACGGGATTCCTTATGAATTTAAAGGAGACGATGATAAAAATACGTTGTTTATGCGACAACTCGGCTTATTTTGGAATTATGAAGAAGAAAAACATCTATTAATGATACCTGTTTATCAGAATTTCAAAGAAAAAGCCGATGAGTTTAAAGAAACAGTAAGCGGTGAACTAAAAGAGCTGGCAATCGATCATACTGATGATGTTGTCCATGAGTTAGAAAGAAAATTTGGTGAAAACGCTGTAGAATATCGTTATTTTATAGGTGTGAAATTAAAAGTAAGACACATACAAGAAGGACTTAAGGAAATGCTTTACACTGCATTTCATACCTTTAAAAACACTGCAGAACAGTTTGGATTACTTGGTGATACCAAAATACTAAAAACTGATTTGGAGATGTATAAACGGGAAGCTAGCGCCTTTAGAAATAAAATAAGAAAACATTTAGCAGTAAGAAGTTTAGAAACAAATGAAACACAATGGATTGTATTACGCAACTTCTATCGTACATTGGAAGCACCTGTTACAGCAGGATGGACGCCACCAGTAGTTGATGACGATTCTGCTCTCTTTCCGAATCAAGAGAGCTTGTTACGCCTAACAGAATCGGAGATAGACGTTAAAGGAAGACATATAGAAATGTCCCAAATCGGTTCTGATGGATTAGAGTATCCAGCGTATATGAGTTTCTTATCGGCATCGAAGATTCCATACACAATGGAATTTCCAGACCAAGAGTGGATGTATATGATCCAAAATATAGATTTCCCAATCGAACTAAGTATACGCACAGAAAATATTAACCACCGTAAAGCTCTATCTAAACTAAATAAAAAGAAAAAAGATTTAGAAGATCAAGAAACACATGCAAGGGAAAATTCACAAACTGTTGGACTAAACGTGTATGAGGGTGTTCAAGAAGCTACTGAATTACAAGCCCTTATACAAAAGACACGTATGCCACTTGTTAAGACCTCCGTATCCTTCTGTATATGTGCTGAAGATTTGGATACTATGCGCCGAAATACCAATTCACTCATTTCTATTTATAGAGAGATGATGATTGAACTAGTAAGACCATATGGAGACCAGTTCTTGCTGTTTAATGAATTTATCCCTGGTGCCAAAAGATATGTAAATGATTATATACACTTTATGGAGCCTGGAGTTCTGGCGGCCGGAATGTTTGGTGCAACACAAGATTTAGGAGATAATATCGGGTTTTATATAGGAACAACTGGTATTTTAAACAAAGCGGTTTATATGACACCTTCTCTCGCAGCGACAAATACCGTTGCAAATCAAAAAACGAGCGCACTTTCAGTTGCGGTAACAGGAAGTACTGGTTCTGGTAAATCATTTGGAACGAACTTAATTGTTTACCTAGCCGTACTAGGAGGAGCTCAAACACTGATAGTCGATCCAAAAGGTGAGAGGGGGAACTGGACAGAAGATTTACACGGCTTAGAAGGTAAGGTAAACGTAATTACACTTGGGACTGATAGGCGAGATGAAGGGAAATTAGACCCATTTATCATTCATAAACATAGCCGAAAAGATGCAATTGAGTTAGCGATGACAATTCTTACTTTCATTACAGGTATTAAACCAGATAACTCGGAGAAATTCCCGCGCTTAGCTTCAGCCGTAGAATTCGTAGCAGGAATGGAAGAGCCGTGCTTAACAGCTGTGTCTCAATACCTTGAAGATAGTGACGATAAAGTGGATCAGCAATTGGCCGCTCATATTCAAGCATTTGAGAATTTATCATTTGCACACTTAATCTTTGGAGATGGAACAAATAGAGATATTGAACTTGATACAGCAGTAAATATCATACAAATCCAGCATCTTGACATGCCAGATATTCAAAAAGATCCAAAAGATTATACCTTACAAGAAAATTTATCAGTTAGTATGCTGATGTCTCTATCTTCATTTGCAAGAAAATTCTTTCAAAAAGACCCTACTAAATTCAAAATTGTTTTATTGGATGAAGCATGGGCAATTATGGGAACTTCTCAAGGGCGAGAGTTGGCTCGTAAGCTAGTTCGTGAAGGTCGTGCCTTAAACTCTGCAGTATACTTTGCAACTCAAAGTGCAAGTGACCTTGGAGATGAGACATTTAAGAATAATATCGGTATGAAGTTCTCATTCCGTAATACCGACAGTAAAGAGATTTCTTCAATCTTAGATTTCTTTGGATTACCTGATAATGAGGAAAATCATGCGATTATTACTAATTTAGAAACAGGACAATGTTTATTCCAAGATATCCAAGGAAGAACAGGTGTTGTCACAATGGATGTAGTGTTTAAGGATTTATACGATGCATTCGATACAAGACCAAATGCAAGAAAGAATTATAGAAAGTCAAATGATGATGAAAAGCAGGAAGTTAATGCAACCTTTGTCGAAGAAGGGGGAGAAAAAATAAATGTAGGAGTGAGTTAACATGGTAAAAACTAAACTAAAAAAATTAATGCTATCTAGCCTATGTGCTGGCGCTCTAATTTTGAGCGCGGCATGTGGAAATAGCGAAACAAATGTAGGAGAAGAAAAAGATAAACAGGGGCACACTCCTAGAGAAATGATGTTGGACTTTGTAAAGGCCGACTTACAACATGATAATAAAACAATTAGAAAACTTATCGTCGATGGAGATAAAAATACAGTTTTAGATCCGAATCAAGGGCCACAAAATAATTTATCTTACAAAGACTATACAGTAAAAGAGTATGTGGTAGATAAGGATACAATTATGTATAACTTTATTTCAAAGAAGCCCCCTAAAAACATCGATAAAGCAGTGAAATGGGTAAGAGTAGTCCGTACAGAGGAAGGATTCAAAGTTCGAAGTTATTCTGGCCCTCAACGAAATGAAGTTGATGAAGTAGCAAATACTAAACCGACAAATGAGTTTAGTTCGAAAGATTAATAGGTTTCCCATAAAAGGGGGAGTAACATGTAATGAAAAAGTTTATTACCCTATTGTTATTAATTTGTACTTTGCTTTTAGCATTTAATTTACTTTTTAAAGCTGCTCCAGTATATGCAGAGGAAGAACCCAGACCTTCTCTTATAGATGATATCATTCCAAAGAATAAGGAAAAACTAAAATATGAAGAATACCCTGCAAGTAGCTATGGAATTGACATTTATACACCCGAAGGTGGATTTGGTGAATCTCTTAAGTTTTGGAAATGGGGAGACAAAGTAAAAGAACAAATGGTTGCTGTGTTATTTAGTCTTGTAAGTATTGGATGGACCATTAATCTTGCAGTTAGTACTTTTGTTACAAGTATGGTCGGCCAATCTATGAGTCTCAACATTGTAGCTGATGTAGGAGATAAATTAGGCGATGTAATATCTAAAGCAGCAGGGTTCAATGGTTCTTGGGGTAATGGAATATATAGTGAATTAATTGGACTCATGTTAGCTTTATTAGCCTGCTGGGTGATCTGGGTAGGTTTTGTACAACGACGCCAGTCAGAGATGCTAGGAGGATTGTTAAAGGCATTAGGTATCTTAGTTTTCACTTTAGGTTTTTTCGCAAATTCAAGTTATATTATCAAAGGACTGAACACTTTCTCTGAACAAGTAAATAAAACTGTTCTTGATTCCACTCAAAGTATTAGTGGAGCAAGTCAAGGATATTCAAGCGGTGTCGATTCCATTACTGATTTAACACACACTCTATTAATCAAACAACCTTATACATTATTGCAGTTCGGTACAACAGATATGAAGAAAATCGGTGATGAAAGAATTAAGAAAATGTTAACAACAACAGGAGCAGATGAAAGGCTGGATCTATTAAGAGAGGAAGTAGAACAGAAGAAAAATACGATATTAACTTTGGATGCTACTTTTGAGCGTGGCGCTTTAGTATTACTACTTTTCTTAATCAATGGACCATTATGGGTTGTCTTAGGCTTATGTAGTATGGCGATGTTGTTCTACCAATTAATGTTTATTATCGTAGCGCTAATGTCACCAGTAATGTTATTGATGGCATTAGTACCTGCATGGACTGGGACAGCTAAGAAATTTTTATCTGAATTGTTCCGAACGCTGCTTATGAAAGTTGCAATTGGCTTTCTTATAACTTTAATGTTTTGGGTTTCTTCAATCTTATTTAGCGCAACTGATAAGTATGGTTATTTAGTAGTTGCCGCATTACAAGTACTTTCATTCTTAGGTGTTTGGTTATATCGTAAAACTATTTTCGATGCTATTACTACAGTACCAGCAAGTGCAGGAGCAGCACGCGCATCAGATGCTATGAGTAATATTAGGCAGAAATATCGTGATGTTAGACGTGGATCTAAGACAGTTGGAAGAGGTGTAGCAGTAGCTGGCGCCGCGGGTCTTGCAAGTGCTGCGGTGGCAGGAAAAGTGGGTAAATCAGGCTACAGTAAGTTTAAACAATTGAAAGAAAACTATGCAGATAGAAAAGAAAAGGTAGCAGATGGTAAACGCAAGGAAAAAGAACAAATGCAAGCAGAAAAAGAAAAAAATATAAATCAAATGAAAAAAGAAGAAAATTTAGGTGTTCGCGATAGAAAAGGAAATCAGGAGCAAGAAAGGGTTAAGGAAGAAGTAGCCGCAACTAAAGAGAATCCAGAATTAGCAGTACGAGGGAAACATGAAGATAATAACCCTGAAATGCAACAGGCAGAACTAAAAGGTAAAGAAGAGGATGTAAAAGCGGATGTTAAACCAGTAGCGCAATCAAATGAGGAATTAAATAATAAGGAAGAAGATGTAAAAGCTCAAGTTAGACCAGTAGCAAGTCAAAATAATGGTGGACTTGAGAATAAGCAAGAAGATGTAAAAGCGGAAGCAAAACCAGCAACAACGATTAAAACACCAACAGGTCAAACAAGGCCAATCACAACACCACAGTCAGGAACAACACCACAGTCAGGAACAACACCATCGCCAGCGAATCCGATGGAAAGTAAGCCAATCACAACACCACAGTCAGGAACAACACCATTACAATCGAATCCGATGGAAAGTAAGCCAATCACAACACCACAGTCAGGAACAACACCATTACAGTCAAATCCGATGGAGAGTAAACCAATCACAGCACCACAGTCAGGAACAACACCATCACAACCGAAATCGATTGAGAGTAAACCAGTCACTACTTCACATGTAAGTACGCCACAAAAACAAGTAGAAGTAAAACCGGTTAATCCACAACAAACTAAAAGTGTTCCTAAAGTGAATAATCAGCAACAGTTAAAAGAAGGGGCAGCAATTAAAAAGTTGAAACAAAAGCACAAACACAACAAGAAGCTTTAAAAAATGTAAAAGCAAAAGAAACCATAAAACCAAAATAATTCAGCACACGAGGGAGGGTTTATACATTGAGTGCGGAACCAAATCGCGACCATGAAAATGAACATCATCCTGAAGCTGAACTAGGGAATGCTAAGCCTGCCTTGAAAAAGGCAGGCCATTCTTTAGGGAAGGCGGCTGGTAAAGGATCAAAATTAGCGGGTAAAGCAGTTGCACAAGTAGGTAAGAAAGTAGCAGTTAAAGTAGCACAGAAGGCAGCTACAGTTGCTGTTGCAAGGCCATTATTAATAGTAGCCGGTGTTATTTTGGCTGTTGTTGCAGGTTTAGGTATAGTGATATTTTTATTAACCGCCACAATGAGTGAAGATGAAGTTAGTCCTGGAGGAATTGGTGGTCCTTTTGCCCCAGGTACTGCAAGTGTCAGTCCTGAAGTAATGAGATGGGAGCCATTGGTAAGGAAATATGCGGCGCAACATGGCATAGAAGCAATGACTCCATTAATATTAGCTCTTATTCAACAAGAAAGTTCTGGAACACAATTGGATGTTATGCAAAGTT
This sequence comes from Bacillus sp. MMSF_3353, assembly GCF_030733445.1. Lineage (NCBI taxonomy): Bacteria > Bacillati > Bacillota > Bacilli > Caryophanales > Bacillaceae > Bacillus > Bacillus sp. MMSF_3353. The sequence continues at coordinate 8,136 of NZ_JASHJA010000054.1, forward strand.
CTGAATCACAAAATCATCCTCCGGGTTATTTTACAGATCCAGAAGAAAGTATTAAATATGGTTTAATGCATTTTGCTGATTGTCATAAAAAATCCAACGGCGATCAAAATATTACATTACAGTGCTATAACTACGGAACTGGCTACGCTAACTACGCAGTTTCGAAAGGTGGATATACTCACGAGAATGCAAGGGCATTTTCTGCAGAGCAATTAGCTAAAAATGGGTATAAATGTGGTTCATGGCGAAGTGCAGAGGCAGTAGCTAATAATTGGTGTTATGGTGATCCAGACTATGTCCCACATATTATGAGATACTATCAACCTGGTCAAACCCCTGGTGGTTCTGGTGGAATTGCTGGTGGTAGCGTTTTAGGTGATGATGTATTCCAAGCAATTATGACAGAAGCACTAAAGTATCAAGGATGGCCATATGTTTTTGGAGGGCGAACACCAAATACATCATTTGACTGTAGTGGAATTGTTGAGTATACCTATTCAAGGGTTGGTATTAATTTATTTGGTACTGCACAAACCCAATGGGATAAAACCCAACGTGTAACAGATCCTAAGCCAGGAGATTTAGTATTTTTCCATAGCACTTATGCTACAAGTAGCTACATTACGCATGTTGGCATTTATGTAGGAAATAATACAATGTATCATGCTGGCGATCCAATTGGCTATGCTGATTTAAGTAAAACATATTTTCAACAGCATTTTGCGGGGTATGGTCGTGTAGTTAGATAATAATGCATGTAACACCTAGCAACTTATGAAACTGCGAAAAGGAGGTAAATCATGAAGAAAATCACCATTATAATAGCAATTTTATTAATAGCTAGTGTAGGTTTTTTGATAAAGTATCAATCTGATAACGAAAAACTTAAAACTGATAATATAAAATTAACGAAAAAAGTGGAAAAGGTGGAGGCACAATACATCGATACGAAAAAGGAATTGTCAGCTCTAAAGAGTAATAATCAACAACAAGTAAAAGAAGCTGCAGAACGATTTCTTAAAGCTTTCCGTACTTATGATACAGGTAAAGGCGAATCTTACCTTGCTAATATCGATGCATATATAACACCAAATGCAAAGAAAGAATTAACACCACCAGGTGGACCAACGCAAGCTGCTCCTGGAACTGGAGATGAGAAAGAAAAGAAGAAAGTTTCATTTCAATCTGAATACACAGGTGGCGAGTTGTATTATGCATTTTTGGATACTACAAAAGCAAATGTATTGGCAAAAGTGAAAAGTAAAATTACAGTTAATGGTGTTTCATCTGATAATATGTCATTAATGCAAATAAATCTTATCTATGATGGAAATAAGAAATTATGGCTTGTCGACAAGCTTATACCTTTAGCAGATTTAAAAGATCGTATGCCTTAGGATTTGTACACACTTAACATGTAGATTACTAAAAAAGTGCCTCTTTTTATTTTTAATGAGAGGGGCCTTTTGGGAATTTTGTAAACTTACAATAGGGTCGTGAAGTAATTACTAATGTATGGGTGTTTTATCTCTTCAATTATGTAGATAATACCTGATGTGGCAGGACCCCATCGCTATCAAGCTAAGCCCATACAACGTTAATTATAGTAGAGGTTGTTTCTTTTTTTTTAAAAGCTACGTGTAGGGAATTTAAAGATTTGCATACGAAATAAACCCTAATGGGTTTCAATTTTTTGATTTAAGCCGCTTGATTATCAGACATAGTACAATTGTAAACGACACCTAATATATCAAAGACTATTTGCTTCTCATATCGATGAGATTTTTGCCTGTTTTGCTGTAGGAGGTTGAACAGGCGAATTAGGATCTTTGATAGCACTTGGGTGTCTTTCTGTATAGATTGGAAAAGAAGAAGAAAGTAATCTTTAATCATATATATGGCCTTATATTCACTCAGTTCTCGTTTTTTCATAAGAAGTAATTGCCGCATTTGAAACATGGTAGAAGAGCAGAATAGAATGGCAATCAGTTACCAATACAAATGGCATTCCAATCGTTGGTTCCATTATAACGAGGTTTTTTGATAAAAATACACAAAAACCCCGAATCATGGGGTTTTTTTAGTGTCCATGATTTATGGATACAGTTCAAAGGATTAAGGATCTTTTATAATACGATGCCAACAAGCGATATAGAAGATTGGTGAAGAGAATATAGACAGAAGAGGCACGTCACCTACCAAATATCTAGTATGGTACATCATGAATCCTTATTTTATAAATCATTTCTTCCCTTTTTACAGGAGGCTGAGTGGGGAACTTATGGGTTCTGTTGCAGAATTTAAGCTCAATTTTAAAAACCTTGCAACAGAACCATTCTTAGCGTGAAGGTTTTTCAAAAATGCTGGTAATACTCCTTGTACCCTACAGTTACTTTAAGAATTTTGCGTTTGAAACCCTAGTCTTATGTATAGAACACTATTATACATAACACATTACTTTACAAAGAAAATATTGAGTTATCCTCATTTTAGGATTATTGTCTATTTATACCAATTAAAGAAGCGAGGAATAATTATCAAATTATCTACTATGGAAAATAATGAAAAAAAAACAATGAATACAGGATTATTGAAAATAAAACAAAATAAAACCAAGTTTATAAGTAATGCTTCCTTAATTAAAGGATTGGACTATCCCATAGTTTGTACTGCTGCACATTGTGTCTTTGACTGGTATAAACAATTATCTGCAAATGAAGTAACCTTTATAACGAATGATAATAAAGAATATGAAATTGAAGAAATCTACATTAGTACTGAGTGGGTTAATAATGGGATAGTAGACTATGACACTGCCTTTTTGACATTAAGGGAACCTCCTGTAGCAATGGACAATTTAATCAAACCTATATTTAATAACTCATCAAAAAAACAGAATGCATTAGTACCTTACATAAGTAAAAAATTCCTCAGAAAGAAAAAAGTCGAGGTAATAAGAAATATTACTTTTGAAGACCATATATATAATTCAACATTGTTAGGTTTAAAAGGAAAGTTGGGCGTGGGCAGTTCAGGAAGTCCTTGGATAATGAAAATGAATAATGAATATTTTCAATTTTCTAATACAAGTTTGTCATTTAATAGTGTTAAAGATATAATTTGGGGACCTTATTGGGGAGAACATATAGAAAATTTATTTCTACAAGCAAATAAAAAGGTTAGTAACTTGGAAAATATAAATATTTATAAACTATGAATATTTATAAATATTTATATTTATAAACTATATAAGCCCTCTTTAAAAATTGATGTATCCGCATGTTGAATAAGGTTGCCAATTAAGGTGATACAGTAAAATTGGTACACAGTATAGAAAGGTGGTGATATCTATGTCTAGATTTGATGTTTTATCATTGCAAAGTTTAAAAAAACATAAAAATAATGATAAGCCCATTGGTTCAAATGTTAGTGTTAATTGTAAAACCCAAAGTGGTTTAAGCCTTTTTTTCTGTGTTAGTCCTAAATAATAATTTAAATACATAAGCACAAATCAATTTAGTTAATTTGTGCTTATGTATTATATAGGGGGGTTCTAATGGATAATAGGTATATAAAGTATATAAATAAAAATCCTTACTATAGTGTTGCTGATGAAATTAGTCAAGGGTTATTAAACGTAGACTATCCATTTGATAATTATGTATTAATTGATGGTGAGCATTGGACAAACCTAATGCCTAAAAGTGCAAGACTCCCTAAACAAGGATGGAAAATTCATGTTAGTACGGATATCAGAGAATCGCAAAAAACTTTAGATATTGTTTCCAAGTTAATGATAGAAAGAAACATATCGTTTAAATATGTCCGAAGTAATAAGGAGCTAGTACTGAAGGATTCTAAATACGGAGATAGAGGTTCGTCAGGGAAGTTTATAACTATATATCCTGAAAATGATGATCAATTTATTGATTTATTGAGGTTATTAGAAAGCAACTTAGCCCATTTAAAACCTGGCCCTTATATATTGAATGACAAAAGATGGTATAACTCTAATATATATTTTAGATATGGTGCTTTCATGTCTAGGTATGTATATATAGATGGCGAGAAAGTTGATGCTATAGAAAATTTAGAAGGTGAACTTATTGAAGATAAAAGAGTTCCTTACTATTACTTACCTAATTTTGTAGAAGAGCCAATAGAAATTAGAAAAATGGATGAAGAGTTGAATCAAGTTGACACCTCATCTCCTCTAGATAATTTTGATATAAATGAAGCATTGCATTTTAGTAATGGTGGTGGCGTTTATATCTGTAAAAATAAAAGTAATAATATGAAAGTCATTCTAAAAGAAGGAAGGCCTCATGCTGCAGTAGACGCTCAAGGGCAGGATGCTTTTTCTAGAATTGTTAATGAAAGCGAGATATTAGATAAATTAGAAAAGGCACAATACCCAGTTAAAAAAATAAGTTCTTTCCGTGCCTGGGAACATTATTTTATAGAAGAAGAGTATATTGAAGGTGATTCTTTATCTGAATGGCTAGTGAAGAACTACCCTTTTAGTTCTAATATAAAAAACGAATCTTATACAAAATCATGTATAAATATCATCAATCAACTAATTGAGTCTATACACGAACTTCATAGAAATGATATAGGTATGGGGGACTTACAACCTGCTAATATCATAATTACACCAGAAGAGAAAATTAGATTAATTGATTTTGAAACTGCAAGTTCAACAAGCGATTCTCTTTCTGGATTAATGACTCCCGGTTTCATAGGGAATCAAGAAATGAATAAAGAACAAAGTGATTGGTTTGCATTATTAAGGATAGCAAAACAGCTATTTGTACCAATTGGTTGTGTCCAAGATATATCCTGGAATATGGACACTATTCATAGTAATTGGATTCGAGTTGTATTTGGAGAAAAAGCAAATACAATAATTGAACGTATTGAGTCATTATGTGAATTTTACGGATCACGTCCTATGGAAGAATTACTGACTACAAATGGACAAATGAAACAAAAATTTGACCTATCAGCCATGAAATTAAAATTGCGTAATTCTATTTTAAAGGACGTTAAAAATGAAGAGAGGCTATTACCTGGAGACATTCGGCAATATGAAATGGAGACAGGCATGCTAAATGTGTTAACCGGTGGTTTTGGTGTTGCAATGGCATTACATAGAACTGGAGGAATAAATCAGAAAGCAAAAGATTGGGTTGAAAATCAAGATATTAATAAACTTATTCAATTAGAAAATGGTTTATTCACCGGTAATATGGGGATAGCATCGGTTTTATGGGAACTAGGTTATCAGGAGAAAGCAAAGGCTCTATTCGACTCGTTTATTGATTTTAAACACATTGAAGATATTTCTTTTGCAACAGGTTTAAGTGGAATTGGATTTGCATACTTAGGATTTAGTTACGAAGTCAATGATCCTAAATATTTAAATATTTGTCTCTATATCGGGGAATTATTAATAAACAAGTTGAATGCTGATGCACCAATTATTACTTATGATTACGATGTTGTTGATAAAGGGGTTATGACCAGTTGGGCTGGGGTTTCCCTGTATTTTACTGCACTGTATAAAAAAACAAACGATAATAAATGGTTAGTATTATCAGAACAGGCATTGGAAAAGGAAATGAAACTAGGGATATTCGATGATACTGGCTTGTATCAAATTGATGATGATTTTAGGATATTACCTTATCTTGCCGGTGGGGGAAGTGGTTTAGCTTTACCGATTGTTGAATTAGAGATAAATGCAAAATTGAAGAAATGGAATAAAGAAATTGAGGGTATTAGTAAAATATCAAAAAGTAAATGCTTTTATAATGCTGGATTATTTCAAGGAACTACGGGCATTTTAGCTGTTGCAAATTTATTAGAGTTATATACCCAAAAAAGTAGTTTGGTTAATTCGGCATTATTTACACTTAATTTACACTTATTAGAGGATGCTGATTGTATATTTGTTCCTGGTGATTCGTGTTTTAGAATTTCTGGTGATATCATGTCTGGCTCTTCTGGTTTATTGTTAACGATAAATGATATTTTAGAAAGTAAGAACCATTCATGGATACCCATACTCAATTTAGAAAAAGTATTTAGTTCTTCAACTTTTACAGAAGAAAGTTTACAAAATATAGTTGAACCCCTTTCTTCTATCGTAAGATGACCCTTCAACCATAAGGATACTGAGATTTGTAAACGATATAGTCCAAAGAAAAACATCAGATTTACTTTAGGAATTATTTACACGGATAGGGAAATTACTTTATATAAAAGGGGGTGATAAAAATGAAAGATGTTCTTGCATTACAAAAAATGAATAAAACAAAACAAAAGGGTAAGGGCCAAAATCCAGCAAAATCAAGCATAAGTCTGGGGTGTTCCCCATCAAGTAATACTAGCTGGTTCTTTTGCTAGGTATTAAAATATCAAATATAGAAAGAACGGAGGGGTATTAAATGAATAAAGTACTATCTTTACAAAAAGAATCTATTTCTAAAGATGTTCAATTGAAGGCGAAATCTTCTAAAAGTGTTCAATGTAAAACAAGTAGTAATGCAAGCTGGTTCTTCTGCTAAGCATTAAAACATCAAATATAGAAAGAACGGAGGGGTATTAAATGAATAAAGTACTATCTTTACAAAAAGAATCTATTTCTAAAGATG
>NZ_JASHJA010000055.1:0-14293 GCF_030733445.1 Bacillus sp. MMSF_3353
GGGCAAAATGCTCCTGCCTTGGCATGATAAAAGCTGACGCTTTTACATGCCTGCGGTCAGACGCATTCATTTTTGGTTCTCGCTACGCTTAAACCAAAAACAAGCTCGGCAAGCCGAGTGAATGGTCTTCAGGAGCATTTTGCCCTGCGGGATTTTCTTGTCTGAAAGCTACGCATCAGACAAGATTCTTTTTCTAAATCAGCTAGCGTTTCTTAGAAAAAGACAAATAAAAATTGCCTTCAGCAAGTTTATTTGTTTAAACAAAATGCCATGCTTCGCATCACATTTTGAATGAAATTAAATAAGCATTTTTAAACAAATGTTTATTTAATAAAAAACGAACCATGTGTAAATGTTCACATAGCGAAGACACACAGCTTCGCTATGTCCTCCCAAATAATTAAATACACAAATATAGCAAAGACAGGAGGCATCCCTATGGCCGCGCCACGAAAACATATAAGAATTCTAAAAACAAAAGAAATCGAAGGTATGGATATGCTTTGGAAAACTGGAACGGCTACCAAAGAGCAAATGGAAAGAGAATATAGCATCAAAGGAGACCGTCTAAAAAAACTTTGTCATAGCGGATATTTAGAAGAACGCACAGGAAAGATTGTTTTAGGAGAAAAAGGAATAGAAAAGTTTAAAAAAGAGGGTAAAGAATACCAATACAAAACCGGTATAAATAACGCCAAACATGATATTCGTCTCTCTGAAAAATACATCTCTTTGCCGAAAGAAACGAGAGAAACATGGAAAACAGAAAAACAATTGCATTCAGAAGCTCAGAAAAACCCCAGATACGACGATTTCAAAAAAAGAATAGTAGAGTCCCATCCACAAGGAAAATTCCAACCAACGCCCGATGGGGCCGTCTATAGCAAAGTTCATGGCGGTTATATTGCTATAGAGGTGACAACACGTAACTATAAAGAGATTGATATCCAACAAAAACAAGAATTTGCGAAGACATTTTTATCCGGATATGAACAACTATAGGAGGAAAGAACATGGCAATACAACCAACATTTATTGTTCCACATACTTTTTATACAGTACATGAAATTATGGATAATACGAATTCACCCTATATCTTAAACTTACATGACATTCAGGAAGATCCACATAAGAGAAAATTAAGTGATGAATTACATTTATTCATCATGAAGCATTATCATAATCTATTTACATTTATGCTACATCATCAGCCCTACATGTTAAAGTCACAGTTCCTAGATCTATTCGGCTACCAAAAAGGGAAAAAGAATAAATCTAGAACACTTGGTTATACAAAATTAAAAGAGTTAGAGGATAAACTGTTAATTGGTTCTAAATCCTTTTATGGTGCTGAATATATTTATTTATCTTATCGAGCTTACTATTATTTTGGCCAAGAAAAAAAGGTACTACCGATTGCACCCGGAGAGAATGTACTTTTCCGTCACTTTACCCGCATGGAAGACTATCTAGAATTAAGTAAACAATATACAGATCCAATATTATTAACCGCATTACTTTGCTCTCACGAGCATTATTATCTATTACATACAGAACCATTTTTCCCAATTAACCCAATACAAGAAAAAGATACACGTTACTTTGGAGAATACTTCCCAAACAATAAAATACCTAAAAATCTTGATATAGAATTTGTAACAGACTTTCTGATAAAGACAAAACAAGAAAATAGAAGATTATGGTTAATCAATGAAGAGACACCTGAAACTCAACTTCATGTACTCATTACATTTATCGATGAACTTTTTAAAATCCTTACTACACGTTGTTCTCTTAAATTACTTATTAATGATCAAAAAGAATCTTTACGAATCGTAGCAAATATTATCCCGATACCAGGAACATCTTATATCACAACTAATAATCTAATCTCTGATATCTATCATATTGAATTTTTATTAAAGATTTGTTTCCCAACAGTGATAACAAGCTTTACTTTTATTGTGATGAATCAGGATCATGAACGTGAATTAAACAATGTTATAAGTAGAATTACTAAACTTAGAGAAAATAAAAAGAAACTACAACCTTGGCAATCTATGATTGATTCAAAAAACATCAAAATCCGAAATACAAATCTATTTAGACGTTTAAATTTCAATGATTCTTATGAATCACAACGAGAGAAACCACTTCCACAGTAACCACTTATTTATCGTAAGTGGTTTTTGATCTTCCCTCTACTTTTGAGGTAGAGGCTGGCCGGGGTGTGGGGAGACCCCACGTATTGCGTATCTAAAAATAGAGTAAGAATTCATTAAAGAACGTTAAATCAAGCGGTTTGGCTCGTATAATGAATAGCTCAAGCCGATATGCCTAAATCCCACTTTTGAGTTTATCGGCTTGGCGATGAAAGCAAACGAGCCAAAAAAAATTCCGCAAGGATGTTAGAAAAAAGAAAAGTCTTCGACTTTAGCCGAGGATTGACAAGGCGACTTTTTTCTAACAAAGGTGGAGATTTTTGAGTGATTTTCTCAAAAATACTACCTATTCCTTGCGGAATTTTTAGCCTTATTAATATATAGAGTGAGAAGTACAAGTATTTTAAAGTTTAAAAAACACAGTAATATCAAGGGTTTCAAGTTTTTTCGTACGTATCAGATTTGATACACTTTCGTATCAGATTTGATACGTACGAAAAATAAAAAATCTAAAAAAAAAGAACTAGTCAATAGTTCTTTTTAAAATAATTTATTAGGTAAATTTTTAAGTATTTTGTTATTCATAGCTTTTTTAAACATAGTTACTAAAGCTCCTTGAACGTCATCCCTGTTTCCAGCATAAATAATATTAGGATTAATATAAATAACATAAGCTTTTGCATTATTACCTTCAATACCAGATTCAGCTTTAGCTAATATACCTTTTTTAACAAGACTATTAATAACTCTACTAACTTTTGTTCTACTGGTCTCAAGTATTTTTCCTATTTGAGTAATATTTAATGGAGAAGCATATTTTTTAGTAATATCATCAACAATTGCATTTGAATGAAGCCCTATGTGAGCTTGAATATCAAGTAAAAAAATCTTTTCTTCACTAGTCATATAATTTTGTTTTCTCAAATATTCCCAATTCAACTGTAATAATTGGACAAATTTTGCTTTATTTTTTACTTTTTTTTCAGGAATTAATTTCATTCCTCTTGAACTAGCCTTTGCTTGAAGTTGATTTGCTAATTGCATTTCTTCTTCTGATAATATCTTAGAATTCTCGATTTCTCTTAATCTTGCATTCTTTTCTGCTTGTTCTAAATTGATGAACTTTTTCATAAAATAAACTCCTTTAAAATCAATAATTAGCTTTTTACTTATGAAAAGTTAATTATTCTAGCTATATAGATTTTACGTTATATTAAATATTAAAAAATATTCTTATACTCATAAAATGTTAATTTAGAGGTAGAAACTTATTTATAGTGTAAAAGTAAAATTTTATGTACTAAAAAAAGTTACATAAGAATAAATCTATTCCTTACGGAATTAACTCTTATATATAGAGTGAGATAAGAGAAAAAAAAAAAGTGAGGAATACCAAGGGTTTAAAGTGTTCGGGGTGTTAATTTTTTTTAACACCTGTGTTAAAAAAAATTAACACCTATTTTTTAACAAGAACAAATAAAAAAAAAAGTGCAACAGTTAATTACACTTTTTTAAAATAAATATATTGGCAATTTATGCTTTTTTTTAATTCCTTCTATTTGAATATTTCTTAATGATTTTGCAAATATTTGTTGTGTTGCTCTATCGATATCATCTTTTGGTGCATTACATAATATATTAGGATTAACAAACCAAGTACGTGACGAACATGATCGTCCATCTTCAGTTGTTATCCCAGTTTCTGCAACACCTAAAATCCCTTTTACAAGTAAGTCATTCATAATTTTAGAAATAGAAGTTCTTGTTTTTCCTAATTTTTTTGCTAAATAACTTGGAGAAGCTGCATTAGGCTTCAATTCTTCACCATTTCTTTCAACAATAACATTTGATTTAAACTCTAAAAACCTTGAAAGTTCAAATAACAAAGCTTTCTCTGGTTGAGTCAAATAACCAATTTCACATAAATAATCAATATTCTCTGTAATCATTTGCACGAACTTCACCCCATCAGTCCGTTTTTTCTTTTTACCGATAAAATAATCGTCACCTGTTGTACTATGTAAAATCTGTAATAACATTTGTTGTTGTTCAGTTGTTAAACCTATATTAGCTTGTTCTAAAAAATCTTCAACTTTATTCTCTTTAATCTTTGCTTTTCGTTCTGAACTATCAATATTTACAATTTTACTCATTTTTTCCTCTCCTTAATGGTTGAGGAAAACAAACTCCAATGATAAGATATTATTATATAAAATTAATAAATAAGAGTTTGATTTTTCAACCTCTATTCGCTTTAACAAAAAACCCTTTCTGTCGCCAAACTTCGAGGGTTTTTTTGTTTTTAATTTTATCACATCTCTATAAATACTTATACAATATAAAAAACAATCAATTATTATAAGTTATTAATTGTTTTTTATATATTGATGGTAGAGTAATAAAAAAATTAAAAAAGTCAATGATATCAATACTTTAAAGAAGTTTTGTACTTACCTTTTTTGGTAAGTACAAAACTAAGATAATCTTATTAGTAATTCTCAAATCTTATATTAACACTAAAAAACACAATATTAATATATTATGTTTTTTAGTGTTAATAACCATAAAAATAGATATGCATAATTGCATATCTATTCATAACGTAATGATTCAATAGGATCTAGTTTCGCAGCTTTATTTGCTGGAATTAATCCAAAAATAATACCAAGAGTCATAGAAAATAATACTCCACCAACAACAACTTCCCATGAAACAAGAGGAGGCCACCCTGCAATCTTAGAAACAATATAAGCTCCACTATAACCAAGAGCAATTCCTATTAATCCACCAAGAAGTGTTAACATAACCGCTTCGATTAAAAATTGTAATAAAATTTTACTACGTGTCGCTCCAAGTGCTTTTCTAACGCCAATTTCACGTGTACGCTCTGTAACTGATACAAGCATAATATTCATTACACCAATACCACCAACAACTAATGAAATACCCGCTACTCCACTAATAACCATAGTCATGATTTTTGTTAATTGTGAAAGACCTTCTTGTAATTTTTTAAGATCCATAATTTCATATTTTCCAGGGATATCATTTGATTTACGATTATTTAATACATCGACTGCTTTTTTTCCAGCTCTTTCAAGCTGATCAGGCGTCTCTGCTTGAACAACAATATTTTGAATTTCACTTTTCCCATATATTGTTGGCCAAATAGAAATTGGAATTAATAATTCTGGAATACTCATACCCATAAAACCATTATCAGATTTATAAATACCAATAACTTGTAAAGGCTGACCTCTAATTTCAATAATCTTACCAACAGGATTTTCTTTTGGGTAAAAAATATCTTTTACATCTGTACTAATCATCACCACATTACTGCCTTGTTCAACATCAAATTTATTTAAAGATCTACCTTTTTTTACTTTTATTTGATTTACTTCGAAATATTCACTATCAAGCCCTATAACACTTACCATATCTTTTTTTTCATTCAAATTAAGAGGTTCCATACTTGAATTAGTAGCTATAACATGTTTAATTTCTCGGATTTTTTTGACTTCGAAAAGGTCTTCATCTATTATTTGTGGCCTTTCACCTACTGACAGAGGTTCATTCATATCTTCTTTAAATTGAATAGGGACTGTATTATTTCCCGAACCTGAAAACTCAGATTTCAACGACATTTCTCCACCTTGTCCAATTGCAACAACAGTAATAATAGAACCAACACCAATAATAATACCAAGCATTGTAAGAGCAGAACGTAATTTATGAGCTAATATAGAAGATAAAGCAATTTTTAGACTATCTAATAAACTCATACTGCACACCTTCTATCTTCTGTAATTACCCCGTCTCGTAATACAATCCGACGAGATGAATAAGCTGCAACTTCTTCTTCATGCGTAACCATAACAATTGTCGTACCTTCTGCATTAAGCTTCGTGAAAATATCCATAACTTGCTCACCAGACTTCGTATCTAATGCACCAGTTGGCTCATCAGCCATAATAAACGTTGGATTATTTGCAATTGCCCTAGCAATCGCTACACGTTGCTTTTGCCCTCCTGATAACTCATTCGGTAAATGATGAACACGATCAGCTAACCCTACTTTACCAAGCGCTTCTAAAGCACGCTTACGGCGTTCCATTTTCTTCACGCCACCATATACAAGCGGAAGTTCAACATTTTCCACTGCAGAAAGACGCGGAAGTAAATTAAAGTGCTGGAATACAAATCCAATATACTTATTACGAATTAAGGCAAGCTTTGATTCATCTGCTGTTAAGATATTCACATCATTCAACATATATCTGCCTTCCGTTGGACGATCTAAACAACCAATAATATTCATAAGTGTTGACTTACCAGAACCAGACGGTCCCATAATCGAAACAAATTCACCACTCTGAATCTTTATACTAATATCATGCAAAATTGGTACAGCCAACTGCCCTTGATAATACGTTTTAACAATATTATTTAACGTAATCATTTCTCTTTCACTTCCAATCCTTCATACACGTCGTCAGAAGGATTTTTAACCACCTTTTGTCCAACTGTTACACCTTCTACAATCTCTGTCCATTCTCCATCAGTAGAACCTTTTTTCACATTTTGTTTACGAAGCTTCCCTTTTTCCTCAACATAAACAAATGCATCATCGCCTTTTTCTACAATGCTCTTACTTGAAACAGCAATCATCGTCTTATTCTCTAAACTTACTTGCAAAGAAACGTGATAACCTGGAGATAAACCATCTTGACTATCGAGACTTGCTTTATATGTATACTGAGACATATTTTGAGTCGCTTCACCCATACCGCCAGGTTGAGCGATCTCTGAACTCGTTGGGAATTCACTTACCTCTGTAATCTTACCTGTCCACTTCTTCTTGTTATTTGCTTTTGCAGTTACAGTGACTGTTTGGTCCTTTTGAATTTGTGACTTCTGAAGCTCAGTTAACGTACCTTGAACTTGGAATAGGTCTTTAGAAGCTACTTGTAAAAACGCTTTTCCTTGACCGCCTAAGGCTTGAGATGAACTTTGCGCCGCATCTTTATCTAACTTTTGAACAACACCAGCGAAATTACTATAAATCGTAAGCTCTTTCTGCTTTTTACTTAACTCTTCTTTCTGCAACTTCCCTTTTTCTTTCTCAAGATCAGTTGTCTTTTGAGCAATCTCTAACTCACTTACTTGCTCGTCCATCGGATCCGTTACTTCTTTACCAGCTCCGCTATCTTTCGCCTTCTTAATTTCTTTCTTCAACGAATCGATTTTCTTTTTTCCTTGATCATAACGCATATCCGCCATCTTCTGATCAAGCTCAGCTTGCTTCATTTGAAGATTAATTTCTTCATTATCATAAGAGAATAATTTCGTACCTTTCTCTACCTTTTGTCCTTCTTTTACCTCAATATCTTTCACTTTTCCTTTAGTTGGATCAGCATAAAAACTTTCAATATTCTCAGGCTTTACCTGACCAGAAATTAACTTCGAATTATTAAACTTACGTTCTGTTACCTTTTCAAAACTAACAGAATCTGTATTTACTGAACCCTTTTTTTCCCCTTGCATAATAAAAATATTAATAGCAGCAACAATAATAATTAACGCTATAACTCCAAATATTATCCATTTCTTTTTCTTTTTTGGAGTACGAACCGTATTTTGTAACATTTTCTTGCTCCTTTATTTTTTAATTTTTATATTTAAATAATAAATTATTAAGTCGGAATAAACAACAATAAATATACATTTTTTTCAAAAAATATAAATATAAATTACCTAAGGTAATATATATCTAAATTAAAGCAATATATATGTTGCATTTTTAATTGAGTTAATTTAATATATAGATGAAGTTGATAAAGGGGTGATTAAATGTCTGTAAGTAAAATAAAAATTGCAAGAGTTGAAAAAGGCCTGACTCAACAAGAATTAGCCGATATTGTAAACGTAACGCGACAAACAATTAGCCTTATTGAAAGTAATAAATATAACCCTTCTTTAAAATTATGCATTCATATAGCTAAAACATTAGATAAAAGTTTAGATAAATTATTTTGGGAGGAAAATTAAAATGGAAAAACTTAAAAATTGGTTTTCACTTAGTACACACTCAGACGAAAGAATTCAACAAATTGAAATGAAAATTTGGGCCCAATCGGGAATTGTTGTCCTATTTTTAGCTTTTATAGATTTCATAATAAGAGGATTATATCTACAACGCCCATTTTTAGAATGGGCCGCTACGTTAGCAATTATAATCTGTTATATAGTATTCTTTTTAATTAGATCCGCTCTAGCTGGTGTTTATGAAACAGACATTAACAATAAAGAACAATTAAACAAAAAAATAAAAGAAAAAATGGTTAATACTTTTATTTTCTGTATTGTAGCAATAAGTATTACTACATACCGAAATCAGTTGCCTGAAAATACAATCGGCTGGCTCTTAGTAATTTTAAAATTTATTATAGTTTTCAGCTTAGTATTTGGTATTCAATATCTTATTACTAAATTTACATGGTACAAAAATAATAAAAACTAATAAATATAGCTCTTCCTAATTAGGAAGAGCTATATTTATTAGTTTTTATCTAAGAAGTCATTTTTTGTTGATTTGATAAAAGTTGATATAATTTATTACTTTTAATTAATTGATCATGCGTACCAAATCCTGAAATCCCACCCTGATCTAAAACAACAATTTGATCAGCATTTTGAATAGTAGAAATACGATGAGCAATCACTATAGTTGTTTTTTTATAAATAAGATTATCTAGTGCATGCTTAATCATATTTTCTGAATTAGTATCAAGATTTGCTGTAGCCTCATCTAATAATAAAAATGGTGTATCTCTTAAAAATGCTCTAGCAATAGATATACGTTGTTTTTGACCTCCTGAAAGATTAATACCTCTTTCACCTAAAATAGTATCATATCCATCTGAAAAACTTGTTATAAACTCATGACAGTTTGCCAAAATAGATGCATTTATAATTTCATCTTTAGAAACTTCTCTTTGAATACCATACGTAATATTTTCACGAATTGTACCTGCTAATATAGGACAATCTTGTGAAACATAACTAAACATAGATCTCCATTTATTAAGGTCTATATTCAAATGAGATTTTCCATCCAATATAATTTCTCCTTTAAGGGGATCATAAAATCTTTCTAATAAATAAAATAAAGTAGTTTTTCCAACTCCACTAGGACCTACAAGTGCAGTAACAGTATTAGGCATAATTTTTAAATTAATATTTTCAAAAATATTCTTTTCACCATAAGCAAAACCAATATCCTTCAATTCTAGTGTTCCAAATGATGGTTCTTCTAAAAAATCATTTTTATTTTTTTCATCATCTTCATCTAGAATATTAAAAATTCTTTCCGTAGACCCTTTAGCCGATTGAACACTTGTAATAAAACGACTCATCACACCCACTGGTCCTACAATTTGAAATAAATATAAAATAAATGCTAATAACTCACCAGAAGAGAGATAGCCTTCACTTACTCTATATGAACCAAATCCAACTACAACAACTATAATGAGAGTAATTGATACAGTCATCAATGGAATCAAAATAGCTTCTATTTTCGCTCTTTTCATTCCATTTACATATAATTCTTCTATTTTCTTCTTACCTCTTTCAAATTCAAAATCCTCTGTACCATAAGATTTTATTAAACGAATTTCGCCAAGAACTTGAGAAAGTAAAGCTGTAAATTCCGACATTTTCTCTTGTTGTTCATAAGATACTTT
Source organism: Bacillus sp. MMSF_3353 (assembly GCF_030733445.1). Classification (NCBI taxonomy): domain Bacteria; kingdom Bacillati; phylum Bacillota; class Bacilli; order Caryophanales; family Bacillaceae; genus Bacillus; species Bacillus sp. MMSF_3353. Next base: position 9,911 of record NZ_JASHJA010000055.1, read on the forward strand.
ATAAATTTTCCTACTAATTGGTATAACTATGAATAAAGTAACTGGAACAGCAGATAAAAGTGTTAAAGTCATAGGAACATCTAATAAAAACAAAATAACAACAGCACCAATCATAGATAATCCACTTGAAAACAAATCAGCGATTTCATTTGATAATAAGTTCATAGTAACTGTTGTATCATTAGTAACACGACTGATAATCTCACCAGGTTGATTTTTACTATAAAAATCAACTTTAAGGTTTAAAATTTTTCTCCAAATTATTTTCCTTAAATTAAGAACAACTTTTTGTCCCACCAAAGATAAAAGATACAAAGAAAACGACATTGAAATAATTTCAACAATTAATAAAAATAATACTAAAACTAATAATTCATATGAAAAACCTTTGGAAAGCTGTTCAATCTGCTCTTTTAATATTAAAGGTATAATTAAAGAACAACCTGAATTAATTACACCTAATACTATCCCCCCAAAAAGTTTAACTTTGGGAGGAGTTGTAATTTCCCATAAAGCTTTTAAACTAACATCTGTCTCTTTCTTCACAATACATAAACTCCTTAGTCTATTATTTAATAATTTACATTTCTTAAAAATTAAGATTTATACATATAAAATCACCTAACTAAATAATCAGTTTTTTAAAACAAAGCCATTGACAACATTGTATTATCATAATATTATTTTCACAAGATGTAATTTTACAAATTTATCATTAAATGAAAATAAAATACATATAAGAAAGAAGGTGTATTATAATGGCTAAAATCGGTAAATGGGTTGTTAAAGGTGCAGCAGGCTATCTAGGTTGGGAAATTGGAGAATCGATCTGGAAATAATTTTTATTATTTTACAAAAAACAAAGAAAGGAGGTAAAAAATATGGGAGCTGTTGTTAAAGGTGGACTTAAAATTCTAGGTGGAACTGCCGCAAGTTGGTTAGGCTGGGAAGCTGGAGAAAGATTTTGGAAATAATTTCAAATTAAATAAAAATATTTCTAAACTTTATTTTTAAAATTAAAAGGAGGTGAAATATAATGGGAGCTGTTATTAAAGCTGGTTTAAAATTAGTTGGTGGCGGAGCTGCTGGTGGTTTTACATACGGTGGTTTAAAAAAATACTTCGGTTAATAAATAATAATTAAATAACTAAATAAGAAAGGAGATGAAATATAATGGGAGCTCTTATTAAAGGTGGTCTTAAAGTTTTAGGTGGCGGCGCATTAAGTGGTGGCGCAGTCTATGGTTTAGAAAAACTTTTCAGATAATAAATAAAAAACCAACTTAATTTTCAAGTTGGTTTTTTTATTTATAAATATAAATAATAAGAAATTCGGATTATTTAATTCTCTTACCAGTATATCCTTCAACAAGGCCCTTATAAAATTCCATATAATTAATCCACATTTAACATTCACCTCCTACAATACTTAACTAAATAATTAGATATTATTTAAACCAACTACCGATTGTACGACCAAGTTCACGCCATGCTGACATAATTATCACCTCTTTTATATAAATTAAAAAAAGATTAGTTACGAGAACTTCCACCCATTGGAAGAATCCAATTAACAAGCATAAAGCCTACACGAACCATTAATAAACACCTCTTAATTTTAAAATTTAATATAAAGATTATAGGATATCCTTATATAGTAATAACATATAATTACTTAAATGTAAATATATGATAATGTTTTTTCTGTTTTTTTATATAAAATTAATTTTTCCACTTTTAATTGTTAACGCATACATTTATTTGTATTCAAATTATAAAAAGCTATTATTTATTTTTAAAAAATAATAGCTTTTTATAATAACGAATAGTTTGAATAATACATAAAACGCATAAAAACATGAATACAAACATATATATAACCTTATCATTAAAATAAAAATTTATCGAAAATATCAACATAGCTAAAGCCGATGGACCATAAAATAGTATATTACTTCTCATTTTATTTTTAGAAAAATTCGTGTTCATTTTTTCACCTCTATATTAATAAATCTTATTTATTTTTAATAATAATATTAGCATATAATCTCTTCAACAATCATTCTAATCTTTTATTAAATTCCCCATCATAAAAAGATATAATCATTGCCCTTCTTTCTCTGCAAAATTTTTCTAAATACAGATTCAATTAATATTGTTAAATATAAAATTTTTAATTAAATTAAAACATAATAAAAAACAAATCTTTACTGGAACAAATGTAAACTTTTGAATATTAGTTTACATTCATTTCCCCTTAATCATTGACTTACCACCAAATCCACTGATATTCTCAATTTATATGATAAAAGTATACATTCAAAACACTATAAATAAAGAGGTCATAAAACCATGAACAAAAAACCACATCTCATTGATGTCCAACCCATTCGTAGCAAAGAACAGATCGAAGATATGAAATGGGCCCTTAAACGTCACTGTTCCGAACGAGACTATATTCTCTTTCTTATTGGAATTCATACCGGACTACGCGTAAGTGATCTACTCCAACTCGAAACACAAACCATAATAAAACTAAAACGGAAAAAACGAAAAGAATTTAAAATTAAAGAAGGAAAAACGAAGAAAGAACGTATGATTAATCTTACTTCTATTTTTGATGAAGTATACTCTTATGCCCAAACACTAAAAAGCATCTGGTTATTCCCTTCTCGAAAAGGAGAGCGACCCATTAGTAAGATTCAGGCTTATCGACAATTGCAAAAAGCCGGAAATTTTGCCAGTGTAGAATCCATTGGTACCCACACCATGCGCAAAACCTTCGGCTATTGGTTCTATAAACAAACAAAAGACGTAGCTATGTTACAAGACATACTCAATCATAGTACTCCACAAATTACACTTAAATATATTGGAATTAATAAAGAAGAAAAAGATAACATACTCGATATATTCTACATTTAACCAGGATTCAAATAATTAAAAAAAGAGGGATTCTAATAAGCATCCCTCTTAAAATATATATTTTTATTTGTAATTCCATGCACGATTTAATATACGAACTAACATCGATCCCATATATTCCCCTCCATTCTTGCTTATATATTAATTAAAATAATACCATAAATGAAATAAAATGTAAATCCTTTATTCTATATAATAAAATAAATAAATAAAAAATATTTATAACAAGGGAATGCTTGTAGACTGATCTATACTGCATTCCCTTATTCTATGTATGCTATATTTCTATTCTTCTTTTTCCGACATTAGAACTTCTACCCAAAACACTTGGTTTTTGCCCTAATCTGGGGAACCGTCCTACACTTTTTATTCCACGGTTCACTTGACTACGAGCCTCTACACCCTCAAACTCCCAAAGATAACCCCAGCGGGCAAAAACCGCCCTTCTGGGGCCACCTCTGGTGAGTTTGCATGAGGGTGCCCCTCATAGTAAAGCGACTTTCGCGGCATAAACGCTTCAGACTCTGATCTTTACTTCCAAAATTTATACCATTTCTTCTCATTATTAGCTGCAATCATTTGTTTTACTTCTTGAAGTTCTCGCATAACCGTTATAACTGCTTTATCTCGATCATTAATTTGTTTCTTTTCAACAGCATTGGAATCCACTAATAATTTTTGCTGTGATTCTAATAAATTTGTTAATTGATTTATTTGCTCACTCTGCGTTTGTAACTGTTTTTGCTGTATTTCAGCTGTACTTTTTAACTCATGTAATAACGCCTTCAAATCACTATCTTCAGGAGTTATAACAGTCATAACTGTCTCTGTATTTTTCAATCCTTCTTCCTCTAAAAGAAGTTTACAGGCTTCTTCTAATGTAACTTGCGGCATGTTTTTTAATTCAATTAATCTTTGTAATAATCTTAAATCATAGTCACTAAATATAACTCGTCCTTGCTCATCACGTTTAAAAACATAACAGTTATAACTCTCAATCAACAAATAATATTTCTTAACTGTAGAGGGCGACACCCTTAATCTCTTTGCAATTTGATTTACACTCTCATAAACAACAGAAGTCATAACAGTTATAACCCCCTCTTTTAATATTAAATCTTCGTCATAACAGTTATAACTGTTATGACACCTCTATCTTATCATCATAACAGGATTTTTTTCTATCAATCATTTTAACAATACTCAGATATTATAATATAATTTTAATTATATTATAATATCTATTAACATATCATAAATAATCAAGTACATATTCTCCCCTTTGGGGAGCTTGATTTATCCGCCCTAACGGCGTCAAATCAAGAAGTTCAAGAGCTTTCCACTGATAATCTTACCGTCCTACGTCCTGTAAGATTCAAGCAGGGCAAAATGCTCCTGCCTTGGCATGATAAAAGCTGACGCTTTTACATGCCTGCGGTCAGACGCATTCATTTTTGGT
>NZ_JASHJA010000056.1:0-14070 GCF_030733445.1 Bacillus sp. MMSF_3353
CCGATATATAATACTTCTAAAATAACATTCTATTATCATGGCCATTAGATTTATACGTCTTATATATACGAACTACATATAAGATGTGTATAAAAACACTTATCATTAAAGGCTTTATATACTTTCATATTAATTTCATGTCAATAAAATATTACCAAGAAATTTCATACATCCTATTTGAAAGACTTATATAAAAGACTTATAAATAAAACGTGTATATAACCCTAAAAAAAGAGTAATACTTCTTGAGTATTACTCTTTTAACTATATAGTTTTATATAAAACCCTTAGTTTATTAAACAGATCTTTATGATCCCGCTTCTTTTTTAATAACTCATTTTTCTGTTGGTTGTCTACAGAAAGGAAAGGGGATGTCAATGTCATGTTATATGTAGTTATTTCTTTTATTAATTCGGAAGTTATTTCTGAGATTTGTAGGAATAGCACATAAAATTGTGATTCATTTTCATTCATTTGATTCTCTTTGAAATTAAGTTCTACAAACTTGTCAGTATAACTTGTCAATTTCATATCAATATAATCACTATAACTAACATGTAAGGTCATGAAGCGATTAAACTCAGATGAACTATTTAATTTCTTTGTTAAGCATAGATGCACTAAATATATCCTATATACAGCTTTAAATGAAATAATATATTTAGTTCTTTTTTTTCTTAATTGGATGTATTCACCGTATCTGTTAATTAAATATCTTAATTTGTTAGATTTTATCCTTAATATTCTACTAACTTGTGAAGTATTGTAAATTTTATAAGGATCTAGAGCTGCAAACCGTAATGGAATTATCTCATATTCATTATTTAATGTGTTGGTTACCTTGTTATAAAGAAAGTCTGCTTCAAATTCACTTTGTATTATCTTTGTTATTAACCCATATTCTGTGTTCCAATTCCGCATTTTTTCACCCCTTAAATCAGATTGTAACATGCAAAATATGAAATATACACAATTTTCATTTACTTTATTATGTTTATTTACTTATTTCTTTTATGATGTAATTTTTCCTTCTGATAAATAAATACCTCTACAGAATTAAATGCAATTCCGTTTAATATTTAATTTCATCTATACAAAAGTATATTCACTGTACATTTTATCTATTTTTGATACTCTACACATATATGACGGAATACATATGTCGAACCCTTTTTTTATCATTAGAGTTCGTCATATGTCCTCTTATCACTGTCGAAATACATATGACGAACTCTGATAGCAAATTTTCACTTGATAACATTGTATTTTATTACTCACACCTGACGAAATAATATGTATCTCTAAACCAAGAGTCCATAAGGGATAATGGGTTGTTTTTTTGCAATCTTCAGCTAAAATATACACTAATCACTTTTATGTACTAAACTGCTTAATTTATCCAACATTAATTACTTTCATTACATGACAATTGCACTCGATTTTATGCAAGTTTCCGTATATTATTTCCATATCAAGGGAGTGTTTAAAATTGAAAAAATCATTTGATCATGCCGTTAAATATATCGTCGGAGAGAATGATCGTGGAGTTTATTTTAATCGTTCTGATATTTTTACAGTTTTATTTTTATATGAACAACGAACAGTATCTCAAATTCAATTACGAAAATTTTATGAATTGATACGTGGGGAGCCTATAAGTCGAACTACATTTTCATCCAAATTAACTAAGTGGGCTAAAATGAAAGTAATAAAAAAAGAAAATATAAGTGTGAGAAAAAAGCGTGGCTTCACACTGGATTTCGTTTCTATCGCTTCAAAGGGAGCAGAAATATTATATCGTTTAAAATTAATTACTGATCGCAATACCTCGTTTGTTACCAAAAGGCAATATGAACACAATATAGCTATTACACAATTTGTGCTAAATCTACTTGAAGCAGAATCCCAAAATGAACATACCGGTGCAATTGTAGGTGGTAACGGCGATTATCTTTTTCCACTAAGCTCAATTGTGAAGCAAAACTTACATTTACCCAACCTAATGTATTCTGATTCAAATGATGTTTACTTCTTATACGAAGATGAAGAGTATCGCGAAATGTTTCAGCCAGAACTTCAACCAGTTTCCTTCCAACAAGATTTACCTCAACTCGTTTATTCATTTCGTCCATCTAAAGAGTTTTATCCAGACTCAAAGGGAAACCCATTAATCATTCCTGATTGGGTTCTTACATGTAACGATTCTATTATCAATATTGAAGTTGATACAGGAACAGAAAACATTCCATTTCTAGAAAACAAACTGAAAAAATATCTTGATATCGCTGCTTCTAATCCGTCTAAACAGTTTTACGTGTTATTTTCAGTAATCGATGATTCCTATCACACAATTTCTACCTACAAAAAGAGGACTACACGTGTAACAAATTTAAAAAAAGCTTTCAGCAATATACCACGTTTAAGTGTAGTGAATAACCTAGATGTTTACGTATGTAACATGGGTGGATCGGAACTTGTAATAAACAATATTCTTCAAGAAATTCGCGAAATTAATAGTTTAAGCAAAAGTCATCTGCTCAAAAAAATCACAGAACGTTTGAACATAAATTCTTCTTTCCCTTATTCGGTAGAGTGGATATCTAATAAAAACGAAATGCAAGCGAAAGGGATTCAGCATTCTAAACTACTTGAGCTAACAGAAGACATTTTGGTATTACGAAAACAAGCACCTGATGAAGAAAAAAAATCTTTAGATTACTTAGAAATATTGTGTATATTAACAATACTTAAGGTAGGGGAGGTTAACACACACTTAAAATTACAACAATTATCAGGATTGTTGGCCATGCAAAATCAACACCGAACACTAAACCCAATTAAAATTTTGGGGATATATGAAGCGGATGAATTAGAGCATGGGCAGCAAGCCATTTTTACTGATCTGTATCACAATTCCATAGCACCAGAGAATATATTATTGGCTACTTCTGCTGAATTGCTTAATTTCACCGCTGCTTTTTATTCGTTAAAAGAGAGGGTGAAACAAGAATTTGGAGAATGCAGTTCAAAAGAATGCTGAACTCAATAATGCACCAGGTAATGGGGAGGATCCAAAAGCCGGAAAGAACAAAAAAAATTCCTATACAGTTACAATCGATCTTACAAAAAGCTGGAAATATCGTTTAGCAGCCCGCTCATCTTACTATGTTGTGACATTACTACTTCTGCTAGCTTGGTATTTTGCGTTTAGAGGAATTTATAAATATGCTTCTTTCTGGTCAATACAAATGGGGGCTCCATTACCTACTTTAAGTATCTTCGGTAATCCGTTTGAAACTAATTATTACATTGAAACCTTTTTTAGCTTTTGGATTTTAATTTATACTTGGCAACTATCAACCAAAGTTAAGACCTATCAGGAGATAAAGCGTAGATGGTTTATTTTTTCGATGATGTTAATTGGTATAGTTGCCCAGTACTTATGGGCGTTTAGTGTTCCATTAGCTAAGATATTTATTCCATTCTTACATTCGAAAGCTGGAGAAGTTTCACTAAATGACAAAGGATTAGAGGATACTATACTTTCAAATTTTAGTAATATCATGCACCTTGTATTTGCTATACCTGTAATTATTATTATTCTCGTACTCTTATGGCTCTTTAAGATTTTTTATGAACATAAAAAAGAGCTTTTAGATGAATTCGGAAAATGGGAATACGTATTTAAAATACCTGGTTGGATGCTTTCCTTTTTGAATGATGATCGTCAACGAAAACTTGCTACTTCATTACACAAGTTTTTCACTGAAAAAAACCCATCAAAATTGCCAGACCCTGATATCTTTCTTGGTCCTAATAGTGCAACACGGGAAATGGCAGTTATACAGGGTAAGTCTCTAACGCTTAATATAATGATCATCGGTAACATTGGTACAGGTAAATCAGCTGCACTTGGTTTACCAATTGCTAATCAAATTCTTGACTATATGGCTTCAATGATTAATAACTTTAAAACCTTATATGCAAGAAAAGATTATCATTCAGAGGATGTAAAAGGAACGCAGGTAAATGGTCTTACAGTTATCGAGCCATCTAATGACTTCTGTGAAAAGGTATATAACTTGGTATTGGCACACAAGATTCCCGAAAGTGTTATTTTCTATTTAGACCCAACAAATCCTGATACCCCTTCAATAAATTTCGTTCGTGGTCCAGTTGATAAAGTCGCTGAGATGTTATGTTCAGTATTAACAGGGCTCTCTGATAATGGAGCAGGAAATCCTTTCTTCGTTCAATCTGAGCGTTCTCATCTTAAACAACATATTTACTTGTTAAAACTCCATGATTCAAAATTTGAAGCTAGATTTGAACATTTAATTGATATGTATAATAATGCTAATCTCGTTTTTGAGATGCATCTCAAATTAAAAGAACGACTTCCAAATGATATTGAATCTATTCCAGATAGAGATGAACGAAACCATTGGCGCATAATGAAACAAGTAGATGAATGGTTTGATTTAAATTATGTTCCCGAAATTTCTGGTGGCCGTGGGGGAGGGGAAGTTGTTTATCATACTGAAGGGAAATACTATGGGCAACCTAAGATTATTGATAAACAAGAAACCTTCGTTCGTGGTTTACGAAACACATTAAATGATATTTCTGCTCAACCTCTGCTCCGTCGTGTTTTATGTGGTCCATCGAATTTTGATTTTGAGAAGCATTTGGAATTTGGAGGTATTCTGTTAGTCAATACAGCGAAAGGGGAACTTTCTGATCTATCTGATGTATTCGGTAAATTGTGTTTATATGCCGTACAGAATGCTGTTTTCCGTCGTAAGCCTAACATATCTCCTTACCATCCTGTTTTAGTCGATGAGTTTGCGGATTACATTTATAAAGCATTTAAAAGTTTTCCTGCTCAATCACGGAAATATAAAGCACCTTTAATTGTTATTGCACAAACAATTAGTCAATTGGCAATTGAACATGGCCCAAGATTCATGGATATCCTGTTAGGAACATTTCGTAACAAACTTGTTTATGGTGATGTTACTAATGAAGACGCTAAATTGTTTAGTAAGCTAATGGGGACGAAAACAATTTATGAGGCACGTGAAGGTGATCAAGAAATTGATATGGTAACAGCAGAAACGAAAACACAAAGTACACGTAGAACATCCTACTCTTATTCGAAACTAGAGGTACCCATTCTTTCTGAAAATGATATCTTAATTCAAAAAGCATTCCAGTGTGCTGCTAAAATTGTAAAAGATAATGCTCCACAAGGAGGAATACAAGTAAATGCTAACTTTGTTCCTGCCTCTGAGTTTAAAACAGCTAAGATTCAAGTTGATGCAGAAGCAGCTGCTTACTGGTTAAAAATTCGTGAAGAGTCATTGAATACGGAAATTAAATATGAGGATTATGTCACAGATACGAATGTTGATAGTGAAGAAGCTGTAATTGAGGAATTGAGTACACCTAAAACAGCACCTACTGCAATAGAAGGCTGGTTACAAACGTTAAATCCTGATACTTACGATTTTTATACTAATGAAGATGATACTGACAATGAAGGAGAGTTAACTAATAGTCAGTCTGTGCAAGATTACTCAAGAAATTCTGCTCCTAATCTAGAAAAGGAAAGCACTACAGCATCAATTGCTACTTCTAATACAACAGAATCCGCAAAAATTAATAAAGTAATGGATGTTCAAAAAGAAAATGTACCAGATACAAGTAAACATAGAGAACCTATTGAACTTAACACCAAAGCACCAGTTATTACTGAAACTCCAATAGAAGTGCCAAGGGCGAAGCATACACCACAATATAGAGAACCTGCTTACACATCAACTGTTACCCATAATCAGCAGGAACAGGAAATTCAACGAACTGCAGAAATCAATGGTAAAAATACAACATCTAACTTAACAATGCAGTGGTTACAACAAATGGCTGCTACTGTTCCTCAAGATGATGAAAATACATTACCTTTTGATGAAATGGAAGGTGGCTCTCGTCTTCACAATCGTAAAGTAGCAGAAGTAACTCCAGAAAGTGCGGCAATTAAGGATAAACTCAGTCAATATATCGAAGGTGACATTAATCATGATTGATACATTAAGCATATAGCGAATATTTCTACTGGTAAAAAGGTGTGGGTCGTAAACTCATACCTTTTTATTATTTCATATGTAACTTCCCCCAAGGAGACCATTTCTTTATGCTAAAATTTAATTAAGTTTGTGAAGAACCAGAAAATGGATTATATAATAAGGGTTGGAGGAATGACAGTGGAGATTGCCAAATTAAATTTGCCCATGGATAGTATGCACTTTTTACTTAATCATCAAATTAAAGGAAATGAATTCGAATGTCTCAATGTAGAATTTTACACCTATTCAAATGGTTTTCTTTTAGATGTAGTGGAATGGACAAAACAAAATGATTTTTCTTTATCGATATTGGATAAAGAATATATTAAAGCATTTTTAGCGAGTTTAGGGAAGTTTAAACCATACCTTGTTATCGGGAGTAATATGGATTCAGGTAATCTAATTACTATCTACCAGCCCACAGGAGAAATATATGAGCTAGAACATGAAATTACGGAAAGAGTAGAAAGATATTTTGTTAATTCTTCTATAGAGAAAATGCATTCCTGCTTCAATTACTTTAAAAAGTATTGGGTTCAGCTAGTAGAGCAGGGGCACTACAAAGATTGTAATCTAATAAGGACTTTTCATGATTTGAAGAACAAATTAGTGGAGTTTGATACTAACATATTAATAAATGATGATAACTACAATAGACAATTTTGGAATTCCTTATATCACGGCAAGTTAAACTTCTTTTTGAAAAAGTCAAACAAAATATAGATTATTTCTAATGGGGATACTTCGTGAAATAAACTTTATATGAAAGTAAAAACGATTTTTTAAGAAACAAAAGCCGTTAATGGGTTATCTCCTTACTGTTTAAAACATTCACTAAATAAAAAACAGTAAGGAGTAGTTTCTTAATCCCGCATTGCACCTGCTTCTCGGGAAGTCATTGCGCCTTGTCCTTCTCTTACATCATTTTGAATTTCTTGTTTCACTTTTTGTGCATCAGTTTCTGCAAAATTTGGTTTCATAATAGAACCAGACGTTTCTATATCTTCTTTATCATGTTGCATACAAACCCTCCTGACTTTAACATTTGCCAACCTTATTATGTACAAAAGTACACATGATATCCACCGAGTAATCGAGTGCGTTTATGGATTAATACGGACAGATATGAAGTTGGCAGAAAGGGGCTATTTAAAAACAACGGCTATTTTACCTAAAAAGCTGATATTAGAAATTCAAAAGTATGTTCCAGGAGAAATAATATATATTCCTAAACCTAAAACCTCTCATCAGAGACGGGGTATACGTTCTGGGACAAGAAAGCTGATCGATGACAGAAATGCTTCTATTAAACGGTAGAACGATTAATCAAATAGCTGATGAATATCACCTCTCCATTGAAACAATCAAAAAATTGTCTACTCTAAATAAATAAAAAGGATACACTTATGAAATGATGCTCATTGTTTTTTCTTATGGCGAATTTGTTTCTTAGTCATTTCCTGCATTTTATATCATTCGCCAATTGTGTAATGTTAAGGGAAATGACAGAAGAAAGGAAGGATGTACAAATGAGGATAGTAAAAAACGGAACATTGCAAGTACTTGGAGCAAGCATCTACTATGAGGTGCGTGGCTCAGGTCCAATTCTTCTTTTGATCCATGGTGGGGGTGGTGATGCCGACAAGTTCCATAATATCGCCGACCATCTTGCTAAATGGTATACCGTTGTTACTTACGATCGTCGTGGTCATTCCCGTAGCAACCTCGTCAATAAAACTGAGGATTATCATGTGCACACACATAGCGAAGACGCTCACCTGCTGCTAGCTAATCTGACCAATGAACCGGCTTATGTATTCGGAAGTAGTTCTGGTGCTGTCATCGGACTTGATCTGTGCATACGCCATCCTGAGCAGGTACAGTTACTAATCCCACACGAGCCGGTTTTATTACAACTTTTACCTGAAAATGAGTTGAAGCAGGCTATAAATTTCATGGAAGACCTTAAGACAAATCATCAAAGTGAGGTCATAAAGTTATTGTCAAATATTGATGATAGCAATTTCGGACTATCGAAGGATATGCTAACAGAGCGACTACTCGGTAATTCGACTTATTTCACTGAGTATGAAATCCCGGGAATTCTCAGCTATACTTTAAATATCAATGCATTAAAGACCCCATTAAAACCTACATCGATACAGGTACGTTCAGCCGGCGGAAGTACTTCACGAGAATTTTTTCCTTACCATTGCGCAGTCAACTTAGCAGAACACCTCGGAACAGAATTCGTAGAGTTTCCCGGACACCATGTGGGCTATAACACAGTGCATCATAAAGAGTTTGCTGAGAGGTTACACGACGTTCTTGAGAATTAATTAGGAAACGTATCAATGGGTAAGGTATGAGCACAATGGCGCGTATAGATATCAACAGCAGAATATGAACAAACTAAAAAGAAGCAGTTACCTCTCCATTTAAAGGTATCTGCTTCTCTTTACATAGACTCTATAATCATTTGTCTTTCATACCACTTGTTTAGCTTTTCATTAACACTTTTTGAAATACGCTTCATTTTGTTATTACAGAATCTTGAAAGCGTAGCAGGGGATAAACCTATTTCATCTGCTATCTCACGCATTGTTTTATTTTGATGCATATGCTGATACATAATTTTTTCTCGTATCACATCTTCTGATCCTTGAGGAGTTTGTTTTACTGTCTCTGCAATATAATGGTCCTCCTGCTTCTCTTGCATACCTATTACTTTTTTCTTTACCATACTATCTATATTATCCATCAATTCTTTTGGTGGTAAGATAATGATTCCTAATTTGGAGTAGTAATTCTTAAACCAATTACGTTCTCCTATCCTTGTTTCATCCAATTCCTCTGCATACGCCCAATGTGAAATGACACATTCTTTTTCTAAATCAATTAAAACACTTTCTAGTTGTTCACGAATTCGAGTTGGGCGACCCTTTGTAGTTGTAATACCCATTACAGATAGTAGACCTTTTTCCCCACCAATGGAGTATGGTCTTTTTAAAGTACTGTATTGTTGACGGATTCGCCACTGCCAGGATAAATAACGTATTAAACGTTTATGAAACTTGTGTCTATAGCTATTATACTCTAATGCTTTTTTCGATAATAAAGCAGTTGTGCTATTAGACCCATACAAATAGCCCGATAAGAAACTACCTGGTTTAATCTTACAGGATTCTATCCCCATATATTCATTAGTATTCTTATCTCTCCATAACACTACAGAGTCCAGTACGAATAGTCTCTTGATTACTTCACGTTTTACTTCAAATTTTTCCCCAGTTTCAGCTTGATCGTTCAATACTACAACTTCATTATCATCATTCAAATAAATAAAGATGCTTGCTAACGCTGCAATACGTTGTGCTACCTTTATCTTATCTTCTGCACGATAATACTCTACACCGTTTGCTGATGCTTTTGGCATATTACATAATTCCAATACATTCTCATAACTAAAATCTATGAATTCATCTGGAGATTTAGCTTGATTTAACCATTGTATTGTAATGGTATCCAAACAATCTGCTGTAAGATCATCCATATTACTAATTACTCCATCAACCAATATAGACCATCTTTCTGCTTCATTTGTATTCACTAATCTCAAATCCTCATCTTTATGTGAAGATAGTTGTGCAACTCCGCTTGAATTTTTTGTTTCTAATGGCAGTACCGTTTTTGCTGCTGCTTCATCTTCTTCAAACTGATTTTTTGCTATTCCATCACGTAATTGATAGTACATTGCGTCATTTGATACAGGATAATATTCGTCAGGTATATCTGCTATATACTCTTTTATATGACCATGTTCAGGATTTAAAATTTGAGTTGGTTCAACTGCTTCAAACTTTTCTCCAAACTCTTGTTCAATGATTTTATCTAATACATTTTGAATCTCAATTTTATATTTATCTAGATTCGCATAAATGTTCAACAACGATATTCCTTGTTCTTGTTTCTGCCCCAGCCAAGAAACAAGTGTTGAGAATGAAGGGGATATATTAGCTGATGTTACTAATTTATCGTGATTCTCTTGTACTTCGTTATAATATTTTTGCCATTTGGCCCATAACTGCTTATTTTCTTCATAGATTGGAGCAGCAAGTAGGAGGGCATCACTGAACAATACTAATACTTTCTCCATATTTAAGTACCTCCTAACAATGTTAATAACCAATATAATATAAATCCTAACACTATGAAACCTCATAGCTATATGATGGCTACATAACCTTTAAGTTGAAATGTTATCTGAATAATCCGCACAATTGTTGATTTTTACTCTTTTTATTGTGGATCATTTAAATTCTCTTTACTTGTCTTTAATTATATAAAACTGCTTCTATTTGTAAAATCACTACTTTACAATACAATTTCAATTTTTAAAAGTAAATTAGTTAAATACACTGATTTTTTGCTTAACGACTAGAAACTTGTTACTTTAGGTCACAACTTAAATACGCCAGCTGCTTCTTACTTGAAACTGCATAGCTTTATCATGGCTATTAACTCTTATTTGAAACTATATAGCTTTATCGTGGCTATTATTTCTTACTTGAAACTATGTAGCCTTATCGCGGCTATTACTTCTTATTTGAAATTGTATAGCTTTATCGTGGCTATTAACTCTTATTTGAAACTATATAGCTTTATCGTGGCTATAAGCCCTTATTTGAAATTGTATAGCTTTATCATGGCTATTACTTCTTATTTGAAACTATGTAGCCTTATCATGGCTATTACTTCTTACTTTTAATAATGAATAGCTTTATCATGGCTACAATTTCGTAATTTATGAAACGTTATAGCTATATGATGGCTACAACGTTGAAAAAATGAAACGAGAATATCCTGAAAATCATTTGACTAAAAATTTTTTTATTCTATGTAAATTAGTAATAAACGTTGATATAAAGCCATTTCATAAAATATGAAAGAAAAAACGCTAAAATCATTATAGCTATATGATGGCTACAACTTTCACTTTGAAAATCCAAACAACCTATATGTACCAAGAGTTACAGCAGTTTTTAATAAAATATAACTTGTTTTAAAAACATGAAACGTTATAGCTATATGATGGCAGGAAACATGAAACGAACTGAAACGTTTATAGCTATATGATGGCTACAACTTTCACTTTGAAAATCCAAAAAACCTATATGTACCAAGGGTTACAGCAGTTTTCAATAAAATATAACTTGTTTTAAAAACATGAAACGTTATAGCTATATGATGGCTACAACGTTCAAACGGAATTGGATGAAAACCCTATAAAATCAATGGTTTCAGAGGATTTCTCCCACTATATACTACGTTTCATATTCAAAAAACTTCATAGCCCTATGGTGGCAACAAACTTTTTTTCATGAAACGTCAAACCCCTTGTCGCACAAGGGATAGAGGCACGTTTCATTTTTTTGTTTTTTCTCTTAAAGGGACAGATTTCACCAGTATTCGATTTGATATAATCAAAAATGATAATTTATATCTAATTGTGGGGAAAACTGCAACTTAATATATAAGGAGGTGAAAAAGATGGCAAAACCTTTCGTTATAAAGAACAAACGTAGTTTGAATGGTGAAACAACAACACCGGTAATTGTAACAATTAAATCATGGCAAAAGTTAGTAGAAGCTTTAGAAGGTAAGTATTACAGTTTTAAAGATACTTATTTAGAAGACATTGTGAAGTCAATGTCCTATGAAGAACGAATTGCAGATGAAGAGGGATTTGTTGCTAAAGCAAAGCCATCTTTTTCACTGAAAATGAAAAAGATTGTAGATAAAGTAAGTGAATTTGATAAAAACGAAGGCAGAAAACATAAGCTATATGGAATTACAAATGCTGATTTAGAAGTATTTCTATTTCTTCATAAAAAATGTAATACATATGGTGAGCTTTCGCATGTATCGATCCACATGCTTTGGGAAGATTATAAAAATTATAAAGAAGCATTTGCACATATTCACCACTCACAATTTTATGTGGCTTTGAAGAAATTAAGCTTCCATAACATCATTACAATCGAAAATGAGTACAGTGGTAAATATAAAATCATCTTAAATGATTTTATGAATAAGGAAACAAATAAAGCAAATGCCTATACATTTATTAGCCCGATAGTATTTACCAAAGAATTCTTTGAGTTATCCATTGCAGCTAAGAAACTATTCATGGATGTAGCAATGCAGCAGAAACGCGAAACTACCCTGAAACGTTCTTTATTCAAAGTTGACGAACAAGGAAACTCAACACACTTTGGTGGTATGTATCGTTACTTACATAAGAAATACCCACATCAGATTCGTGCTGTACTTGAGGAACTAGAAACAAAACTATCTGCTACCGGATCTCCTTTATTTAAAATTTGCAAGTTAGAAAAAGGGAAGAAGAATAAAAAGCAATACACAACATTGCATTTATCTGTGCATCCTGATTTCTTATGCGCGAAAGAAGAAGGAGCAGAATACCGTGATCCATTTACACCACGAGATACATATAAGCGTAAAGTTAAATTTATAGAAAACTTGTTAGTTGAAATGAATATTGCTGAATTTGCCAAGGATATGAACCAATTCATTAATGTTTTAAAACACTCTTGTCACCGTCAAATTCGCCAAGTAGTTCGTGGTTTACGAGAAATGATTGATCGACAAGAAGGATATCCTAAAAAGCTTGTTTATACACTAAGTAAATTATTAAAGCAATCTTCTCAATATCGTGTATTAGACACAGCTGCTAAAACTGGAATTTATCCTTTAATTACACACAATGTACCTAAACATGAACAAGAAGAGGCCATTTTTAAATTTGGTACTCATTTTGCTATATACTCTTTACGTAATGTTCAAAAGCTATTCCGTAAAGCGCATGACCTGCTTCATGCGAAATATGCTGTACCTGTAACTATAGATACTTATCATCGTAATTACCTGCAGTATCAAGAAGAATCACTATTTAGAAAGTATGCTTATGAGCAAGGCGTAAACATTAACGCATATACAGCATTAGAAATTGAAATACGCGAACTCTTAAAGTCTAGTGGGCATAAGGGAAATCAAATCCCTAGTGAAATTCGTGAACTGTTCATTGAAAAAATTGATAAATTGCCGAAGGAAAAGATTCGTGTAATTGAGGTCCCTGAAGACTTTAATTTAATTCAGTTTCTACAGTCCTTAGAAGCATATTACCGTTCAACAAGTGAAGTACCACATACGGTTGATCAGCTGCTTCCAGCAATGTAATGATACAGCTCTCTATTTTTGAAAAAAACAAAAGTGGAGGGCTATTCGTGTTGGAGATAACTTGTGGAGTGTATTACTTCAAGCAAAGTAGAGAGTCAGTTTTCAAATTTAATGATCACAACTCTCTATTTTTTATGCAATTACATACAGTGCATGTGAAACAAAATGAGATATTCACAATTTTTAAGTTATTAAATCTGAATTTTTAATCTTTTCCTATCATTTCACCTACAAAAAAGCAGAAATATTTATTATTATTCTGTTGATATCTTAATAAATTTGATCTGATGTGTATAAGATATAGCCATAAGTACTGTTCTTATCATGTTCTATCTCTTAATCTACTTAAAATCAGAAAAACATCTGTTAATTCTGTTTAAAAAGTGGATACTGTTCCTAACTTTGACCAATTTGTTAATAAATTGTGTGTAGTTTTTTTATAAATGTGGAAAATTTGTTCGTAAGTCATCAGAATTTACATTTATTATTTATTCTTTTACTTGCATCAAATTAACGATGATTATATGTAGTTTTTATATACCTACTTTACGATATTTTGTAGTTTTTAATCATCATCCAGCTCATTAAGTACATTCCCAGTATTTACTTTTTATGATTTTTTACGGCTAGAGTAATGATGAACCCTTAGCATAGCAATGTTTTAAGACGATTTTTTCTCTGTATA
>NZ_JASHJA010000057.1:0-13397 GCF_030733445.1 Bacillus sp. MMSF_3353
GCTACCCATTTGCATAATTTTAAACTAGAAATAAAAATTAATTAATTGAAGTAGTATCACTTAACTATAAATTTAAGAGCAAATAGACCCAAACAAAAAAATTCACACCTTCTAATTAAAAGTGTGTGAATTTCTTGTTTTGGGTGCTTAATAATTTTTAAGTCAATGATTAAATGTCGGAAATTAAGTTATATATTAGACTTCTCAGCAATATTAAAAATATATGGCGTAAAGATTAAAAAGAAACCCAATATTACCATCAAAGAATTTAATGAAAATAAAGAAGAATCGTTAATCAAAGATGATCCAAAAATAATTACAAAAGTCATACCAGTTCCACGCAAAATAGATTTAAAAGAAAAAGAATTTGTCATCATTTCAAAGGATTTCAATTGCAAATTTTGAATTGATTTAGCTACTTTGGTTTTCATGTTCAATCCTTCTTTCTAAAAAATAAGGTATATACTATATTCATTGTATTCCTGGGTGTTATGAAATTCAAATTTTTATGGAATTCAATTTTGTGTAACAAATCAGTAGGTATTAGGAAGCGGGGTAAGTTGCTTTATCTGTAGGAGGGAACTGAAAGGTATATATTTTCTTTAATTTAATAATTTAGCTTTTTAGAAAAAGAAGAACGCTTTCTATTAACTAAATTCCCCTAATTTCGGTTTGCTTGATAGTAATAGAAATTTCTCATTAATATGGGGAAGAGATTTTGGCTTTCTTGTATGAAAAGAACTTTGGATTGATATATATATAACTGGCTTATTCCTATTTTTTAATTAAGGGCTATCTAAGTTTTATTAACTTGATGGCAAACGGCTGTCGCCATATTTTTATCCAACTAACTAGAACAGGTTATCTTGCAAAGAAAAAGGAAAGAATAAGCATAGCTAATTAAAGTATAATGATTTACTTAAAACATATGGGGATGTTTTATTAATAATTAGAAGTGAAATGTTGTCATATATGCTTTTGTAGTTATAATCCGTGGTGATGAGCTTAGCTTTTAATTATGCTGTAAGCATTTAATAACTTTAATCACTTATTATTTCCAATTAAATACTAAGTAATAAAATATTATGGGTATTGGTTAAAGAGTAGATTTAAAATGCCTTTTCTATTGTTCTTTTTTCTTTTTTGATGAAAAGAAGTGAGCTTGATATAATCAATAAAATTAACCGATTGTGCTTGAAAATAAGAATAACATGATAGCAATTGATAAAAACAGATATATTATATAGAGTGTCAGCAACCTAAATCATCCCTTTCTATTGATATAGGTATCATACAAATATAATCTGTAGTATATATGGAGTTTATGGGTATTTATTGTAATGATTATTATGATAGTCTTTTAGTTGTGAGAAAGAATAGAAGAATTAACCATTACTTATTGATTTTAAATCGTTATTTCTGGAAAACAGAATGTGTTTTACTGTCAGTTTTTCTATGTTATAAGTATCATTAAGATACAATGGTTACTGCTCGTTGGTTATAAGTAGTTATTTGAAATCAAGAATGAACGCCTTTGCTATAAGTAAATTATATATGCAGAAAGGAGATATGATTATGTACTGATATGAAAGTAACGGGATACGAGATCAAGAAATGTTGTTTTCTATACAAGGTGTTCCCGCGAATAGAGGTGAAATGAATCAATTACCAAAATGGAATGAAATTTTAGTTATAGTACTTTAACTTTTAGGTAAGTCAGCGGTTTATTAATTTTTACTTCGACTATTTTATATAGAATAAAAGCATTTTTATCTTAATATGAATTGTTTCTAAAAATAAAAAAGAATCTAGTGGCATTTCTAGATTCTTTTTTATTGTTGCCTTTAATATAGCATACCTGGAGAGAATGCTCTTTTGATACATAAGGTAAGTGAACTTCTTAAACCGACGGAAGGATAAAATAATCCTTCAAAAAAATTAATTGGTGATAGCATATATTTTTACTGTAAATGGGTGATTCACACCACTTGGATTTGCGATATAGTATTTAGAATTTGTATCTGCTGCAGTCCTGGACTCATTTGAAATATTGCTCCAACTAACACGATCTAGACCCAGAGAAACATCGACCATAATATTGAAAGAGATACTGTCAGAAGCCTCTCCCTGGGTAGGTTCAATAATCCATTTTAAACCCAGTGTCCCTGGGGGTAAATTATTTATACTAAAGTTTTGGCTGGATCGGTTCTTTTCTCCAGGCAATGGCTTAGAGTCAGAAGAAATTTGGGAAATCAATATTTCTTTTTCATTAACGTTTATTCCATTTAATTTAATGATACTATCTATTAAACCTGGACCTGGAAAATCAGCTGCAATGATACCAGAATGTCTAATCCCACCTTGTAGTATGAAATCTGTCCCCATTGTATTCATCCCACCATAAAATACTTGACCATTTGTATCGCGAGGGAAGTCTTTCCATTCATTTGTTGTATTTTTTTGAATTAACTGTGGGTTACTACCAGTATCTCGATTTTCCTTTCCACTTGCAACAAACCAAGGATAATAATTATTCCATAATGCTGTAGCGCCACCTGTACCGCTAAAATGGTTGAGATAGATATGATTCTTGTTAGAATCTTTATTTGCCTTTAGAAGCTGGTTTTTTACTGCATTCCATTTCTCATACATTCCATCCGGTCCAGCGTTAACTTCAAAATTATCTTGGATATCTAATGATTCATAATTAATTCCGAATTCTTCAGATGCTGCGAAGTTTTGTAGTATTACAATTTTTCCGCGGATATCTCCTAACTTAGGGTTATTTCTTTCTGAAAATGGCACAGAATTAGGTTCCCAAAAATAGGACGCATTACGGTCTTTATAACTTTTAAATATCTCCTCGAATGACAGTGAGCTGTTCTCTGGATTAGTTTCCTCTTTAAAGCGCATTAAAATTGTTTCTTGAGGGTTTTCTCTTAAAAATTGGATTGTTTCTTTTAATACATCTTCAAACATTGCTTTTTGATTTACAATACCATGCTGCATGGCAAAAGAATTTTTCACACGTTTAACACGCATGTCTACATAACGTATTCCTGCATTGAACTGCTGAGATAGGGGCATTATTTGATTTCTTGTCAAATTCTCATCAATAAAACTCGCTCCATGTAAAGCCATTGAACCATGAGTACCTGGAATAGATAATTCGCTTATTCTTTTTGTATCTTCCAATTTTGACATCCAGTTTGGATTTCGATAACCTAAATCGGACTCATAGGAATAACCTGGATGTCTATCAGCAAATACTATTGAAGCTGTACATAAACTCGCTAGTGTAAAACAAGTAAGAATCCCGAATTTTAAATGTTTTTTTATCTTTATTTTCTTCATTATATCTCTCCTGATTTTAAACAAATTAGTCTTATATAATAATTTAGGTGCTTTTACCATATGCATAAAGTTTAGCATGAGAATAATAGAGCGTATTAATTTAAAAATTTAGTTTTTATAAATAGTTCCAAATTTATAATAGGTACCAAAGGGTTTGTTAAGTTAAAAAGAAAGTAAGTCAAATAAGGTGATATATTAGCTATCATCAGAGTTACTATTGTCATTTACCTTAAAATATTGTGTTAGCTTTAAAATTTAGAGAGGAATATTCTCATTTAGATTTGCTCAAAAGCCATCGTACACTGGGAACATAAGTTTAGAAATGTAATCATACAAGGATGGGAAGGCCAAAATAATCATGTGCAAGTTTAGTGAAATGATGACAAAGTATATTATCATACTTCATGTACTTTATAGGGCATGCAATTTAAATCTAATATTATACAAAGAAAACAGAAGTCTTAAACTAGACGTCTGTTTTCCGAAGTACAATGATTTATTAAAATCGGTAATATTTACATAATTCTTAATGTAAATTAATGTAGATATTATATGACAAAATTATATGAATTCCATATCTGAGATCAAAAGACTTTTGGGGAGAGTCTCTCTCTTATTACTGCATTAAAGTTAGAAATGGATTTGTTACATATAATATCATTTTAGAAAAATTTACGAATAATACTTCTCTGTAATCCTAAATAATGCCTATAAGCTTATTTCTCATTAAAGCTTAAACTAACTGCAGTAGCAATAGATTGTCCTGCATGTTCCCAACTACCATCGATAACCTTTCCAAGTTGTTGACCGAGTGAATTTAAATCATTTGGATTAACAGGAATTCCGTTATATGCAGCAAGAAGTGATAAGAGTGGAGCTACAATTGGTGTCCAGCCGCCTCTATCAATATGGAATTCGAATCCCGTTACCTCACCATCTTTTTTTGTGAATTTATAGTAAAGTTGATCATCTGGACGGAAGCTTAAATGATGAGAGATTTGTCCATATACATCTTTACCAGCTGCACCTCGATCCACAACTTCAATTTCTTTTACATTAAATTCATGCTCAAATACTTTAATTTTTTTGACTTCGGGACCATTTAATGCAGCTTGAACAGCCGTTTCTAGATTACTTTGTGCAAACGGTTGAATACTAATTTGTGATTCCTGTTGTTGGATAGGAGCAACTGTCTCAGCAGCAAATACTGATGTTGTAGGTAATGCCCCTGTAGCTAATGTTGCAGCCAGAGCAGTTGCTGTAATGATTTTCTTCTTCATAATTTTACTTCCTCCTTTTTAATGTATGATAATAAACTATAAATTACTGACAGATAATTTATATCATAATAGTATCAATATGCATTTGATTTCTCAATTTTCAGTCAATGTATTCAATCCTAACCAATTTTAAGTAAGTTTTAGACGGTAAATCTCTAATAGCAATCTACAAACATGGCAATATTAGAGTGAAAATGAAATGATAATCATAAAATATTCTATTAATATCAAAAAAAATATAAAAAAATTCACATATATTTTTATTTTTGGGTTATTTTGTTTTATTATAATGTATAGAATTACAAATATTTATGTAAATTAAAAATGCAGAATATTAAAGTGATTATTAAAATTAACGAAATGTTCAAGGTTTCAATCTCAAAATATGAATATTAGTTATATAATCATTTTAAGGGGATAATTCACCCCTTCCTCTAATGTTGTTGTTTACAAGTTATAGTTCCAATGTGTTTAAGCTACGATAAAAAGAACTTGTAATTATATATTACAAGTTCTTTTTGTTTCGATTTTTTTTTGAAAGATACCTTAACTAGTTATGTTTTTCATATTTTATCAAGAGAACGATAGAATTCTATCGGAAGTATATGTACATTATCGTAAAATAAATAGTAATTTGTATATAAACTAAGCGATTCTTAATCGTGTTCTAATAACAAAAGGAAAGACCAACTAAAAATATAGTTGGTCTTTCCTTTAAGTTGGTGTAAAAACAAATAAATAAAAGATAGGTGAGAATTAATGCTGCTAAGCAGTATTGATTCTGAATTAACTATAACACACTTCCTAAGAAGTAGTTGTGTCGGTTGATTGAACATTCATCCCTCCTTTTTTATCAAATAACTATCTAAATTACATCACTTAATTGACAAGGGATGCATTTTAACGAATTTTCCGAAAGAATTCTCCTTCCTCAAGCGTGTGAAGGGCGTAGCCCAACGGTAGGTGAGAGATGAATTTCGGTTTGGCGTAGCCAAAAGGTTTTCCTTTTTATTTTGCCTCTGATATAATCAGTCTTATAAATTGTAAAGGGTGGTATATAAATGAAATTAGATAGTAATAACCATTCAGTATTCTTGTTGTATTATCACCTTGTGTTGGTCGTGAAATACAGAAGAAATGTGTTTGATGATGATATGTCAGACTATGCAAAAGATATGTTTGTTCGACTATCTGAAAACTATAACATCACATTAGTTGAATGGAATCATGATGTAGACCATGTTCATATTTTGTTCAAGGCACACCCTAATACAGAAATGACAAAATTCATCAATGCTTATAAAAGTGCAAGCTCTCGACTAATCAAGAGAGACTTTCCACAAGTGAAAAAGAAACTTTGGAAAGAGATGTTTTGGTCAAGAAGTTTTTGCTTGCTAACTACTGGTGGTTCGCCAATAGACGCAGTAAAAACATATATTGAAAATCAAAGTGAAAAGTGAGGTGAAATGATATGACAAAGCAGAATAAAGCATATAAATTCCGTTTGTATCCAACAGGAGACCAAGCACATCTTATACGTAAAACCTTCGGTTGTGTACGTTTCGTGTATAACAAAATGTTAGCTGAACGGAAAGAAGCGTATGAAAAACATAAAGATGATAAGGATCAACTAAAGAAACAAAAGCATCCCACTCCTGCAAAATACAAAGCAGAATTTGAGTGGTTAAAAGAAGTTGATTCATTAGCTTTGGCAAATGCTCAACTAAACTTGCAAACTGCCTATAAGAATTTCTTTCATGGTCAAAATGACTTTCCAACATTCAAAAGCAAAAAAGACAGAAAGTCTTATACAACGAATGTAGTGAACGGAAATATTATGTTGCTTAACGGTCATATCAAATTGCCAAAACTGAAAATGGTACGTATCAAACAGCATAGAGAAATACCACAAGACCATATAATCAAGTCATGTACGATTTCTATGACACCTACTGGTAAATACTATGTGTCCATTTTGACTGAATACGAAAAAGAGATCCTACAAAAAGAAGTAGAAACAGTTGTTGGATTAGACTTTGCGATGGATCAATTATACGTCAGTTCTGAGGATGAGAGAGCCAATTATCCTAAGTTCTATCGTGAAATGTTAGACCAATTAGCAAAGGCTCAACGAGTATTATCAAGACGTACAAAAGGTTCAGGGCGTTGGAATAAACAACGTATCCGTGTAGCTAAGCTGCATGAA
This sequence comes from Bacillus sp. MMSF_3353, assembly GCF_030733445.1. Taxonomy (NCBI): domain Bacteria; kingdom Bacillati; phylum Bacillota; class Bacilli; order Caryophanales; family Bacillaceae; genus Bacillus; species Bacillus sp. MMSF_3353. The sequence continues at coordinate 6,841 of NZ_JASHJA010000057.1, forward strand.
AAAGTAGCAAACCAGCGTAAGAACTTCCTTCATCATAAGTCTAAAAAGTTAGCTACTCATTTTGATGTTGTAGCTATTGAAGATCTAAATATGAAGAGAATATCGCAAGCACTTCATTTTGGAAAAAGCATCGCTGATAATGCTTGGGGTATGTTCACTTCTTTCTTAGCTTATAAACTAAATGAACAAGGCAAACAGCTTGTGAAAATACACAAATGGTTTCCTTCCACAAAAACATGTAGCAGTTGTGGAAATGTGAAAAATATGTCATTGTCTGAGCGAGTCTATTCTTGTATATGCGGTGTAAATCTCGATAGAGATTATAACGCAGCTATCAATATCAAAAATGAAGCAATACGCCTATTAGCGTTAGCATAGATAGCAATAAAATAACCCTTGGAACAAGGGAGCTAGCTCGGCTGTCTTAGGACGAATTCGTTAGCTACCAAAAGTAACGACTAACCGAGAAGCCCCCACTTCAAACAGTCCGTTAGGACGTTAAGTGGCGGGTAGTTCACTCGAGACATAGATCAATGCTCTAGATTTAGAAAGTAAATAACGAAATATTTGAAGTGGTAGATACCTGCTAAAATCGATGTATCTATCAGCTTTCTTAGTAGGCTTTGTCAGTAGTTCCTATGCTGAGAACTGAAGTATCTTGTGCGTTGACGTAACTTCGATAAGTATGGGATGATAAAACATATTTTTTAAAATGCCCCTTAAACTAATTATAAATCTTTTTTTGCATATATCTTCAGTGAAATTATCATTGATATAATGCTAATAACTATTGAAACGAGACAAGGCATCCATGCCATGATAATTGATGGGAATGGAAGAGGGAGTGTAAAATTCAGATGGCTCAACTGAATTTCTTTTATAAGAGTAGGAGCTACAAAAGGTGTCAAAAAGACAACAATAAAAGAAATCATTCTTGTTTTATCAAAACCAAATTTAAATTGGAAAGGGAGTAGTATTCCAAACAAAATACTAACAACTAAGAATGTTATTCCGAGAGCGTTTATACTAAGATTCTCGATACCAGATGGTATAATAATTGAAATTATCATTCGAATAATTGAGGCACAAAGAAAAACTACCAATAGAAAGAGATATTTTGCTTTTACAAAGGCACTTCTAGTATATGGTGTTGCACAAAGTAGAGCTGCTCCTTTATATTGGTCTTCGAATTTGGATATTGTACCAAATAAAATATGCTCCATAAAAACTACTGTTAAAAGAAAACCAATAAGTCCACCATCGTTGAGGTGTAACTGAGTAGAAAGATAGATTGGTGCAATAGCTGCGAAAACGAGTAATATAGAAAAATATCTTTTTACTAACAGTATGTCTTTTACAACAAGGTTAATTAGCATAGTCGTTTCCTCCAATATAAGAAAGCATTATATTTTCTATAGTTGGTCTTTCCATCAAAACACCTGGCATAAGCCGACAAACATCATCTATTTTATGAGTAATCCCTTCAAATCCATATTTAGTTTGACTCAAATTCAAAAAGAGTTTTTCTGTTTGATTATTAATCAATTGATTATCACCTTTTACTAATGCATGTGATTCTACTAGTGCATCTTTTTCTTCATCAATTAATATTTGACCATCATCTATTAAAATAATCATGTCTGCTATTTTATCTAGATCTGAGGTAATATGAGTAGAAAAAAAGACACTCTTTCCTGGTTCTTTCATAAAATCTAGAAGTATGTCTATCAGTTCACTTCGAACCAACGGATCAAGCCCACTTGTGGGTTCATCCATTATTAATAGATCTGCGTGGTGGGATAAAGCTAGAGCAACTGCAAATTTCATTCGCATTCCTTTGGAGAGGGTAGAAATTTTTTGTCCTAGATTTAAATTAAATTGTTTAATATACTTTAAAAAAACTTGCTCATCCCATTCAGTATAGGAAGGGGCGATTACATTCTTCATTTCTTTTAATGTTAATTCATCGTAAAAGTACCCTTCGTCTAACACGACACCAATTTTATTTTTGGATTTTCGTTCATGTTTATCTATATCCTTTTCTAAAAAATTAATTTCACCCGAATCTTTGAGTACGAGCCCGAGGATAGCTTTAATAGTTGTAGTTTTCCCAGAACCATTAGTACCAATAAAACCGGTTATACAGTCCTGGTTAAGTGAAAATGTCACATCTTTTAATGAAAAATTATCATAAGCTTTGTTTAGATTCTTCACTTCTAACACTGCATTCATTCTTCATCTTCCTCCTTTAAGATTAAATCTAACATCGAATAGAGTTCCTCATTATGGATTCCAATACTTCGAGCCATTTTGCACACTTCTGTCAATTTTACTTCAATCATATGACGCTTAGATTCCATTAATAATTCTAAGTTTGTAGATGCTACATAAGTACCTTTTCCAACCCTGGTAACGATAAAACCTTCGGATTCTAGTTCCGCATAAACTCTTTTTGTGGTTAACATACTTACATGTAAATCATTAGCCAATACACGGATTGATGGTAATTGTTCACCTTCTGTCAATTCATTATTAAATATAGAATCTTTAATTTGTTCCTTTATTTGTTGATATAAAGGTTGATTTGATGCATTATTTAAAATAATTTTCATTAAAATACCTCTCCATCGGTAAGTGTGACTGTATATGATATACACCATACACACCATATACAGTTGAAATTATAAGTTATTGAAAATGGTTTAACAAGTTATCTTGTTATAAAGTTCACAAAAGTTTCATTTTAGAAAAATCTATAACGAAATCTTCATATAAATTTCTTACTTTTTTTGTTAACAAAATGCTAAAATCTTAAGTCTTAGATACTGGGGTAGAGGAGCTTGAATGGTGGAGTTATATTAATGACTTGTGAGACATATGAAAAAAAGTAATACATATGTGAAAATAAAAATGGAGGTTAAGGATAGATGAAAACAAGCTATTGCTTCATTGCTGAAGTTGCTAGCTTGTTTATCAAGTTAAGCTTTCATTTTAATTAAGTTATGTCTAATAATATTAAGCTTTATTTATATATCCTCTGAATGAACTTTTTATATATTTATTTGGATATAAATCATTAATCATTGCGTATGGGCTTCCATTCCAGTATCTTACTACAGGTGTCCATAGCCTATGGCTTTTAAGCCACTGCATTGTGTATTGCTGTAATAATTGATTATCTGTCAGCTTTTCTTTTTCTTCAATTGTCCACCGTAATGCATCTAGCGCTTTTTCTCTCGTCCAAAAACCACTAGGTGTCATCTTAAATTCCCATTCTTTAAATTGATTTGGATATAAATCATTAATCATTGCATATGGACTATCATTCCAATATAATTGACAGGCTCCACGCAATCCTGATTGGGCTAACCATTTATTTTCGTATATATTCTTCAATTGATCCAGATTTAATTTTTCTTTTTCCTCAATTGTCCATTTTAGTGCTTGTAATGTTTTTTCTTTCGTCCAAAACTTATTAGGAGCCTTATTAAATTCCCATTCTTTAAATCGATTTGGATATAAATCATTAATCATCGCATACGGACTTCCATTCCAAATCACCCTTAGAGGTGCACTTAGTCGATGTTCAATTAACCATTTTTGCCCATAAATTTGTAAGAGTTTTTGTGGTGGTAATTTCTCCTCTTCTTCAATTAACCATTTTAATAATTGTAGGGCCTTTTCTTTCGTCCAAAAATTTAATGGTGTCATTCTAAATTCCCATTCTTTAAATTGATTCGGATATAAATCATTAATCATTGCATATGGACTATTATTATATTTGTGCTTCAATACACCACGTAATCGATACTTTGCAATCAATTTGTTATTCCAATTCTGTTTTATCTCTTCTTCATTCCAATTCAAAATTTTTGTTACTAAATACTTTGTTACTCTTCTGGCCAATTGATTATTTTTATCTAAATTCCAAGTATTTGGTGGAAATCTATTTCTTTTTCCATCTAATATCTCCTGATAGATGTCCTCTATAGTATTAGTGTTCGTCTGCATCTTACAACCTTCTTTTAATTATATATATAGTTAAAAAGATTTTAATGTTATGACTTTCGTCCGAACTATTAAAAATGTAAACTCTGTCTTAACTTAGAAAATATGATGTTTAGTCAAATCATAGTAATGTAAAATAAGAATTACCTATAGAAAATATATAGTTTAGGGCAAATGAAAGAATAGATTTGTAAAATATAATTTTCAATTCATAAAAGACATCAATCTGAAAAGAAAGATGTCTTTTATTTAATAGTATTACGGTTTATTTAATTACTTTCCATAAAGATAATGAGAAAATCCAATTTGGATCACCGTATCCTTGATAACTTTGAACTGCCTCATAAATTTTACCTTGATGTTCTACTCTATCTCCTTTTTTATATGCAGCATACGAATCCCATGCATTATACTCAGAAGAGGGGGCATCTTTTGTTGTGATTTTGATTTCATTACTTGCAACTGATACTTTTCCTTGAGTATCTATAGCTTTTACCATATATCTATATTCAGTACTAGCCAGTAAATTTTCATCTGTATAGTAAGTTGAAGGGCTTGTAGCTATTTTCGTACCGTTACGATAAATCTCATACCCTTTTATACCAACATTACTTATGGATCCTTCCCATATTAAATGAACACTGTTTGTAGTAGCATCTGATGCTTGTAATCCTGTTGGAGCCGTTGGAGCTGTTTGTTCTGGATTCTCTTCCTTTGTTGTAACTGAAACTTCATTGCTACTTTTTGACTTATTTCCTGCTGCATCTGTAGCTTTAATTGTAAAATTATATTTTGTATTGGCTTGTAATCCCGTATCTTCATAACGTGTTGTTTTTGTTGTTCCTACTTTTTTTCCATCACGATAAACTTCATATTCTTTCACATCAATGTTATCTGTGGAAGCTTCCCACTGTAGCTCAACAGTTGTTGTTGTCTTACTAACAGAACGTAGGTTAGAAGGAGCTGTTGGAGCGATTACGTCAATTTCAGTACTACTATTAAAAGCAGAAAATAGTTTAGAAAAGGCACCATCGTCTACATCGGGTAATCCAGAAGCATCTCCAGTTGCCTGACCGATTTGCCAACTTTCAGTAGCTTTTTTATCACGATACACTGACCACATACTAATTTCCCCAATACCTTTTTCTTTGGCAAATTGGAACAATTCTTTTGCATTATTTAATGTGAAAGTTTCATTTTGAGTATCATTTTTTCCTATCATAGGTGTAACAGCAATCATTTTCCAAATGTCAGAATCTTTAATAGAACCCTTATATAAATTAGTTAATTGTCCATGCAAGCTATTAATAGCATCTATCGCAGCTTGTCCCATTTGTTGGTTTTGTTGCCCGTAATCCATAGTCATAATATTAACTGAATTTAAATCTACATCATGTTTTATAGCGTTTTGAATCACATTTAGCCCATCATTAGTTAGGCCATAAGGCATTACTGGTAAGGTATAACCAATTTTTACATCTTTACCTTCAGCTTTTAATTCCTTTTGTAATAACGCAATTGCTTTTGATCTTCTTTCGATAGATTCTGGGTGAGCGACTAAGACGCCTTCAATATCAAAATCCATGTGTGTTAAATGTAATGTGTTAATTACACTTTTATAAGCATCTTTTAATTTATTCACATCTGTAATAGCTGCGGCAAGATCTGCCCCTAATCCAGGTATATTACCAGCATTTGCTCCACCAAAAGATACTTTAACATCTCCACCTATTTTTCTAATTTGTTTAATTTGATCATCTAAGTTACCATCTCCAATAGGGGTATGACTTCCTCCCCATACTGGATTTCCATTTTTATCAGCCACTATAAACGAAAGCGTGAAGAAACTAGTATTTGTTTCTTGGGCATATTTTAATAGATTTTGAGGATTCATGCCGTTATCTACATATGGTGCAAAAACATGAGTTGGCCAAGTTATTCCTTCACCAAATAAATCATTTGGATCGCTATTGTCAGGTATATATTCTGAACCAGTATATAATTCCCAACCGCTAAATTGTTGGGTAGGTAAGGTACCTGCATTTACCCAATACAAAGAATGATAAACCTTACCTTCATATGTAACATAAGATTCGCCTGGATAATCTTTGTTTTTATTCCAAAATGGTGCTACTTGTTGTTGAGATTTGGTTATATTTTCTTGAGCATACGCAAACGGTTGGCTAATGGCTTGGGATGTAGGAATTATCATAGTTAATGCAACAGCTGTTTTTGCTAGAGTACGAAATGGATGTTTTTTTATAATCATAATAATATCTCCTCACTTCTAATTTATAATTTTTAAAAAAATTATATTTTGCAATATAAAAATCCTTTTAAAATATATTCTGAAGAATTATTGCCGTAACTTCCGATACTGATATAAAAGTATGAATGTCTTTGACATTTTTGGTTAATGCTAATTTTTATATGTGATGATTACCCTCATTTAGTAGGATAACAACTTACAAAAAATGAAACAAATTAGAGGGAAATATAATGATATTCATTCAAAAATAATATATTTCTTCTCATAAACTACAGGAAAT
>NZ_JASHJA010000058.1:0-13351 GCF_030733445.1 Bacillus sp. MMSF_3353
CTACAAAAAGAGAATATATAAATTTAAAAATGAAAGAATCCATTAAAAGGTGATAATTTAGTATGTTTACAAAAAACTAGTAGAAATTAATATTAATGTTTTGTTTGTTGATGTGTATAAGTGGAATTAATGTTAAGAATATTCGATATTAATAATATCAATTTACTATAGTTTACAATTATGTAAAACTATAACCAAGGTCGATTTTCTTTAAAACTTATCACTAATAAAGATTTAAAGAAGTTTTTGTTTCATTTGTCATCAAGAAAAAAGCCAATTTTTATATTCATTGGCTTCTTTTAAATCCATACTCTTTTTCATTTATAATTTTACCACAGCATCAACATTTGTATAGGAAAATAATTTTAAAATTCAGACTAAAATATCCGTTGTTATGAATGGAATTGTAGGATTGTTTGGAGTTGGGTTCAAAAATGGATAGACTTGTTCAAATGGGATGAATCAAATCTATTAGAATTAGAAAGCGCTGTCATTAGCGGTGTAACATTGGCAACTATTATACCGAAGAGATTGGAAATATGAATAATAGAGAAACGAGAATTTGTATTTTAGATTTGCAAGATCATCATACTAGTAGTGTACATAAATATTGTATTGATGATTGAAAAATTGGAAAAGAAGTATATCAATTAGGAACGGAATTGATTTTTGATGAAAAGGCCGCTAAAAGAAAAATAAGACTGAAGTGGGGTTCCATTTGCTAGCAAGCGCTTGTTAAGAAGAAATGGATATTTACATATAAAAAATGCATACGAATTTGGATATCACGTAAACAGCTAAATCAATATGGTTTGTAAATAATAAATTAAAAGTTGTGATAGAAGGGACAAGGAGTAGAAGCATTAATGGCCTTTTTATAAGAAATATCTGAGAAACTAGCAAGAATTGCAGATAACGTAGTAGGCTGCGAGAATTTATCAAACAAAATGAGGTGAATGAAACATGAAAGAAGTTGTGAAAAAAGAAAAAATGATACGCTTACAGGGGGAGGAGCATTGTAATCGTCAAGCAGACGCAGAACAGTATAATGCTGAGCAGTGTAATATAGAAAGAGAGTGTATCAAGCTAGACCAAAAAACAGTTAAAAATCGAACCACAGAAGAAAAATGGGATGAAAGATGTAAACGAGCGGTTCAATTATTTAATCAAGGGACAGAATATCCAGATATTGCGAAAATAGTAGGGTGCAAAGTGAGTAGTTTGTATAGAGAGCTCAAGAAACGTGGAGTATTACAAATGCCAAAGCAAGCAGCATCCTCTAAAACATTAAGGTCACCCATAGTATCAGCAAAAACAAAAAAGTCGAAGTTTGAACGATATAAAGAGTACTATATGTATAAATAGAAGGATTAAAGGTTTTATAGTTATTTATCTGAATAATAACTGCATCTTAGATTCTCTATTTTTTGATTTATCACAAAGTACACTTTTAGACATTACATTTAAAATTCTTATCAACTCATTTTTGGGGAATTAGCAAAGATACCAATATATCAAAAACATACATCTGAATAAATATTAAGGAGTTTTTGAGCACTTGCTCCTTAATGGTCGCTAATATGTTTAGTGCTACACACTCTTATGAAATGTATTAATCAAGCTGTACGTCATATATAATTAATAGTCTTAATATATAGGTAAATATATATAATTTCTGTAAATGGAGGAGATATATAATGTTAACTGAATTACAAAAAAAGTTTTTCTCAAAATTAAAAATTCCACCAAGAGAAAATGTGAAATTTGAAGATTTACATACAATTCTTTTACAGATGGGGCACTTATTCCCTTATGAAAACATAGACATTATGGAAGGAGATATGAAAGAATTTTCTAGAGAAAATATTGAAGAAAAGCTGCTTTTAAAGAAACGTGGCGGATTATGCTATGAAATTAATTCTTTATTATATTATTTTTTGTGTGATTGTGGATTTAATGTGTATCGAATAGCTGGAACTCTTTATGATCCAAAAACAAGAAAGTGGAACCCTGATGATGGCCACGCACTTATCGTTTTACAACACCAAAATGAAAACTATATAATAGATGCGGGTTTCGCATCCTATCTTCCTTTATACCCTGTACCTTTTCATGGTGCCAGTGTGACTTCTGTAACGGGTGAATATCGTGTTCGTAAACGAAATACGGAGAAAGGAACCCATGTGTTTGAAATGAAAAAAGGAAAAAATGGAGAAACTTCGCATTTTTTTGATTCGGATCTTAACGATACCTGGTCTATCGGTTATGCTTTTTATTTAAATGCAATTAATGAAAAGAAAGTGAATGCGATACAAAACATGGTTATAGAGCATCCAGAATCGCCAGTAAATAAGGGAAATATTATTTGTAAATTAATTGCACACGGGCATATTGCACTTACTAAGCAAAGTTTTACAGAAACCCGGCATGGAAAGAAAACTAAAAAAGAAATAACAGAGAAGCAATATCATCAAATACTTAAAAATGAATTCAATATTTTTTAGACAAGTAAGATATAGAAAGTAAACTATAAGATTTTTAACTCATTACGCCCTCATTTGTAGAAAAATGGGGTTTTTTTATTAATAAGAGCTTAAAAAGTTCTGAAATATTTTTATTTTTATGAATCTTTCTATTGTTAATAGGATAAATTCAGCGATATATAACTTAAATTTATAACGAAATACCATAATTGCTTATTGAATAACAGTGAAAATAACATCAAATATATCCATTTTATTTATAGAATGTTATATTCTTATGAAATTTGTTTAATTGTATATGCAGAGTTATTATTTTAAATGGTTATTAATAATGAAGGAGGAGAGGGAAAAGTATGTTCAATCAAAGAACAAGAAGGGTCTTCAAAAAAATTCTAGCAATTACAGCTGCTAGCACGATTTTTTTTCGATGTTTGGATCATCAATTTCTAACATAGAGGCGGCTGGAAATACCTCGGTTCAAAGCAACATCCTTACCGTAACAACAAAGAGTCAAAGTGTAACTTATGAAAAATGGGATTCGAAGAAGGCATATACAAAGGACGATAAAGTAGAGCATCAAGGGAAAGTGTATGAGGCGGTTCAAAATTATCAAGGAAATGGTGAACCGAATTAAATATTTGCTTTATCGTTATGGAAACCACTTATTTTGAATTTTTAAGTTGATGAGCATGGGAATTATTTTATATAAAGGAGAATCATGCAGCAATCAAAGGTCAAAAACAAAAAAGGGAGGGAATTATTTTGAAAAGGATTTCATCTTTATTATTAACTATGCCGATTATTTTAGGAAGTATTGCTCCGATTCCGCATACAAAGGTTTCAGCTGAAACAATGTCATTCAATCAAGCAACATTCACTTTAGAAACATTGAATCAACAGACAGATCAAGCCATTGCAAATGGTAATTTTGAAGCTCATTTGAATAATCTCACAGCATATTTGAATGGAAATGTTGGGGATATGACTGAAGAGAACTTGAAAAAGAAGCTTGCAGACCCAGTATTTGCAGCAACTTTGGCTCAGTGGCAATTTATATCACAACCAGGTGCCGCAACAATGGATGCATTTGCAAAAAAAGATTCTGACCATCAGAAATTTCTTAGCTGGGCTATGAAAAATACAAGTGTAATGAATACCTATCTTGAAGGTGGTAGTCCAACTGGAAAAAATCCTGTAAATGCACTTGAGATATGGAATACAATCTGGAATGTGGATGCAGATTCTCACGAAGGATTGTATTTGAAATTAGCGATAGCTACATCGTTAGCTCATGCTGAACCTATAAAATATTGGACAAACAATAAACCTATTAATCCATTAACAAGGTACCAACATTATAAATTAGCAGATCAAAATAATGAGTTACTTCCTTGCTTTAGAACATATGATGTTTGGCATTTAAGATTAGTAGTGAATACTTGGTCACCAGAAGAAGATTTAACTTGGGCAAGAAATATGATTAATACGGAACATCCAGAACTTAAAAATCAAGACAAGGTAGGGGAAAGTGCATATTTGATAAATTATGTAACCCATAACAAAGATGGAGTTAGCATTCACGCTGGAAATGATGCATTCTACGGTTTAGGTTGGAATCTTTCTTCCATTTACAGATTTGGCGGGGTATGCGGTAATATTTCGAAGTTTGGTACGCAAGTAAGCCAAGCATTTGGAGTGGCAGCTATGCCTGTTGGACAACCTGGACATTGTGCACTTATATGGAATAACAAGCCATCTTCTTGGAATTTAGGAAATGATATATCTGGATGGAGTGAATCGAGCCGTCATGATGCAACTGTTATTCCTTGGTCAGATAATAGCCCGACAAATCAAGTGCCGTATATGCTATTATTTGAAAATGCTGAACGTGACCCTGTAAAACTAGATCAATCAGAGCGATTACGCTGGTTAGCGAAAGCGATAACTGCAGCAGATAATAAAATTGCAATTTATAAAATATCCACCAATATTTTACCAATCAATTTTTTAGTATGGAAAGATTACGTTTCTCTTATGTTACAAAATCCCAATGTAACAGATGCTGATTGGAAAGAATTAAATAACAGTATTATTTCTGTTTTTGCGAATGAACCGCGACCGATGATGGATCTTCTTACTCAAATAAAAAGCCATGTACCAAATACAGATGATATCTTGGAAGGAAAACAGTTTTCTTGGTCAATGAAAGGGATTGGAGATTTTGAATTCGCAAAAGTAAATTTAAATAAATCAACAGAAGAAATGCAAATTGATTTAAAAGCAGGCGTACCACATAACTACTTTGATAATACATATGCAAGTATTAAAGTGCAAAACACATCAGGTAAAGTGGTATATAACAAAGAGATTCATGGAAATAAGCAACAAAATGCCGAAATACAAAAAGTTCCAGTAAAGATAGGCGATTTTATTGAACTTGCACACCTAGAAGGTGGAGAGAGAGCAACATTAACAAATCTAGATAATAATAAACGCGAAAGCTTTGATAAAAAAGTAATATATGAAGTTACAAAGGATGGCCTGAAGAAAGTAAATCAAATTGTTAATCCGAAACCGGACACAGAAGCTCCCACACAGCCACAAGGATTATATGCAAGCAATGTTGCATCAGACAGTGTAGAGCTAAAATGGAATCCTTCTACAGACAATGTGGGTGTAAAGGGATATCAGGTGTTACGCGATGGACAATTGATTCAAACTGTACAAGGGACAATGTTTACTGATCAAAACCTTACAGCTAATAAAGAATATAAATATACTGTAAAGGCTGTAGATGCGGCTGGAAATATCTCGGTTCAAAGCAGCATCTTTACAGTAACAACAAAGAGTAAAAATGTAACTTATGAAAAATGGGATTCGAAAAAGGCATATACAAAAGGGGACAAAGTAGAATATCAAGGGAAATTTTATGAAGCGGTTCAAAGCTATCAAGGAAATGGAGATCCTACTTGGATATTTGCCTTATCTTTATGGCAACCATTTAAAATGATATAAAAGCTTGTTACTTAAACTTTATATATTAGTTTAGTGGTCGCAAAAATATGCTTAGATTTTAGCATAAGATTTCAAAATGGCAAGGACAAAACTTGAAAACGTAAAATCTATATATAAAGTAAAAATACGGAATTGAATTTTGTTAAGATAATGTACTAAAAGTATTGATAACATGATGGGGAAAATAGTTTTATCACTGAGATAAAAGTCCTGCACACAGTACATCTAAAAAGATACCTTAGCAATAACGACAATTAGGGAGAAGTATTAGCTAAGGTATCTGGATGGATGGTTGCATAATAAATATGCAATTTTGGCATTGTTGAATGTATTGGGATATCCAACAAGTTCAGAATAACACAAAGTTTCTGCTAATTCAGCCGGTAAATTTGTCCAAAATATATAGGGGTTATTTGAATTTAAAAGAGCACCATTAGAGATTATGGTGCTCTAGAATAAAAATTATATTAAGGTAGTAAATGTCTCATGAAATAGGAATAAATCAAAGATTGTAATCCGGTTTTTATGAGTAAATTTTTAATGAGGTTCTGTAATTTTTCTTGATACTATCTCGCATATTTTTGATAAAGAACAGAAGAAAGATAATGGCTACGGTACCATTGAGCGTAGACCGCAGAATATATACAGCCGAGATATCACATTGTCATAACACAAAGACGTTTGGTACGTTTGTATTAATTAGAGAAGATGTCATGTTTGATGAGAATGGTGATTTGAATAGGAGGAATAGAGTTGGAACTAACTAAATTGGAAAAGGTAATTGTTATCAGTACATTTGTTCAAGGATTAGGTGAGGAATTCCTAGAAAATAGCAAAGACAACCATTCTTTAAAACAACTACTTGGGGAGATAGAAAAGGTGTTTAATAATTCAACACCAAAGCAAATGCGAGAAGCAGCAGGAAGTGTACTAGACAAATTTATTAATGATTTAATTGAAGAAAACAATCCTTCACTATCAAAAAATTAAAGGCTCATAGGGAGAACGAGAGGGAACTTTCATGTAACACACAGGTGATTTCGCGTGACCCATCCTACCCAAAAACGCAAGAAATGAGGTGTTATTGATGGCGATAAAAAAAGAGTTAGCAAAAGAGGACTGAGTTAAAATGGAAACACAAAGAATTAAGCAGATTTAGAAAGATATGCAAAAAGACACTCTCATGGTAGTTGAGGGGTTGATTGTTGAAGCGGCAGGCTTGCGAGCTCGACTAGAAGACATTTGGAAAGATCTTGATGAGAGTGGTCGTGACGAAATTTCCCCTTAATCTTAAAATTAAGAACTTTATGAGGGATAGAGATCAACAGCAAGAAGGTACATAGTAAGGAACAAAAGTTATCAAACTATCATAAAACAATGTATATGTGAAATGAAAAATAAGAACCGTCCTTAATTGAACGCTTTTTATTTTATACTCACTAACTCTTCAAATTTAAATTATGTATTTAATCCAAATGCATCGGTTCTACATGTAATACATTGATATACATGTCTTGAATTATTCCATCACAATAATATGAAATTGATTTTTCTTCATGAGTTTGTATTGAGTGGATAAAGATTCGTCTAATTTGTTCTTTCATATCCTCAGAAACTATCGTTTTTTGTTTTATTTAAATCATTTAGTATGTCTAAAATCCCCGCAAACTGTTCTGGCATACTGGCGAATGGTTGCCACTTTACCATACTATCAAGACATTTCGGCATATTAACGTTGTTCATGGCGAATTTAGTGCGTATTTCATCCATTATTTTAGTTGATTTTTTTCATTGTATTACATTATTGAATAGTGAGATTATTATCTTTATATATGCCAAAAGTCAGTTACTTGTTTTCGTGGATCATGTTTTCTAACTATCTTCATTATTTTCTGCATTGTATTTGGTGACGGCACATAATCCTTGTCATTACACAGTTGACCTAGTGTATTTCTGTTTACCTTACTAGCTTTTGAAAAATCTTGAATTGAGTAATCGTAGCTAGATAAAAATTTAGCTAGCTTTGTTTTATGTCTCCCAATACCTCTACCCCACACGTGAATCTCCTCCATAATCTTTTTTAACCATCCTTGTCCAAAACGCCAAAAACTATACGCAATTGCACAAAAGATTTTGCATATTGTACAAGCTGTCCTCAATATGATGTATCAAGGTCGCTACCAAAGCAGCTACCAAAGCAGCTATCAAAGTTACACTACCAAGGTTTTGCGGATGTAAACCCATGTATCATAAGCATTTCAGATTATGTTAATAAAGGGGCGTTTTATATGTTAACTACATTTATTTTATTAGGAGCTTTAGGAGTAACTACAATTGGAGGAGCGATATTAGAAAAGCATCTTGTAAAAAATCATCATGTTGCGGCAGCTAAATTTGTAAGCGATGGAATGTATCACGGAATGAGAATAGGCGGAGTTTGTTTTATTGGTTATGTATTTATCCAAATTGTAATGATGTTTTAAGGAGGGGAGCACATGGGGATTGTGAAAGATTGGCTTCACAAACAAAGTTTGAAGAATCGACTTATAGAGGTATTTGGGAAAGCAGGTTTATATGTGGACCATCAAACTCGAGGTGGAAAAGTACCAATTTATCCAAAGATACATGATATTACTTCCTCGAAAGAAAAAGTTCGATATATATTTACCATTCCAAACGGTTTGGATCCGAAGACCATCGAAAAGAAGTGGTTTTGCTTTCAACAAATATTAGGGCGCAATATAGCGATTGAAGGTGATATTAAACGATTTGTACTTAATGTATTTCATTCGGATGCAGGGCTACAAGCATACAATTACAGTTATAAGAAATGGCAGCCGTTACTAAAACAGCATCGTCTTCCTGTTGTGGTAGGACGTGACCAATTCGGCAATATGATTGTGTATGACATGGTTGAAGCTAATACTCCACACTTACTTGTGGCAGGAGAAACAGGAAGTGGAAAAAGTAGTATGGTACGCGTTGTTCTATCTACACTTATTCAATACATGTCCCCAGATGAATTACATTTATACCTGGGCGATTTAAAGAATTCCGAGTTTCATTTCTTACGAAGAGTGAAGCATGTAAAAGAGGTTTGCATGGAAGAGATTGAAATGAAGATCATGCTACAGAAAGTGTGGAAGGAAATACGCGAACGCAGAAAGTTGATGGAAGGGTATGAAGTGGATCATATTGATGAATACAACAAATTGAACCCTGACAATCAGAAGCCTTATATCTTACTTGCGATTGACGAAGTGGCAATGTTACAAGATGAAAAAGAGAGTATGTCTACAGTCGAAAAGATATCGGCAGTCGGTCGGGCACTTGGAATCTTTCTGATGCTCAGTATGCAACGTCCTGATGCAAAAGTATTAGATGGTAAGTTGAAACTGAATATGACCGTAAGAATGGGCTTTAAGTGTGATAGTACGATTAACAGTAATATCATGGGCACCCCTGGTTCAGAACACTTGGAGCAATCTGGCCAAATGATATTAAAGTTAAATGGATTAAAGAAAGTGCAAGCTCCTTATTTAGAATTAAGTAAAGCTAAGAAGATAGTTGAACCTTATCGTGTTCTGAAAGAGAATATAAAAATTCAAAATCCACCACAAGAAGAAAATCAATTGTTCGGGGTGTTAAATTATGATGAGTAGAGACAAAGCGATACTTAGCAATCTGAAACGTTTTAGATGTATGTCTCGTGATGATATTGTTGATTTGCATTTTCAAGGATTAAAGAACGCAGTGACTTGCTGTAATACGGTGATGAAACGATTAAGAAGAGATGGCCATGTGGATGCCAATATCTCGCAGCAGCCATACATTTACTTCCCTCAACCCAGCACACTTCGCAAAACTAGCCAAAAGATTCTCCACTTCCTCGGCATAGTAGATGTGTATAAACAGCTTATCCATTATGAAAAACCGAAACTGTTTAAAGTGGAGCCAAAGTACGGTAAAGAATTCATGGAACCTGATGCATTTACAATTTGGCGTAGATCTCCATTCTTCATTGAAGTCCAGAATTCAGTTTACAGTAAAAAAGTTATGCAAGATAAAATAAATAGGTATGAATTATACTTCCACAGTCAGGAATGGCATAACGAATCTTGGCAGCCAAAAGAATCTAAATTCTTTCCATCAATACTTATAATTACTGAAAAGCATTATGATATTAGCTCTTTTAATCTACGTATTTTTCAAGCTTCTTCAATTAGTAATTTCTTAGATAGCCTTACTGTAAAAGCAGAATAAGGCTATCTAATCAGGAATTTTTTCTTTGAAGGGAAATTGGCGATAAAAATAACATAAATGGATATAATAAGTTTGTTAAATTATTACTTATTTTCAATCGTAGTTATTATATCTTGTATAAAAGGATGCGTTAGATATGAAAATTGGAGTAGTAAAAGAGATAAAAAAAGGAGAAGCACGTGTAGGGATGACTCCTGAGAATGCTCGGAAATTGGTTGAAGAAGGACACCAAGTCTTAGTAGAAAAAGATGCCGGTATTGGATCCGGATATACAAATGATGAATATACAGGCGCAGGTGCAAATTTAGTAGCACAAGGAGAAGCTTGGGAAGTCGACATGGTAGTTAAAGTAAAAGAACCATTACTTGAAGAATATCGTTACTTTAAAAAAGATCTTATAATCTGGGGTTTTTTACATTTAGCTGCGTCGAAAGAGTGTGTAGAAGCAATGAGAAATGCTGGTACTACTGCAATTGCAGGAGAAACAATTAGCGAAGATGGTGTTTTGACATTATTAAAGCCAATGAGTGCAATTGCTGGCCGTCGTGCCGTAATTATGGGAGCATATTATTTAGAAAAGCAACATCAAGGAGAAGGGATTTTATTATCAGGTATTGAGGGAATTCCTGCCGGAAATGTAGTCATTTTAGGTGGAGGAAATGCTGCGATTAATGCATGTGATATGGCAATTGGAATTGGGTGTAGTGTAACTATTTTAGAACTGAACCAAACACAAATAACATATTTAAAAGAGAGATATATAAATGATCCTGTTGAAGTTATTGAATCTAATACTCAAAACTTAGAAAAGCATATACAAATAGCTGACTTATTTATTTCAACAATCTTAATACCAGGATCTAAACCACCGAAAATTGTAAAAGAATATATGGTTCAATCCATGAAGCCTGGAAGTGTTATTGTGGATATTGCAATAGATCAGGGTGGTACAGTAGAGACAGTCGATCATTATACAACTCATGATAATCCTATATTTGTTAAACATGATGTAATTCATTATGCAGTACCAAATATGCCTGGTGCTACTCCACGTACTTCTACCATGGCCTTAGCAAATGGAAATATTGAGTATTTACTAGAAATAGCTAAAAATGGATTAGAGAATGCAATCCAGCATAAACCAGCTTTGGCGACGGGGATAAATATTTACAAGGGTACGATAACTTATGAGAATTTAGGTGCAACACTAGAATTAGATTATAAGCCATTGAAAGAAGTGTTAATATGAGTAATGAAATTTTACCACTCAACATTGGGAATATAAAAAAAGCACAAAAAATTTTGGATGGAAATGCTCGAAAAACACCTTTGGTTAAATCTTTCTATTTAACCAGTAAAACCGGTGGAGAAATTTATTTGAAGTTAGAAAATATGCAGTTAACAGGTTCATTCAAATTTCGTGGTGCATTTAATAAAATCTCAAATTTAACAGACGAAGAAAAAGAACGTGGTGTCATTGCTTGTTCAGCTGGAAATCACGCACAAGGCGTTGCATTATCCTCCCACTTACTTAAAATCAAAAGCAAAATTGTGATGCCAACTTCTGCACCGCAAGCTAAAGTGGATGCGACGAGAGGATATGGTTCTGAAGTTATTTTATACGGTGATACGTTTGATGATGCAAAAGCGAAATGTGAAGAGATTATAAAAGAAACAGGTGAAACATACCTACATCCATATGATGATGTAGAAGTAATGGCTGGCCAAGGGACAATTGGGTTAGATATTCTGGATGATATGTGGGATGTTGATACTGTCATAGTACCTATTGGTGGAGGAGGAATTATTTCAGGGATTGCTGTAGCACTGAAATCATTTAATCCCTCCATTAATATTATTGGAGTTCAAGCTGAAAATGTACACGGTATGAAAGCTTCTTACGATGCCGGAGAAATTGTATCACATTATAAAGCCCCAACTATAGCAGATGGTTGTGCAGTTAAAATACCAGGGAATTTAACTTTTGAAATTGTGAAAGAATTAGTAGATGATATTGTAACTGTATCGGAAGAAGAATTAGAAGTAGCGATGAAAGACTTACTGCAACGCGGAAAAGCTGTCGTAGAAGGTGCGGGAGCATTAGCCACAGCCGCTCTTCTTGCTGAAAAGGTTGATAAATATGTACATGGTAAAAAGGTAGTAGCAGTAATTTCAGGTGGGAATGTGGACTTAAAGCGTATTTCAAGTGTATGTGAGCATTTCTTTGTTGCCAATGAAGTAAAATAGGGATTGAAGTATGTTATAAAATAAATTGATTTTACTAAAAGAAGCTGGGATAAAATATCTTGGCTTTTTTTAATAAAATGAGGAATCTATTGAGGCGGAGTTACTTAAGAAAAAACGTTACACTATTGTTAGAGGGTATTCGAAGTTAACAGATTCAATGCAAAAATTATAATACAACTAATTTTAAAGACTTTTTAAAAATCCCGTGAGAACTTTTCCAATTAAAATGTGAAGACAATATAGGGGATGAGGGGCCATCCAAGATAATTTCTATATCTATTCTGTTTTAAACAAACGTTTGTTTAATCAAATGAAAAAGAGGATATAAGAAGAGGCATACCCAATGTATTGACGGAAAATTCTAATAAACTTCATTCCTTCATTTTGCAACTAGTGCGAATCGTTGATTGAATCTCCCTCCTGATATGGATATCTGCCAAGGCTACATAATATAAAGATTATGCGGGGCTTTCAGACTGTATCAAATAAAACATAGTTGGTATTGGGGTCTCGCCACATCACTATCAACCCAACAAACCCCTAAAATAAAAAAATACGCTATTCTTTCTGTAGACCTATAGGAAAGGATGGCGTTTTTTTAACACTTGGGGGTAAAGAAAATTCTTAAGTTGATGGATATGTGGTGATACCCCCTATTCTAGACTATGATAAAAATGCAGAAATTTAAAATTGTTGTTATATAGAGAGACGTAAAGCACTCAAAACTATGAACGTTTCCGCAATATTCTCCTTTGTCTCTTTCGAATGAAATTTATAGCAAGATATAATAAAGCTATAATGATATAAGGGGCGTCTTTTATGAAAAAAGAAAAAAGACAAAGACTAATTAAACAATTGGTGAGAGAGTATGAAATAGATACACAAGAGAAATTAGTAGAATTGTTAGAAGAACAAGGGGTAGTAGTAACACAAGCTACTATTTCGCGGGATATTCATGAATTAAATTTAATAAAGACAATTACTTCAAATGGATTAACTATATACAAGGTTTTCGCAGAAAATAGTTTACAAACTGATATGATGTTAAAGAAAAAGTTGGGAGAAGTTGTCGTGAAGATTGATTATGTAAATCAATTAACGATTATTAAAACTTTACCCGGTAATGCTCATGTTATAGGTGTTTTATTAGATTCTTTAGATTGGAAAGAAAAAGTAGGATGTATTTGTGGAAATGATACATGTCTTGTAATTTCAAAATCACAATCTGATAGGAAGGTTTTAGAAGAGAGATTGAAATTAATTATGTAGATAAAAAAACTGTGTCTAATTGGAATTAGACACAGTTTTTTTATCTACTATTAATTAAGAGGTCATTATACATC
>NZ_JASHJA010000059.1:0-13294 GCF_030733445.1 Bacillus sp. MMSF_3353
ATACTATTTCATGAGTATAATTGCTTTTACAATTTGTTGAAAATAGATACTCAATAACTTTTGATCATCCGATGTTTTTTTCATAATATAAATTCCTCCTTTTAAAATTTTTTATCCTATAATATTTCATATCCATATCTGAATACCTTTATAATACTAAACCCTACTTCGACTTACCATTTCACCTGTAATGGAAAAAGGTTATATTTTTTCTATTTGAAACTAATTTGAAAGGATTTTTTATCAAATGAAAAATACCGTTATTCAAACTAAATCCACTAACATGATTGGAACGGAAAATAGCAATAAGGAAACAACTACAAATTCTTTACAAGCAATATTAGAAATAAACGTAAAAGAAGGCCAGTTCCGGGAATTTATGGATTGTATACAGCTTGAAACAAATATTGAATTTTGTTATAGAGTTACAGGAAAGACTGACTTTATTGCTAAAATTATAATAACTGATTTGAGAGAATTAGAAGAATTTGTTGATAATTATATTTCTGTAGCTCAAATAATATCTAATCTTATAATATTCAAAACAAATACTAATTATGATTTGACAGATAATTAAGGTTATAAGCGACTTTTCCTAATAATAAACACCATAACAAAAAACTACACTCCTAACAATTTGGGTGTAGTTTTTTGACAATATAAATTCAGTTTAAGTCACAACTCTAAAACATAATATAAATACATTACTACACAAAATGCATAGTAAAATGGAACTAATACTCTCATATCTATATAAAGAATTAACGTGGATATTGTTTCATTTGAGAAATCTACTAATAGAGTAGTTGAAATTTAATTGCTTATTTGAATTGGAATTAGGAAATGATATTGACTATTTTAATTATAATTAAAGGCGAACTAAAAGAAATGAGTACTGTATAATACAGTACTCATTTCTACATAGTTATTTATACGTTGTTTCGACGTTATAAAATTTACTTCATTAGCTATTCTTTTCATTTAATACGCTGCTATTAAAATGATTTTGGAGCAACTTCTTGTTGTAAAACTTCTATTTTTTTTCTATGATTTAGTTCGTTAAGATAAATTACCATCATAGTAGCAGCAACAACCGTACCTATCACTCCAAAAAGATGACCTGCATTCATAATCCCAATCCATTGAATAGGTAATGCTAACGATAAAGGTAAAGCGGCTTTGGTAAACTGGAATGCTAGTGTAGATCGACTAGACCAAATAACCGTTTCTTCTTTTGTTTTAATAAAGTCAAACATGACAGTTCTTTGATTGATACGTGAACGATTAAAAACAAAACCAAGCATAAATGAAACGGCAATTGCTAAATACCAGGAATGCACTAATCCTAAAGTAATATCAAAAACAGCAATTAATAGAAAAATTGACCTTGGAATAAATTTTTCAAATTTCCCAACAAGTGTAGCTAATAAAGCCCCTAAACCTGCTGCAGCACTAACAAATCCATACTGCATAGGATCCCAACGATATACATCGTGAAATAAAATTGGTACTAAAAAATTAAATGATGCAAGTTGTATTGTTAAAACAGCAATACCAGTAATTGTAATCCATAATATTTTTGAATTATCTATTGGATTTATTTTTTCAATATGATTTGATACAGGTTTTTTATTTTGCTGAACATCTTTACTTTTTAATAGCGGCATTAGAAGAGGTAAAAATACCCCAATACCTAAAGAGAATGCTAAACCATAAAGTACATTATTAAATCCACCTACATTCATCATAAATCCTGCTATTGCGTTCCCACCAAATGCTCCAATTTGTATTGCAGTTTGTAACATATTTGAAGCCTTTCCTGCTGGAATTTCTCCTGATAATACCATTTGAGACATATAAGTTTCCAAGCTTTGCGTAGATAAAAATAAAATAATAGAAAAAACACCTGCAAAAATATATAAAGTAAAAACATTAATATGTTCACTATTCAAAAGACTTATTATAATCAGAATAATACCGATGCAACGGACACCAGAGAAAATTAACAATGGACTTTTTGTTAACCACATCTTAAGACTTTTCGAATATTTTTGCATAAAGAATGGTAACAAACTCATTAATGTTAATATAATTCCTAAATGAGTAACTGATCCCCCTTTATCCAAAATTGTCCAGGTTAGAGTTACTGTTAACATACCTTCCCCACAAAGAGTCAGCGCCAATAGTACTATAAATATAAATTGAATTGGCATTATACATTCCTTCTTTCTTATATCGGTTGTTTGACCTTAAATTTGTTTTAACTTGTTTAAAGAAAGGGATTTGGAAAACACATAACAAAATTGCACATTGAAAATGTTCTTTTATACCCGCCCTAAATACTATTAGATTGTTATTTAAATACTGTAAACAATCCAATCACTCTTATTTGCTTTTTGTTTTTTATAGAAATTTTGGGCAACTATATTATCTTTTGCGGTAACCCATTCCATATATGCATAATTATTGTCTTGGACGTACTTTTTACAAGTATTAAATAACATATCCCCAATACCCAATTTTCTATAATCAGGGATAACAAATAAATCATTTAAAATCATTGCTCTTCCCATACTTAACGTACTGAAAGTGGTATATAAAGTAGCAAATCCTATTGGCTCTTTATTAATCGTACAAACATAGAATAATCCCAAATCTTTATTTTCTATTATGGTATTTACTAATTTATCTAAAGAACTTTTTTCACGCACAGGCTTTTCATAGAATTCCATATACATTCTAATTAAATTGATAACAGTCTCTCTATCATCATAGGTCGCTTCAAAAATTTCAATATTCTCGAGATTGTTCATAGTCTTTTCTCCCCCTATACTCCAGTAATCATTTTCGCTATTCTCTTACCAATACCAGGAGCCAACTTTACTCCACCACCACTCCAGCCAGTTGCAACGATTAAACCTTCTACTTGTGGAAATTGTTCTATAATTCCTCGATTATCTGATGTATATGCATCAAAGCTTCTTCTTCCACCTATAAATAAGTTTTTATTTAGATATGGCAATCTACTTTTTGAATTTTGAAGCATTTTTTCTAAGTCATTTGGGTCAATTGACATTTTTTTGTCTGGATCAATATCATACTTATCTACTGGATATCCTACTAGAGAAGTACCTAGATTATCAGGTCTGCCATATAATCCAGTACTATCATCTATAAAAATTGGATGGTCTTTTTTTCCTATTCCATCAAAGAAATGAATTTGAATAATTTTACTTCTTACTGGAATTTTAATACCTATAGTATCTAATATATTTCCACTCCAGGCTCCAGCTGCCACAACAATATGTTTACAATGTATAGTCCCATAGGAGGTTTTAACACCTACAACACAGTTATTATCCATTAAAATTCCTTTCACTTCTATTCCTTCACAAGCTAATGCACCTTTAGTTTTAGATGTTTCAATCCATGTATTCGTGGCTAACGATGGGCTAATGTACCCTGCTTGTTCCTCGTAAGCCACACAGCTGTTTTTAGGCAAATTTATAAATTCAAATTCTTTCTTTAATACTTCAGATGAAAGGATACTAATTTTATGTCCAGATTTTTTAAGTTCTCCAATTTGCTTTTCCATTTTTATATGTTGTGTTTCATTTTCAACATATAACATTCCAGTCTGCTTAAATTTAACCTCTTCACTAATACTAAAAAAATCATTTATTCCTTCTTTTGCTATTTCAGTTAGATAAGGATCATTATGATAGACCCTTATAAAACCTCCGGATTGGCCTGTTGATCCACTACTAAAGGAATTTTTCTCTAATAAAATTGTATTTGTAATATTTTGCTTGGTTAAATAATACTGTATAGCTGCACCAATAATGCCGCCGCCAATAATAACTACATCAGCTGAATGTTTTATGATAATTCACCTCAACAAAAGATTTATCAATAACTTGTGCAATTATCCATGAAGCTCCTAAACGATCTCCATTGCTTGAAAATTTAATTGTAGAATTACCTGTTGCTAATTCATTAATTAAATTTTCTACATTAGATTCAATACATTCTAATAGATATGAAGCTGCAAGAAATGATGTTTCTACATAATCCTCTTTTGCTTTTATGGTAAAAGCATCGTTAGAATAATCTTGGGCTAATTCTATAAATTCATCTACATAAGAATCATCTGAAGCTATAAAAATTCCTTTATACCCTCTCATCCTCAGTTCCCTTAGATAAGTTGCGGAGTTAAAGTGTGTCCCAGCAAAGAATATTGCATCGCTATGCTTATTATTTTCACTATTAAAATCTTCAATTCTAGTAACTTCTTTAAATGAAGAATTTGCACTTTGATACAGTAAATCTGCTAGGCTTTTCCCGTAAAATGTTTCATCAGAAACTGCCTTAATCGTTTGAATATCTTTAGTTTTCAAAAAATTAATAACAGTTTCAGCTTGTACCAAATCATTAGAACAAAACCTAAATACTAATTCCTCGTTATTAAGCGTAACGTCTAAATTAGTCGATGCAGGAACTAAGAATGGAATTTTCGCCTTGGAATAAAACGGTATTGCTTTTAAAGCACATGCACTATTAAAGTGTCCAATTACAGCAACAACCCCTGATTCAATCATTTTTTTAGAAATATCTTTGATGGTATTTGGATCTCCTTTATCATCTTGATAAACCCATTCGATGTTACCAGCATAATTTAGCTTCGCACGATTTACACCCTCAATTAACATTTGTCCGTATACAGACCTAGGACCTGAAAAAGGGCCTACTACTCCAATTTTTATTTTCTCTTTCATAATTTGAGCTCCCTATATATTTTTTATTAGGAAATATGAGGAGGTAAGTACTACCCCCCTCATATTATCAAATATTCTGAAGATAAAAACTGTCGTTTGTTTTTGAAAAATAATTCTCTTGAAGATCCACTTTCTGTCCAGCAGGCAAAAAGCTTACTTCCTCATCCAACTGCATGTCAACATTAAATCCCAAATCCCCCCATAGCATTTTACCAAATGTAGGCATGATTGGGCTAGAAAATAACGCTAAAATTTTTGCAGTATATAATTCTAGTGCAATAGCAGTATTTCTTCTTTGTTGATTATTCTTTAATACCGTTAAAAATTCTTCTCCTGCTGAGAATTTTTTAGCAATTCTGACTAGTTCATTTAATAATCTAACTACCTTTTGCGGTGAAAATGTATTTGGTTCATATGCATTCATAATTTCATTCATAATTCGATTTACATGTTGATAATACATTAAATAGTTACCTGATAGTGTCTCTAATTCTGGAGCACCATTTGGAGACTCAGCTTCTAACTTGCATTTTAAATCATGTAACCATGATTCCCATTCTTGGTTTAAGTTCGTATCTACAATATGATTAAATTCTTCCATAGTGAAGTTTGTTTCAACTGTTTCCGGTCTACTATAAGATAAATAATACCTTACAACATCATGTGAAGCATTTTCTAATAATTCTTTGCCCCATACAGCATGTCCCCTGCTTGTTGAAAACTTAAGACCCTCTAGTTGATAAAATTCATTTGTTATCATTGTTTTAGGAAGAGTTATATCTTCACTATATGCTAGCCAAATAGCTGGGAAAAGCACTGAATGGAAATAGCCATTATCATATCCAAAGAAATTAATGATAGTCGTATCTTGATTATTCCAAAAATCCCTTAACGTATACGAAAGGTTTTTATCCTGAATTAATTCGTTTGTCGCAGATAAATATCCAGGTGCCATTTCAAACCATACATATATAGTTTGATTTTCATATCCTTCTACCGGAACTGGAATTCCCCAATCAGATACATGTGAAATAGGAATATCAGGGAAATCTTCATCTAGCATTCTCTCACATAATGCCGTTAGATGTGGCCCTATTTTTAATTCTTTGTAGTACTGTTTTAATTGTGTTTTATAATTACTTAATGGGAAAAATAGTTGTTTAATTTTAGATTTCTCTGGTTCGCTACCACAACATTTACAAGTTGGGTTTAATAAATCTATACACAAATTAGGTCTACCACATTTTTCACAAGCGTTGCCATCTGATAATTCATCACAATGTGGACAATTACCTCTCACATAAGCTTCATAAAGGTGCTTATCGCATTGCTTACAGAATAGAATGTCGACTTCTTTTTCTACTAATTTACCTTCATTCCACAGTTTTTCAAAAAACTCTTTGACAAACTCAATGTGGAATGTTGAAAAATGAGGCTTTACAAAAATATCCGGATTAATTTCTGCTAGTCTTAATGTTTTTTCAATTTCATTAGCAAAATGATCTGCCGTTTCTCTAGGAGATTTTTCTAATTGTCCAGCCTTAAACGGCACATAGCTTTGATGATCATCCGCCCCACTCATATAAAAGACTTCATTTCCTTTAAGTTTTAAATATCTAGTTAAAATGTCAGCTCCTGTATATGGACCAGATAGGTGCCCTACATGTAAATCACCATTAGGTGTTGGTGGTGTGGCCGTTATTAAATATTTCTTTTTACCTGAATCTAACTTCTTGCTATTTTTTTTACTAAAAGCATTTTCCCACCATATGGTGAAGAATATCAAATTTTCATCTGATGTATTTTTCAAACTATGTTCTTCAAATGGTGGAATAAAGATGGCGTCCCCTTGCGTAACAGGTTCTTCTTTTTTACCCACTTTAACTATTCCTTCACCCTTAAAGATAATAAAAGTTTCAACTTCATGATGCCCATGAATTTTAGAAATTTCTCCAGGTTCTATGATTCCCCACATTGCACCAAATGGTGAATCATATAATTTATTAGAATGCGGAAATAATCGTTGACACATAATATCATATTCATTTGTAAAAATCTGTGGATTTATCTTTTCAATATGCATCTTTAGACCCCCTATATTATGAAACCACGTTTTTAGTTTTTTCTTCTGTTAATGAATTATTTTCTTGTACGGTTTTTAAAATTTCATTTGATCGAATAGATAAATTAGATAATAAAGTGTCACTCAGTCCATGAGTGCTTTCATTTACACCCTGTAAATAAATACCAGGTTTAAATTTATCCGTTGTTTCTAAACGATAATTTCGGGAAACTTCAATATTATCTGAAATGTACGAGTTAAGATTTTTTAATAAAGGATGGTTCTTTTTACTTTCGTACCCAGTAGCAAGAATTACAGCATCAGCTTCAATAACAACTTCTGTATGTTTAACTATGTCTTTGTAATAAACAACCGCTTTATCAGACAGTGTTTTTATCTCCGTTAATTCTAAAAATGGCTTTATTCTAAAACGATCTTCTCCATGAAATTTTTGGTTATATAAAGCTTTATTAATTTGGCTTATTAAACTTCCATCCGCAGCTGCATAATTAGTATCACTGTGGTGTTTTAATAAAGCATCTCGATTTTTTTCTGGTAAAGAATAAATAAAGTCAATCATATTAGCGTCAAATATACGATTAACAAGCTTACTTTCATTTACAGCTTTATATGAGAAAGGTCTCATCGTTGCCGTAATATCTGATTTCGGATAATTATTGATTAGATGGAAAAATAATTCAGCTGAACTTTGTCCCGAACCTACAACTAAAAACTTATGAGCATCATTTTGTTTAAAGTTATTAATTTTGTTTTTAAATTGACTTGAATGAAATACTCTACTATTATTCAATTCAATGTTTATTGGCGTTCTTGGTGTTCCACCTGTAGCCAAAACAATATTTTTAGTAATATAGCTCTCTAATTGATTAGTCTTTGTATTTTGTACAATAACTTCTAATAATTCGACAGAATCTTCAGATATAATAGGGTCTACTGAAATTACTGTTCGACTATAATAAACGTGTTCTTCTAATTGAGATGCAACCCAAGACATATAATCATTGTATTCAAGTCGTGACGGATAAAACTCTGAGAGATTAATAAAATCGCTTAGTCTTTCATTTTCATGTAGATAATTTAAAAAGGAGAATTTACTTTTAGGATTTTTTAGAGTTACAAGGTCTTTCAAAAATGAAATTTGAATATTTGTATTATCTAAAAGCATCCCTGGATGCCATTGATAGTGCGTTTTTTCTTCTAGAAAAATTCTTTCCATTGAATTATTTTCTTCTTCAATAGCAGTTGCTAAAGCAAGGTTCGCTGGCCCAAATCCAATTCCAATAACATCATATATTTTATTATTCATTTGACTCGTCCTTTTCGTTTTTTTAAATTCTCGTATATAATTTTATTTTTTATATTTTTTTATTGTTTTTTTATAGTTTTAAAAATAATTTCAGAAAAAATTATTTAGACATAGTAACTTTCTTACTTAAAAGTTCAGTGATAAGTCCAATTGTTGTGTTGACAGTAATATTATCCTTGTCTAATATAGGGTTTATTTCCGTAAACTCTGCAGCTACTAGGTTTGTATTATTTCTTAGCATATCAATTGCCTCTTTTGTATCATCTAAACTTAAACCATGTGGAACTGCTAATCCTCCTCCAGGAGCAAATTCAGGATCTAAAGCATCTAAATCAAATGTTAGATGAACTGCATCTGTATTATTATTGAGAATCTTAATTGCCTTTTCCATAATACTTTTTATTCCTTGTTTTCTCACATCTTCTGCTGTAAAAATTGTTACTCCTAAATTTTTGAGAAACTCTTCTTCCCCCGGGTCTAAATCACGAATTCCTATTTGTACGATATTCTTTGGATCAATTTTAGTTTCTTTCTCTAGAAAATCTTTAAATTTTTCGTTACCGTATCCTAAGAGAATTGCTAAAGACATCCCATGAATATTACCAGAAATCGATGTTTCAAATGTATTTGCATCCCCATGAGCATCAAACCAGATTACTCCCAATCTTGGTATCTTTCTAAGAATTCCAGTTACAGTCCCAATTGCAATACTATGATCTCCACCTAAAACTAATGGGAAATGCCCTTTTTCCAATTCGTTCTCAACTGTCGAAGCAATATTTTTACATATATCAATTACTTCATTTGAAAACTCTTGTTTGACAATTCCATAATTTTTATTATTGGTTGAAGGAAGAGAAATGTCTCCTAGATCAACAAAATCAATTCCGATTTCAGTTAATTGCTTCGACATACCGCCGTATCTTATAACATATGGTCCAAGGTCAACCCCTCCTATACTAGCTCCGAAGTAAGTAGGTGCTCCCAAAATAGATACTTTTTTATTCATAATATTTTCCACTCCATTTCAATAATAATAATAATATATATAGGATTACTTGGTTTTAAATTGATACTATTAAATAATTTATTGATAAATCTAGCGGTTATATTCCTCATTTAAAACAAGGAATATAACAACCAGATTTACTTAAGTTTTTATGCATGAACCGGAATTTCTAATTCTATATCTAATTGATTATCTAATACTCTAGCTCTTTGGCGCAAATTTTCTACATCAGATTTATCATTATATGGTGCTCTTAATGAAAGTAAGCCCGTTATATCAAATCCTTTTGGAGCATGATATACTTCAGCTCCTACTTTTGCTACAGGATAGTAAGCCTTATACTCTGGCTGTTCAGCAACAATTCCCAATTCATTTTTCTTTATAATTCCAGATCTATATACAAATTTAATACAAGTACAAGATTTTGGTGTTGTAGATCTAGTTAAGAAGAATTCCATAATATCCCCTTTACAATCTAATAAACCAAGAATATTAACGGCTACTAAATCAATTCCATGTACATCACGTATATTACGATAAACATGCCCGCCACTGATTCTAGTACTAAATTCTACAACTTTAAAATTCCCTTGCGTATCTCGGCGTAGTTCTACATTAAATAAACTGTTTTCAATAGCTAATTTTCCACATATTTCTTTAGCAATATTAACAACTATGTCTTCATCTACACCAACATACGGTAAAGTGTATTCATCTTCCTCGAAATATGGACCCATCATTTTATTTTTATTGTGAATTCCACCAAGGTAAAATTCTCCATTTAAAACGACTCCATCAACTGTAATTTCTTCTCCAGTCAGAAATTCTTCTACTAATGCCACACATTGTTGTGTTTGATTAAAATAGAATCCTTTATTTGTTTTAGAAAGATTAATAATTTTTTCTAATGAATTATTCAATTCTTCTAAGCTGTTAACTAAATATACAGATTCACTGCTAGCAGCCATAGTAGGCTTAATGATTACAGGGAAAGGAATATTTTCTATTTCTTTCTCTGCATCCTCTATAGAATTAACTTTTGCAAATTTAGGACTAGCAATAGAATTCTTTAACATAAATTCTCTCTGCTTTGATTTATCTCGAGATGTCGTAGCAGCTTCAACAGATAACGCTTTATTGCCAAAGCGTTCATTAATTTTAGCAGTTAATACAATATCAGTTTCTTGCCAAGTTACAAAAAAGTTAATTCCTATATCTTTTCCTTTTGTAAAAATATAATTTTCAGCATCTATTTCAGAAGCCTCTTCAAGTACAATTACTTCTTTAAAGCGCGCATCCATTGTTTTACTTGGTACACTCGTAAACAAGTAAAGTTCATCAGATATTCTTCCTGCAGTTTCAATATGATCACCATGAATGCTATAACCTTTTCTCATGATGATTCCAATTTTTTTATTTTTCATATGTAATCTCCTTTTCTTCTCTGTATATCTTGATAACACGTTGTAATCGTATACTAAAACTTTTGATTGTTCAATAGATTAGAAATATTTAGAAACATTTTTCCATAAATATATTTTCATGTAAAAAAAACCCAAAAAACCTCAAATTGAAAGACATGCAACTAGATATTTTTACTTGAAAAAACTAACAAGAATTCATTAAAAACGCCGTAAAGTTTACCTTTTTTAAACATAAATTTCCTGATTTTAACATTTTTGTTTTTTTCTATTGATTCTTATTTATTGAAAAAGTTTATTTTTCTTTAATGGAATAACATACCTGCCTATAATTAGTTGTTGTCTAATTTAAACAAACTTGATAAAAAGACTTTTATTTTCACCTTTCTTATTATGCAATTATCGTTGTAATTTAAAATCTTTTTCGCAAGAGTATTCAGCAGGTGCAAAGAAAACAAGTACCGTGAGATCTTCTTCAATAGTATGAAATCTATGTTCCATGTTAGCCTTTACATAAATAATAGAACCAGATTCAACAAAAATATTTTCACTCTCTACTTCAAGTTGTGCTCTGCCATTGATAATATAATATACTTCATCTTCTGTATGTGGTTGTTGGATATCTAAAGATCCTGCTTTCAATTCATAAATTCCCATACTTAGATCCGTTTCATGCAAAAATTCATAATAATTTTTGTCTATATTTCTTTTTTCTCTTAAAATCTGTGTAAGTTGATAATTTTTCATTTGTTATCCTCCTAATGTTATAAAATTCTTGAATCAATTAACTTAGTTAACTTAATAAAAGGAATATATCAGGTATAAACTAAATTCCTTTACATGTGTCTAAAGAATTAATTAAAGATATATAAACTGCCAGCATAACAAAAAGAGATAGAAATAGTCCTATCTCTTTTCTACATAAGGGCCATGCTTACAGATTATCCTTTCATTTCAAATTTAATTTTAATAGGAGAAATCTTAATATTCAATCTCTAAAATATTTTCTCAATATGTATAATTTAATCTTTAATTTATACTATAGTTAACTCTATTTTTAACACATTAGCCAAATATATAGTGTTTTTTCACTCTTATTAAGGATATTAATTCAAGGATCATACCGAGATGAATTCATTACCAGTATTATCAATAAGTTCTTGAATGAACTATCTATTTTTCCTTATATAAAATACTTCTTATCAGATATCGCGCTTTGTATAACAAAGTACTAGATAATATCTTCTTGTTTTACTTTACCTTTAACCTTTTATTATGATCCGTAAAATAAAGAAGCTATGTATGTAATAATGACATACCTAACAATCTTAATTATAAGCAGTCTTGTGAACTATAAACATCAAAGAGGAAGCTATATGCATAGTAGTATTATTATAAATACCCTGGAACAAGGGGATTCATTCGGTTTTGTTAAGATTAATTCGATGGCTATTAAAAATAAAAATTAACCAAAGTAAATACTACCGATTGTTGGGTAGTTCATATAACCATTCCGTAAAATCTATAAAAAATGAAAGGAGATAAATACATATGAAAAAAATGAATTTCATTAGATCACTTATACTTATAATCACAGTTATAGCTCTAGGAGCATGCAAAGATGCAAAACTCAACAATTCACTAGATTGGGATGTACAAAAGTTCTCATTTACAGATCAAAATGGGAAGCAATTTGGATCAGCTGAGTTACAAGATAAAATTTGGGTAGCTGATTTCTTCTTTACAAGTTGCCAAACAGTTTGTCCACCTATGACAGCCAATATGGCAAAACTCCAGAGAATGTTGAATACGGACGGGATTAAAGATGTAGAATTTGTATCATTTAGTGTTGATCCTGAAGTAGACACACCAGAAAAAATAACAGAATTTATGAAGACCTATGCAATGGATGGAAGTAGGACTCATTTCCTCACGGGATATAAAAGAGCAGATATTGAAAAGTTTGCTAAAGAAAACTTCCAATCACTTGTAACTAAGCCAGAAAATGATACACAAGTTATACATGGCACAAGTTTTTATCTGATTAACAAAAATGGAAAAGTTCTAAAAAAATATTCAGGTGTCGAAAATACTCCTTATGACGAAATTATTCAAGACATTAAAAAAATTAGATAATAAAATTCTATTAAGTCAATAGTTTGAGGAAAGTGAAAGTTTACTTTCATTTTTTTAAAATAATTACAACAAAATTTGTAATTACTTTCTCAATATATATACTATTGTTGATTATGGTTTTAATATTAAGAATCAGCAAAAATCTAAGCAAAATAAAAATATAATGGTTATCCTTTTTGTTTACTCCTTGTGCTAAAGATAAGATCGTGTTCGCCGATCTTATTTTTTTACTTTGTATGCTTTTGATACAAAAATGAATCCTTATAAAATAAGAATTCTGTAACTGGAACTAAAAATTTTTAATAATTTAGGAGATCATTTGTTTGTAGACCACTTGCTTCCTACTATGAACCATCGACAGTAAATTTATCTGTTGAAACAATCTGCCCACGTTAGGGAACCCTACTTTTTAAAAATATAGTAGAAAAGATGGATATGATGATTAGTCTAGTTACTACGTACATGAGGATTGAATCTGGATCTACGGAAGAATTAAAAGAACTTCAGAAAGAAATTATCCATGCTCAAGCATATATCCAAAAACGAAAATTTGAAGAAACACAG